>JAZOLU010000022.1:0-60885 GCA_045653425.1 Acutalibacteraceae bacterium | reverse complement strand
GATCGCGACACTTTTGGTGTCGCGGATATTATGTAGATACGGTGGGGCGTAATAAAAAGGCAATTGCAGAATATATACGAAATCAATTGGAAGAAGATTATGCCAGTGATCAGATGACATTCAAAGAGTATACCGACCCGTATACGGGTCGCAAGAACAAGTAGGCAAAAAAGACAGCCGCTTGAGCGGCTGCCTGTGATGGTAATGCGGTGCCAAGCCTTCAGTGCCCCTTTCAGGGGCTAAGCCTGTAGTTGCCCCTTCTAGGGGCTGTGCATACCACCAGTTTACTGGTGGTTATGATTAATCTTCTAACCGTTTGTCGGAAAATATCTCTCTACTCGGCAAACAACGCGGTAGACAGGTAACGGTCGCCGGTATCCGGCAACAGTACCACCACGGTTTTTCCCGCGTTTTCGGGGCGCGCAGCAATTTGGGTGGCCGCGTGCAGTGCCGCGCCGGAGGAAATGCCCACCAACACGCCCTCGGTTTTGCCCAGCATACGCGCGGCGGCATACGCCTGTTCGGTGGTCACGGCGGCTACTTCGTCATACGCGGCGGTGCTGAGTACCGCCGGCACAAATCCGGCACCTATCCCTTGCAGCCCGTGCGGGCCGGCCGCACCGCCGGATAACACGGGGGAGTCAGCGGGTTCCACACCCACCACGTGCACAGACGGTTTTTTCTCTTTTAGGTATTCGCCGGTGCCCGTAATGGTGCCGCCGGTGCCGATACCCGCCACAAAAAAGTCCACCGCACCCTCGGTATCTTTCCAAATTTCCGGTCCGGTTGTGGCCTTGTGTGCCGCCGGGTTAGAGGGGTTAACAAACTGCCCCGCTATAAAACTGTGGGGGAGCGTCTTTGCCAATTCTTCTGCTTTGGCAATGGCACCCGCCATTCCCTTGGCACCTTCGGTGAGCACCACTTCGGCACCGTAGGCGGCCGCTAACTGACGGCGTTCCACCGACATCGTGTCGGGCATTACCAGCATTAAGCGATACCCGCGCGCGGCGGCTACGGCGGCTAAACCAATGCCGGTGTTACCGCTGGTTGGCTCAATAATCACCGAACCGGGTTGCAATTTGCCTGCGGCTTCCGCATCGTTAATCATAGCCAAAGCCACACGGTCTTTTACCGAACCGGCGGGATTAAGATATTCCAATTTAGCCAGCAAACGGGCGTGTAACCCCAAGGCTTCTTCCACACGGCACAACTCCAACAGCGGGGTGTTGCCAATGAGTTGGTCAACCGAAGTATAGACAGCCATACGAACATCTCCTAACGCAGGTATTGTAATAAGGGTAGCATTTTTTGCGGGTGGTGTCAATAAATGTTTTGGCAAACGGGGCGGTTTGTAAACATTTCATTAAAACCGTCCGTATAACTTGAAATTCTTTCCAAAGGGTTTATAATGAAGAGGAAAGAAAGGGACGAGAGTATGCTGAAATTACAGAATATCGTGAAAGATTACCCCGCGGGCGGGGAGACGGTACACGCACTCAAAGGAGTATCGCTGCGGTTTCGCGACAGCGAATTTGTATCGATACTGGGGCCTTCGGGGTGCGGGAAAACCACACTGCTCAATTTGATTGGCGGGTTGGACCGCTATACCGAGGGGGATTTGCTCATTAACGGGGTATCCACTCGCTGTTTCCGCGACCGAGATTGGGATGCCTATCGCAATCATTCGGTGGGCTTTGTGTTTCAAAGTTACAACCTCATTCCGCACCAAACGGTGTTGCAGAACGTGGAGCTGGCGTTGTCGTTGTCCGGCGTATCCAAAGCGGAACGCCGTCGGCGTGCCAAAGCGGCGTTGGAATCGGTGGGGTTAACCGACCAACTTCATAAGCGCCCTGCGGAAATGTCGGGCGGACAGATGCAGCGCGTGGCGATTGCCCGCGCCATTGTGAACGACCCCGACATTATTTTGGCGGACGGACCGACCGGCGCACTGGATAGCGAAACCAGTTTA
The DNA here is from genome assembly GCA_045653425.1 of Acutalibacteraceae bacterium. Taxonomy (GTDB): domain Bacteria; phylum Bacillota; class Clostridia; order Oscillospirales; family Acutalibacteraceae; genus RGIG3009. Next base: position 58,916 of record JAZOLU010000022.1, on the reverse strand, counting down.
CAGGTAATGGAAATTTTGAAAGAGATTTCCCGCGACCGACTGGTCATTATGGTGACCCATAACCCCGAATTGGCGGAGCACTATTCCACCCGCATTGTGCGTATGCTGGATGGCGAAGTGACGGACGATTCTGCTCCGCCGAGTGATGAAGAGATGATACCGTCACCGCAGGAGACGGCGGGCAAAACCAAAAAACCGGCAATGTCTTTTATTACCGGACTGGGGTTATCTCTCAAAAATTTGTTCACCAAAAAAGGACGTACCGCGCTGACCTCGTTTGCGGGAAGTATCGGTATCATCGGCATTGCGTTAATTTTTGCCGTGTCCCGCGGGATGACGGCGTATATCGATACCGTGCAGGAGGACACACTGGCTTCGTACCCGCTCACGTTGGAAGCCCAGCATATGGATATCGGCACGTTGATGCAGACCTTCATCAGTTCGGCGCAATCCGACGGCGAACACAATACCGATGCCGTGTACCAAAAACCGGTACTTCACAATTTGGTGAATGCGCTCAACTCGGTGGAAACACAGGAAAACGATTTAACCTCGTTCAAGCAATGGTTGGAAAGCGAGCGGGCAAACCCGAACAGTACGTCCGGCTTACACACGTCTGTCAGCGGCGTGCAGTATACGTACGCGTTGGATATGCTGGTATACACCAAGGCGGTGGACGGCACCATTCTGCGTTCCGATACACAGGAATTAATGCAGAAATTGCTATCCCGTTATTTTGGGCAGAGTTTTACGGGAAGCAACCCAATGATGGGCGGCAGTACGATGATGCCGACGATGGCGAGCGGCAGTATGTCGTTGTGGCAGGAAATGTTATCCGGCGACAACGGCGACCCCATCAGTCCGTTGCTCAAAAAGCAGTACGACGTGGTGTACGGTTCGTGGCCCAACCGTTACGATGAAATTGTGTTGGTGCTGGATGAAAACAACGAGATTGACGATATGTCGTTGTATGCGTTGGGTCTCAAATCGGAGGAAGAAATCAACGCCATTGTGGATGCGGCCATTAACAAGGAAACCTTGCCGGAGGATGACCGAAAGTGGTCGTATGAGGAAATCTGCGAAATGGAGTTCCGCACCGCACTTAACGCAAACTGCTACGTTAAAGACGAAAAAACGGGTTTGTACACCGACCTGCGCGACACGGAAGCCGGTTTAAAATACGTGTACGATAACAGTATCCGTTTAAAAGTGACGGGTATTATCCGTCCCAACGAGGATGTATTGGCGGGTATGCTCACGGGTTCCATTGGTTACACCGGCTTGCTCACGGAGCATGTGATTGCCCAGTCGGACAACACTGCGGCACTGACGGCGCAACAACAAACGCCGGATACCGATATTTTTACCGGTCTGCCGTTTGCCGAAAACACGGGCGAACTGACCGATGCGGAAAAGGCAACGGAATTTCGCGCCTACGTGCGTTCATTGAATACGCAGGGTAAGGCGGAGGCGTACGTGCGCCTTATGAGCATTCCACCGCAAGCGCAAGTGGATGCGGCGGTAAAACAAGCACTGAGCAGTATGAACCGTGCCGCGCGGGAACAAGCATTGGCGCAGGCAATGGCGCAACAGACCGGTATGAGCACCCAAGAGGTTGCTGAGTATTTGGCAGATATGGCGGACGAGGAATTGCAAGAGCTGTTCTCCGGGGCGATTGCCGAGCAATTTACCGCCCAGTATGCCGCCGGAATTCAGCAACAACTCAGCGGGATGAGTTCGGCTCAGTTGGCCGCAGCACTCACCGCGGCGCTGCCCGGCTTTACCCAAGCGCAGTGCGCTACTTACTATGAAGAAGTGCTGGTTTTTTCCGAGTCGTCCTATGAGGAAAATTTGCAGAAATTGGGGTACGTAGACCCGGAATCCCCGGCTACCATCAACCTTTACGCCGCCACGTTTGAGGATAAAGATGCCATTGAGGATGCCATTGCGGCGTACAACGAGCGTGTGGAGGAACTGTCGCGTATTCGTTATACCGACTATGTGGGATTGATGATGTCCTCGGTCACCACAATAATTAATGCCATTACCTATGTGCTCATTGCGTTTGTGGCGGTGTCGCTGGTGGTATCCTCCATTATGATTGGTGTCATTACGCTCATTTCGGTACAGGAGCGCACCAAGGAAATCGGCATTTTGCGTGCCATTGGTGCCTCCAAGCGCAACGTGTCGCGTATGTTTAACGCCGAGACAATGATAGTCGGTTTTGCCTCCGGTCTGCTGGGCGTGACTTTAACTTATGTGTTGTGCATCCCCATCAACCTCATTTTGAATGCGTTAACGGGCATTTCCAACTTGCGCGCCTTCTTGCCGGTGGAGGTGGCGGTCATTTTGGTCGCCATCAGCGTGCTGCTCACGTTGTTTGCCGGCATCATTCCCTCGCGCAGTGCCGCCCGCAAAGACCCGGTGGTGGCGTTGCGAACGGAATAAGCATTACACCATAGGAGTGTATTATGAAAAAGAGTGAGGAATGGGGCCGTCGGCTGACGGCGGTGGTGTTCCCGGAACGGTGCATTTTCTGTAACGAGACAATACCGCCGCTAACGTTGTGTTGTGATACTTGCCGCGCCCAGGTACATCCCATTGTGCCACCGCTGTGTGCTTTTTGCGGGATGAACCGCGAGCATTGTGAGTGCCATCACCATCGTCACCGATTTGACCGCATTGTCGCACCATTTTATTGTGATAATCATACGGCAGTGCACCGCGGTATTTTGCGTCTCAAACGGTACGACGACCCGCTGGCTGTTCGCTTTTTTGCCGAGCAAATGGCTGCGGTGGTCCGCCGTGAATACGGGGAAGAACGTCCGGATGCCGTTACCTTTGTTCCTATGACGTCCGCCGATATGCGCGAACGCGATTACAATCAAGGTGAGTTACTGGCAAGTGCGTTAGCCAAGCAGTTGGCATTGCCGTTGCTTTCCACATTGGCGAAATGTTATGCCACCAAACCGCAAAAAAACCTGAATGCCGTGCAACGAGCGGGCAATGTGTTGGGCGCGTTTACTGTGCACCCTAATGTGAACGTTGCCGGTAAAACGCTGTTGTTGGTGGATGATGTGTTTACCACGGGTTCCACGACAGACGAATGTGCCAAAATGCTGAAACTGTACGGCGCGCGCCGCGTGTTGTGCGTTACCGCCGCCATTCGGCGACGCGAGAAAACTAAGGACCAATCCGCTGAGGAGTAAGATGCACGTACACACGGCTAACCGGTAATTCCTGTGTAAAAATTTGTACACAAAACAGAAAAACCCGCTGTTTAAGCGGGTTTTTCGTTTGGTGGAGCACAACCCACCGTGTACGAACCTTTGGGGTTCGTCTATGCGCGTTATGGTGGAGCCGAGGGGAATCGAACCCCTGTCCGAAAATCACTTGTCAAGGCTTTCTCCGAGTGCAGCCCATCTTTTGGGATTCCCCTCACCCGACGCCGGTGGGCAGGCTTCGGGTTACGGTAGTCGCTTCGTCATGACGGGTGGAGCGACATCCGCCCGTTCACGTTCACCGCTTCATGACGCCCCTATCCCGACCGCGGTACTTCGGGTAGGGACGGCAGCCTAATTAGGCCGCGAGAGCAACTTTAGAGTTGTCGTTTATTTTTAAAAATTGCAGATTTTATAGCGGTTCTGCACCGCTACTCGCTTACCAAGACTCACAATCCCCGTCGAAACCTTTGCGGCCCCGTATGATAAAAGGAGTGCTTGCGCACCTATTAGTATAGGCAAAACGCGCCGGATTGTCAACCCGGCGCGTGCGGAATTTACAGTTTGTTCGTTTCTGTTTCATTTTGTTTAACACACGGCAATGCGGCACTTGGTTTATCCAAAATTGCGCACCAAGGAAATCACTTTACCCAGTACAACGGCTTCTTTAACAATAATCGGTTCAAACGCATCGTTTTCCGGTTGCAGACGGATGTGGTCTTTTTCAAAATAAATGCGTTTAACAGTGGCCTCATCCCCGATGAGAGCCACCACAATGTCGCCGTTTTCGGCAGTGGGGGTTTTGTGGACAATAACAATATCCTTATCCAAAATACCGGCATACAACATACTGGTGCCGGAAACGCGCAGAGCAAACAACTCGCTTGCCGCATAACCGCCGCCGGTGTAGGGGACGTAATCTTCCACTTCCTCCACTGCCAGAATGGGCAAACCCGCCGTAACCTTACCCAGCAACGGCACGCGCGCCACGGTTTCCCCCGGCATACGAATACTGCGGTTAAGCCGCCCGTCGCGCTGAATATAGCCGCCCTCCTCCAACACCTTTAAGTACGTGTGTACGGTGGAGGTAGACTTAATACCGGCGGCAACGCAAATTTCCCGCACGGTAGGGGGCACGCCGGTTTGGGCACGCTCTTTCAAAAAGGCCAACACCTTTTGTTGTTTGGCTGTTAACGACTTCATACCATCACCTCTTAGGGATAGTATAACACACTTTTTTTAAAAAAGCAAACATTTGTTTGGTTTTTTATTAAAATTTTCTTACAGTTTGTTCATAACCCATTCACAATCCGTTGTTACATTTCTGGTATACTCAAAACGTACTCAAGAGAGCGTTGCGATATTGCATCGGACAAGTTCTCGTAAAACGAGTGCATTTACCCCTCCTCAAAACACCCCTCTAAGAAGCACAAGGGTTGCTCACCGAGCAACCCTTGTGCTTTTTTGCATAATTGGACGAGCCGCCGCATAGGAATGTGACAAGACAGGGGGTGTGGCTATGGCAAACGGATGGGATGCACTATTTCCGCTACTGCCGGAGACGTTAGGGCGGGCACTGAATGCCTTGCCGCCCCCGATACGTTTACAGGTGCAGGAGATTCGTTTGCGCGCGGGACAGGCTGTGGCACTGGGAATTCGCGGCGCGGAACAGTTTATTACCCCCACCGGTGCGGTGAGTGTGCGCACCGCAGACGGGTTGTTTTGCCCTGTCGAATGGTTGCGACAGATAGTGGAGCGTGTATGCGACCATTCGGTGTATGCACACCAAGAAGAACTGCGGTGCGGTTTTTTTGCGGCACCGGGCGGATGCCGCATTGGCATTGCGGGTACGGCGGTAACGGAAAACGGACGGATAGTGAGTTATCGCAACCTTACTTCGCTGTGTATTCGCGTGGCGCGGGAGCATCGCGGGTGTGCGGCGGCATTGGCAGAACGGTTGTGTGGGGACGGCACGGTTTACAGTGCTTTGTTGTGCGGTGAGCCGTCCAGCGGAAAAACCAGTTTGTTGCGCGATTTATTGCGGGAACTCACCGCACGGCGATTGTCCGTTACCGCCGTGGATGAGCGCGGCGAGTTAACGGGCAGTATGGCGGTGGGATGTGATATACTGCGCGGCACCCCCAAGGCGGTTGGCGTGGAGCAAGCGGTACGCTGTTTAGCACCGCGTGTGGTGGTGTTTGACGAATTGGGCGGAATAGAAGAATTACACGCCGTGCGGCAGGCGTTGCACAGTGGTGTGGCGGTAATTACCTCCGTACACGCCCGCACGCCAACGGAACTGTTGCGGCGGGAAGGCGTACGCGATTTGTTGTATAGCGGTGCGTTTGCGTATGTGGGGTTATTGCGCGGTTGTACCGCACCGGGTGAATTGGCGCAGTTAATACGGGTGGAGGAATGGTTAAATGAAATGGATGGGTGTGTTGCTGGTGTGTATAGCGGGTATGGGGTGCGGGTTATCGGCCCGCGCGAAATTACAACGCCGCGTGCGCTCGTTAAACCTGTTAGCGCGATTGGCGAAACAGTTGGCGGAGCGCGTGCGGTATACGGCGGCACCGTTGGGTGAACTATTGCGCGAATTGGCGGCATTGGCGGAGTTTGAACAGTTTTCGCTGTTAAAACGGTTAAGCGCGGCATCGGCGGTTCGTTGGCGTGCCGATTTGAATGATGCCGTTCGGTGTTGCTCGCTTGAACTGGGACTCAACGCGGAGGATGAGCGGTTGCTGGCAGCGTTCACCAACGGCTGGGGCACGGCCGACGTGCAGGGCGAGGTGCATCGCTTTGAGCAGTATGCGGCGTTGTTTGAGGAGCAATGCCTTGCCGCGCGGGATATGGTACAACGCCGTGGACAGGTATACGTTACGTGGGGCGTTTGCGGCGGGAGTGCACTGGCACTCTTATTGTTATAACACGGCGGGAGGAATGAGCAATGGATGTGGATTTAATTTTTAAGATTGCGGCTATCGGTATCATTGTGGCGGTGCTGAATCAGGTGCTGATTCGTTCGGGACGCGAGGAGCAAGCTATGATGACCACACTGGCAGGATTGATTGTGGTGCTGACAATGGTGGTTACCGAAATCAGCGATTTGTTCCGTATGGTGAAATCGGTGTTCGGGTTGTGAGGATATGACGGTTTCGGTACTGATGGCCGTGGCGGTTATTGCGGCGTTTTTGGCAATCACCTTGCGGCGGCACGCACCGGAGCAGGCATTGGCCGTGGGGTTGGCGGCGGGGTTCTTGCTGCTCACCGTTTCGCTGGGCGATGCCGTGCCATTGCTTTACGAGTTGGAGGAATTGCTGGATGCCGGCGGGTTACCGTCCTCGTACGTTGCGGTGTTGCTCAAAGCGTTGGGTGTTTGCTTGCTGACCCAGTTTGCTTCCGATGCGTGCCGCGATGCCGGTGAACAGGGATTGGCGGCCAAAGCGGAACTGGCGGGAAAATTTGCCTTGCTAACGCTGGCACTGCCACTGTTCCGCAAGGTGGCAGAGTTGGCGCTGTCGCTAATACGGGAGGGTGGCTTATGAAAACAGCGGTGGCGTTGTTGGCGATATTGCTATTGGTGCTGTGCGTTGGAGGGATACCGGTTTCGGCACAAACGGTGGAGGAACTGTACGAGGAACAGTTGGAAGCCAGCGGCGGGCGCGAGTTGTTGCAGGCGTTGCCGGACGAAACACGCGATTTGTTGGACAAGTTGGGTATTGATACGTTGGAAATGAGTTCATTTACGCAGTGGGATACCCAAACCGCGTTACGGGAACTGCTGTCATTGGTTATCTCCCTGTTGCGCGGTCCGCTTTCGTCGGCGGCGGTTGTGTTGGTGGTGGTACTGCTTTGTGCGTGGGTGCAGGGCATGCGCGAAACGTTGCGTACCGAAGAGGCATCTGCCGTATTTGGCACGGTATGCGCGTTGGCGGCGTGTGGGTGCGTGATGGTGCCCATTGCCGATTGTATTGGTGATGTGCGCGATGCCATGACCTCCACGTCGGTGTTTATGGGCAGTTTTGTACCGGTGTATGCGGGAATCCTCATCACGGGCGGCAAAGCCGCTACGGCGTTGTCGTTTCAATCGGTGGCGTTATACGCGGCGGAATTGCTATCGTGGGTGGCGGGGCAAGTGGTGGTACCGTTAATGACCGTATCGTTGGCGTTAGGGTTGACCGGTTCGGTCACACCGCAAATAAAATTGGGCGGTGTGGGTAAATGGCTGGGCAAAGCGGCGGCGTGGGTGCTCACTTTGGGGATGATGTTGTTTTCCGGCTTACTTTCGTTGCAGAGTTTGGCGGGCAGTGCGGCCGACACCTTGGGTACCCGCGCGGTAAAGTTTTCCATTGCCAGTTTTGTGCCGGTGGTGGGTGGGTCGCTGAGTGAGGCGTTCACCACCATTCAGGGATGTCTGGGTGTGTTGCGTTCCACGCTGGGATGTTTTGGCGCGGCGGCCACGGCGTTAATTGTGTTGCCGCCGTTAATCACGTGCTTGTGTTGGTGTGCCATCCTGTCGGTGTGTCGTACGGCGACGGAGTTGTTTGAACTGGAATCCCTTACCACACTGCTGGATACCGCCCGCGATACGGTGAAATGCTTGGTGGGGGTACTGCTGGCGGGCGGGTCATTTTTAATTGTGGCACTCACGGTGGTATCCACGGCGGCGGGAGGGGTGTAAATGGGCGGAATTCGCGCGTGGAGTACGGCGGTGTGTTTAGCGGCACTGGGATGCGCGGCGGTGCGGTTGTTGGCGCCCAAAGCGGGCACGGGTAAATTGTTTCAACTAATAACGGCAACGTTTTTTCTTTGTTGTTTAGTTTCGCCGCTGTCGGATTATCGGTTGCTTGCGGATTGGGAGGTGGATGACTTGCCCCCCGCGGTGGTAGACGAGGTGTTGGAGGAGACGGTAACCGAACAGTTACATCGGCAGGTAAAGGATACCGTTACCGCGTTGGCAGAGGAGGCGTTGACCGCCCGCCGTATAACGGCAAAAAAAATTGAGGTAACTACGGATAGTTTAGAAAACGGCGGCATATATATTCAACAGATTACCATCACGGTGGACAAACAAAGTATGCCTACGGCGTTGGTGGTGGGGGAGGTGTTGGAAACACAACTGGAAGCACCGGTTGCCGTACAGGCGGCTTCGTGAAAGGAAGGAATGTGTTATGGGCAGTTGGGTAGAGAAAGGGCGGGAATGGTTCCGCAGTGAATGCGGACGGCGTTGGCTACTGTTGGGCGGCGTGGTTGGTGTTGCGTTGCTGGTGTTGTCCGAATGGTTGCCGAACACGGCGAAAACATCCCAGCCGTCACAAACGGCAGATGCCTTTGTACAACAAACAGAGGAACGCCTAAGTACCATTGTTTCCAGCATTGAGGGCGCGGGAAAATGCCGTGTGCTGGTAACGTTGGAAAACGGGGTAGAGTACGTGTATGCCCAAGAACAAAAACTGAACTCCGACCGGCAGGAGGACACGGATGAGGGGGCCACACGGTTGACCCAGCGCGACGACAGTGAAAGCACGGTGATTGTGGTGGATACCGCCGACGGACGGGAGGGGTTGTTGGTTACGGAAATTCAACCCACTGTTCGGGGCGTGGTCGTCGTGTGCGAGGGCGGCGGTGACGAAGAGGTGCGCCGTCGCGTTGTGGAAGCGGTAAGCGTGGCAATGGATTTGTCCTCTAAACGCATTTGCGTGACAACATTATCATAAGGAGAGAAGCGATATGAAAAAGTTTTTTGGAAAAAAGCAGTTGTTGCTCGGCACGTTGGTGGTGGCACTGGGAATGGCAGTGTATTTGAACTATTATTTTGCGCAGTCCCCGTCGGGGTTGCTGGACACCACGCCCCAGCAACAGGAGAGTGATAAAAATTTGGGGGATGCCTTAAATGTAAACACCTCACCCGATGAGGCGGCGGATTATTTTGTGCAAGCGCGTGAAAACCGCGAGCGTTCCCGCGAGGAAGCCACCGAGACGGTAAAAGAGTTGCTGAATGATGTAAAAGCCACCGCCGAACAAAAGGATACCGCAACGGCGCAGGTCATTGCCATGACCAAGGCAATGGACCAAGAAAGCAAAATTGAGAACTTAATTAAAGCCAAAGGTTACGCGGATTGCGTGGTGTACATTGAGGGGGATAAATGCAGTGTGGTGGTGAGCGCCGAGTCGCTGACAGTGCAGGATACGGCGAAAATTTCGCAAGCAGTGACCGCCCAATCGGATATTCTTGCACAAAATATTAATATTCTTACGGTAAAATCATAAAAAACTGTTGCCCCGGAGATACTTTATGGTATATAATAGTGCCATAAAGTATTAAGGAGGACATCACCATGGATGCGAAAGATTATCAAACTTCGGAAGGTTGCTGCATTATTTCCGAAGACGTAATTGCCACCATTGCTGCAACGGCGGCGGTAGAAGTACCCGGTGTGGCGGGTATGGCAACGCGGCTCACAGATATCCGCGGGTTGGTCGGTTCCTCGGTGGGCAAGGCGGTTGCTGTTGTCAATAACGAGAATGAAACCGTTGTGACTTTGTATATCAATTTAACGGAAGGCGTGCGTATTCCGGACGTTGCCGGTCAGGTGCAACGCGCGGTAAAAAGCGCGGTGCAATCCATGACAGGCAAACCGGTTACCAAAGTGAACGTGCACATTGCCGGCATTGTGTTGGAGGAAGCACCCGCGGCTACCGCCGAGGCGGAACAGTAAACAGAAAAAAGCCCCTCCGCACATCCGTGCGGAGGGCGGCTTTGAGGAATTTGAAAACAGAAAGGCATGGTACCGCATGACCCGACGGGAAGCAAGAGAACTGGCGTTTATTCTGCTGTTTGAACGGAGTTTTTCCGGTGAGACAATTGCCGAAATTTTGGAAAACGCAGGAGAAGCGCGCGATATTACCGGCGATGCGTTTGCCATCTCCTTGGCCGAGGGCGCTGTGGCGCACACGGAGGAGATTGACGAACTCATTTCCGCTTTTGCCCACAACTGGAACCGCGAGCGGTTGTCCCGCGTGTCGCTTTCCATTTTGCGGCTCGCAATTTACGAAATGCAGTGGGTAGAAGACATACCGGTGAGTGTTTCTATTAACGAGGCAGTGGAACTTGCCAAACGTTACGGCGGGGATGCGGACGCCACCTTTATTAACGGCGTGCTGGGCGGCATTGCTCGGCGCGGTCAGGCATAAACTATGGCACGATATTTGGGGCTGGATACCAGCAATTACACGACCTCCGTGGCGGCTTTTTCGGCCGAAACGGGGGCGCTTTGGCAAGTAAAACAACTTTTACCGGTGGAATCGGGCGCACTGGGCTTGCGCCAAAGTGATGCGGTTTTTCACCATACGCGGCAGTTGCCGGAACTGGTGGAACGCCTGCAAAGCGAAGCAGGCGTGTTGTCGGACGTGGTCGCTGTGGGTGCTTCCGACCGCCCCTCACAAGCGGCGGGGTCGTATATGCCCTGTTTTTTGGTGGGGGAAGGCGCGGCGCGCCAAACGGCGGCGGTGCTGGGTGTGCCGATGTATCGGTTTTCGCATCAGCAAGGGCACGTGGCGGCAGCACTGTACGGTGCCAAGGCACTGTCTTTGCGGGAACGTTCGTTTTTGGCGTTTCATTTGTCCGGCGGCACCACCGATGCGTTGTTGGTAAAGCCAGATACGGATTGTGTCATTCATTGCGAGTGGGTGGCGGGGTCAAAGGACTTAAAGGCCGGCCAGTTAATTGACCGCGTGGGCGGTATGTTAGGTTTGCCCTTTCCCGCCGGTCCGGCGTTGGAACAACTGGCGCAACCGGTGGAGGGGAAACTTCCCCGCGCCTCTATGGAGGGGACAAGCTGTCACCTTTCGGGTGTGGAAAACCAGTGTCGCCGTATGCTGGATAACGGTGCTTCGGCGGCAGAGGTGGCGCGGTTTTGTTTGCTCAGTGTTCGCGCGGCGTTGGAAGCGATGACTGAGAGGTTACTCTTACAGTATGGCGACTTGCCGGTGGTGTATGCTGGTGGGGTTATGTCGAATGCGCATTTGCGGGGCACAGTGGTGCAACGTTTCGGCGGTTTGGTGGCACCGCCCGCCTACTCGGCGGATAATGCGGCAGGCATTGCCGTGCTCACCTGTCTGAAAGCGGGGGAAGAACCACGATGACCGTGATTACCGTTAGCCAGTTAAACCGCTATGTAAAATCGCTGCTCGAGGGCGACGGCAACTTGTCCGGCGTTATGCTCAGTGGCGAAATCAGCAACTTTGTGAACCATTACAAATCGGGGCATTGGTATTTTTCATTAAAGGACGAAAACGCGCTGGTGCGGGCGGTAATGTTCCGTTCTACCGCGGTGCGGGTGCCCTTTGTACCGGAAAACGGCAGGAAAGTGATTGTGCGGGCACGGGTATCACTGTATGAAAAGGATGGCTTGTATCAACTGTATATTGACGATATGCAACCCGATGGCGCGGGTGCCTTGCAGGTGGCTTTTGAGCAGTTAAAGGCGCGGCTGCAAGCGGAGGGGTTGTTTGACGAAAGCCGCAAACAACCGTTGCCTGCTTATCCGCGGCGTGTGGGTGTTATCACCTCGGAAACCGGCGCCGCGGTGCGGGATATCATCAACGTGTTGGGCCGCCGCTATCCGCTGGCAGAGGTGGTGCTGTTGCCCACGTTGGTGCAGGGGGAAGGTGCTCCTGCTCAGTTGTGTGCGGCATTGCGCCGGTTTGAGGCAATGAAAGCGGCGGGGGATGCCCGCACACCGGATGTTATTTTACTGGGTCGCGGTGGCGGCTCGTTGGAAGAACTGTGGGCGTTTAACGACGAAACGGTGGCGCGCACGGTGGCGGCGTGTACCATTCCCGTTATTTCTTGTGTAGGGCACGAAACGGATTTTACCATTTGCGATTTTGTGGCGGATTTGCGTGCGCCCACACCGTCCGCCGCCGCAGAATTGGCCGTGCCGGACTGCGCGGAACTGCATCAACGTGTGACGTTGCTGGGTGCGGCGGCGGCACGCGCGGCGGAAACGGCAATAACCCGTAAACGGCGTGTGCTTACCGAACTTACCGCCAAGCGTTGTTTGTCCACACCGCTATATCCGGTGGAGGAACGGACCATGTGGTTGGACCGTGTGTTGCGCCGTTTTTCCGGTGCCGCGCAACGGGTAACCGTGCGTGCTTCGGCGCGGTTGGCAACCGCCGCCGGCAAACTGGATGCCATGAGCCCGTTACGGGTATTATCCCGCGGGTATGCACTGGTAAGTCGGGGCGATGTACTCATTCACTCGGTGAGCGAGGTGCAAGGTAACGACGAGTTACAACTCCGTTTACACAACGGAGAATTACACTGCCGCGTTACGGCAACAAAGGAGACAAAAGTATGACAACCGCATTGACATTTGAACAAGCCATGGCGCGTTTGGAGGAATTGGTGGCGTTGTTGGAGAGCGGTAACGGCACGCTGGACGAATCGCTGAAATGGTTTGAAGAGGGAACAAAGCTCACGGCATTTTGCAACGAATCGCTGAAAGCGGCAGAGCAAAAAATTACCGCGCTCACGTTGGTTGATGCGGGAAAGGACGAGTAAGATGGCACTGTATACCGAACGGTTGACCTGCCATTTGTCGGCGGTGGAAAAAGGGCTGGCGCACGCGCTCCCCAAAGAGGATGCGGCGGTTAGCGTGGCCCCGTTAATGGCGTATGCGTGTGAGGGCGGCGGTAAACGTTTGCGTCCGGTGTTGTTGCTGGAATTTTGCCATTTGTGTGGCGGGAATACAGAGGCGGCGTTGCCGTTTGCCGCGGCGGTGGAGATGATTCACGCCTATTCGCTGGTACACGACGATTTGCCGTGTATGGATAACAGTCCCTTGCGCCGTGGCAAGCCGTCGGTGCACGCCGCTTACGGCGAAACCATGGCCCTTCTGGCGGGGGATGCGTTGCTCAACCGTGCCTTTGAGGTAATGTTAGCACCAAACCCGTGCGTGTCACCCGCCGCCGCACTGCGCGCGGCGCACGAATTGGCACACAACGCCGGCATTTACGGTATGATTGGCGGGCAGGTGTTGGACCTTGCGTGTGAGGGCAAATCGGTTACACTTTTCACCTTGCAGGAATTGCAAAAAAAGAAGACCGGTGCGTTAATTACCGCGGCCTGCCGTATGGGTGCCATACTGGGCGGCGGCAGTGAGGAGCACATTGAACAAGCCGGACGGTACGGTGATTTTCTGGGTGCGTGTTTCCAAATTGTTGACGATATTTTGGACGTTACTTCCAATGCGGAAACGCTGGGAAAACCGGTGGGCAGTGACGATGAACACCAAAAAAACACTTACGTATCCCTTTTGGGACTGGAGGAGGCGCGCCGCCGCGCCGCCGAGTATACCGAACAAGCAAAAACGGCACTGACTATATTTGGCGAATCCCGCACGGATTTGTGTGCACTGGCAGAAGCGTTGCTGGTTCGTTCACACTGAAAACGAGGAGGTAGCGGCAATGGCACAAACAATTTTGCCGACCATTGAATCCCCCGATGATGTTAAACAACTCTCCCGCGAGCAATTACCGCAACTGTGTGCGGAATTGCGGGAGACGATTATTGAAACCGTATCCAAAAACGGCGGGCATTTGTCGTCCAATTTGGGTGTGGTGGAATTAACGGTGGCATTGCACCGCCAATTCACCGCACCGGAAGACCAAATTGTATGGGACGTGGGGCATCAGTGCTATGCCCACAAATTGTTGACCGGTCGCCGCGAATCGTTTGACACGTTGCGCCGTGTCGGCGGTATTTCGGGTTTCCCAAAACCGTCGGAAAGCGCATACGACACGTTTGTGGCGGGTCACAGCAGCACCTCGGTTTCGGCGGCAAACGGCATTGCCAAAGCCAAAGCCCTTGCCAAGCGTGGCGGGTATACCGTGGCGGTTATTGGCGATGGTGCCACCACCGGCGGCTTGGCGTATGAGGGGTTGTGCAACGCCGGCCGCAGCCACGATAAACTCATTGTGGTGCTCAACGACAACCGTATGTCCATTAACAGCAACGTGGGGTTTGTGGCGCGGCATTTGGCAACGTTGCGCTCCAACCCGCACTACGTGCAAACCAAAAACGTGTTCGGCAATGCGGTTTCTTCCATTCCGTTGGTGGGTAAACCGTTGTATCGGGCTATGGTGCGCGGCAAGAGCAAATTAAAAAATTCGGTATACCATTCCAGCACGGTGTTTGAGGAAATGGGGTACTATTACCTTGGCCCGGTAGACGGACATAACCTGCGCGATGTAATGCGTGCCTTGCAAACGGCCAAAAACATTGACCGTCCGGTACTGTTGCATATAGAAACTGTGAAAGGGCAGGGGTACGACTACGCGGTGGACAACCCCGATGTATATCACGGCGTGGGCAAGTTTACCATTGAAACCGGTAAAACGGAACAAGGCAACCGCGGTTTTTCGCAGGTGGCGGGCGATTATTTGTGTGCTGTGGCAGAAAAGGACAAGCGGTTGTGCGCCATTACGGCGGCAATGACCGGTGGTACCGGTCTTAACGGTTTTGCCGCAAAGTACCCCAAGCGGTGTATTGACGTGGGCATTGCCGAAGAACACGCGGTCACCTTTGCCTCCGGTTTGGCGGTAGGGGGGATGTTGCCGGTGTTTGCGGTGTATTCCACCTTTTTACAACGAGCGTATGACCAACTGCTTAACGACACCGCCATTATGAACAATCACATTGTGCTGGCAATTGACCGTGCGGGTTTGGTGCCGGACGACGGCGAAACGCATCAGGGCGTTTTTGACGTACCGTTTTTGTCCACCATACCGAACACCACCATTTTTTCGCCGTCCACGTTTGACGAATTGGAATTGTCGCTCAAACAAGCGTTGTACGATACCAACGGCATTGCCGCCGTGCGGTATCCCAAAGGAGCACAGGCGGCATCGCTTGCCTCTTATCAGCCGGACGGCAAGCCGTTCACCTTGTTCCGCGACCCGCTGGCACACACGCTGGTAATTACCTACGGTCGCTTGTTTGGCAATGCTATGCAAACTGCGGGGCGGTTGCGCAGTAAGCGGCCGTTGTCGGTGCTCAAACTTAACCGCATTTTCCCCATTCCGGAAGAAGCATTGGCCATTGCCGCGGGGTACTCACGCATTGTGTTTTTTGAGGAAAGTGCGCGCAGTGGCAGTATCTCTCAACAATTCGGTGCCAAATTAATGGAGCGTCGGTATAACGGCGTTTATGAGGCAGTAGCCATCGATTGTTTTGTTCCCGCTTGTTCGGTGGAGGAAGGGCTGAAACTCACCGGTTTGGACGTGGATGGTATGACGCGGCGTATATTGGAGGAGGGGAACGACCGTGCCAACTGAGCAGCGGTTGGATACCTACTTGGTAGCACAGGGGTTTGCCACCGGCCGCGACAAAGCGTGTGAGCGCATTCGCGCCGGCGAGGTATCGGTGAACGGTGTTGTGGTGCGCAAACCCGCATATCGCTTATCCGCGGAGGATACCGTGGTCTGCGCCGTTGCCGCGGACGCTTACGTGGGTCGCGGCGGCATTAAGTTGGAACACGCACTCGCGCTTACTGCGCCGTTGCCGGAGGGTTGCGTGGCACTGGATGTGGGTGCCTCCACCGGTGGGTTTACCCAATGCCTATTGCGGCACGGTGCCGCGCGGGTATATGCGGTGGATGTGGGGCACGACCAACTGCATCCGTCCTTGCGCGCGGATGCACGGGTGCTGGACTTGTCCGGTTTGGATATACGTCGGCAGCAGGATGTAGCGCAGTATATCCCGTGGGCATCGGTGGACTTTGTAACCATAGATGTTTCGTTTATTTCTTTGCGTGCTGTACTCCCCGCCGTGTTTGCGTTTTTAAAACCCAACGCACGGCTGGTGGTACTTATTAAACCGCAGTTTGAGGCGGGGCGTGCCGATATCGGCAAAAACGGCATTGTGCGCGACCGAAAAGTGCATTGCCGCGTACTGCGCGAACTGTGCACGTTTTTTGGTGAACAACACTGCCGTATAGAAACGTTAACCGCATCGCCTATTACCGGCGGTGCCGGGCGGCAGTCGGGAAATATTGAGTATTTGGCCATACTGCACCGTACGGCGGATGGCGGGGATATCACCTTGCCGGACGTGCGCCGTTTGGTGGAGGAGGCTTTTGAGCAACACACGTGAACGGAGGTGGCAAAATGAAGTTGGCGGTAATTCCCAATTATCAAACCGCAGACAGTGCTAAGACCGTGGAACAGGTGCGTGCGGCGTTAAACGCGCGGCACATTGCCTTTTGTATTCCGCAGGACAAAGCGTTCCCCCCGCGCGATATGGAAGCGTGCCTTGCCGATTGTGATGCAGTGCTTGCGCTTGGTGGTGACGGTACCATTCTGCACTGCGCCAAACGTGCCGCAGCGTTCGGCAAACCGGTGTTGGGTATTAACAGCGGGCGGCTTGGCTTTATGGCGGGGTTGGAACGCAATGAACTGGACCAACTGGACCGTTTACTTACCGGCGAATACACCGTGGAACATCGTATGTTACTGGATGTTTCGGTGTGCTCGGCGGCGGGCAAGACGCACTATCGGGCACTTAACGAAGCCGTTATCTCACGCGGGGCGTTATCGCGTATGATGGAAGTTCAGGTGGAAAATCACGGCAAGCCGGTGGCGGCGTATGAGGCAGATGGTGTTATTGTGGCCACTCCCACGGGTTCAACGGCGTACTCGTTGTCGGCGGGCGGACCTATGGTGGACCCGGCCATTCGTTGCGTATTGCTCACACCCATTTGTCCTCATTCCTTGCACGCTCGTCCGTACATACTGGGGGATGATGCGGAGGTAACGCTCAAAATCAATCAGCGTCCCGGTGTGGCGGTGTTTGTCACGGTGGACGGCGAGGAAGCCATTCCCGTACCGGAGGACGGTGTGGTATGCATCAAACGCTCACAAACCGAAGTGTCGCTCATTCGTATGAACGAACGGTCATTTTGCGAAATATTAAACCAGAAGTTATTGAACAGGAAGGTGTGAACATATGAAAACAAAACGACAATCCCGTATTTTGGAAATCATCCAAAGCCGCCGCATTGAAACGCAGGACGAGTTAATCGGTGCGTTGCGGGAAAGCGGATTTCCGGTAACGCAAGCCACGGTATCGCGCGATATTAAAGAACTGCGGCTGATTAAAACGCTGGACAACAGCGGTGCCTATCGTTATGCGGTTGCCGCACCGGAAAAAGCAAACATCTCCTCGCGCTTTAACTCCATTTTTCAAGATGCGGTGCGTCACGTGGACTTTGCAGGAAACCTGGTTGTGGTAAAATGCATTAGCGGTATGGCACAAGCGGCGTGTGCGGCGCTGGATTCGCTGCATTGGGACACGGTTATCGGTACACTGGCCGGTGACGATACCTTTGTGTGTATTGTAAAAACGCAGGAAAATGCCGTCACGTTGGTGGAGGAACTCAAAAAACTGCAACGGCAGAACTAAGAAAGGACAAACGCTATGCTGGAGTGTTTGTACATTGAGAATATTGCGGTCATTGAACGGGCAGACATTCAATTTCACACCGGTTTTCACGCCTTTACCGGTGAAACCGGCGCGGGCAAATCCATTATTATTGATGCCATTAACGCGGTGTTGGGTGAACGCACACGGCGGGATTTGGTGCGCACCGGCAGTGACACAGCGCGCGTAAGCGCGTTGTTTACCAATTTGTCCGCTTGGGCAACTGCGCGCTTGGAGGAACTGGGATTCCCTCCGGATGACGAGGGGAATTTGTTGGTTTCCCGCACCATTGCCGCAGAGGGAAAAAGCAGTTGCTCTGTAAACGGTCGGCCCGCCACGGCATCGTTGTTGCGGGATATTGGTGGTGTACTCATTGACTTACACGGTCAGCACGAAAACCAGTTACTGCTTTCGCCCGACCAGCATTTGGCGTATTTGGACCGGTTTGGGGAACTCACCGCCGTACGCGAGGCGTACACGGCAATCTATCGCGAATGGTCTCGCGTAAAGCGAGAGTTGAATCGCGTGGATATGGACGAACAAGAAAAAGCGCGTCGCTTGGATTTGCTGCGGTATCAAATTCACGAAATTGAATCCGCCGCGCTGCGGGAAGGTGAGGAAGAAGACTTGCAAGCGCGGCGCACGTTGTATCGCAATGCAGAAAAGGTGGCGGGGCAGATGCACCGCACACAGGCGTTGTTGTTTGGTGACGAGGAGAACGACGGCTCGCTTTCACTGGCACAACAAGCCGTTGCTTACGCAGAGGGTGCGGCACGGTATTTGGAGCAAGCCGAGGCCCCCACCAAGCGGTTGCAAGAGGCATTGTACGAATTGCAAGATGCGGCAGAGGAACTGCGTGATGTGGCGGATTTGCTGGATTTTGACCCGCGTGAGCGGGATGACGCCGAGGAACGGTGGGAGGTTATCCGCCGTTTAACGGTAAAATACGGTGCCACCACGGGGGACGTGTTGGCGTTTTTGGAGCAAGCCAAAACGGAATTGGATCGCATTGAACTGTCGGATGAGACAATACGCCGCCTGGGCGAAGAAGAACGGCGGTTGTATGCGGCAATGGAGCAAGCGGCAGAGCAGTTAACCGAGCAACGAGCGGCGGCGGCGCGACAATTTGCGGATGCCGTGAGGGAGCAACTGGCGTTTTTGGATATGCCCAATGTTTCGCTCGTAATTTGTCGGCAGGCGGCGGAGTATACCGCCACGGGTGCCGACCGTATTGAATTTCAAATGTCCGCCAACGTGGGCGAGCCGCCCAAACCGATTGTTCGCATTGCTTCGGGTGGTGAACTGTCGCGTATTATGTTAGCCATTAAAACGGTGCTGGCCGATGCGGACGAAATGGATACTCTAATTTTTGACGAAATTGATGCCGGTATCAGCGGCCGTGCGGCGCAAAAGGTGGGTAATCGCTTACGGCTTACGGCGCGTGGCACAACAGACGGGAGAAACCGCCAAGTATTGTGCGTGACCCATCTGGCGCAGATTGCCGCACAAGCAGGGCATCACTATCTTGTTGAAAAATCCGTGCGCGACGGGCGCACTTACACCGCGGTCACACCGCTATCACTGGCGGAGCGTGAACGGGAGTTGGCGCGTATTATTGGCGGTGAGGTCACCGAGGCAAACTGCCAAGCCGCGCGTGAAATGCTGGAAAACAGCGAGCAAGAAATGGCGTTATGACTGTAAAACTGCACAACAAAGATAAGGATGCCGAAAGATGAGCGGATACCAAGATTTTTCTGAATTTTATGACCGATTGACCCAGGACGTGGATTACGCCGGCTATGCCGCGTATTTGTTATCGTTGTTTGAAAAGCACGGCACGCGTCCGCACACTGTGTTAGACATTGCTTGCGGTTCGGGTAGTTTGTGTGCCGAGTTGGTGCGCCACGGGGTGGACCCCATTGGTATAGACGGTTCAGAAGCGATGCTCGCCAAAGCTGCCGAAAAACTGCCATACGGCACGTTGCTTTTGTGCCAAGATATGCGCCAGATGGATTTGTACGGCACGGTTGACGGCGCCGTGTGCGTGATGGATAGCTTGAACCATTTGTGTCGCACGGGTGACGTGGCACAAGTGTTTCGGCGGGCGCGCTTGTTTGTTGAGCCGCACGGGTTATTCATTTTTGACGTAAACACGCCGTACAAGCACCGCACGGTGTTGGCGGACCGCGCCTTTGTTACGGAGGAAAACGGGGTACTGTGCGCGTGGCGCAATCGCTACATTCCTCGCACGGGCGAAGTGGAGATGTTGCTGGACTTTTTCACCGAGAAAGCGGACGGCCGCTATGAACGGCGGTGGGACACCGTGCGTGAGCGTGCGTATTCTGAACGCACCTTGCGCCGCTTGTTGCGGGACACCGGTTGGGAAACGTTGGCGGTATACGCCGAGGGTACTACCGAACCGCCCGCGCCGGATTGTCAGCGTTGGGTGTTTGTGGCACGCAGTACCCGCACGGTGGGGGAGGCCGCCGGTAATATTTAATACAACAATTAAAGGAGTTTGGCATATAGTATGAGTAAGGCAATTCGTTGCTTAACCACCGATGCCGCGGTGGTGGCGGTTGCAATTGATGCTACGGATATGGTGGCACAGGCGGAGCAAATTCACCACACCTCTGCCGTAGTCACGGCGGCATTGGGGCGATTGCTCACCGCCGCCTCGCTAATGGGCATTATGCTCAAAAACACGGAGGATTCCGTCACCCTTAAAGTCAACGGCGGCGGTCCGGTGGGGCAACTCATCACCGTGGCAGACGGTCGCGGCAACGCCCGCGGTTACGCTCAAAACGCGGTGGTGGAAATTCCGCTTAAACCCAACGGAAAATTGGACGTCAGCGGGGCAGTGGGCACAGACGGGTTACTGTATGTACTGCGCGATACCGGCGCACCCGAACCGTATGTGGGTTGCACGCCGCTGGTATCGGGCGAGTTGGCGGAGGATATTACCTCGTATTACGCAAGCAGTGAGCAAATTCCCACTGTATGTGCGTTGGGCGTGTTGGTAAATCCTGACTTAACGGTGCGTGCGGCGGGCGGGTTGCTCATTCAGTTGTTGCCGTTTTGCCCCGAAGATATTATCGACCGATTGGAGAAAAACATTGCCGCGTTGCGGCCTATGACCGAAATGCTGGACGAAGGGATGAGCATTGAGGAGATTTTGAACCGCGCGTTGGATGGGCTGGCATACGACGTGGTGGATCGTTTTGAACCGACCTATCGTTGTGCCTGCTCGCGGGAAAAAGTAGCGGGTGCGTTTTGTGCAATGTCGGATGAGGAATTGCGTTCCTTGCCGGACGAAAACGACCGTGTGGAGGTCACTTGCAGTTTTTGCGATGCGGTATATCTGTTCACGCGCGAGGATTTGGAAGCACTGATGGCTGAGCGTATTCGGAAAGAGTGAACGATTTTGTTTTTTTTGAAAAAATTACAAATTTTCGGTTGACATTTCAGCGCGCGTGTAGTATGATAGACAACGTCACTGATGACGATACCGCTTTGGAAGCATAGCTCAGCTGGTAGAGCACCTGCCTTACAAGCAGGGGGTCACAGGTTCGAGCCCTGTTGTTTCCACCAAATGTGGCCCGGTAGTTCAGCTGGTTAGAACGCTAGCCTGTCACGCTAGAGGTCGACGGTTCGAGCCCGTTCCGGGTCGCCACATTTGCCTCTGTAGCTCAGTCGGTAGAGCAGAGGACTGAAAATCCTCGTGTCACTGGTTCGATTCCGGTCGGAGGCACCATCCATTGCGGCTTTAGCTCATCTGGTAGAGCGCCACCTTGCCAAGGTGGAGGTAGCGAGTTCGAGCCTCGTAAGCCGCTCCAACTGAAAAAAGCGTCCTGGTGGCGCGTTTTTCATCCTATGGCGACATAGCCAAGTGGTAAGGCATGGGTCTGCAAAACCCTGATTCCCCGGTTCAAATCCGGGTGTCGCCTCCAAAAATCCCGTTCACGAAAGTGGGCGGGATTTTTACTTTTTACTTTTTACTTCTTCACTCTTACCTCAAAAAAGTTTTCACGGGATTTTTGGGAAGTAATAGGTAATAAGTAAGAGGTAATAAGTTTGGTGTGGCTTCGCACGGATTATAAAACAATGCTTCGCATTGATTTATTGCCACTTTTATGCTATGCTTGTGCTACAATAGGGACAAATATATAACCATTAAAAATTCCTCACCTGTACTTTAACAGTTACAAGCGGGGAATTATATTTTTAATAAGTTAATCATTTAATAAATCTTCATAAGTTATATTAAATACTTTTGTAAATGCAATTACTTCTATATCCGTAACAAACCTTTTACCACACTCAATGCGTTGAATAGCATTTTTATCAATATCAATTCCAAATAACTGCATTTTATCTGCAAGCTCTCTTTGAGAAATTTTTAGTGCCATACGAAATTTAGCTATATTTTTACCACAAGTATTATTCAATCCGTCAGTTGTTTTATTTATAAACATATTTTCTCCCTTTTTGACATTTAGTGCTTGTCAACATGATAATTATATGTTATAATGATTTAAAATATGACATTCACAGAATGTCAGAATTGGAGGAAAGAAAAATGTTAAAGAAACTAATTTCACTATTGCTTGCTGTTTGTATGCTTTTCTGTTTGTCTGCGTGTGGGGCAACAGAAACAAGTAGCAACCCCACCAACACACCATCCGAATCTCAATTGGATACATCACAAAATACCGACAAAATCACATCTACAGAAACAGAGAATAGTCAAGTATCGTCTAATACCGAAGAAACAAATGAAAATGATAATACTCAATCACAGACACAAATGAATCAATCGAAGCCTACAATCATCACAAATCAGCCAACCCACACTCACAGCTATTCAAATGCCACTTGCACTTCGCCGAAAAAGTGCTCTTGCGGAGCAACAAACGGAAACGCATTAGGTCATAATTATTCGGGTAAATATTGTACTCGTTGTGGTGCGAGCAACCCTAATTACAAAGAAAATACTCAAAGCAATTCAAATCATACACATTATTATAGTTCCAGAGTTACTACAGAAGCTACTTGTGCCAAGGAAGGGGTTCGTACATATACTTGTTCGTGCGGAAATAGCTATACTGAAAAAATAAGTAAAACTACATATCATGATTGGGAATATGCTACATGCACAAAGCCCAAAACCTGTAAAGATTGTGGAAAAACAGAAGGCTCGGCAGAGGAACATAGTTATTATTCTTCTGGAAAGTGTTCTCGCTGTGGGCAACAAAACCCTATTGTTACTGAAACTTTAAGCAAATGTTCATTAGAAATCCCATCACTGCCTAAAAGTGTCTCTTACTATGGCTACTCTAATAAATTATATTCGACAGTAAATGTCACAAATATAACCTATAAGTTTGAATGCGATAACGACGGAAAAATTGAATTAGAAATCTATTTTTCAGGCACAAAGACTTACGATTATCAAGGAAGTGGGCAAAGTTCCACCTCTAAGATTAGTTGGAAATTATATGGACCAGATGGTTCGATAATAAGAAGCGATACATTTTATTCACCGTCGCTTGCAGTTGGCGAGAGTTTTTCAAATAAAAGCGAAGATGCTTTATATAGTTGGGATAATGGTACACCAGGAAAATATAGATTGGAAATTTTAAATACGAACTAAAAAAGGGAATCACCGGTTCCGTTTTGAGTGTCGGTCCCAGAAAAAACTCCTTGAGATTTCTCAAGGAGTTTTTTGAATGATGTTTGCTTACACGAGCAGTATTTTTATCCCGATTACATAGCGTATCAACCGGAATTTGAAGACAAGCTCAGGGCAACTTTTCGCTTTTTTGAAGGGTTTGGCTACAAAAGTGAATTTTTCGAAGAGTTGATATAGATTAAATGAAAATCTCGTTTCTCGCAGTCGTGCTCCGAAGGACGGTGCTTATGCAGGAAACGGTGTAGCCGTGAGGATTACACCGTTTCCTTTCTGTTATGAGCATCAATTCGCTTAATCAAGGCGATATCTGTGCACCTGCCTCTTGTCGCACAGCTATACAAAATGACCAGTGATTTGAAGTGTTATATACAATGCTTCGCATTAATTTGACTTGCACGCTTGTTGCGTGTATGCTATAATAATTTAAATACATAAGAAAATATAAAACGGCATCAGCGAGTGATAGCGGTAAGATACAAATAAATGGCAACAGCGGTTGCGGGCGCGACGTGTAAGCCGGCCAACCAAACACCGTTGCGGTGCAAAAATCGTTATAATAAAGACGTGTGAAGGGGGGAAGCAAGATGAAAAGGAAATACTTAATGATATGGCTGACGGTTCTTTTGCTGATATGTACGCTGGCTGGGTGCGGAGAAACCGAAGCAACATCGGCCTATGAACTGGTGGACCGTGCGGTGGAAAAAACCACCGAATTGGATGCCGTGGATATAACAATGACTACGAATATCACCGTTGATGGCACCACGGTGCCGATGAAGTATGAAATTTTGGCAAAAAATTTGGATGATGATGACCCCATAACGCTATCTACCGTTACCAGCGAGATGATGGGACAATCGTTGCGTACCCAGATATATCGTGAAGACGGCTATTACTATCTTTCGGTAATGGATCAACAAGTTAAGGTTAAATCCGGTATTTTGGCGCAATACGAGGTGAAGAACACAGCAGACAGTGTGGTACAACCGTTGCCGGAAGCGGTGCTCGCCGGTGCTGCGGCGAAAACGACCGCCGATGGCACGCGCACCGTCAACGTTGCTTTAACGGAGGCGATGTTTGCCGAGCATTTTAGCAATTTCCTGGGAGCTACCGGCAATTCTGCTGCCGATGGGGCGGAAGTTGTTGATTATGCACTGACCGATACGGTTGTGGATATTGCGGTGGATGAAAAAGGATATATACAAAGTTACCGCATTCAATTTGCTATGGATATGGACGTTAGGGACGAGGACGGCGAGACTCAAACGCGTAAAGTTAAAGCGGATGCCACGGTGGTCTATAATCGTCCGGGCGAGAAGGTGTCTATCACCCCGCCAAAAGGGTATAAAGATTTCCACGAAGCCGTTTTGGAACAATAACGGGAAAGCGTCACCTACTTTTCTTGACAAAAAAGACCCTTTCTCGTATACTGAAACTATGGGAATATTGTGGAGGGATTGCGTATGCCTTTTTGCAGACAATGCGGGAAAGAAATTCAAGACGACGCGCTGTTTTGCCCTGAATGCGGAACCGCGCAGGGGGCGGGTGCTACGGGCACAACCGGTTTTTCGGGATGGGCAAAGAACGTAACCGATACGACCGATACCACGGCGGAATTTGACCCAACAGACATTGCGCAAAATAAGGGAATGGCGATTTTAGCATATTTTGGGATTTTGGTTTTATTCCCGATTTTGGGGGCTAAGCATTCGCGCTTTGCACAGTATCACGCCAACCAAGGGTTGATTTTGCTGATTGTTTCCTTGGTTTACGGTGTGGTCGATGAGATTTTGGAAGTGATTTTGGGCTGGGTTCCGGTGTTGGGAACGCTTATATCCTTGGTGTTGCTTGTGGGTGACTTGCTTATTTTAGCAATGGCGATTTTGGGCATTGTCAACGCAGCCAAGGGTGTTGCCAAAGAAGTGCCGCTTGTCGGAAAATATCGTTTACTGAATTATTAAAAAGGATTTATGCAAAAACATCAGCTGTGTCCTGTTTTGCGGGGCGCAGCTTTGAATTTTTGTAAATGTTTGCAAAACCCCTTGACAACTTTGGGATTTATGGTACAATAAAATCCGTGCTTCGCACGACGCCGTACTGCGGCGGTCATATGCGGGCCTTTAGCTCAGTTGGTTAGAGCAACCGGCTCATAACCGGTCGGTCCCGGGTTCAAGTCCCTGAAGGCCCACCAGATTTTCCGTACAGACGTATCCGTCTGCGTTTATTATACATACTTAGGGGTATAGCTCAGTTGGTAGAGCAGCGGTCTCCAAAACCGCGTGCCGAGGGTTCAAGTCCTTCTGCCCCTGCCAAAAAGCCAAAGATTTGCGTTCATATCGCCCACAGGCAATGGGAGCCGCCGGGTATGATGTGAGCAAATCTTTGGCTTTTGTTTTTGGTGGTTTATCAATACAAAGCACGCCGCGGATAGGGCGAATCCGCGGCGTGTTGTTTTATGTTACCGATTGAATAGTAGGCGTTTGGCGGTATTCCCTGGGAGTTTTGCCGGTGTGTTTTTTGAACAACTTGCAGAAGTAATTGACGTCGGGAATGCCGCAGTGCTGGGCAATGGTTTGCACCTGTAAATGGGTGGTATTAAGCAGTCGCACGGCCAATTGCATCCGTTTGCGGTTCACGTGTTGGGTTATGGTTTCGCCCGTTTCGCGGCGAAACAGCGTAGAAAGATAACACGCATTCATATTTTGCATGGCTGCCAGCGCATGCAAACTCAGGTCGCCCGAGCAATCGGCATCGATACAGGCGATGACACGTTGCACCGGTGGAGAATAGTTGCGGTTGGTGTGCCGTCGGACCAGGCGGCAATAGTCGCGAAACATATCTTGCATCAGTTCGCGGGCTTTTGTGGCAGTGGGGAGGAGTTCAATGCGTCGAGCATAATCCGTGGAAATACGGTCGAGATAGAGGGGGTGTACGCCGCCGCGTTCCGCCGCTTTGCGCAGTAGGGTATTCATAATAATACTGTAGTTTTTGGTGTTGCGCAGGCGGTCGGTCAGCCGTTCTTCCATAACGCGTTGCGATATGGCACCAAATAGCAGTTCGGCTTTATGGAAAGACCCTTGCGAAACGGCCGATAACAACTCGTTTTCATAGGCATACCGCGATTCCATTACCTGCATATTGTGCAAAGTATCCTCCGGTTGGGCAGTTGTGGGGAGGGGGACGGTTTCGTTGATTTCGCGGTTAATATCCATAGCAGAAAACTGATTTTCGCCCCACAATTGTTCCCCAAAAAGCGTTACCATTATAAATGCGGTGAGGTCCCCCGCTAACGAGGCAACCCCGCTGTAATACGTTTCCAATTTGCGAAATTGCTGTGCCGGTACGTTCAGTTTTTCCGCCAATTCCAACAGTTGGTTGTGCGTGGGTTCCTCTGTTAAGTACGGACCGATAAGCAACAATTGGCTATCCGGCAAAAGCAGGAAAATATAACAACACATAAACCGGTCGGTGAGTGTGTGAATGGTGCGGGGTTGCGCCAACTGCCACAGTTCACCGAAAAAGAGGGCGTATTCCGCATCCAGTCCCAGTTGATGCCGCAACCCAAAATCCCACGTGGTGTCCGGTGTGTCGTACCGCGAGAGTACCCGCGCGGGTATACGGCATTTATTTAGCGTTTTAATCATAAACTGCAATTCGGCAGTGTACACGCAGGTTCACTCCTTTGGCAAATGTTAACAAATACTTTGCACCTCTTTTCACAGAATAGCACAATTTTTTGGCTATTTCAAGCAAAGAACAAAAAATAATGCTAAAATTGGTAAAAATTATACTAATACAACGCGCGGAAAATTTGTTACAATGATAAATAGCACGAAATCGAATTTTTTATAAGAGGAGAGGACGTTATGAAAAAGCAAGTTACCTTGGATGCCAACGGTCACCGCAAGTTCAGTATTCGTGACAGTTTGGCATACGCTGCCGGCGATTTGGGCTGCAATATGAGTTTTGCGCTCAAAGGAACAATGGCATTGTTTTGGACACAGGTTATGGGTTTGGGGCTGTACTATTCCCTGTTGCTGGTTATTGTGCAGGTGTGGGATGCCATTAACGACCCGCTTATTGGTTCAATTATTGATGCGGACACAAGAGCGTACAAGAGAAACAAATTTATTTCTTACATTTGGTTTGGCTCTATCGGGTTGATTGTGGGCGGCGCGCTTTGCTTTTTGCCGTTCCCCGGCCTGGCAATTTGGGCTAAGATTATTATTTTTATTGCCGGATACGTTATTTGGGATGCGTTTTACACCATCGCCAATGTCCCATATGGTTCGTTGTTATCCTTAATTTCCAACGAACCGGCTGACCGCGCTTCTTTGTCGGCGTGGCGTTCTATCGGTTCCATGCTGGGCAATATGGTGCCGATGGTAATTTTACCCTTTATTATTTACGAAGCAGACGGTAAGACCTTAAACGGCGGTCGTGTATTCTTGGCCGCGCTGATTATGGGGGTTTTGGGATTCTTCTGCTTCCAGTTTATGATTCGTAATACCGAGATTCGGGTGGACACCACCACCAAACTCAACGAAGAGAGACCCAAGTTTAACGTGTGGCAAGCGCTGAAAAACTTTATGAAAAACCGTCCTGCGGTGGGGGCTACCCTTGCCGCTATGGGTATGTTTGTCGGTATGCAAGGTGCCACCACGGCGGTATCCGTTGTGTTCCAAATTTACTACCAAAACGCAAAAATTTCGGGCG
This sequence comes from Acutalibacteraceae bacterium, assembly GCA_045653425.1. GTDB lineage: Bacteria > Bacillota > Clostridia > Oscillospirales > Acutalibacteraceae > RGIG3009. The sequence goes on along the minus strand of JAZOLU010000022.1, from coordinate 30,802 downwards.
TTGTTCAACTTTTTGCAATGATTCCCATTGTTGTGTTTACCCCTCTTGCCCGTAAAATGGTGACCAAGTACGGCAAAAAGGAACTGTCCGTGGTGGGTGCTATTTGCTCCATCATTGGCGGGTTGGGATTGTTTATTATTACGCCCAATAACACTTCACTGGATTTGGTTGTGTATATTATTTCTCAACTGGTATACAGTTTGGGTCTTGGTATTTACTCCACCGTTTCTTGGGCGATGATGGGCGATGCCATTGACTACAACGAATGGAAAACCGGCAAGCGCGAGGAGGGCGTGGTATATTCCTTGCACTCCTTCTTCCGTAAGTTGGCACAAGGCGTGGGTCCTGCGGTTGCTCTGGTGATTATGGCAAGCCTCGGCTATGTGAACAACGCGGTAAATCCTCAAACCGGCGAAGCGTATATTGACGTAGCGTTGCTTTCGTTTGACGTGGCCGTGAATATGCGTTGGTTGGTGGCAGGGTTGTTCCTGCTGGCTGCCGTTATGCAGTTTGTCGGTTTGGCTTTGGTTTACAATCTTGACAAAAAAACGCTGGCTCAAATGAATCGTGAATTGGGGCGCGATGTAGAGGCGGATGACGAACTTACGGCTGCTTCCCAAGTTCTGTAAATAATTTTTTCGGCATAGTAATGGAGGATTAGCGAATGAGAAATGTAATCAATTTGAATGCCAAATGGGCGTTTTCCAAAGAAGCAACGGAGGTGCCGTCTGCGGTTCTTTCTACTTGGAATTTCGTGAATTTACCGCATTCGTGGAACGCGATTGACGGACAGGACGGCGGCAACGATTTTTATCGCGGCACCGGCTGGTATGCCAAGCAGGTACGCAAATCCGACCTGCCGCAGGCAGACCGCTATTATTTGGAAATTCGTGGTGCTAACTCCTCCGCGGACGTGTACGTTAACGGCGAAAAACTGGCGCATCACGACGGCGGGTACTCCACCTGGCGTGTGGATGTGACGGCCGCGCTGCAAGAGGAAAACTTGTTTGTTATTGCGGTGGACAACAGTGAAAACGACCGCGTGTACCCGCAAATGGCGGACTTCACCTTTTACGGCGGTTTGTACCGTGACGTAAACCTGCTGTGCGTGAGCGAGTCGCATTTTGATTTGGATTATCACGGCGGCCCCGGTATTAAAATTACCCCCACCATAACGGGCGATGACGCCGCGGTGGAGGTTGAAGTGTACGTTACCAACGGCAAAGCGGGGCAGACCTTGCGTTATACCGTACTTGACCGTGAAGGCAACACGGTGGCAACAACGGATACCACCGATTTAAGCACGGTGATAAACATCCCCAACGTTCACCGTTGGCACGGCCGCCGCGACCCGTACTTGTACACGGCAACGGTGGAATTGTTGGACGGTGAGACGGTGCTGGACAACGTCTCGGCGCGGTTTGGATGTCGCACATTTGAAATTGACCCCGATAACGGGTTTATCCTGAACGGTGAAGAATATCCTCTGCGCGGCGTTTCGCGTCACCAAGACCGCTGGGGTATCGGCAATGCCTTATTGCCGGAACATCACCGCGAGGATATGGATTTAATTTGCGAAGTGGGTGCCACCACCATTCGGTTGGCGCACTATCAGCACGACCAGTATTTTTACGATTTGTGTGATGAGCGCGGTTTGGTGATTTGGGCGGAAATTCCGTACATTTCCCGTCATATGCCCAATGGGCGTGAAAACACGTTGTCGCAGATGAAAGAACTCATTATTCAGAACTACAACCATCCCAGTATTGTGGTGTGGGGTCTTTCCAACGAGATTACGATGGGCGGCGATGCCGAGCCCGATTTGCTGGAAAACCACCGCGCTTTGCAGGCGTTGGTGCGCGAATTGGACAGCACTCGTAAAACCACCATGGCTTGCCTGACTATGTGCCCGACCGACAGCCCGATTTTGGAGATTCCGGATGTGGTTTCCTACAACCACTACTTCGGTTGGTATGGCGGCGAAACCGATATGAATGGTCCGTGGTTTGATAAGTTCCACGCGGAGCATCCCACCCTGCCGATTGGCTGTTCCGAATACGGCTGCGAGGCGCTGAACTGGCACACCTCCAAACCAATGCAGGGCGATTACACAGAGGAATATCAGGCGTATTACCACGAGGAACTCATTAAGCAGTTGTTTACCCGCAAGTATATGTGGGCAACCCACGTGTGGAATATGTTCGACTTTGGTGCCGACGCGCGCAGCGAAGGCGGCGAGAACGGACAGAACCACAAGGGTCTGGTTACAATGGACCGCCGCTACAAAAAGGATGCGTTTTATGCGTACAAAGCGTGGTTGTCTGACGACCCGTTTGTTCACATTTGCGGCAAGCGGTACGTGGACCGCGTGGAGGACGTTACCCGTGTGACGGTGTATTCCAACCAGCCGGAAGTGGAACTGTTTGCCAACGGTGTTAGTCTGGGCAAACAAGCGAGCGCGGAGCATTTCTTCTATTTTGACGTGCCTAACGCCGGTGAAACCGCGTTGCTTGCCGTGGCGGGGGATTGCCGCGACGAAAGCCGTATACGCAAAGTGGCGGAATTTAACGAGGCCTACCGTTTGCGTGAAAAAGGAACGGTGCTTAACTGGTTTGATATTACCGAGCGTGAGGGTTATTTTTCGCTGAACGACAAGCTCAGTGATATTATGGCAACGGTACAGGGTAAACTGTTGTTTGCGGGTTTGTTTGCTAAAATTATGAAGAGCATGAAGGGCGGCAAAAAGAGCGCCGGCTTTGAAGTAACACCCGATATGATGCAAATGATGGGCAGTTTTTCGGTGTTGCGTCTTACCGGTTTAATGAGTATGGTAAACGTAGAATTTACCAAAGAGGAACTGCTTGACCTAAATGCCAAACTGAATAAGATTAAAAAGAAAAAGTAAAACACAAAAAGGGACCGCCGATAATCGACAGATTATCGGCGGTCTTTTGGTAGTATGATGGTTAATCGGCAGACGGTTTTTTATCGTTTTGCGGGGGATGCCCGAAACGTTTGAGATACGCACGGTAAAAGGCGGAGTAGTCGTTGTATCCGCAATGCACGCAGGCTTGTGAGGTGGACATACCCGAACGTATCACATCACGGGCAGTGAGCAACCGTTTGGTGATGATGTATTGGTTGACGGACGAGCCGGTGTGAGAGTGAAAAATACGATTGATTTGCGATTGACTTAAATAAAATTCGTTGCTGATGCTTTGCAATGAAATATCCGAAAACAAATGGTCGTTCACATAGTCAATCAACCGTGTACCCAGCGTACCCGCGCGATTGGAACGGCGTTTATTACGCGAAACGCGAGCGGCTTCTGCGCATAAAAGCAGAGTGAGCGATAATAATTCCAATCTCGAAAATTTTGCGCCGTCTTTTGCCAACCGTTCCATAAGTTCCGTGCATATGGTGTGCCCAAAATCTTCCTCCGTAAAGCGGTTGCCGGTGCCAAGAGGGCGATGAATCAGTTCGTTAAACAGTTGATTGCCGGGGTCAATGCTGCGGAATACGTCCACGGGCAACGAAATGTTGATGCGCTCGTACGGAACGTCGGAGGAGTTAACGGTGACTTTGTGGGTTTCCAGCGGCCGCTTAAACAGAATATCGTGCGGTTTGAGCGTGTAAGCCGTACCCTCCACAAAATAGGTGCAATTGCCCGAAATAAAATAATAAATTTCCAAACAATCGTGGGTGTGCATTTGTCCGTTATCTTTTGGGGCTTTGTCCCGTGTGTGATGGCACGAAATATCCCCAAAGTCGTGCGTCCACAAATATTCTCTCACAACAACCGCCTCCGCCGCCAAGTATACCGTATTTTGCGCAAAAATGCAATACTTTTCGGCAAATACGACAATGTATTCTGTTTTTTAAGTTGTGTATAATGGTAGATAAAAGGAAATACGGGCTGGATTCTTCCTTTTGTATCAGCTCAATGAGCACTGTTCTCATATTGCGGATTGTAAGGAGTATGTGCCGCACGTTTACTTGCAGAATACCGCCGCGCAACTTCCCGGCGCGGCTGACGAGGAGGAAATGCGTGAAACGGCGGAGGCATTAAAGATAGCCGGATGCGACGGTGGTTGCTCTATGGAGAGTGGCAGTGATATGGATATGGCAACGGCCATCAAAGAAGCCAGTTGGTTTTTTCCACTATTTCGGTAAAAAAGGAGCGTGACAACAAGTATGGAAATTGGTGTACAGTTGTTTACCTTGCGTGAGCAGTGCAAAACGCTGGAGGATTTGGAAAACAGTTTAAAGCGCGTGGCGGAAATTGGGTACCGTTACGTACAGGTTGCTAAGGTATGCCCGTACGAGCCGGCATGGCTCAAAGCCAAATTGGACGAAAACGGGTTGCGCTGTGTAGTCACCCACACCAGCGCGGAACAGTTACAGGCGGATGCAGTGGCCGTGGCCAAAGACCACGACATTCTGAACTGTGCGTATGTGGGGAGAGCTTCGTATCCGTTCCCCGAAAAAACGCCGGATGATTTTGCGGCAGATTTCAAAGAAGTGTCGCGTATTTTGGCAGAAAACGGCAAGCGGTTTATGTTGCACAACCATAAGCACGAGTTTACCAAGGACGCAGACGGTGTATTTTTTCTTGACCGTTTAATGCAGTTGTTCCCGCCGGAGCAATTGGGCGTTATTTTGGATACCTATTGGGTGTACCAAGTGGGGGAGGACCCGGCGGCGTGGTTGCGCAAACTCAGCGGGCGGGTACCGTGCATTCACTTGAAGGATTCTACCCCCGATGGAAAAATGGCAGTTATCGGCGAAGGCGTGCTGGATTGGGATTCTATATTTGAAGCTGCACGCGAAGCCGGCACGGAATATATGTTGGTGGAGCAGGATGACTGCTATGGCGAAGACCCATTTGATTGTCTGGCACGCAGTTATGCGTATTTAACTAAGAAAGGATTTTGAGAGTATGGGACTGAAATTAGGAATTATCGGCATTGGCAACCAGGGCACATACCACATACAATTAATGGATGAGTGCCCGGAATTTGAACTGGTAGCCGTGGCGGATACCAACCCCGAGCGGCTGGCTTGGGCGGAGGAAGCCATACCGCAGGTAGCGCGTTTTGATGACGCGATTGCTATGTTGGACAGCGGTTTGGTGGAGGCGTGCATTATTGCGGTGCCGCACTATGACCATCCGGCGTTGGCCATTGCGTGTATGGAACGCGGCATCCACGTTATGGTGGAAAAACCGGCGGGCGTTTACACCAAGCAAATTCGTGAAATGAACGAAGTGGCAGATGCGCATCCGGAAGTTAAGTTCGGCATGATGTTTAACCAACGTACCACCAAAGTGTATCGCAAACTGCGGGAATACATTCAATCCGGCAAATACGGCGAAATTCGCCGTGTAAACTGGTTGATTACCACGTGGTATCGTCCGCAAGCGTATTACGATTCCGGTAGTTGGCGTGCTACTTGGGCGGGCGAAGGCGGCGGTGTGCTCATGAACCAGTGCCCGCACCAGTTGGATTTGTTGCAATGGTTGTGCGGCATGCCGGTGAAATTGCAATCCCACGTGAGATACGGTAAGTGGCACGACATTGAAGTGGAAGACGAAGCCAGCGTATATATGGAATTCCCCAACGGTGCTTCCGGTGTGTTTATTACCAGCACGGGCGATGCGCGCGGTACCAATCGTTTGGAAATCCAAATGGATAAGGCCGCGTTTGTGGTAGGCCGCAACGACCTGCACGTTGAAGAATTTGAAATGACGGAACAGGAATTCTCCGCCACCACCACCGAGCCGTTTGCGAAGATTCCGTTCACCGCTACCGATTACGATTTTGAACCGCTCAAAAATCCGCATGCGTTGGTGACCAACGCGTGGGGTGACGCTATCTTGCACGGTGGCGATATGCTGGCCGACGGTCGCGAAGGCATTAACGGTGCGATGCTGGCCAATGCCATTCAGTTGTCCAGTTTCCTCGGCTGTGAGGTTACTTTGCCGATTGACGAGGACTTGTATTATGAAGAACTGATGAAGCGTGTAGCAACATCAAAACTCAAGACCAATGTAAAAGCGGTTGTGGTGAACACCGCCGGCACGTTCTCCGGAACAAAATAAACAAAAAATCCCCGCTGTTGTCATTGACAACAGCGGGATTTTTTGCTTTATCGGGATAAATAGGTTTCTGCGTTTTGAAGGGCGGCGTTCATATCGGTAACAGAACCGAAATCCGAGCCCATAAAGTAACCGGCTAACTCACTTATGTCGGCGTTGGATAACGTTTCCAACTGTTGTAGCCATTCCGAAGGATTGCCTTTTTTAGCGTCTTTCAGTTCTTTGATTAGTTCCTTTTTGGCGTCGGGGTCTAAGGTGTTCATCAAGGCGTCGTATTCGCCGTTTTCAACGCGGCTTAACAATTCGGCATAATCACCGTCTTGCACCAGCGTAATAAGGTCGTCGTACTGTTCTTTGCCCAATTCCTCAAAAAAATCGCCGTATTCTTCGCCCACAAGACTACTTATATGCGGTAACAGCACGCGAATATCGCCTTGCTGGACTTTATTTACCGTATGTACCACGTCGAAGATGTTTTTGAACTGCGTTCCCGCATTTTCGTTTACAGCTTTAACCGCTATATTTAATACAGAAACCACCAACGAGAATATCAATGCCAACACCAGCAAGCCAATGGTCAGCCAAGTGAGCGTGGCGCGCGCGTAGTTCTTCAAACTTTTGCGTTTGGGAATAAACGAAAACAGAATGGCGGCAATGAATCCTACAACCGGCACGGCAAACAAAGCGGCTAATCCCAAATAGGCACCGAACCCAACGGTGCCGACGGCGACATCGTTGGCGGGCAGTGGTGCCGCGGGGGTTTCCTCAACCAACTCAGGCACAACGGGTTCCTCGGCAGGGGGGACAACCGGTTCTTGTACAGTGTTCATTTCTTCCATAAACAAATCGCTCCTTCCAATAACTTCTTTATTCAGCATAGCACGCTTTTTGCAAAAAAGCAAGCGTATGGCGCAACTCATCCGCCATACGGGTGAGAATATAGAAAAAAGCCTTGTCACACGACAAGGCTTTTGGAGCTGGTGGACGGATTCGAACCCCCGACCTGCTGATTACAAATCAGCTGCTCTACCGGCTGAGCTACACCAGCAATTATGCTGTTTGCCAGTATAGCACAACTGTGGGGTCTTGTCAAGAAAAAGAATGTCCGCAACCCAATTTTACTTTAATAAAACGTAAAAGCCCGACAGGCGATGTTACCTGTCGGGCTTTTGTTTATTGGCTATGTTTGGATAACAGAGCGTGCTTTTGGTCCCACAGTGCCTGGGACAAGTCCACATAATATTTATGCGGATTTTCAAACCGCAAAACTTCGTCCCACACGGTGCCCATTTGTTCGGCGCAATACCCACGGATGGCATCTACCGAGGGCGATTCGTACACGCACGTGCCCTTGTTAAAAATGCGTTGTTGCAGCGGGTGGGCAAAAAAGTTTTCAACCACTTTGCGTTTCCAAATATGGTCGGGGTCAAAAATCTCATACGGCCGGGAATCGTCAATCACTTCGTCGTGCAGCGTGATGACGTCCGCAATGGCTTTGCCGGTGGTGCGGTCATACAAACGCCACAACTTCTTAAAGCCGGGGTTGGTAATTTTCGCCACGTTTTCGCTCACCTTAATGCGGGGAACAATCACGCCGTCTTTTTCCACCGCGGCGAGTTTGTACACACCGCCGAACACCGGGTCGCTGGAAGCCGTAATCAGCCGTTCGCCCACGCCGAAACTATCAATGCACGCGCCCTGCGCAATCATATCGCGGATAATGAGCTCGTCCAATGAGTTGGAGGCACAGATTTTGCAATCCGGAAAACCGGCATCATCCAGCATTTTGCGTGCTTTTTTGGTAAGGTAGGTAATGTCCCCGGAATCCAACCGAATTCCTTTGGGGCGATAGCCGCGGGGAACTAACACTTCATTAAACACGCGAATGGCGTTGGGTACGCCGGATTTCAGCACGTTGTAGGTGTCTACCAGCAAGGTGCAGGAATCGGGATATACCTCGGCATAGGCCTTAAACGCCTCGTATTCGCTGTCAAACAACTGCACCCAACTGTGCGCCATTGTCCCCAGCGCGGGAATACCAAATTCACGGTCGGCAATGGTGCAAGCGGTGCCAATACAGCCGCCGATGTATGCAGCGCGTGCACCGTACACCGCGCCGTTAAAGCCCTGTGCACGACGGGAACCGAATTCCATAACCGCACGGCCGCCCGCCGCCCGCACAATGCGGTTGGCTTTGGTGGCAATTAGTGATTGATGGTTAATGGCAAGCAGAAGCATCGTTTCAATAAATTGAGCTTGAATTGCGGGGCCACGGACAGTTACCAGCGGCTCGTAAGGGAAAACGGGCGTCCCTTCCGGAATGGCCCACACATCGCAAGAGAAACGGAAGTTCGCCAGATATTCCAAAAACCCTTCGCTGAACAGGTGCTTGCTGCGCAGATAGTCAATATCCTCCGCCGAAAAGGAGAGATGTTTTAAATAGTGAATAATCTGCTCCAATCCCGCCACGATGGACACACCGCCGCCGTCTGGTACGGTGCGAAAGAACATATCAAAGTATACCGTTTGCTCACCCTTGCCGTTTTCAAAAAAGCCGTTGGCCATGGTGATTTCGTAAAAATCGGTGAGCATGGTTAAGTTTTCTTTGCCGTATTCGTGTGTCATTGTTTTCAATCCTTTCAGCGTTTGCCGCAGTAACAGTGGCGGTATTCCTCCATACAATGGTCAATAATGCGCAACGCTTCGCCACGTCCCAGCACTTCGTCCACCGCGGTGCTTTTGCCTTCCAGTGCCTTGTAAACCGTGAAAAAGTGGCGTATTTCATCAAACGTGTGGCGCGGCAACTCCGAAATATCCTGATAATCGGACAACGACGGGTCGCGGAACGGCACGGCAATGATTTTTTCATCAATGGAATCGCCGTCGGTCATAGTGATAACGCCAATGGGATAACATTGCACCAATGTCATTGGTACAATGGATTCCTGGCACATGACCAACACGTCCAGCGGGTCGCCGTCATCGGCATAGGTGCGGGGAATAAACCCATAGTTGGCAGGGTAATGCGTTGCCGTGTACAGCACACGGTCCAGCCGTAACAACCCCGTTTCCTTGTCCATTTCATACTTGTTTTTGCCGCCTTTGGGAATTTCAATAACCGCAGTAAAATTGTCGGGACGAATCCAATCGGCGGCAATATCGTGCCAAATATTCATAACAACCTCCTGTGGCGCTTTTCTTATATTATAAACGCAAACATCTTGTAGCACAAGGAAAAAATAAAAAATCTCCCACAAAAAGGTGTGGGAGAAGTTTTTTGAAAAGGCAACAGCGGATTATACCGCGCGCGTGACCTTGCCCGAACGCAGGCAACGGGTGCAGGCGTGAACCTTTTTGGGAGAACCGTTTACAACAGCCTTAACGCGTTTGATGTTGGCGCGCCAAGTGCGGTTCGAGCGCCGATGAGAGTGAGAAACCTGAATACCGAAAGTAACAGCTTTGCCGCAGAAATCACATTTAGCCATGTTCTGCACCTCCTTTTGAACAGTCTGCCGATGGCCGATGACAACCATCGGGCAAAAGCAACAGAAGTATATTAGCAGATTTTTGCGCGGAAAGCAAGGTTTTTTTTGCAACTTCTTAAATTTTTTCAAAAATAATGGTTCCTGTGCGGGTTTTCCTTGTAATTTGTGTGAAATTGCGCTATACTGTATCTGTATAATTGTTTTTATTTGGAAAGGAGCGCGCGTATGCTGCGTTTGTTGGGGGCGGCACACTCGTTTTGGGATGTCGTACTTATTGTGTTCAGTTATGCGGTACTTATTTTTGTGATGCTTCCCGTGCACGAATTGGCGCATGCCGGCGCCGCCTTTTTGCTGGGGGACCACACCGCCCGTTGGCACGGTCGTTTGCGGCTGAACCCGCTGGCGCATTTGGACCTGTGGGGTACGGTGTTGTTGGTGCTGTTCGGGTATGGGTATGCGCGCCCCGTGCCGGTTAATCCAAACAATTTCCGCAACCCCAAGCGGGATATGGCACTCACCGCTTTGGCGGGGCCGCTTTCCAATATGGTAATGGCGTTCCTTTCGCTTTTGGTGTTCCGTATACTTACGGTTACGGTGACTAACCAAACCGTGTTGGAATTGGCACTTGTTGCACTGGTGTATGTGTTTGCCGGTGTAAATTTGAGTTTGGCGGTGTTTAATCTGTTGCCGATTCCCCCGTTGGACGGGTCGCGTATTTTTGGTGCCATTTTGCCTGCCCGTTGGGTATGGTATATGGATACATACCACCAATACTTTACCATTGGTTTAATGCTTTTGTTGTTCACCGGCACATTGAGTGTGCCGTTAAATAATGTGGTGCATTGGATAGGTTGGTTGTTGTGTGCACCGCTGGGGTTGCCCAACTTTTTTTAAGGACGTGTTGTATGGAAATCTCGTACAAGCTGCCCGATTTTGAGGGGCCGCTGGATTTACTACTGCACCTGGTGCGGAAAAACAAACTGAATATTTACGACATTCCTATTCACGAGTTGTTGGAGCAGTATATGAGCACCATTCAGGTGATGCAACAAACGGATATGGAAGTTGCCACCGAGTTTTTGGATATGGCGGCTCGTTTGGTGCAGATAAAGTCGGCGATGTTGCTGCCCCGCCATGAGGAAGGGGACGAAATGAAGCAGCAACTCACCGGCGAGTTGATTGAGTATCAACTGTGCCGCGAAGCAGCGGCGCGGATGCAAAAGCAGCATATCGGCGGTGACTTGTTTGTGCGGTTACCGCTGGAACTGGAACCGGATTATACGTACCGCCGCCAACACCGCGCGGAGGAATTGCTGGATGCCTATTTAGCCGCGGCGGGGCGCGGGCGGCGCAAATTGCCGCCGCCCCCGCAGGCGTTCCACAACATTGTGGCACGCAAGATTGTGTCGGTATCGTCCAAAATTATTTTTGTTTTGCGGCGTTTGCGCGTGGGCAAGCGTGTTTCGTACCGTTCGTTGTACGAAAACGCCCGCACCAAGTCGGAGTTGGTAGCCACTTTTTTGGCGGTTCTGGAACTCATTAAGGGCAAACGCATTTTGGTGGAAGGGGAAGGCGACCGCCAGCAGGTAACGTTGCTGAACGCTTCCCAAAGGAGAGAAAAAACCGATGGAAATTAAAGAATACAGTGCCGCTATGGAGGCGATACTCTTTGCAAACGGCGAACCCGTTGCCGCCGAGCGTTTGGCAGAGGTGCTGGACATTGACGTGGAAACCGTGCACCGCATTGCCGGCGATTTAATGAGCGAATGGCAAGCGCGGCACGGCGGGATTGCGTTGGTGCGGTTGGATAATCAGTACCAATTTTGCACCCGCAAGGAATATGCCGATGCGGTGCGTCGGTCGCTGGATATTCGCCGTAACACGCCGTTGTCACAGGCGGCAATGGAGGTATTGGCGATAGTGGCCTACAACCAGCCGGTGACAAAGGCGTTTATTGAACAGGTGCGCGGTGTGGATTGCAGTGCGGTGTTGCAAGGTTTGCAACAAAAAAACCTGATTGAGGAAAAAGGGCGGTTGGAGTTGCCCGGTCGTCCGTTGCTTTACGGTACAACGCCGGTGTTTTTGCGGTGCTTTGGTGTATCCGGTTTGCAGGAATTGCCGCCGCTGCCTCAGCAGGAAGAGGCTAATCGGATGGTGGAAACCACACTGGAAGAAGTGATTGAACAAGCCGACGAATCGGCACAAAGCGGAGAGTGAGTACCGTGTGGAGTATCATCGGCTATTGCTTGTTGGGGCTGTTAGGTTTGGCGGTTGCCGCCTTGTTATTGCCCACGGTGATTCGGCTGGATTACCGTGAGGTGTTAACGGTACGCGTATGGGTGTTGGGTATTCCGGTGTATCGGTTTTCATCAAAATCCACCAAATCATTCACCAAACCGCGTACCGTCAAGGCGGACAAGCCCGCGAAAACGACACCGAATAGTTGGCTGAGCGAACTAACTGAAAAATTGAAAACCGACGGTGTGCACGCCGTGGTGGACGAGGTACGGTGGCTTTCGCACTGGGCGAGCGGCACGGCGCGGCAGATTTGTTCGGCCGTTACGCTGGACCGCTTGTTATTGCAGTTGGTGGTGGCATCACGCGATGCGGCAACAACGGCACAAGATACAGGGCGCGTGTGTGCTGTGTTGTATCCGGCACTGACCACGTTGCAGTACGTGGTGCGTATTCGCAAACGTGCGGTTACCGTTACACCGGACTATTTGGCAACCAAGGGGCGCGTTACGGTGCGGGTGGTGGCACACGCGTGCGCGGCGCGGTTGTTGTGGGTGGTATTGCACGCGGCATCGAGTTACGATGCTCGGCGGTCTCATACAGTGAAAAAAGCAGAGGAGGCACAAGAATATGGAGCATAAAGTACACGAATTAATGGGCGTTTCCATTGACAAAATCCGTGAGATGGTGGATGTGAACACCGTGGTGGGCGAGCCGATGACGTTGGCGGACGGCACCACGCTGATTCCGGTATCGCGCGTGTCTTACGGGTTTGCTACCGGTGGTTCGGATTTGCCCACTAAAGGCACGCAGGAGTTGTTTGGCGGCGGTGGTGGAGCCGGTATTAACATTGTCCCCATTGCTTTTTTGGTGGTATCCGGCGGCAACGTGCGCATTTTGCCGATGGTGGCGGTACCCGATACGCTCAATCAAGCGGTGAATATGGTGCCGGACGTGGTGGAAAAAATAGGGGATTTGTTCCGTAAAGACAAGAAATAAACGCTCCGTTTTGCGCATACCTTTCCAATGAGGTGGGAATATGCGCAAGGTGGGGTGTGTCATAATGGTAGCGGCATTGCTGATTTTTTCGGTTGTCGCGCCGGTGGGTGCGGCACAGGTGCCGCAGGGATTATCGTCGCTGTCGGCAGTGTTGTATGAGCCCGAGTCGGGTCGTGTGTTGTATGAAAAAGATGCCGATACGCGTCGTCCAATGGCCAGCACCACCAAACTGATGACGGCGCTTACGGCGGTGCAGTGTTTGGACACGGCGGCTACCGTGACCATACCGGAAGCGGCGGTGCTGGTGGAGGGTTCCTCCATGGGTCTGCGCGGCGGTGACCGGCTGACGGTGCGGGATTTGCTTACCGGATTGTTGCTTTCGTCCGGTAACGATGCCGCCAATGCGTTGGCTTTGTTGTCTTGCGGGTCGTTGTCTGCGTTTGCCGCGCGGATGAACGCCTACGCCGCGGCGTTGGGGATGTCGCGCTCCGTTTTTGTTACCCCTTCCGGATTGGATGAAGGGGAACACGGTTCAACGGCGCGGGATATGGCGCGATTGGGCGCGGCGGTATTGCGCGAGCCGTTGTTGGCGGAACTGTGCGGCACCAAAGTTGCCACGGTGCACATTAACGGCAACGCGGCAACGCTCAAAAACCACAATCGGTTACTGTGGTTGTATGAACATGCGGTGGGCTTAAAAACCGGGTTTACCAAAAAATCCGGCAAGTGTTTGGTGTCTGCCGCAACACGTAACGGCGTTACGTTGGTGGTTGCCACTTTTAACGGTGGTGATTACTGGAATGACCATATGCGGCTATATGAGTATGGATTTTCGCGTACTACGGCGGTATCGCTGCCGTTGCCCGAGTTGGGGTGTGTGGCGGTAAGCGGTGGTACGACGGCGCAAGTGACGGTAACGGCAACGCCGCCGCAAGCGGTGGTGTTGATGGATAATGAAGCGGAGCAGGTGACTTATGAATGGGAACTGCCTCGCTTTGTGTGGGCACCGGTTCAGGAGGGCGAGCGTGTGGGTACGTTACGCTATCGTTTGGGGGAGCGAATATTGGCGGAAGTGCCGCTGACAGCGGCGGATACCGTGGACCAGCGGGCGGCACTTCCTTTTGTTGAAAAATGGCGGCGACAGTGGATACGGCTGTGGGGCGCACTGATGAGGTAGAAATTATGGCGTTGGTACGATTGCAAAAATTATTGGCAGACCGAGGGGTGGCCTCGCGTCGCAAGGCGGAGGAGTTGATTGAACAAGGGGCGGTTCGTGTGAACGGACACCCCGTTAAACTGGGTGATAAGGCAGACGACCGCAAGGATATTGTGACGGTTCACGGCAAACGGGTGGCGGCGGTGGATGCACCGGTGTACCTGATGTTGCACAAACCGCGTGGGTACGTGACCACGATGAGTGACGAAATGGGTCGCAAATGCGTGGCGGATTTGGTGAAGGACGTTGGCGCACGCGTATATCCCGTGGGGCGGCTGGACCGTGATTCCGAGGGGTTGTTGTTTTTTACTAATGATGGTGATTTTTCCAACGCGATGATGCACCCCGCCGCACACGTACCAAAGCGGTATCGTGTTACTTTGCGCTCCACATTGACCGATGAACACATTCGCCGCTTGCGCGAAGGCGTTGTGCTGGACGGCAAGCGCACGTTACCGGCAGAGGTTCTGGTGGTCTCGCAAGAGGAGGAGACTGCCGGCGGTGCACCGCGTACGGTAATGGAATTAACCATTTTTGAGGGGCGCAATCGGCAAATTCGTCGGATGTGTGAGGTGCTGGAACTGGAAGTTATCCGCTTAAAGCGGGTGGCGTTCGGTGGTGTTAAATTGGGAATGTTGCCGGTGGGCAAGTGGCGGCATTTGGACCCGCGTGAGGTCCGCACGTTGGTGATGGCCTCTCAGGTGCAAAAGAAAATTGCCGCGGCGTATATTAAAAACGGAAAGGGACGGCGATAATATGTTCACGATATTACCGGCTGACGAGCAAAAAACCGCGGCACTGGCACAGCGTGAGCGGATTGGTATGCCGGTGTCGGGCATGGTACTGACGGTGGATGACACCGAAACCGGATATGCGCTGTTTACCATACAACGTGATTGTGTTACGGTGGTGTGTTTGCGTGCACCGGACGAAGCGTGGGCGGAATGGGTGTTACGGGCTGTTCTTAACGCCGCCGCCAACCGCGGTGCGGTGGATGCCCATCTTTGTGATGCGGCGTGGTTTCCGCTGGCAAAACGGCTGGGCTTTGCCCTGTGCGATGACGGATACACCGTGTTTATACCCGACTTTTTTAACCGCCCGTGTCAGAGCAACCAAAAGTAAAAAGAAAAAGACAAATTGTTTGATTTTTATAGCGCAAAGTACTTGTTTTTTACGGTATTTTGCGCTATACTATTTTATGGAAAATTATGATGGGCAATAGGTTGGTTTTTTGTTTTTTGAATGACGAGGGAACAACCACCCGAACATGCGCTTTTGGAGGATAAACGTATGAGCAAACAAGCGTCCGAGGCACGGCGGTGCCTGGAACAATTTTTTGATGTAGGCACTTTTGTGGAGATTGACCGCTTAATGCGCGACGGCGAGAACGATGTTCCCGTGGTGTGCGGCTACGGTTTGGTAAACGACGCGCCGGTGTACGCGTTTGCGCAGGACAAAACCGTGTGCAGCGGGGCGGTGGGTAAGGCCCATGCGGCAAAAATAAAAACCGTGTATCGTTTGGCTGCGCAAAACGGCGCGCCGGTGGTTGGTGTGTTTGACAGTGACGGCGCTCGCTTGGGCGAGGGTTTGGATGCTATGGATGCTATTGCGGATATTTTGGCCGCCGCTAATGAACTTTCCGGCGTTGTGCCGCAAATTGCGGTGGTTACCGGTGCGTGCGTGGGCTCGTCGGCACTGATTGCCTCGGCCGCGGATGTGGTGATTGCCGCCAAAGACGCGGATTATTACTTGAACGTGGGCGACGATAACGCTAAAGCCGATGTGATTGCCGCTACCGCCGCTGAAGCGTTGGAAAAGGCGCGTGAATTGTTAGGGTACTTGCCCCAAAACAACCTGTCGGCAGCGCCGGTTTACGAAACGCGAAACGCGGCACTGGCCGCTTGCGCCACCGCCGCCGAAGCCGCGGCGTTTGTGGCGGATGCGGATTCGTTGTTCCCACTGTACAAAGACGAAACGGCGGCGTTGGCACGTGTTCACGGTGTGGTGTGTGGTATTGTTACGCTGGCGGGGGATACGGTCTCCTGCTGCGCCGCTGCTCGTGCCGCTCGTTTTGTGCGGTTTTGTGACAGTTTTTCGCTGCCGATACTTACGGTGGTGGATGCCGCCTCGTTTGAATGTTTAACCGGTGCGGCACGCATTTGTCAGGCATACGCCGAATCAACAACCGCCAAGGTTACCTTGCTGACCGGCAAGGCCTACGGTGCGGTATATATTGCGGTGGCGGGCAAAGCCGCCGGTGCCGATGCGGTGCTGGCTTGGAAAGAGGCATCGGTCTCGGCGTTGGCACCCGAAACCGCCATCCACATTGTGTGGAAAGACCGTTTGGCGGAAATGAACGACCCGAAGGTTGACCGCGCGGCTTTGGCGGAGGAGTACCGTACCACGTGTTGTTCCGCAGAACTGGCGGCGGCGCAGGGTGCACTTACCGACGTGATTGCCCCGGAACAAACACGCGATACCGTGGCGGCTTATTTTGAGATGCTCTCCGGCAAGCGTGTAAGCAAACTGCCCAAAAAGCACGCGAACATTCGTCTGTAAATTATACGGTGCCGTCGGGCAGCCGTGCGGCGCATAAAGATAAGGAAAGGTTGATTTGTTATGAAGCAATTTCACATCACAGTTAACGGAAAAGCGTATGATGTTCAGGTAGAGGAAACCGGCAGTTTTGCGGCTGCGCCCGCTCCGGTGCCGGTTGCGGCTCCTGCTGCGGCTCCCGCTGCTCCTGCGGCACCGGCTGCGGCACCGGCTGCTCCTGCGGCTCCCGCTCCGGTTGCCGAAGCACCCGCACCGGCGGCTGCGCCTGCCGCGGGTGCCGAAGTGGTCAGTGCTCCCATGCCGGGCACCATTGTGAATGTGGCAGTGTCGGTTGGTCAGTCGGTAAAAGCCGGCGACGTATTGCTCGTATTGGAAGCGATGAAAATGGAAAACGAAATTATGGCACCCTGCGACGGTGTGGTTGCCGGCGTGCACGTAAACAAGGGCGAGAGCGTGGATTCCGGCGCGGCACTGGTTTCCTTGCAGTAAGACCGACAGGCGAAAACAGAAAGGGTGGATTGAATTGGCTAAGGTCGGGATTACCGAAACCATTTTACGCGATGCCCATCAATCGTTGATTGCAACGCGTATGACGACAGAAGAAATGTTGCCCACTTTGGAGCAACTGAACAGCATCGGTTTTCATTCGTTGGAATGTTGGGGCGGTGCTACGTTTGACTCTTGCCTGCGTTTCTTGGATGAAGACCCGTGGGAGCGTTTGCGCACGTTGCGTAAGCACTTGCCCAACACCAAATTGCAAATGCTGTTCCGTGGCCAAAATATGCTGGGTTATCGTCATTACGCAGACGACGTGGTGGAGTATTTTGTGCAAAAATCGGTGGCCAACGGCATTGACATTATCCGTATTTTTGACGCACTGAACGATGTGCGCAATTTGGAAACCTCCATTAAGGCCGCTAAAAAAGAAAAGGGTGCACACGTACAGGTGGCGGTGTCTTACACCACCGGTCCGGCGTACGACGTGGGGTATTTTGTGAACTATGCCAAGCAGTTGGAAGAAGTCGGTGCTGACTCCATCTGCATTAAAGATATGGCGGGCTTGTTGGTGCCTTACGCCACTTACGAATTGGTGAGTGAGATTAAAAAAGCGGTTTCGCTCCCCATTCAACTGCATTCTCACGCCACGGCGGGTATTGCCGATATGGTGCTGATGAAGGGGATTGAGGCGGGTGCCGATGTGATTGACACGGCGTTGTCGCCGTTGTCGATGGGAACATCGCATCCCGCGACTGAATCGATGGTGGCGGCACTGGCGGGCACTGGGTATGACACCGGCTTGGATTTGGTGAAATTGAAAGAGGCGAGCCGTCCGTTCCACGATTTGCGCGACAAGTATATGAAGAGTGGCTTGCTTAACCCCAAAATGCTGGAAGTGGATACCAACGCGTTGATTTACCAGGTGCCGGGCGGAATGCTCTCCAACTTGGTGAGCCAGTTAAAGCAAGCCGGTCGAGAGGACCAGTTGGAAGAAGTGCTGCGCGAGGTACCGCGTGTCCGCGAGGATGCCGGTTTTCCGCCGTTGGTTACGCCCTCTTCGCAGATTGTGGGAACACAAGCGGTGTTTAACGTTATCGGCGGTGAGCGATACAAGATGGTCACCAAAGAATTTAAGGCGTTGGTGCGCGGCGAATACGGTGCCACGCCGGTGCCGATTGCGCCCGAATTTGTGGAGAAAATTATTGGCGACGAGCAACGCATCACCTGTCGTCCCGCGGACCGGTTAAAGCCGGAACTGGATACCATGCGTGAGGAAATGAAAGAGTGGTACGAACAAGAGGAAGATGTGTTGACTTACGCTCAATTTGGGCAGGTGGCTCTCAAATTCTTTGAAAACCGCCGCAATAAAAAATATCACATTGACGGGCAGCACCTGAACGAACAAGAGCAGGTGCACCCCGTTTAATTCGAGTTGTATCCGAAAGCCTCTCTTGGGGCTTTCGGTCATCTTATATTGGCCCTGTCAGAGTGAAAAAGGAGTTGCGTATGATACGGAGTATGACCGGTTACGGTCGGTTTCAGCAAGTGCTGGACGGCTGGGACGTTACGGTGGAAATGAAATCGGTTAACCACCGTTTTTACGAATACAGTTCCCGCTTGCCGCGCACGTGTGGGTTTTTGGATGATAAACTGAAATCGTTTTTCCAACAGCACATTGCCCGCGGCAAGGTGGAGGTCTACGTTTCGCTGGATGCGGTGGAAACCGCGGACAGTCGCGTGGAGATAAACCTGCCGTTAGCCACCGCGTATCGCGATGCGTTGCGCGGAATGGCAGAGCAGTTGTTGGTGCGGGATGATTGCTCGGTAATGGGATTGTCTCGCTTTCCGGATGTGCTGACTGTGCGTAAGAACGAAGCGGACGAGGAGGCCATTTGGCACGTTGTTCGCGAAACGGCGGCGGTGGCGTTGGAGAAGTTCATTGCTATGCGCGAGCGTGAGGGTGAGCGTTTGCGGGACGACGTGTTGTCTCGCCGTGCTTTTTTGTTGGAACGGGTGGCTTTGGTGGAAGAACGTGCTCCCCAAACCGTGCGCGAGCATATGGACAAAGTGACTGAGCGTATGCGTGAGTTGCTGGGCAATGCCACGGTGGACGAACAACGGTTGCTGACCGAGGCAGCATTGTTTGCCGATAAAATTGCTACTGCCGAGGAAACGGTACGGTTGCGCAGTCATTTGGACCAGTTGGAGCAGTTGATGAACAGCAGTGAGCCGGTGGGACGAAAACTGGACTTTTTGGTGCAGGAAATTAACCGAGAGACCAATACCATCGGTTCCAAAGCACAGGATTTGCAGTTGGCGCAGGTGGTTGTGGATATGAAAGCGGAGATTGAAAAAATTCGCGAGCAGATTCAGAACGTGGAATAATTCCGAAAAAAGCGGAGGAATTTACAATGAAGCTTATTAACATCGGTTTTGGGAATATGGTGGCCGCCGGCCGTTTGGTGGCGATTGTCAGCCCGGAATCGGCGCCCATTAAACGCATTATTCAGGATGCCAAAGAGCGCGGCACGCTGATTGATGCAACTTACGGGAGGCGTACTCGCGCGGTGCTGATTACCGACAGTGAACACGTGATTTTGTCGGCAGTACAGCCGGAAACGGTTGCCAACCGCTTGGGCGAGGCCGATGAGGAGGAATCCGGCAATGGTGACTGATATTACACGCGGCTTGCTGATTGTGTTGTCCGGTCCCTCCGGTTGCGGCAAGGGTACGGTGGTTGCGCGTTTGTTAGCGGAGCGAGACGACACCGTGCTTTCGGTTTCTGTGACCACACGGGCAATGCGCCCCGGTGATGAGGATGGTGTGCAATACTTTTTCCGCACACGCGAGCAGGTGGAGCAAATGATTGCCGCCGGTGAGTTACTGGAATACGCGCAGTACAGCGGTAATTATTACGGCACGCCCAAGGCCGCCGTGGAGGAACAGTTGGCGGCGGGGCGCAACGTGATTTTGGAAATTGAAGTGCAGGGTGCCGAACAGGTGATGAGCCGTTGTGACGAGTGCGTTTCGGTGTTTTTGGGTGCTCCGTCTATGGAAGAGTTGGAGCGTCGTTTGCGTGGTCGGGGGACTGAGCAGGAGGAGAGTGTTCAAGCACGGTTAACCGCTGCCCGCGAGGAGATGGAACACATAACTAATTATCAGTACATAGTGTTAAACGATGATGTGGAGGCCGCGGTGAAACGGCTAAACGCCATTATTGATGCAGAAAAAATGCGGAGTATCCGCAATAAAAATTTTTGGAGGAAATGACTTATGCTGAACCCGAGAGATATTGAGAATTTGAAGGGCAACAAAAGCCGTTACGCGGTGGTGATTGGTATTGCCAAGCGTGCCCGTGACATTGCGCAAGAAGCCGAGGACAATGGTGTCATTTTAATTGAAAAGCCGGTAAGTATGGCCATTAATGATTTTGAGGGCGGCGACTATAAAATGGTTGTGTCGGACGAGGAGATTTAAGTTTGACTCTTAAATTGGCAAGGCAAATCGCCCAATAGGGGGCGTTTTCGGAAAGGGCGTCCCAGCGGACGCCTTTTCGGCGTTTTTCAAATACAGCACAGGAGGTGGCAACGTGTCGCATATTGTTCGCGTGGCGGTGGAGCAAACCGCCTATCATTTTGACAAGTTATACAGTTACGTGGCGGACGCGTTGCCCTCTACGGTGCAACGCGGTTGTCGTGTGCTGGTGCCGTTTGGCAAAGGCGACCGTTTGCGTCAAGGCATTGTTATGGAATTGACGGAGGAGGCAGCACCCCCTCGCTTAAAAGCCGTAGCCACGGTGCTGGACGAACAACCTTTGCTAAGCGAGGAATTGCTGGACTTGGCGTTGTGGCTGAAAGAGCGCACCTTTTGCACCGTGTTTGATGCAGTGCGGGCTATGTTGCCTACGGGGCTATGTTGGCAAACAAAACCGGTGTATTTGCCGGTGCGTCCGTTGCCGGAGGGTGCTGAGGAACAACTGTCCGCTGATGAAACGGCCATTTATAAACTGGCGTGCCATATGAGCGAAAAACGTTTAGACGGGGTGCCGGGGGATAAACTGCTGCGATGCGCGGGGCTCGGCACACAATCCGCTTTGTTGGAAACGATGGTGCGCCGCGGATGGCTTAAACGGGGGGAGGATGCGTTTCGCCGTGCCGGAGACGCCACCCGCCGTATGGCACGATTGCGCACCCCGCCGGAAGAATGGAATGGGCGGTGCAGTGCCAAGCAGCAGGCGGTGTTGTCTTTGCTGGAAACCGTCGGCGTTGCCTCGGTAAAAGAATTGTGCTATTTAGCCGGTGTTACCGAAGCCGTAATTACGGCATTGGTAAAAAAAGAACTGGTGGAACTATATGAGCAGGAATGGTTGCGTACCCCCGCCGCCGCGTACGGTAACGGCGTGGCGAAGTCGGTGGTGCTTAATGCCGAACAACAAGCCGCGGCCGACAACCTGTTTGAACGGTATAGGGCGGAGGAAGCGGCCTGCGCTCTGTTATACGGAGTGACCGGCAGCGGCAAAACACAGGTATATATGCAACTGATTGACCGCGTGCTTGCCGATGGTAAGCAGGTGTTGGTGCTGGTGCCGGAAATTGCCTTAACACCGCAGGTAACACAACAGTTTTTTGAACGGTATGGAGCACGTGTGGCAGTGTTGCACAGTGGGTTATCGGTGGGCGAGCGGATGGACGAATGGAAACGGATTCGCCGTGGCGATGCCGCTATTGTGGTGGGCACGCGCTCGGCGGTGTTTGCACCGATACAGCGGCTAGGACTTATTGTGATTGACGAGGAGCAAGAACACACCTACAAATCGGAAAATGCGCCGCGTTACCACGCACGTGAGGTAGCCAAATTTCGGTGTGCACGGCACAATGCCTTGTTGTTGCTGACATCAGCTACCCCCAGTGTGGAAAGTTATCACGCCGCGTGCAGTGGACGGTATTCGTTGCACACGCTCACCACACGGTACGGCGATGCGGTGTTACCGCAGGTGGAAGTGGTGGATATGCGCACCCAACCTGCCGAGGCTACCGTATTCAGCGAACCTTTAAAACGCGAATTACAGCGGTGCGTGGAGCAAGGCAAGCAAGCCATTTTGTTGCTGAATCGGCGGGGGTATCAAACCTTTGTGTCCTGCCGTTCTTGCGGGCGGGTGGTAACCTGTCCGGCGTGCAGCATTTCTATGACGTATCACCGCGCCAATGACCGGCTGATGTGCCACTATTGCGGGCATATGCAACGGCCGACGGCGCGTTGTTCGGAATGTGGGTCGGAACACATTCGCTATTCCGGTATGGGCACTCAGCGGGTGGAAGAGGAACTGGGAACACTATTTCCTGACATACGCATTTTGCGTATGGATACCGATACCACCGTGTCCCGCTTTGCGTATGAGGAAAAATTTAAGGCGTTTGCCGAAGGACAGTACGATGTGATGATTGGCACCCAAATGGTGGCTAAGGGGTTGGATTTCCCCAATGTGTCACTGGTGGGGGTACTTTCTGCCGACCAATCGCTTTACGCGGGGGATTACCGCGCGTATGAAACCACGTTTTCGCTGTTAACGCAGGTGGTGGGTCGCGCCGGTCGGCGCGATTTCCCCGGTAAAGCCATTATTCAAACTACCACGCCGGAACATTTTATTATCGGGCAAGCATCCACACAAGATTATCCGGCGTTTTATGGGGTGGAAATTGCCGCCCGTAAACAAATGAAATACCCGCCGTTTACCGAACTGTGTGTGTTTGGGTTATCGGGCACAAACGAGACCGAGGTGAGCGCCGCCGCAGAGCGGTTGCTACACGTGTTACGCCAAACCGCCGCGCAACCAAATTACGATGGTTTGCCGCTGATTGTGTTGGACCCCACGCCGGCGGCGGTGTCCCGCACGGCGGGAAAGTATCGGTATAAACTGCTGGTGAAATTGAGTGGAACGGCGGCATCGCGCCGCTTTATTGGGGAGATTTTGTGCCGGTTTTGCGCACAGCCTGCCAATCGGGAGGTGTCGGTATATGCCGACCGCAATCCGGTAACCATTTTGTAAAGGAGAGGATAAACCGTGGCTATCCGCAATATTGTAACTGAGGGAGAACCCGTTTTGCGAAAGGTGTGCCGTCCCGTAACGGAATTTAATGAGCGGTTGTGGACGTTGCTGGACGATATGACAGAAACGATGCACAAAGCCCCCGGTGTTGGCTTGGCCGCGCCGCAGGTGGGCGTTTTGCGCCGCGTTATTGTTATGGATGTGGGTGACGGTGTGATTGAAGCCGTGAACCCCGAAATTACCGAGCGAAGCGGCGAACAGACGGGGGAAGAGGGGTGTTTATCGTTCCCCAACAAATGGGGTACGGTCACTCGTCCGTATAAGGTACGTATGAAAGCGCAGGACCGCCACGGCAAATGGTTTTATCTTACGGGGGAAGATTTGCTGGCGCGGTGTATGTGCCACGAAATTGACCATTTGAACGGCGTGGTGTTTTTGGACCACGCGACCAACGTGATGGTGAATCGGGAGGGGCAGGCGTGAACGTGATTTTTATGGGCACGCCGGAATTTGCCGTGCCGTGCTTGGAACGCTTGTTGGCAGACGGGCATACCGTTTCGTTGGTGGTGACACAGGCGGATAAACCCAAAGGTCGTGGGCAAAAATTAGCCCCGCCGCCGGTGAAAGAGTGTGCCGTAAAACACGGAATTCCCGTGTTTCAGCCATCCTCGTTGCGCAGTGCCGAAGCACAGAAAATGCTTAGTCGCTATGAACCGGAGTTGATTGTGGTGGTGGCATACGGCAAAATTTTGCCCGCTGCCGTGCTGGAACTGCCGAAATACGGGTGCATTAACGTGCATGCCTCACTGTTGCCGCGGTATCGTGGTGCGGCACCCATTCAGTGGGCGGTGCTTAACGGTGAAACCGAGGCCGGTGTTACCACGATGATGATGGACGTTGGGCTGGACACGGGTGATATGTTGCTGACTTCGCGTTGTCCCGTGGAACCGGAATTGACTGCCGGCGAGTTGCACGACCGTTTGTCGGTTATGGGGGCAGATACGCTTTCCCGCACGTTGTGTGCATTGCAGAAGGGAACGCTGGTGCGTGTACCGCAAACCGAGGAGGATACCTGTTACGCGCCGATGCTGGATAAATCGCTGTGCGCGTTGGATTTTACAAAACCCGCGACGGTGTTGCACAACCAAGTACGCGGATTAAATCCGTGGCCGGTAGCCACCGTACAGCGTGAGGGGAAACGCCTGAAAATTTACCGCACCCGCGTGGCGGGTGTGTGTACGGCACCGTGCGGTACGGTGGTGTGCGCCGAACCGTTAACCATTGCTTGCGGCGGCGGCACGGCACTGGAAATTTGCGAGGTGCAGGCGGAGGGCGGCAAGCGTATGGAGGCCGCCGCCTATTTCCGCGGGCATCCTGTGGAGACGAATAGCCGTTTTGCCGATAATTGAATTCCAACGGAGGAAATATGATGGCCAACAGTCCGCGTAGTGCGGTGGTGCAAGCACTGGCCGAATTGCACCGCCGCGACGGATACTCACAAATTATATTAGACCGATTGTTGTGCACCACCACTATGTCGGAGGCGGACCGTTCGCTTGTTTCGCGCTTGTTTTACGGCGTGATTGAGCGGCGGTTAACGCTGGATTATATTTTGTCGAATGCGTCCTCGTTGCCGATGAAAAAGTGGCATCCGCTGGTGCGGGAAACGTTGCGCGTGGCGGTGTATCAACTGTTGTATATGGATAAAATTCCCGATTCCGCCGCGGTGAATGAGGCGGTTACTTGTGTGCGTCAACTCAAACAAGGGCAGGCATCGGGGTTTGTAAACGGTGTTTTGCGCGGCATTGTGCGGCGGCGCGACACCTTGTTTGATGCCTTGCCTCTCGGCGACGAGGGGTTGTCAATACGCCATTCTTGTCCGGTGGAGTTGCTTGCGTTTTGGCGGCAAGCGTATGGTGAGGATACGGCGCGGCAGTTGGTGGAGCATATGAACGATACGCCGGATGCATTTTTGCGGGTAAACACGTTGCGCACCACCGATACGGCCTTGGCAGAACGGTTGACGGAATGGGGTGCAAATTATGAAATTTGTGCCGATTTAGCGCATTGTTTTCGTGCAAAAGGGAGTAATTTGCTAAATCATCTTGCAAGCGAGGAGAAAAACTGGTATTATTATCAGGATAAGGCCTCGCAATGGGCGTGTTATGCACTGGGCGCACAACCGAACGAATTGGTGGCGGATGTGTGCGCCGCACCCGGCGGTAAAAGTTTTACGGTGGCGCAAGAAATGCACAACACCGGCCGTTTGCTGGCGTGCGATATTTATCCCGCCAAATGTGAAACGATTGACCGCCGCGCGGCAGAACTGGGCATTACCAACCTGCGCACCGCTGTGCGCGATGCGAGCGCGCCTTGTCCTGAACAGTTGCGCGGTACGTTTGACCGCGTACTGTGCGATGTACCTTGTTCCGGGTTGGGTGTCATTCGCCGTAAACCGGAAATTCGGTACAAAGTGCTGTCCTCGTTTGCCGAACTGCCGGCATTGCAATACCGCATTTTGGAACGCGCCGCCGAATTGGTGCGTCCCGGCGGGGTGTTACAGTATTCCACGTGTACGCTCAATCCGGCGGAAAACGAGCAAGTGGCGCAGCGGTTTTTGCAAGAACATCCGGAATTTTCGCCGCGCATTTTGCCGTTGGAAACTTGCTTTGAAGCGGCAGGGTTGCCGCCGAGTTATTGCATTACGTTGTTTCCGCATTTGCACGAAACTGACGGCTTTTTTATCGCAGGATTTTGTAAAGAATGAGGTGTCATACGGTGTCGGAGGATATCCGCTCGTTAACCGAAGAACAATTACAACAGCGGTTAACCGAAATGGGTTATCCCGCTTTTCGATGCAAGCAGGTGCTGCAATGGTTGGATAACGGTTGCACTTCCTTTGCGGAAATGAGCAATTTACCCCTCGCTTTGCGAGAACAACTCGCACAATCGTTTGTGATTCCGAGCGTGAAAATATTACGGCGGCTGGAATCGCAACTGGATGAAACGGTGAAGTACCTGTTTGGTCTCAGCGACGGCGAAACAGTGGAATCGGTGCTGATGAGTTACCATCACGGTTGGTCGCAGTGTTTATCCACGCAAGTGGGTTGCCGTATGGGCTGCTCTTTTTGCGCCACCGGTATGGGCGGGTTGGTTCGCAATTTATCCGCGGCAGAAATGCTGGCACAAATTACGGCGGCTCAAAAGGACCGCGGGGTTCGTGTGGGTTCTATCGTACTAATGGGTATGGGCGAACCGCTGGACAATTATGAACAAGTGTTACTGTTTTTGAAAATGCTCGCCCGTCCGGGCAGTACGCATATTGGGATGCGACACGTTTCGTTATCTACTTGCGGTTTGGTAGACGGCATTTATCGGCTAATGGAGGAAAACCTGCCGCTTACGTTGTCGGTGTCGCTGCACGCGCCAAATAACGAGATTCGGTCTCGATTAATGCCGATTAACCGTCGGTATCCGGTGGAAGAATTGCTGGATGCTTGTCGGGAATATCTGCGGGTAACCGGTCGGCGTATTTCGTTTGAGTATGCAATGATTGACGGTGTGAACGACAGCGATGACTGCGCCAGAGAATTGGCCTTTCGCTTAAAAGGAATGTTGTGCCACGTGAACTTAATTCCCGCCAACGAAGTGCAGGGTAAAGACCATCGGCGCAGCACGCAATCGCGGTTACGGCGTTTTCAACAGTTGTTAGAGCAACAAGGTATGACGGTTACGGTCAGACGTACTTTGGGTGCGGATATCAGTGCTTCCTGCGGGCAATTACGTCGGCAGGAAAAAGAGGAGGAATGAACCATGCAAACATTGGGAGCATCTCATCCGGGACGTGTGCGTTCCAGCAATCAAGATGCATACCTTTGCGGCAAACTCACGGAAACCACGGCTTTTGCGGTGGTGTGCGACGGTATGGGCGGCGCAAACGGCGGCAACATTGCCAGCGCCATTGCTATGCGGTACATTGCCGACCGTTTGGTGGACGATTATCGGGAAAATGCTGCACCGGAGGCGATTCGTGAATTGTTGGAATCCGCCATTGCAGAGGCGAACGGCGAGGTGTATCGTGCCGCCAGAGAAGAACCGGCATTGTTTGGTATGGGTACCACGGTGGTGGCGGTGATTGCCACACAAGAGGCCTTGTATGTTGCCCACGTGGGCGACAGCCGCGCGTATTTAATTACTCCGCGCACGATTGAGCAAATTACGCACGACCATTCGGTGGTGCAAGATATGGTGGACAAAGGGCAAATCACCGCGGAAGAAGCCAAAACCCACCCGCAAAAACACTTTCTTACGCGGGCACTGGGTGTGGAAGAAACCACGGAATGTGCCTTTACGCGGGTGGCATTCCCGGACAACGGGACACTGCTTATCTGCACCGATGGGCTTTCCAACTTGGTAGCACCCGAAATGATTCAATCGTTGGTACGCACCTTTGCGTTTGCCGATATTCCTATGAAGTTAATTACCACTGCCAACTTGGCGGGCGGAAGCGATAACATTACCGTTGTCGCCC
This sequence comes from Acutalibacteraceae bacterium, assembly GCA_045653425.1. Lineage (GTDB taxonomy): Bacteria > Bacillota > Clostridia > Oscillospirales > Acutalibacteraceae > RGIG3009. Next base: position 3,139 of record JAZOLU010000022.1, on the reverse strand, counting down.
TAACGAAAAATTGAAGGACGCAGGAGGAACACGATGGATAAGTATATTGGAAAACGTCTGGACGGACGGTATGAAATCAAAGAAATTATCGGTGTGGGCGGTATGGCGTATGTGTATAAAGCATACGACAACATTGACGACCGTGTGGTAGCAGTTAAAATTTTAAAAGAGGAATATCTGGCCAACGAGGAATTTACCCGTCGGTTTAAGAACGAATCCAAAGCCATTGCCATTTTGTCGCATCCCAACATTGTAAAAGTGTACGATGTTAGCTTTGGTGAACGGTTGCAGTACATTGTTATGGAGTACATTGACGGCATTACGTTGAAAGAGTACGTTGACCAGCAGCCGGAATTCAAGTGGAAAGAAGCCGTGCATTTTACGGTGCAAATTCTGCGCGCGTTGCAGCATGCGCACGACAAGGGCATTGTGCACCGCGACATTAAGCCGCAAAACATTATGTTGTTGCCGGACGGCACCATTAAAGTGGCGGATTTCGGCATTGCACGCTTTTCTCGGCAGGATATTCGTGCTACGCGCTCCACGGACAAAGCCATTGGTTCGGTGCATTACATCAGCCCCGAACAGGCACGCGGTGAAATTACGGACGAAAAAGCCGATATCTATTCCGTGGGCGTTATGCTGTATGAAATGCTAACAGGGAAATTGCCGTTTGAGGCGGACAGTGCCGTGTCGGTAGCCATTATGCAGTTGCAGTCGGAAGCGAAGCCGCCCCGCCAAGTGAATGCCGCCATTCCGGAGGGTTTGGAAGATATCACCGTGAAGGCGATGCAGAAAGACCCGTCCAAGCGGTATCAGTCGGCGGCGGAAATGCTGTATGACATTGACGAGTTCAAAAAGAACCCCAGTATTCACTTTGAATATAAATATTTTGTGGACGAAAGCCCCACGCGGTATATGGAGACTATCACGCGGGTGAAAGGGCAAGAAACGGGTGGTGCCGTTACGGACGAGGACGACGGCGAAGAAACCAAAAAGCCGTTCCCGATTATCCCCGTGTTATGTGCGGTGGCGGGTGCGTTCCTTATTGTGGCAATGGTGTTTGTGGGCATTGTGTTGTCGGATAAACTCGGCGGTGAGGGCGGCAACAGTTCGCAGGTAAAAGTCCCCAACTTTGTGGGTATGACCTTGACCGATATTTCTGCCACGCCGGAGTATATGGAGTGGTTTAAGTTTGGCACGCAAAAAGAACAATACAGTGAAGAACCGGCCGGTACGGTTATTGACCAATCGTTGGAAGCCGATTTGTTGGTAAAAAAAGGCACAAAAACCATTATACTTACGGTGAGCAAAGGCCCCAATATGGTGCGCATTCCCGATGTGGTGGGGCAACACCGCGACCAAGCGGAGGCAATGCTCAGCAACGCCGGCTTTAAGGTAGCGTATACGCTGGATATTAGCGAAACGGTACAAAAGAACTTTGTTATTTCGGTATCGCCTGCGGAATATCCGCAGGAGTTGATGTACGGTTCGGAAGTGACGATGGTGGTGAGCAACGGAAACGTGCCGGTGGAACCCATCCCTGTGCCGGATGTGCAAAAACTGTCCAAAGACCAGGCCATTTCCCAGTTGCAAGCGGCCGGTTTTGTGGTGAACGAGGCGGATATTACCTACGTGAACACGGCGGAGGCACCCGCCGGCACGGTAATGTCGCAAAGCATTGCGCCTGAAACGCCCACACCCGCCGGTACGGCCATTAAACTGGAAGTAAGCACCGGCTTTTTGGACGTAAAGGTACAAGTACAACTGCCGGATAGTGGCATTACCGTGGATATGCAGGTGTATGTTGACGGTCAGTTGCGCGAAACGTTCCAGGGCATTTTGCCCAACGTGGCAAAAGTGAAGACACTGACTTTCTCCGAACCCAAAGAGGAGTATTTGGTTACCGTAAAAATTGCCAAAGCGGGTACGAACTCGGCGGAGTTTTTGGATTACGCCCAGTACGTGGTGGATGGCTTGACCGGTATGGTGGGCGAGCAGTATCGGAATAGCAATGTGTTATTGCAGTACGTAACCGCACCGCCCACGACCCCCGCTACTACCACTACCACTACCACGGCAACTACGGCAACCGTAACGCCGTAACGCAGAGGGTGGCTGTGTTGCTGGAAGGATTGATTTTAGAGAGCATCGGCGGTTTCTATTATGTGGAAACCGCCGATGCGGTTTACGAATGTAAAGCGCGCGGTGCGTTTCGGCGCGAAGGCATTACACCGGTGGCGGGCGACCGTGTGGAAATTGCCACACAGGCAGACGGGAGCGGTACTTTGCACCGCATCTTGCCGCGTCGCAATGTGCTGGTGCGCCCGCCGGTGGCGAATCTTGACCAGTTGGCGGTGATTGCTTCCGTGGCAGAACCCGCACCGCATCCGTTGTTATTGGATAAGTTAATTGCCATTGCCGAAGAAAAGGGCGTGGAGCCGCTGCTGGTAATTACCAAGTCGGATTTGCAGGACACCGCGATGTGGGAAGAGACCTACCGTTTGGCGGGGGTTCCGGTGTTCACCGTAACCACCACCGCACCGCAAACCGCAGCGCCGCTGCGCGAGCAGTTGCGGGGGAAAGTAACGGCCTTTGCCGGTAATTCCGGCGTGGGGAAATCCAGTTTGCTTAACGTAATAGAACCGCAATGGCAACGCGAAACGGGCGAAATCAGCCACAAACTGGGCCGCGGGCGGCATACCACGCGCTCGGCGGTGTTGTTTCGGTTGCCGTTTGGCGGGTATTTGGCGGATACACCGGGCTTTTCGGCACTGGATATGGAGCGGATTCATCCCATTGATAAAGAGGCGTTGAGCGATTGTTTTCGCGAATTTCGTCCGTTGTTTGGGCAGTGCCGCTTTACCGGTTGTTCGCACGTTCACGAACCGGATTGTGCGGTAAAAGCCGCCGTACAGCGGGGCGAAATTGCCGCCTCACGCTATGAAAGTTATTGTACGATGTATGCACAAGCAGAAATGCGCAAACCGTGGGAGTATAAATCATAACCACCAGTAAACTGGTGGTTTGCACAACCCCTAGAAGGGGTTGATACCGGCATAGCCCCTAAAAGGGGCACCGAACATTATCATCGCATCACACGCACTGCTACCCGTAAACGGGTAAAATGCCTGGTTTT
>JAZOLU010000021.1:0-25953 GCA_045653425.1 Acutalibacteraceae bacterium | reverse complement strand
TGTGTTAGGCACGCCGCCAGCGTTCGTCCTGAGCCAGGATCAAACTCTCTAAAAATTGTATGTGAACCTGCCTTTCGACAGGAACAACATCATTTCCAGAGCCGTTCTTCTGCTCTCTCACGCTTGCGCGTTTCTCTGTTTTGCGATGTCGCCATCGCCCGGATTTTCTCTTCCGTTTGTAAATTAACGGGTAGTTAATTTCTGCTCTTTGCATTGTTTAATTTTCAAGGTCCTATTCACTGCCCCGATTTTTGGGGGACAGTGTTACTATAATATCACCGAAAATTGCTTTTGTCAACACCTTTTTTAGTAAAAAAACAAAAAATTATCGGCGAATCAAACGAACGACACTTTCGCACATTCCTTTGCCGCACAACGCTGCAACAACGCCGAACAACAACGTTTCCCACAGCAACCACAACGGCACCTCAAATAACAACAGTACGGTTTGCACCAGTACAACCACCGTACACAAAACCAACCGAGTATAATTCCACTGTATGCGGATATACCGCCGCGTATCCCACAAGCGAACACCAAACACCACCAAATAACACACCAACGTGGCCGCCGCCGCACCGTTGACGCCGAAGCGCGGAATCCACCACACATTCAGCACCACGTTGATGACGGCACTGAGAGCCGCCGTGAGCAAGGAACGCGCGCTCTTCTTTTCTACCATATATATACTGCCGAGGAAGTTTACCATACACGTGAACACCATTGCCACTACCAACAAGGGGATATACCGCCACGCTTCGTAAAACTTTTCGGCAAATAAAATATGCGGCACAAAACGGGCGCACAAAATAACGCCGGATGCCATAACAAACAACAACGCGCTATAAGTGGACATTACTTTGGAATAAAAGCGGTCTCTTCCCTCTTTTTCCGTGAAGGCGGAAATTTGCCACGCATCCATAAAAATGCCGGACACCAACATAATTAACGACGGTATTTTATATGCTGCCGCATACATACCGTTGGCCGCTTCACCGCAAACCGCCGCCACAATGTAACGGTCCGACACGTTGGTGACCCACCACAAAACCGTATTGGGAATGAGCGGAATAGCGTATTTGAGCATAGCGCGTGATTGTGTGAAATCCAACCCGCGCAGTGCTACGTAGCGTTGCAGTTTGGCGGTGACAAACAAAAAAACGACCGACAGTGCATCGGAACAGACAATGGAAAAAATGTAACCGAACACGCCCCACCGGAGAACCACTAAAAACAGCACATTGAACAGAATGGTGGTGACTGTGCTCAAAATGCCGTCAACCGCAAACAGTTTTACACGATTTTGCGCGCGCACAAACTGGGCACACAATGAGCGCAAAGACGATACGAGTACAAACAAGCACAGCAACCCAATATGACCGGACAGTAATTCCACCATACCCAGCAACGGACTGATGAGCAACAACAGCACCGCCCCGAAAAGCAAGGACAAAAGCCCGGTGGTAAACACATCACTTTTACGCACGCCTTTGTCCAACCCAAAACGCACCACTGCGTTGGTAATGCCCAGTGTGACCAACGGCAACAGAAGATTGCCGCTTTGCTGGATAAGGTCGGTAACACCGTATTGCGCCTTATCCAACACCTCGGTATACAATCGCGTGAGAAAAAAGGAGAGTAGTTTGGAACTGAACGTTCCAATGGCAAAAATCATCGTATTGGAAACCAAACGCTTATATTTATCCACAAAGTACACTCCTCTCCTTTATTTTACCTTATATAGCATACCGACAAAACCGCGGACTGTCAAGTGTTCTTGCTTTTTTCTTTTATCTGTGGTATCCTTTCGAGGTCATCCTTTGGAAAGTGAGGAAAACCAATGTCCAAACACTTACGGGGTACCCTGTGCCCGTTGCTTGCCGCCTTTTTATGGGGTTCTGCCTTTATTGCGCAAAGCGTGAGTGCCGATGTGATGGGACCTTTCACGTTTACGGCTACCCGTTCGTGGATTGGCGCGGCGGCACTGTTCTTGCTGTCTGTTTTGCTCCGACGGCGCATTCCCACCCCCGCGAAACGCGATTCAAGTTACCGCCGCCGCTTAGCGTGGGGCGGCATAATTTGCGGCTTGGCGTTGACCATTGCCACCAATCTTCAACAAGCGGGATTGGCGGACACCAGTGCCGGCAAAGCAGGGTTTATCACCTCGTTGTACGTGGTACTGGTACCGATATTCGGATTATTCTGCCATCGGCGCGCCTCGCTGACTGTGTGGGCCAGCACCGCTATTGCGCTGGTTGGACTGTATTTATTGTGTATCAACGAAGGCTTTGCCATTCAGGCCAGCGACTCGCTCATTTTATTGTGCGCGGTGTTTTTTGCGTTGCAAATCCTGATTGTGGACCGATTACCCGATATTAACGGTATTCACCTCTGCTGTGCACAGTTGGTGGTGGTTGCCGTTACCAGCACGGTGCTGATGTTTGTGTTTGAGCAGCCCAATCTCACCGCCATTCTTTCTTGCTGGTTTCCGTTAGTATACGTCGGCGTGTTTTCCAGCGGCATTGCGTATACACTTCAAATTGTATCGCAACAAGGCACCAACCCCACGGTGGTGACACTGCTGCTGAGTTTGGAATCCGTATTTTCGGTACTGCTTGGTTGGGCTCTATTGGGCGATACGCTCACCCTGCGCGAGGGCCTTGGTTGCGTGGTAATGTTCGGCGCCGTAACGCTGGCCAATCTGCCCACACCGCACAAATTGAAAAAGAATTGATATAAACGCAAGATTATTCGCATAATATTATAATTTATTTGTAATTATGCGCAACTGTCAATTTTGCACTTTACTTTGCTAATGCGGTAGTGTATAATGAACTCAACACGAAACGAGAGAGGGTTATTCATTATGAAAAAAGCACTGTCACTTATCCTTGCGGCGTTGTTAATTGTTACCTGCTTTGCGGGTTGCACCGCGAAAAAGGACGAAAACACGTCTGACAAGGCGTATGTTCTGGAAAAGGGTAAACTGGTTATTGGTATTACCGATTTTGCACCGATGGATTACAAAGAAACGGAAGACAGCACCGAATGGGTAGGGTTTGACGCGGATATGGCGAAAGAGTTTGCCAAGTATCTGGGCGTGGATGCAGAATTCTTGGTTTTGGCCGACTGGGGCAAGAAGGCAATGGAACTGGAAACCAAGAGCATTGACGTGGTATGGAACGGTATGACCATCACCGACGAAGTTAAGGGTTTGATGGGCGTGAGCGAACCGTATTGCAAGAACGCACAGGTTGTTGTTGTTAAATCGGACATTGCTGCCAATTACACAACCAAAGAAAGCTTGAGCACTTTAACGTTTGCCGTGGAATCGGGTTCGGCGGGCGCCGAGGCACTGGATGCTTTGAACATTGAATACACCGCCGTGGATGACCAAGCGCGTGCGCTGATGGAAGTTCAGTCCGGTAGTGTGCAAGCGTGCGTAATCGACTTGCTGATGGCCGGTGCGATGATTGGTGAGGGTACAAGTTATCCCACGCTGACCACCACCGTGGAACTGACCACCGAGGACTACGGTGTTGGTTTCCGCAAGGGCAGTGATTTGGTGACTGAGTTCAATACGTTCTGGAAAAAGGCGTATGACGACGGCAAAGTCACAACCGCGGCCGAAAAGTACGGTATTGCCAAAAACATTATTGCAAAATAATTTGTTTCGCATTATAAGCAGTAAGGCAGAAGGGGCGCGCCCCCTCTGCCTTATTGCAGTCTTTAAATGAGGTTGTTTTATGTCATTTTGGAGTGTAACAAAAACCCTATTAGAAGGGCTGGTCACCACAGGAGAGTTGTTTGCGCTGACGCTCTTGTTTGCGCTGCCGCTCGGCCTGTTAATCTGCTTGGCCTCCATGAGCCGCGTTTCCCCTCTGCGATGGTTTGTCCAAACCGTTGTGTGGATTGTGCGCGGTTCGCCGCTGATGTTGCAAATTCTTATTGTGTATTACGGGCCGGGTCTGTTGTTTGATTGGCCTCTTCTCCCCCGATTTACCGCCGCCTTAATTACGTTCAGTATCAATTACGCCTGCTATTTTTCCGAAATATACCGTGGGGGTATCCAATCCATTCCGCGTGGGCAAAACGAAGCGGGGCAAGTGTTGGGTATGACCCGCACGCAGGTTTTCTTTAAGGTAACGTTACTCCAACTGGTCAAGCGTATTGTGCCGCCAATGGGTAACGAATGTATTACACTGGTGAAAGACACCGCTCTGGCGCGTGTTATCGCGGTGTATGAAATTATTTGGGCGGGCGAAACGTTTATCAAAAAGGGCTTTATTTGGCCGCTGTTTTATACCGCCGTGTTCTACTTAATATTCAATGGTATTCTAACAATTTTGCTCAGTAAAATTGAGAAGAAGTTGGATTACTTCAAGGCGTAAGGAGGTGCCGTGATGTCCATTTTAGAAGTACGCAATATCCGAAAATCATTTGGCAAAACGGTTGTCCTCAAAGGCCTGGACTTCTCGCTGAAAAAAGGACAAGTCCTTTCGATTATTGGTTCTTCCGGCAGCGGTAAAACCACCCTGTTGCGTTGTCTTACGTTTTTGGAACGCGCCGATGCAGGTACCATAGCGGTGTACGGAAACCCCATTTTTGATGCCGCGGATACGCGACGCTTGACCGCTGCGGAACAGCGTGAGCGTCAGTTACATTTTGGGTTGGTTTTCCAAAACTTTAACTTGTTCCCGCAATATACCGCGTTGGAAAACGTATGCTTGGCACCGCGCTTGCAAGCCAAGGAACGCGCGGACTATAAACAAAATGCCAAAGCCATTCTTGCCGACATTGAGCAACGCGGTCGCGCACTGTTGGACCAAGTTGGTCTTTCGGCAAAATACAACGCCTATCCGTGTGAATTATCCGGCGGGCAGCAGCAACGCGTAGCCATTGCCCGCGCGCTGGCACTTAATCCGGAAATTCTGTTCTTTGATGAACCCACTTCTGCGCTTGACCCGGAACTGACGGGTGAAATACTGCGCGTGATTCGCCAACTGGCAGAAACCAATATGACAATGGTTATTGTCACTCACGAAATGCAGTTTGCTCGCGAGGTGTCGGACCACATCATCTTTATGGATGACGGTTTGATTGTGGAACAGGGCACGCCCGAACAAGTGCTTGACAACCCTCAAAACGAGCGCACCCAAGCATTTTTGACACGATTCACCAATGCATAACCTTTTAACAACAAGCGGCTCGACCGATTTGGTCGAGCCGCTTCACTTTATGTGGTAATATCCACTACGGTTAACACGTCCTCTGCCACGCGAAACCGTATGGTGTATCCGCCGAAATCCATAGCGTATTCGCGTTCGGGGTCGTGCTGGTATGAGGGGCGTGGGTCCTGCCGCAATACCGCCAGCAGGGAACCTCGCTTTTCGGCAGGTACGCGTGCCAGCAAAGCCCCCTCACAATGTACGGTTAAACCATACTCCACAAAGGCATCGGCAAATCCGCCCACCGCCTCGGGATGCGCATCTGTATATGCCAAATACGGCTTAATATCCAAAATGGGCGTGCCGTCCAACAAATCTGCCCCCGCCACGCGCAGTACCGTGCCGTACTCCGACGTATGTTCCACGCCCAACAAGGAAACCGAAGATAGGCCAATGGGATTGGGCCGAAACGGCGACCGCGTGGCAAACACGCCCATCCGTCGATTGCCACCCAACCGCGGTGGACGCACGGTGGGGCTCCACGTGTCACGCCGCGCCTGTGTAAACTGCCACAACAACCACAAATGCGAGTAATCCTCAATACCACGCAGCGCATCGCGATTACGAAACGGCTCTTCAAATACAATGAGCGACGGCAATTTCGGCACCAATCCGCTTTGGCGCGGAATGCCGAATTTGTCCGTAAAATCGTTGTGTATTCGCGCAATGATGTGCCACTTTTCCATTATAGTTCACCCTTCTTTACATCAGTTTCAGGAATAAATCCTTCAAAAATGTAGGTACAAAACAGGGTGTGGTCAACCGCCTCCGGTGTGCGGAACGTCCACCCAAACAAGTAGGCACCCAACCAACTGCACAATCGCCGACACGGGTGCGCGGCGGTTTCGTGCTCGTAGGATATAAAATCCGGTCGGCTCAACCAGTTAAACATTAAGCACCCCAAAACACGCATATGTGGTTTGTCGTTGTAAAACCCGGCAGATAACTGCCCGCGAAAAACCTTGGGATGGTGCCAACGATACCACCACAACACCGGCGGGTAAAACGATTGAATGGCATATACCCCGCCGTACTGCGAGAGTAACCGATCGGTGGCGCGGCACAACGCGGCACATTGCCTGCCGGGACGGCACTTTATCTCAATCAACAACGGTACCGCGCCGTTTACCAGTTCCAATAACTCGCGCAGAGTGGGGATTGTTTCCTGTGTTCCCGCCAAACGTAATTGTTTAAGTTCTGCTAGCGTTGACGTCTCCGGCGTGCCTTCCACCCCGCACATACGGGTTAGGTCATCGTCGTGGAACAACACCACCTCGCCATCAGCCGAGAGGTGAATGTCGGTTTCAATAGCCAAGCCGCGTTCCAACGCCTTGCGAAACGCCGCCATTGAATTTTCGGGCGCATTGGGTGCCAATCCGTGCAAACCACGGTGCGCCACATATTGCCCTTCCCACACGTGTCGGTCGGGATGGCACCGCCACGACGGACGCCACATCCACAGTGCCAGCAACAACATCCCCGCCAACACACACAGTGCCACCACCATACTTATTCCTCCGTGTTAAACGATTCTATCAGCGAGGTAGGCGTTTCTGGCTTAACATCGCCGTGACGAACAAACAACATCGTCACAAACGACAACGCCGAGAACAACACCGCGTACGGGAACAACACCGCATACCCAAAGCCCAACTTGTCAATTAAAAAGCCGGACAATAACGGGGTGGTAATTTGCGCCGCCATAGAAAACGTGTAGTACAATCCCGTGTATTTCCCCACGTCCGAGCCGCGGCACATCTCCACCACCATAGGGAATGAGTTAACGTTAATGGATGCCCAGCCGATACCCACCAGCGCAAATATCAAATACATTACCGGCGTTTCACGCGTGATAAAGAACGCCACCGCATAGCAAGCAGTCATAAGCGCAATGCCGAGTAACACGGCATTTTTACGCCCCACTTTGCCAGATAAAAAGCCCAGCGGTACAAAGGCGGCAATGGCGGCAATGGTGGCGGTGAGCAAGTAGCCGGAAGACGTGCCGAGGTCTACCCCCCACTGGTTCACGCAATAACGTGAAAAAGCAGTGGTAACGGCATTGTAGGCCATAAACCACAAAAACACGGAAAGTAAAATTAATATCAGACTACACATAACCGGGCGTGATAATTTGCCGGTAGCCGTCTCCTCTGCCTCGGGCTCGTCCACAATGTGCGTTTCTGCCAGTACACGATTTTCACGCACGGTAAACACCATTACCAGTACCGTCACCAGCATAAAGCCCGCAATTACCAAAAACACCGGCATAAACGATTGGTCATCGGCATATACCGTTTCGCCCGCGGCATTTTCACTGCTTTTCAGCAACACCATCATCATTATGGTGGCAAATATGCCGCCTAAATACCCTACCAAATTGATGATAGCATTGGCTTTGCTGCGTAACGGCTTTTCCGTAACATCCGGCATATACGCCACCGCGGGCGTGCGGTAGGTAGCCATCACAATCAACAACAAAATGAGCGTGACCGTAAACCCAACAAAATGCCGCGCCTGCTGAAATAGCCCTAATACTACCAATAATACAACCGCCGCCAACGTGCCAAACAAAATATACGGCGTGCGGCGACCCAAACGAGTATGCGTGCGGTCGGACAGTATGCCGAATAACGGCAACATAACAATGGCCAGCACATTGTCAATGGACATAATGGCATTGGCGGAAAATGTGCCCAACCCAAATACGTTTTCCAAAACGTAGGGAATGACTTGGTCATAGAACTGCCAAAATGCCAAAATAGACATAAAGGCCAGCCCAATAAGAACCGTGCGTTTGTAATTGAGTTTCACGGATTCGACACCCTCTCAAACAGATAGTTTATGCGTTGCTCAAAAACAGGATTGATGTTAGTGTTTCCCGTATAACACTGTTTAATGTGGTCAACGCATATTGAAAGGGCGTAAATACACAATCTCGTTCTTTATTGTAATAAAAAAAGGGAGCAACCACTCCCTTTTTGTTGGTTTACAGTTTAGAAAATCCGTAACAATTCACCAAGGCATCCACCTTTTGGCCCGCCTTACACATGGGGCACTCGTGCGACGGATAACTGTGATAATCCGGCAGGTCGTTTGGGTCAAAAACCGAGTGCACCGGGAGACCGCGACATTCCTTTGCAGTGGAGAAAATAGCCGCCACACCCGATACCGTGCCGCCGTAATATTGTATGGCTTCAATCGCGGCCTCCACCGTTTTGCCGGAGGCAACCGATACCGCCAAAATCATTACGTGCTTGCCGGCAATCATCGGAACAATGTTATCGCGGAACAACAGTTGCGTACCACCAACGGATTCCGGCGTGACCACGTAAATGGATTTATGAGCATTCATATTCATAACATCCGCTTTTGCCAAACTGTCTGCCAAACAAGCACCAATCACTTCCGTACCGTCCAAACACAATATGGTATCCACCACGGTGTCCGCGTAATAGTAGGTGCTCAGTTCCTCGGCTACTGCCCGCGCTTCGGATAACCGCGCTTTTTGGGCAACCACGTCAACATAGTAATTGCTGTGGCAATTAGCGGTAGCAAAATGTCCCAGTGCCACGCGCAAATACAAGTTGTTGCGTTTGGTTGCATATTTCATGGTGTGTAAAGTCGGCATGGTGCATCCCCCTTTGTTTAGTATATCTTTATATTACACGATTTTTCTTTGCAGTGCAATACATTTCTTGAAAACCTTAGCAAAGCCGGTTTTAACTTAATTTTTTACCGCGTTTACAAGCCCGGAACTTGACATTCTTGCCCCATTTTGGTATGATGGCAACAGTTTCCATTGCGGGGTGGTTTACTGTTTTTTACACACACTGTAAGCACATACTAATGGAGCAAATACGAAAGGAGCGCATTTTGGTATGAAATTTTATTGCGAAAATACCGATGCGGTTTTGGGGCAGTTAAACACAACTGCCGCAGGCCTGAGCCAAGCGGAAGCCGACAAGCGTTTGGCTGAAAACGGAAAAAACAAATTGGCCGCCGCACCCGGCAAATCGTTAATCCGCCGCTTTTTGGAACAGTTGGCAGACCCAATGATTATTATACTTCTGGTAGCGGCAGCCATCAGCGGTGTGTTGGCGGTGGTAGAGAATGAAAGTTTTACCGATGTCATCATCATTTTGGCGGTGGTAATTATCAACGCCGTGCTGGGTGTGTATCAGGAAAGCAAGGCAGAAAAGGCCATTGAAGCCCTGCAAGAAATGTCCGCCGCCACATCCAAGGTACTGCGCGACGGCCGCATTGTGACCATTCACAGCGAGGACTTGGTGGTTGGCGATGTGGTGCTGCTGGAAGCGGGCGATGCCGTACCGGCCGATGCGCGTATTTTGGAAAGTGCCAGTATGCAGGTGGAAGAAGCCGCGCTCACGGGCGAATCGGTGCCGGTTACCAAGTTTATCGACATCATTAACCTGTCCGACGGGCAAAAAGACGTTCCGCTGGGCGACCGCAAAAATATGGTGTATATGGGCGGCACGGTAGTGTACGGTCGTGGCACGGTAGTTGTTACCAGCACCGGTATGGATACCGAAATGGGCAAAATTGCCGGCGCGTTGGCGCAGGCAGAAGAAGGAAAAACGCCCCTGCAAATTAAATTGTCACAGTTGTCAAAAATTCTAACGTGGCTTGTATTGGGTGTGTGCGCCGTGGTGTTCGGCGTGCAGTTGTTGCGTGCCGGCGGTTTGGATTTTAACGTGGTTCTGAACTCCTTTATGGTGGCGGTTTCGTTGGCGGTTGCCGCCATTCCCGAAGGCTTGGCCGCCGTGGTAACGGTGGTGTTGTCCATTGGCGTTACCAATATGTCCAAGCGCAACGCCATCATTCGCAAGCTTACCGCGGTGGAAACGCTGGGTTGTGCACAAATTATTTGCTCGGATAAAACCGGCACGCTCACGCAAAACAAAATGACTGTGGTGGACCACTTTGGCGAAAACGAAAAGCGTTTGGCAACCGCTATGGCTTTGTGCAGCGATGCTGAACTCAATCCCGATGATACCGTTACCGGCGAACCGACCGAAGCGGCGCTGGTTGTATGGGCCAACAAACTGGGGTTAGCAAAACCCGAATTAAAGGCGCGTCTGCCCCGTTGCGGCGAAGCACCGTTTGATTCCGGCCGTAAAATGATGTCTACCGTGCACCCTGCCGATAACGGGTACATTCAGTTTACCAAAGGCGCACCGGATGTGATTGTGGACAAGTGCACCCATTATTTAAAAGACGGCGAAGCCGTGCCAATGACCGAGGAATACCGCGCCGAGATTATGGCAGCCAACAAGGCCATGGCTGACCGTGCCTTGCGTGTGCTGGCTTGTGCGGAGCGCCGCTGGGACACCGAGCCCAAAAACTACGAGCCGGAAACGCTGGAAACCGATTTGTGCTTTGTGGGCTTGTCCGGTATGATTGACCCCGTCCGTCCCGAAGTGAAAGATGCCATTGTGGAATGTCGCGGTGCCGGTATTCGCCCCATTATGATTACGGGTGACCACGTGGATACCGCCATTGCCATTGCCAAAGAATTGGGCATTTTGGACGAAAACACGCGCGCCATTACGGGTGCTCAGCTGAATGAGATGAGCGATGAGGAGTTTGAAAAAGAATTCCGCAACATCAGTGTGTATGCGCGTGTTCAGCCGGAACACAAAACCCGCATTGTTAATGCGTGGCGCAACGCCGGTTTTGTTACGGCTATGACGGGCGACGGCGTAAACGATGCGCCTTCCATTAAATCGGCGGACATTGGCGTGGGTATGGGTATCACCGGTACCGACGTTACGAAAAACGTTGCCGATATGGTGTTAACGGACGACAACTTTGCCACCATTGTGGGCGCGGTTGAAGAAGGCCGTCGCATTTACGATAACATCCGCAAAGCCATTCAGTTCTTGCTTGGTTCCAATATGAGCGAGGTTATCAGCATCTTTGTGGCTACGTTACTGGGCTTTGTCATTTTGGAACCCGTGCACCTGTTGTGGATTAACCTGGTTACCGACTGTTTTCCCGCGCTGGCATTGGGTATGGAAAAGGCCGAGCATAACATTATGCGCCGCAAACCGCGCGATGCCAAAGCCGGTATTTTCGCCGGCGGTATGGGCGTGGACGTGGTGTATCAAGGCGTTTTGGTGTCTGTACTGGTGCTTATTTCCTACTTTGTCGGTCACTTCATTGAATCCGGCAACTGGGCTGCCACCAACAGTGCCGACGGTACCACTATGGCGTTCTTGACAATGTCTATGGCGGAAATTTTCCACAGTTTGAATATGCGTTCACAACGCGGGAGCTTGTTCACCATGGGTTCGCACAACAAGGTGTTGTATTTGGCGGCTATCGGTTCGCTGGTGGCAACCACACTGGTATGCGAAGTTCCCTTCCTTGCGGCCGCATTTGGCTTTGCCAGTGTTAGCTTGGCGGAATATGCTATTGCCATTGCCATTGGCTTCTGTGTAATTCCGGTGGTGGAACTGGTTAAACTGGTTCAACGCACCATCGAAAAGAAAAAGGCATAATTTACTCGTCACAGTTTACGGCGCCCCGCATATCGGGGCGCCGTTTTTATGAACTATATTCACAAAGCGGGCGGAACCAATGGTTCCGCCCGCTTTTTTATTCTGTCTTAGCAAGGGTTCGCACTATCTCCCCTGCTAACATAAGCCCCGCTACCGACGGCACAAACGCCGTGCTACCCGGCACGGGTGACGTACCCTCTGCGTCTTGGTGCGGGTGTACCGGCTCGGTGGAATACAGAACCCGCAGGTGTGTAATACCCCGCGCGCGCAATTCGCGCCGCATTACCCGCGCCAATGGGCACATTGAAGTTTTGGCAATGTCGGTTAACACCAACTGTGACGGGTCCAACTTGTTGCCGGTACCCATACAACTAATAATCGGCACACCGACCGCCTGTGACCTCTCAATAATCGCCAATTTTGCCGACACGGTATCCACCGCATCCAGCACAAAATCATACGCGGTAAAATCCACCGTATCGGCGTTTTCCGGCAGAAAAAACAAGCGGTGCTCGTTCACACAGGTAGCGGGGCGAATGTCACGAATACGCTCCGCCATTACTTCGGTTTTGTACCGTCCTACCGTACTGTGTAACGCCACAATTTGGCGGTTAATGTTCGAAACCGATACCACGTCGTGGTCAAACAAATCCAAATGACCCACACCGCTGCGCGCCAACGCCTCAACCGCGTGGCCGCCCACGCCGCCAATGCCAAACACCGCCACGCGCGCCGCAGCTAACCGTTGCAATGCTTCATCGCCAAGCAACAGCGCCGTGCGGGACAGTTGTTCCTCACTCATTCCTCGGTTGCCGTTTCGGTTTCGATGTCGGCGGTTTCTTCGTCCTCTGCCAACACCACCGGTTCTTCCTCTTCAAATGTTCCCGATACCAAAATGCCGTGCTCTGTCAATTTGCGGTATGCCAGCCACAAACCGCCGCCAACAGCCGCCACCCCCGCTAAAAATGCCAGTAACTTTTTCATAGCAACCATCCTTTCGTGTTTAATGGGTTACCGCCGACGCTATCCGTCGACCGCTTTTTATCGTCAGCAAGCCACATCACTTGCTAATCGCCGTTTTATCGCTGTGTTTCAAAAGTTAAGGTTTCACCGTCGCTGGTAATCACAATATCACCGTTCAAATCACTGCGGTACACCGTTATCCCTTGTTCCTCCAAGGTGCGCAACGTTTCTTCGTGCGGATGACCATACCGATTGTTCGCACCGCACGTTATTAAGGCATACTCCGGATTTACCGCTTGAATAAACGCCTCATCGGAAGAGGTTTTACTCCCGTGATGACCCACTTTAATAACATCGGCCGCCAGCGGTACACCGTCTTCCAACAAATCCTCCTCGGTGTCCTTTCCCGCATCGCCCATCAGCAAAAAGTCATGTTCCCCAAAACGCAACCGACACACCACCGATTGGTCATTCGTGTCGGTGTATTCGCGCTTCCCGCTCAGCACGGTGAGTTGTGCATCGCCCACGGCGTAACAATCACCATATTCCGCTTCGGTTATTGGTAACTCCCGCTCTTCCAAAGCATCTAACAAATTTTGATAGGTACGGCTGGTCGGCGTGTGTTCCGGTGGCATAGTTGCCATAACAAAGGTGTCAATTTCCAGTTCGCGCACCACTTCGTCCATGCCGCCAATGTGGTCAGCATCGGCGTGGGTGGCTACCACGCAATCCAGTTCCTTTACACCCGCGGTACCCAGCGCGGCCAACACGTTGTCGGCGGTTTTATTTTCGCCCGCATCAATCAACGCGGCACTGTCGCCGTTTTGCACCAACAAACAATCCGCATTGCCAACGTCCAGCACTGTCACTCGTAAAGTGCCCTCAACAACCGACGGTTCCGCCAGCCCTGCCGCTGCATACAAATCGTCCCACGTGGGGAGCCACGGCAACCGCCACGTGCCGTTGGCGGTAACAAGTACCGAAAACAGTACCACCACGGCTACTGCCACCCGGGGAATACGGCGCAAAACCGCCCGCAGCGACCGCCGCCTCCGCTTTGCTCGACTCATAGCGGCTTACTCCACATCATCATCCGGGCGGGTCATATTCATTTCCAGCCATTGCTGACGGGTAATCAACACCTGGCGCGGTTTGCTGCCCTCGTGCGGGCCCACAATGCCGCGTTGCTCCATTTCGTCAATAATACGTCCTGCACGAGCATACCCCAACCGCAACCGACGTTGCAACAACGAGGTTGATGCCATTCCGGCCTCCACCACCACTTCAATGGCTTGCGGCAACATTTCGTCTCCGCTATCGTGCGCGTCGTCATCCTCCGATACACCGCGACTGCCGGATTTTTCTGCCGCCTGTGCTTGCCGAATAATCTCTTGTTCCACGGCTTCGTCGTACTGCTGGGATTCGGTGGATTTGAGGAAATCTACCACCGCTTCCACTTCGCGGTTGCCAACAAAGCACCCTTGCACACGCACCGGCTTGGCAAACCCAACCGGCATAAACAACATATCGCCCTTACCCAGCAGTTTTTCCGCGCCGCCGGTATCCAAAATGGTGCGGGAGTCCACCGCCGATGCCACCGTGAGTGCCAAGCGTGACGGAATGTTCGCTTTAATTAAACCGGTAATAACATCCACCGACGGACGTTGTGTGGCAATCACCAAGTGCATACCTGCCGCACGTGCCATTTGTGCCAAACGGCAAATATTGCTTTCCACTTCGTTGGCGGCTACCATCATCAAATCCGACAACTCATCAATGACAATGACAATTTGCGGCAAACGCTCCAGCGTGTCATCGCCTTGAATCGCCTCGTTGTACGCAAAAATTTCCCGCACGTTCTTTTCCGCAAACATTTTGTACCGCCGCAACATTTCGTTCACGGCCCATCCCAAAGCACCCGCCGCTTTGCGCGGGTCGGTCACCACCGGCACCAACAAATGCGGAATGCCGTTGTAAATGCCGAATTCTACCTGTTTGGGGTCAATTAACAGTAACCGCACTTCGTCCGGTCGGGCACGGAACAGAATGCTTTGAATCATAGAGTTAGTACACACCGATTTACCGGAGCCGGTGGTGCCGGCAATGAGTAAATGCGGCATTTTGGCAAGGTCTGCCAACACAATTTGTCCGCCAATATCTTTACCCAGCGCCACGGTGAGTTTGCCTTGTGCTTCCTCAAATTCGCGCGTATCAATTAGGTCGCGCAGGCACACCGAACCCGAAACTTTGTTGGGAACTTCAATGCCCACCGCCGCCTTGTTAGGGATAGGTGCCTCAATACGCACACCGGTTGTTGCCAAGCGTAACGCAATATCGTCTGCCAAGCCGGTAATGCGGCTGATTTTTACACCCGCGCTGGGTTGCAGTTCATACCGCGTTACCGTCGGCCCGTGGGACACATCAATCACTTTGGCACTAACGCCGAACTCGCTCAACGTTTTGGTTAACAACTCGGCCGTGGTTGTCTGCTCGCGCGCGGCGGCCGAATCGTTGTGTGCTTTCGACTCGTTAAGCAACGACAAGGGCGGAAAACGATATTCCTCCACCGGCTCAGCTTCTTCTTCCGGTTGTTCTTCTTCCACCAGCTGCTCACCCTCAGGAGCGACCACCACCGGTTCATCCGGCGTCGCTTGCTCAGTGGGAGTATCCAACAAATCCGCCACATCCGGCAAATTTTGCTCTTCCGCCGCCATTTCGGCAGCGACTTTCTCAAACGCCGCTAATTTATCGTCGTTT
This sequence comes from Acutalibacteraceae bacterium, assembly GCA_045653425.1. Taxonomy (GTDB): domain Bacteria; phylum Bacillota; class Clostridia; order Oscillospirales; family Acutalibacteraceae; genus RGIG3009. Next base: position 10,484 of record JAZOLU010000021.1, on the reverse strand, counting down.
TCCTCGATTGCCGGTGCAGATTCATTCTCGTCATCCAACGCCACGTCAATGGTTGCGCGTTGTTTGCGTTGTTGTGCCTGCGACTCCATTGCCGTTTCCAACGATTCCTTGGTTTTACGCACCGGTGTCCACAACATTTTGAACAGTGTAATCACCGAAGTGCCGGTCACCAGCATTATAAACACAAATACCAATAACACCAAAATAATTTTGGCACCCAAATCGGTAAACAAATATTCCAACGCATACCCCGGTAATGTGCCAACCACACCGGTGCCACGGTACTGCGCACCATCACGGAATGCCTCCTGCACGGCTTGCCAAAAGGTAACGTCTGCGGTGTTTTGGCGGAACACTTGTACCATACCGGAAAACATCACCATTAGTGTCACGGTTTGCCACAATTTGGTGCGTGCGTTATCGGTGGCTTTTTCCAGTGCTAAATTCACCGCAATATAGCCCAATAAGACCGGTACCAAAAACGCGCACCAGCCAAACAAGCCCAACAACGTGTTATGTAGCCATCCCCACAAACTGCCGCCGCGAATTACGGCTAGGCACATGAGTAGAATGGCACCCGCGAACAGCAGTACCGCCGTGGCTTGACGCCGTGCGTTTTCCGCCAGTTCGCTTTTTTTGGTGTTCGCCGCACCGCGTGTTTTGGCGGCAGACACCCCTTTTTTAGAATTCTTTTTTTTCTGAGCCACCGGGTGACCCTCCTCTATGTGTGTTTATCCCTCGCTAATGCGGTCGTGCAGTGCCGATAACGCATCCGAAAGTGAGCCCAGTTGGTCAATGAGCCCCACCTCCACGGCGGATTCACCGTCCAACACACTACCCATATCGGTTGCCATTTCATCGGTGTTCATACACAACTGCGAAAACGTTTCGTGCGTGATACGGGAATGGTCTGTTACAAAGCGAATAATGCGCTCCTGCATTCGCTGAAAATGCAAAAATGCCTGCGGCACGCCCAACACCAACCCGTTAATGCGTACCGGATGAATCGTCATAGTTGCAGACGGAGCAATGAACGATTGTTTGGCCGATACCGCCAGCGGTACGCCAATGGAGTGTCCGCCGCCCAGTACCAGCGACACGGTGGGTTTTTTCATACCGGCAATCAGTTCTGCCAGTGCCAAACCGGCTTCAATATCCCCGCCCACCGTGTTTAGCAAAATAAGCAATCCCTGAATATCGCGGTTTTCCTCAATTGCCACCAGTTGCGGTAACACGTGTTCGTACTTTGTGGTTTTATTTTCGCCGGACAAGGCATAATGCCCCTCAATCTGCCCGATAATTGTTAAGCAATGAATGGTGTGGTTGCCGTTGCTCATTGTCACGGAACCGTTTTCCACCACATCCTTTAAGTCTTGTTGCAAACGTTGCGCAGGGTGCTGTTGCTCCCCGTTTTTACTCTGCGCGTTTTTCTGTGGTTCTTGATTCATACTATCGCCTCCGGCAACTAGTGTTACCGAAAACCTTTTTCGTCATTCAGTGTACCATTTTTTGCGAAAAAACGCAAGAAAAATCACGTAATTTGCAACCGCTCCAACGCGGTGGTCTTCCCCGTAGCGGGGTCCGCGGTAATCAGCACTGCGTCCATACGGCACGGACTGTCCGCCACCGCAAAGCGCACCGGCAATTTGCCGCGCATTTTTTCAATCGCCAGTTCCGGACGAATGCCCAGTACCGACTGTATGGGTCCGGTCATACCCACATCGGTAATAAACCCCGTGCCACCGGGCAAAATTTGCTCATCGGCCGTTTGTGTGTGCGTATGCGTACCCACCAACGCCGTAATGCGCCCATCCACGTAATACGCCAGGGCTTGTTTTTCCGCGGTAGCCTCGGCGTGAAAATCCACCACACGAATACGCGGCAACGACGGGTCGTCCAGCCACTTATCCAGTGTTTCAAACGGGCAAGTAAGCGGGTCGAGGTACACCTGCCCCATTACGTTAAAAACCGCTACCTGAAAACGCCCTTTATCCACAATAAACGCGCCACTCCCAGGTGCGCTGTCGGGGTAGTTGGCAGGACGCACAATTCCCTCACCGCGGTCCAGCACCTCGTAAATCTCGCGGCGATGAAACACGTGGTTGCCGGTGGTAATGACATCGGCACCGTAACGGAACAACGAATCCGCCGAATGGGGCGTAATGCCGTTGCCGTCCGCCGAGTTTTCGCCGTTCACAATGCACACATCCACGGCGTATTGCCGCCGCACGGCGGGCAACACGCGTTCCAGATGACGGCAACCCGCCGAACCAACCACATCACCGACACATAAAATATTCATTGCGCAATTCCCTTCCATAGTGCAAACGGTGTCCCTTGCGGGACACCGTTTGGTAGTTTTTTACCTTATTTCGCGTAATCAATGGCGCGATTTTCGCGAATGAGATTAACCTTAATCTGACCCGGATAATCCAAGTTTTCCTCAATCTTTTTGGCAATATCCCGCGCCAACAGTGCCATTTTATCATCCGTAACCACATCGGGGCGCACCAAAATGCGGATTTCGCGACCCGCCTGAATGGCAAAGGAGCGTTCCACACCGGCAAACTCGTTTGCCACTTCTTCCAGTTTTTCCAAACGCTTAATGTAGTTTTCCAAATTCTCACGGCGTGCACCGGGACGCGCGGCAGACACCGCATCCGCCGCCTGAACCAAACAAGCCACAATAGTGGTTGCTTCCACGTCACCGTGGTGGGCGTGAATGGCGTGTACCACCGCTTCGCTTTCCTTGTACTTACGGGCAATGTCCACACCAATTTCAATATGCGAACCCTCAATTTCGTGGTCAACCGCCTTGCCGATGTCGTGCAACAAACCGGCACGGCGTGCCACTTCGGGGTCAATGCCCAATTCGCTTGCCATAATGCCGGACAAAAACGCCACTTCCATGGAATGGTTCAGTACGTTTTGACCATAACTGGTGCGGTAACGCAAACGACCCAACAACCGTACAATTTCCGGATGAACACCGCGCAGGCCGGTTTCCAAAATGGCGCGCTCGCCCTCCGATTTAATGGTGGCCTCCACCTCACGGCGGGCTTTTTCCACCATTTCCTCAATGCGGGCAGGATGAATACGTCCATCGGAAATCAAACGTTCCAGCGCAATGCGCGCAATTTCCCGGCGCACCGGGTCAAAGCCGGACAGCGTAATCGCTTCGGGTGTGTCGTCAATAATCAAATCCACGCCGGTGAGCGTTTCAATCATACGAATATTGCGACCCTCGCGGCCAATGATGCGACCTTTCATTTCGTCGTTGGGCAACGGCACCACCGAAACAGTGGTCTCGGACACTTGGTCTGCCGCCACACGCTGAATCGCGTGGGAAATGAGGTTGCGGGCGCGTTGGTCCGCTTCCTCTTTAAGTTGCGTTTCAAACTCGCTGATTTTGAGGGCTTTTTCGTGCGTTAATTCCTCCGACAAACTTTTCAGCAAATAGTCCTTTGCCTGCTCAACGGTGAAACCGGAAATACGCTCCAACATTTCAAACTGGCCGCGTTTAATGTCTTCCACGTCCTGTAAACGGGAATCAATTTCTTTTTGCTTTTTAGCAATGGCTTCTTCCTTGGCTTCGCAATTTTCAATTTTGCGGTCCAACGCCTCTTCTTTTTGCTGAATACGACGCTCTTGCCGCACAACCTCGTTGCGACGGTCTTTCAGTTCACGCTCGGATTCGTTGCGCAGACGATGAATTTCGTCTTTCGCTTCCAACAAAGTTTCTCGTTTTTTGGATTCCGCCTTGCTTTGCGCCTCTTTAACAATGCGCTCGGCCTCTTTTTCCGCAGAACCAATGGCCGTTTCTGCCGTTTTCTTGCGATGCGACACACCGGAACGGAACGCAATAACGCCCGCCGCCACACCACCGACAACCAAACTGCCGATGCCAACTAAAATGTACTCCAGCACGGGGTGAACACCTCCTAATGTTCGTTTCAAAAGACTTGTTTCGTTTTATAAACGCAGTCCTTCCCCGCAAAACAAACCCACGGAGTACGCTGTTATATTATCATATCACACTCCCGCACCGCAAACGACGGGACAATACAACAACAAGAAAACCGGACTGCCACCCTCCGGTACTAACCGGCGGGACAAAGTATTCCTGGTTGTAATTATACCGCGAAACCACGGTATCTGTCAAGGAATATCCACGAATTTCTCCCGCTTTTATTCTTGTGTGCCGTTTATGTGAAGATGGTATTGTACGCCCCACACAAACACTTGTTAGAATACAAACTACGAGTTACCCGCTAAACGCAAAGTGTGTATGCCATTCAGCCACCCGTAAAACGGGGTAATATCCGGCGTTACGGTGCTCATCACCACCGCACCGTTGCGGAACAATACCGCCTCTTGCCGCTGGTACACAGGCACTTCCACCGCCCAATCCACCACAATATCCAGTGCCTGTTTGTAAAGGCGGCGACGGTAAACACGGTCAAGCGAACTGCGTGCTTGCAAAATGTAGGTGTTCAACTGCGTATCTTGAATATCGTACACATACGCCAAAGTGCCCGCCGGATGTTCCGCATCGCCCGAAAAGTACAACGGATACATATCGGGGTCAATATCGGCATCCCATGCCGCACACCAAATTTCCGCGGTTTCCGCTTTAATGGCAGACAACAATTTGGCATCGGTGCCCACATCCGAGACCGTGAGTTGAATGCCAATCTCTTGCAACGATTTTTTTGCCGCCATCACCAATTCATACATAGGATGGTCGTTGTTTCCACCGGCGGGAATGCGCACACTGTACGACAATTTTGCCCCCCGCGGTGCAGCGGTTACCTTACCGTTGCGTACCACATAGCCGGCGGCTTCAAGGAATCCCAAAGCCGCCTGTTGCGCGGCGGTATACCGCTCTTCCGCCGTCATTGCCTCTGTGTATATCTCGTTGCCGTTCACATCCGTTGAAAACGCAATGTGATAGCCCTCTTCCGTTACTTGCGGTGCTGCCCACGAGGTATCGGAGATGGGGTACTCAATTACCGTGGCACGCTCGCCATAGTAATGATTCACCGACTGTTTACGGTACACCGCAAACACCGTTGCCAACGCCCGCCGCAGGTTTTTGGAAGCCGCCGACCCGCCGTTGTCCCCCACTTTTACATTGTGAGCACTCATTCCCATACATCCGTAACCCAGGTAATCCACCGCCGATACGGCAATTTTGTCGCCGTTTAGTACCCCGCCGTTTACCTGTTTAATGGTGGCAATGGTGTTTTTGTCAAACGAGGGTTGCGTAATGTGAACACTCCCCGTAGCAATGGCATCCAATTTGCCCGCCTCACTGTACACCTTAAATTGGACGTTTTTGGTGCGCGGTGCGCCGCGGTAATACGCCGTATTGGATTGAAATGTTACCAGATTCTCCTGATACTTTGTTAAACGGTACATTCCCGCTCCCAGCGGTATTTTGTTCTTTTGCCGCACACCGGACAAATCACCCTTGACAAATCCAAATTGGTGGTTTTCGTAATCGTACAACGCGGCACTTCCGTAATAATGCAACGGCGCAATCGGCACCGATGCCAACTCATAAATAGCCGTGGCGTCTATCCGTTCCAGTGTTATAGAAAACGTGTATTGTCCCGTTTTGCGTATGCCGGTAATGGTGTTGGCCGAATCGCCGATAACCCCGCCGCGCAAATGCGCCTCGCTCAAGCGTGCCGTTAACAAACTGACAAACGAAGACCCGGCTTTTTCGCTGTTAATCCCCTTATCCGATAAGTCGTATCCGTACTTGTCCACCATAGCCGCAAACCAGTCGGATTCGGTTGCCTCCGCCGCCAAGGTGTAGCCGCGCGCTTGGGCAATGCTGTGCATATCCTTCCCCACGCCCGCGGCGGTATCGGCTTTAACAATCTCTTGTACAAAGGCACGCCCCGCCTCACCAAACGCCGCCCAGAAAGTGGCTGCCTCGTCGGCGGTATAATACCCTTGGGCAGAACCGTTTGCCGCCGCTTTGGGGGTGTCGGCCAAAATCAGTTGCCACTTTGCCGCCATACCGGCACGGTATTCCTGCAAACCCGCAATCGGCAGGGTATACAACGCCGAACTGCCGTTGTAGGTAGGGTCGCACAACACATAAAGCGAGAATAAAACATCGTCCACCGTAAGCGGTGTACCGTCCGAGAATGTAATATCCTCACGCAAAGTAAACCGATATTCCACCGTTGTGTCGTCGTTACTGATAATGGTCACACTGGCGGGACCATAATAGGTGTATGGCGTACCGTTATAGTCCACCGTTTCGCCGCGAATACCATCCAATACCACGGCGCCCTGACGGTCGCTGGTGAGCAGATTTAACTGTGTCATAGAAACCACGTCGCGGTCTTCGGCAGTTTCTGCAAAAAACGGCGAGAACTTTCCCTCAAACGCGGAATACCCCACCACCAACGGGTTGTGAACCTCGGTTTTCTTCTTTTCTAAACGGCAACCCGCTAACATAAACAAAAGCGTTGTTGCCGCCAAAAGCACAACCAATCCTCTGTATACGGTTTTCAAACAACCACTTCCTTAATCAACTACCATAAACGGCTACCGTTATCCTACGCCAATCCGCTCATATCACACGTTGCCAACCACTGCTTTGCCACGGTACACACCTCACGCAGGCACCGTTCTTCAAACGGAGAATCCAACCCCGCATTGCGCAACAACTCGGTAAACACGCGGCTGCCACCTTGTCGAGTATAATTCATATAGTTTTCCCACGCCGCAGCGGGGTCTTGCTGAATACGCGCCCAAAACTGCAACGCCACCGTTTGCGCCAAACAATAGTCAATATAATAAAACGGGCTGGAATAAATATGATGCTGACGCTGCCAGCCCTCGCCCTCACTGTAAAACGGAATATCGCCATCCAGTTTGACCCACGGCATATACACGCCCAACAAGCGTTTCCACTGTGCGTGGCGTTGTGCCGGTGTCATAGTGGGGTTCTCATACACCACGTGCTGAAAATGGTCCACCAATGTTCCGTACGGCAAAAACGTGAGTGCTCCTGCCAAGTGGCTGTACCGGAACTTGGCGGCATCGGCACCGAAAAATCCCTCAGCCCACGGCCACGCAAAAAATTCCATCGACATTGAGTGTACTTCACACGCCTCCATACCGGGCCACACGGTTTCCATCGGTATGCGTTTACGGTTAAGCCAGCACGCAAACGCGTGCCCCACTTCGTGCGTTACCACCTCCACATCGCCCTGCGTACCGTTAAAGTTAGCAAAAATGAACGGTACTTCGTAATCCGGCAATGCGGTGCAATACCCGCCGCCCGCTTTGCCTTCGGTAGCCAGTACATCCAGCAGTTCGCCCTCTAACATCACGCGGAAAAATTCATCGGTTTCGGGCGATAACGCCTTATAAAACTGCCGCCCTTGCTCCAAAATATCTTGTGCGGTTCCGCACGGCTTGGGGTTGCCGGAACGGAACATAAGCGCGTTATCCGCAAAACTCATAGGATATTCCTTACCCAAACGCTGCGCCTGTGCGCGATAAACGCTGTCCGCCAACGGCACAACGTACGCTACCACCGCAGCACGAAATGCCTGTACATCGGTTTGGGTGTAACAGTTGCGGTTCATACGGTAATATCCCAGTTGCGTGTAATCCGTATAACACAGTTTTTTACCCATGGCATCGCGCAATTTGGTCAATCGGTCGTATATATCGTCCAGTTCTGTCTGATGTTCCTTGTACCACTGCCCCTCCGCTTTCCACGCCGCCAAACGGCGCGCATCGTCGGCATCCGTTTTCAGCGGTGTCATTTGGGCAATGGTATAGGTTTCGCCCTCAAACGGAATGCGCGCCGAAGCCAATAACTTTTCGTACGCTTGCACCAGTTCGTTTTCTTGTTGCAATTCCGGAATAATCTCCGGCGAAAAACTTTTTAATTCCAGTTCGGCGTTTATAAAATACACCTCGCCGTATTCGGCGGCAAACTGCGCACGAAACGCACTGTCCAGCATAGCCGCTGTCCACGCCTGCTCATATTCCTGCAACGTTGGTGCCGCCGCGTTCCAAAATTGCATTTCCGCATCGTAAAAGGCATCACGGGTATCAATGGAATGACGAATACTCACCAATGTTTGCAGTGTGGCAAGGTGGCGCACCAACGTCTCTCGCTCCAAAAACACGCTCTTTGCCTGTTCGTATGTTGTTGCGGTCGTTAACCGTTCAGTGAGTGCGGTGTATTCCCGTTGTGCCTCCTCCAAATTGGGTCGCACATACGGCATTTCGCAGAACTTCATTCGCCATTCCTCCTGCACACATTGTTCTTTTTAGTTATACCATAAGAGAGCCGAATTCACAACCCCTCTTTCTCTCCAAAAAGAAAACGCCCCGGAAAGGGCGTTTTTCATATCAGCACATTGGGATGAGTAACATCGTATCTTGTTCCAACATATCCCCTGTTAAGTTATTTTCGGCTTTCAGTGCTTCGGGCGAGGTGCGCTCGCGGCGCGCCAACTCCCATACCGATTCGCCCGCCGCGGCATAGCATACTTTTAGGCAACACCCGGCAAGCGGCGTATCCTCACCAAAGGGGGACGATTCATCAACGGTTAGTTGTGTGAGCACCACTTGACTCTGTGGCTGACTTCCCACACGGTGCACTGCCGCTTGACAACGCAGGTCCAAACGGTCACCGTTGTGTGTGTAATCGGTGTCCAGTAATGCGATGCTCACCTCAGTCTGCTCGCTCATATCCGCAAGCATTGTCTCGTAATCTGCCAACCGTTCATAGTAGGATAACACGCCCTCACCATCTCGCGCCAGCAAGCACACCAGCAACTGCCCGCTTAACACCGTTTGCCCGGCTTCGCCGCGGCAAGTAGCGGGCAACGGCTCGCACCACACGTCCACCACCGAGGCAATATCCCCCTCCGGCAATGCGCACGAAGTTGTTATCGTGGTTGTATCCGACCGCACAAAGGTAAGGCAGCACAGCTCCACACGGCGGGTTTCGTTTTTCATAGGGAACGCGGTGTGATAAGCATCGGTCACCATCGTAAAATGTTCGGTACAATAGCAATCCAACGTTACCGCCAGTTTTACGGCAACCGACAACAGGCGATTTTCCCCCGCGGGGTCTTGCATTAAACGCACCTCGCACAAGGTTGGTGTAACGCGACAATCGCATACCTGCTCTTCGGTCAACCCATCTACATCCAAAATTAAACTAAACGGCACGGTGTGTTTTACGCGTTGCAAGATGCCTGTTTCGCTGTCGGTAACCACCACGGTGTTAAGCAATACATCGCCCTTAACAATGGCTTTTTCAGGCATTTGACGACATTCCGTAATGCATGCCACCGCCTCACTGCGCACCAACGCTTGTGCCGAAACGCCCAGTTCAATTACCTCGTTGAGCGATACCGTTTTTTCTGCACTGCCCGCCGGCACCGAACCGGATACCGTACAATGGCGGGTATACAGCCCTTCGCCTTGGGCGGCGGTAACCACTTCGCATCCGCCCTCACTTTTTACCGTGAGATGCACACTAAACGCACCGTGTACATCCACACGTCGCGGGCTAGTTGCACGGCAGTTTACATAATTGACACGTGCGCACAGCCGCACGCTGTCACTGCTTTTCAAATCTTTTACGGTAAAGGCCGAAGAAAACGGCTGGGAATACTCAAAACTATGCACACAACGACGCGCCTCGTCCAAATACAACAACTGCAAATACACCGTGCCGTCTGCCATAACACGGTCGCCGCTGATTTGATGCGACTGCACCACCGGTTTCATAATACATTTGAGAACCGCCGCTATATCCGGCAGATAATCCGGCAACATAAAATCGCAATCTACCGGATGCTCGTCAAAATCATCAAATACGGTCTCCATCGTTCCCATCCGCTTACAGGTCGTTTGAAGTTCCATCCCACTCTCTCCTTTTTCCGTTTCTACGGCACTATATGCGCCCCGCGGGACAAATATGACAAAAAGGCGGGGGACCTACTCCCCCGCCGTAACGTTATGCCGCTTCCTCACTCTTTTTTATCCGAAACAAATGCCGCAAGATGCCTCCAAAGAATTTTGGGCTTTTTACAATGACAATTTGCATAATAAGTGCCTCCTCCTCATTTTCAGCATCGCAGCAGCGAAATACCGGTAATCACCAGTGCGGCGGCGGCCAGGACCAAGATAAACCGAGTGGGAAATAACAATGCCACCAACAAGCCCGCACCAAATGCAGCGCAGTACCCACCCTTACAACACGATTGCTTCCGTCTCACGCGTCATCCCTCCCTGCCGCTTTGCTGCGTCTGTATTATCAGCATATTCGCAAAGCACCAAAAGGTGATAATAAAAATCCCCCCGCATAGCGGGGGGTATTTCATTTTCGGGCATAGCCCTATGCGATACTGGCTGCGCACAAGTGCGCTTTTTATTGGCCTGCCAGCCACGCACCGATTATTTACTACCCGTAAACGGGTTCCGCG
>JAZOLU010000020.1:0-4600 GCA_045653425.1 Acutalibacteraceae bacterium | reverse complement strand
CAGGGTATTGACCCTGAATATAGTTGGTGTCGATGGCGGTGAGGGTACACCCGTTCCCATCCCGAACACGGCAGTTAAGCTCACTTGCGCTGACAATACTTGGCTGGCAGCGGCCCGGGAAGATAGGTAGACGCCAACACAAAGCAAGACCTCGACGGTTACCGTCGAGGTCTTGCTTTGTGCCACACTTGCCGTTGGCAAGTGTGTTTGCTCCGCTCGCGATGCTCGCTCTACGCGCAGAGGGAACCCTGACGGTTCCCTTGCACACATGCCCTCCCTCCGAACACTTGAAATTGGAAATTGGCAATGGAAAATTACGGGAAATTAAGGAAGTGGGGGAAACCGATTGAGTGATATGCTGACTGCCGTCAGCGTGATATTTTCGCTTTGCGAAAGTGATATGAAACCTATCGGCTTCGTGATATTCTATTCGCATATAACTTGGCGGCGCCAAATAACACTCGGCTAAAAGCCGAATAACACTGCAAAGCAATATAACTCGCCAAAGGCGAATAGAGTTGCGTGATACTCTGTTAAGAGTATCACGCTAAGGTTGGGTGCTTTTGCTTGTGCAGGTGGGTACTTTTGTTTTGTTATAACAAATCTATTTGTGTTGCAACCTTTTTTGAAATATGGTAATGTATGAATATCACACGAATTTATATATGCGGTTTGTGTTGCGACGGCGCGGGGCAACTTTTTATGGAGGGGATGGTTCCAATGAAAAGAAGTATATTCGCAGTGCTGGTTGCGGTGCCTATGTTTGTGTTATCTGCGTGCGGGACGGGAACGGTGAAATTGGAAACGAATACGACTACCTTATCCTATGTACAAAGTACGGCAGTAACAACGACCGAAAAAGCAACACTGAGCACCAAAAAAACAACACTTCCCACCCCAAAAACGACGCTTTCTACTCAAAAAACAACACTTTCTACTAAGCAAACAGCACTTCCTACTAAGAAAACAACCACATTCACATCCACGTTGACTACTATCTATAACCCAAGCACCAGAAAAACAATCAACTACGACGCACTCCCTTTTACGCCTGTACATACCACCGAAGATTATTTTGAAACGCTGCAATTTTATGATGATGTTTCCAAAGAAACCGTGCATTATTTATTCCACGAGCCGCTGCGGGATAGCGGCGAGCCGATGCCGCTGGTAATTTTTCTGCACGGTAAGGGAGATTCCGTAACCGCCTCTTATCCCGGCACGGCAACCCCTTTGGTGCGCTCGTTGATGGAGTTGGAAAATGAAAACTACGAATACAGCACCTACACCTTGGTGCCCTCCACACCGTTGGCGCACGAGGGGCAATGGACCATTTGCCAAGTGGTGGCGTTTCAAACGCTACTGTACGATTTGATTGAGCGATATAACATTGACGAGAAGCGCATCTACATTTCCGGTGTGTCTATGGGTGGTTTTATGACGTGCCAACTTGTGAGCGAAATGCCCGACACCTTTGCCGCTGCCGTGCCGCTTAGCGGTGCGGAAAATTTGTGGGGACCGTTAGACGCGCATGGCACAGCGTTCCGCATTTATCACGTTGCCACCGACCCGGTAGTGGACGTGTCGCGCTCGCGCTCACTGTACCAGCAATTGCTGGATACAAACCACCCGAATGTGGAATACACCGAATATCCTACCGGCAGCCACATTTTCCCGATTTATACCGTGTTTGAATCCAACCGCGATGCCTTTTTTAGTTGGCTATTCAGCCAACGGCGGTCATAACCCGTAGTTGCAAAAAAGCAGGTCGTAGGCGTTGTACTCTAAAGGATAGTAAAACTCTCTACTGAATTTCAGCAGAGAGTTTTTGTTAATAGCGAATTATTTAATTTCCTGTTCCAGAGTTTTAAATGTTTCCGTGTTGAAAAAGTCATAAAGGGATATTTCTAAACCGTCACATAATTTTCTAAGCGTAACAACACCTGCGTTCTTGCTTCCGCCATTGATTATATTCTTTAATGTTGAAGGTGGAACTGCAGAGATTCTTGCCAGAGCATTTACCGACAACCTCTTTCCCTCGCACAATTCTAACAATCTATTGGCTATGGCTTTTCTTGTATCCATAATATCACCCCTAAAAAGCTCTATATATAGTTTATGCTTTTTAGGAAAACGACACCGACCATATATGGACTTTTGGACCATATATGGTAAACTTGGGGGGCGGTGGTGATTGATTGTGTGTAAAAACACCTGTTGTTTTTTGGGGTATAGAAAGATAAACGAAACCGAGGAACTAAAATCAAAACTTATTGAAATACTTGAGAAACTGATTGTTGAGAAACAAGTCGATACATTTCTTTTTGGAAGCAAGAGCCGCTTTAATAGTTTGTGCCTTGAACTCGTGACAGAATTAAAAGGAAAATACCCGCACATAAAACGAGTTTATGTACGGGCAGAATATCCGTATATAAGTGAGCACTATAAGAATTATTTGTTGGAAAGCTATGAGGATACGTATTACCCCAAAAAGATAATGAACTCAGGCAGAGCATCTTATGTTGAGCGCAACTATGAGATGATAGATAAAAGCGACTATTGCGTTGTCTATTATGACGAACAGGGCATCCTAACCACCCGCAAAAGCGGCACCAAAATTGCCTTGGATTATGCCATTAAGAAACGCAAAAATATGATTAGCGTATGATAATGCTTAACAGGTTTTAGGTTTTCCTGACAAGTGACGTTTGTGCGCCAAAATGTCACTTGTTACGGTGTGAGACAAAATGAAAAGCTGTGTAGAAAATTTCTACACAGCTTTTTACTTAATATGGGAATAAAATGAGAGCACCGTTTGAAGCAAGGCGGTTAATGTGTTTCGAGCAGGGATTTTATCATACGCGCGCATTTGTATACGCCGCCGCCGCCCATAGTGAGCACCAAATCACCCTCGCGGGCGTTTTGTGCCACAAAACGGCTAATTTCCTCAAATGTGGGTAGATAGTGCGCACCGGGGATGCGGTCGGTGATTTGCGCGGAGGAGACGTTCCATTCGTTGGTCTCGCGCGAGCCCATAATGTCGCTGACAATCACTTGGTCCGCCAGTGACAACGCGTTGGCAAATTCCGTTAAATGCCGCGCGGTGCGGGAGTAGGTGAACGGCTGGAAAATGGCCCATACCCGCCCAAACGGCAGTGCTTTTGCCGCGGAGAGGGTCGCCTCAATTTCGGTGGGGTGGTGGGCGTAATCGTCCGCCACGGTGATGCCATTTACCGTGCCAAGAAACTCAAACCGACGACCGGCGCCGCTGAATGATGCCAAACCGGCGGCAATTTCCTCTGCCGTGGCACCGCACGCCGCCGCGGCCGCCGCCGCGCCCAGCGAATTGAGCACGTTGTGCGCGCCTGGTGCGCCGAGACGGATATCCGTTACTTTTTTGCCGTGGTGATACAGTGTATAGCATCCATAGGCACCGTCGTGTACGCCAACGTCCCGTGCTTGCCAGTCGCAGTCACCCGAAAAGCCGTAGCGCACCAGCGGCACGTGGGACAACCCCGCCACGGCGCGGCGGGTGTTTTCGTCTTCTGCGTTGACAATGAGGGTGCGGGTGGTTTGCCCCGCAAATTGGCGGAACGAGGCAATGACGTTTTCCAGTGAGCCGAAATAGTCCAAATGGTCGGCATCCACATTGAGAATGACGGATATGGCGGGTTGCATTTGCAGGTAATGGTCTTTAAATTCGCACGCTTCGCACACAAAAACGTCCGAACTGCCGGCGTGGCCGTTGGCGTTGATGAGGGGCAACCTGCCGCCGATGAACACCGATGGGTCCCGCCCCGCCTGCAACAGAATTTGTGCAATCATAGACGAGGTGGTGGTTTTGCCGTGGGTGCCCGCCACCGCTACCGTGGAAGAAAAACGGCGGGAGAGTTGACCCAGCAGTTGCGCGCGTTCCATAAGCGGTATGCCGCGCTCGCGCGCGGCGACCAGTTCGGGATTATTGTCACGCACGGCGGCGGTGTACACCACGAGTTCGGCGTCGCCCACGTTGTGCGCCGCTTGCGGCAGAGCCACCGGAATGCCGAGCTTGCGCATACGCGCCACGTTGTCCGACTCGCTTACATCCGAGCCGGTGACGGTATACCCTTGTGCGTGCAATATTTCTGCCAGCGGGCTCATACCCGAACCGCCGATACCCACAAAATGAATGTGGTGTACGGCGGGAAGAAAACCGTGCTGCATAGTGCAACCCCCCAATGCTTTGGCTTACAACCCAATTATAGTGCTTTTGGGACAAAAAATAAACACCTTTTTTGGTTTTTTGAAAATCTTTTTGCGAGGGTGCGAATTGTGGTTGAATGTTAGCGCGAAATTTGTTATACCATAAGAGAACCGAACCCCACAATGCCTATGGGCAATCTTTTTGGTGATTTTTCCGTTTTTGTCGTTGGCAGGCGTCAGCCTGCCCGCCTTCGCAAACGAAAAAATCCCACAAAATTTTTTGCCCATAGGTGCAAGGCAGTTTTCGCCTGTCGGTTTTTTGTCCGGGTCACAAACAATTTTTTCGGCATGCTGGCGCATGGCGGAAAAATTTGCGGCAAGACGGGCGAAAAAACGCGGCGAAAACCATTGCGAGTTC
>JAZOLU010000019.1:0-13237 GCA_045653425.1 Acutalibacteraceae bacterium | reverse complement strand
CCTTGGCTCACAGAACGACATGGCTACGATCCGACTTGTCTTTTCCCCCTCCGAAGGTGGCAAAGCCCAGGGGTTCGCGGGCGCAAATAAAGAAACAAGAAAAATAAAACAAAAGGGGTGTAATAAATGAAACGGAATTCCTGGAAGAAACGGATCACGGAAGCCATGTGCATGGCGGGAACTTACCGCGCTTATTATGACGCAGTAATTGAAACGCTGGCTGGCATACTTGAAAAGCGCGACGACGCGGAAGCAGTTTATATAAAAGAAGGCGCCATTCCGATTGTGGAACACACGAACAAGGCGGGCGCCACGAACATGGAACAAAACCCGGCGTTGCGGTTGGTCAACGACTTGAACCGCGACGCGTTGCAATATTGGCGCGACCTTGGATTGACGCCAAACGGTTTGAACCGCTTAAGTTCCAAAGCGGAAGAAAAAGAAGAAAACGGCCCTTCGATAGTTGACGACATAAGAAGCCGTTTCGGCGTCGGATAAATGAAGGGCAAGACCGAACCGCGCATATTTACGCCGCCGTTGCGGGAATTGACCCCAAAGACGTCGTTAGGTTTTGCCGCGGTGGAATATGCCAATAGTGTCTTGGGAATGGAACTTTACCCGTGGCAAGATTGGGCATTAAAACATTCGTTGGAAATAGTCGGGAGCCTGGAAGGATCATGGAAGTTCCGTTTTCGAACGGTCTTCTTTATGGTTTCCAGGCAAAACGGAAAAACGGAACTTTCCAAAGTGATCGCGTCGTTTTTCTTGAACGTGTTACGCGTGGGCGCAGTTTTCGGAACTTCATTGTCCATGGAAAAAGCGGAAGAAGTTTGGGAAGGCGTCATTCAAGAACAAGAAGGCCACAAAGTTCTTGCGGCGGACATTAAGCAAGTTGCAAGAAGGAACGGCGGCAAGAAACTTGTCTTGACGGGTTTACGAACTTATAAGGTTGGCGCCCCTTCCCGAAGGGCGGGACGTGGCGACGCCAACGACCTTGTAATGTTGGACGAAGTCCGCGAACACCGCGATTGGGAAACTTGGAGCGCGGCCGTGGCTTCCACCAATGCGAAACCAAACGGAATGACCGTTTGCTTTTCAAACGCTGGCGATCCCGAAAGCGTTGTTTTGCGTCAAATACGTTCGCAAGCGATCGAACGCATTAACGGGACGAAGTCAAAAGACCTTGGCGGAAGCGTGGACGCGGACGCCCTTGGGCTTTTCGAATGGTCGGCACCCGAAGGGGCGGCAACGGACGATTTGGAAGCATTGGCCCAGGCAAACCCCGCGTTAGGTTACGGACGCCTAACGGAACGCGCCATTTTGGCGAACCGTGAAACATTCCCGGAAGCAAAGTTTCGTTCGGAATGTATGTGCCAGCAAGTAGAAACCATACTTGCGGAGCCGTTCCCGGAAGGCGCGTGGACGGGTGGAACCGATCCCGAAAGCGAAATTGCGCCCGAAAGTGAACTATTTTTTGGCGTGGACTTAAGCCAAGACCGACGCCACGCGGTTATTGCCGTTTGCGGATTGCGCGAAGACGGCAATTATCATGTGGAAATTGTAGAACGCCGCGCCGGAACGGAATGGGCCATTGATTGGTTCCGCGCCAGGGTGGACAAATACGGCGGAATTAACTTGGCATTCCAGGAACGCGGCGCACCCGTTAGCGGCCTGGCGGAACAAATATGCACGATTGACGGCGTTAAACGCTTCGCCCAGGGCGGCCCCGATCTTTCCGCGGGCTGGAATAGGTTTTTCGACGCGGTGGCGGCATGTGCGCCGAATTCCACAAGCGGCGTGAAGTGTTACCACTTGCCCCAACCCGTACTTGATACACCGGGGCGAACTTGTCAAATGCGGAACCTTGGTGGCGGCGTAATGCTTCCCGATCGCGTGAAAAGCCCGGACGATATTAGCCCGTTAATGGCATGCGCCATGGCATACGCGGGGGCAACAATGATAAACAAGACCGAAAAGAAAATTTATGCGTCCGTTTATGCGTCGGGTGGAAACTTGACGTTCATTTAATAGAAAGGAACTTTTGAAAAATGGCAAGCATTTTCGAACGTTGGCGCATTGCGTCCAAGCCGTCAATTGTGAACGTTACGGTTCACGGGGACGCTTCCACGCAAGTGTTAAACATGAAAGCCAAAGAACTATACCAAACGCAAGACAACTTGCAAGCCGTGGTTAACTTCCTGGCGAATTCAATTGCGCAATTGCCCCTTAAGGTTTACCGAAGGGACGGCGAAACCGAAAGAAGACGCGACCGCGAAAGCGTGGCCGCAAAACTGTTATGGCGTCCGAATTCCGACCAAACAAGTTTTGAATTCATAAGGGCGCTGGCGGTGGAATACTTCGTTTTTGGTTCCGTCTTTGCCTGGGTCTTGCCGGACGCGGAAAGCGAAAGCGAACTTCAACTTCGCGTTGTTCCAACGGAATGGTTGCAACCTTACGGCAACGAAGCGGGAGCATACGCGCCCAACGTGATCCGAATTTGCACGACCAACGGCGGGACTGCGTTCGACGTGCCGCGTTCGGAGTTTGTCCAATTCCGCACTTATTCGGCGGGAAGCCCTGGCGGTTATATTTCGCCAATTAGTGCGTTACGCCAAACACTTTCCGAACAAGTGGAAGCGGGAAGGTTCCGCCGCCAGTTGTGGCGGTCTTCGGGTCGTTTTAATGCACAGATTATAAGACCCAAAGACGTTGAACCATGGACGGACGAACAAAAGAAGAATTTTGCAACGGCATTCCGCCAGGCGTGGGGCGCTGGAGGTTCAAAAGCGGGTTCCATTCCGATCCTTGAAGACGGCATGGAAATAAAACCATACGCCACCAATTGGAAGGAAGCCGAATGGAGCCAAAGCGTCATTTTGACCCGTGAAGCCGTGGCGGCCGCTTATGGCGTTAACCCGTCGTTGATTTGGCATTCAAATACTCAAACATACGCCAGCGCGAAGGACAATGCCCGCGCCTTATATGCGGATTGCCTTGGCCCCGTGCTTCAAATGTTCCAGCAACGAATAAACGCGTTCCTTTTGCCTATGATCGGCGCGGAGCCTGGAACTTATGTGGAATTTGATCTTTCCGAAAAGTTGAAGGGGTCGTTCGAAGAACGCGCAAGCATAATGCAAGCGTCCGTTGGCGCCCCTTGGTTAACCAGGAACGAAGCAAGGGCGGACATGAACCTTCCACCGATCGAAGGCGGCGACGAACTCATAACGCCGCTAAACGTCACGGAAGGCGGCCAGGCAAGCCCACAAGACGCCACGCCCGACGCTTACAACTACCCAGGCGTTGACAACAACGCCAAGAAGTTGGGCGGTTGTGAATGCAAGGCGTGTAAAGAAGCCGAAGAACTGCGCATTAAAGGCAAAAGCGACAAGGAAGACGACGAAAAAGTTACTTCCATTTTGACGGCATTCTTTAAACGCCAGGCAAAAAGCGTAATTCCGAAAGTTGGAGCCAACAAAGAAGACTTTTGGAACGCGGAACGTTGGGACAAGGAACTTGCCGAAGACTTGGAACCCGTCCTTATAAGTATTTCGGACAAGCACGGCAAGGAAGCGGCCAAGACCTTGGGCGCGGATTATGGAACCGAAGTGACAAGGGCATACATTCACAAGGCGGCCCAGGCAAGGGCGGCAAAGATAAACGAAAGCACTTACGCCAAGGTTTTAAAGGAACTTGAAGAAGAAGAACCCGACACGGCGAAAGTGTTTGAAACAAGGGAAAACACCGCGGACGTTCTTGGACGAAGTGCGGCGGGTTCCATTGCTTCGTTTGCGATCGCGGAAGCCGCGCACCAAGCCATAAGCGACGGGGCGCCCCGTGTCGTTGGTCGCATTGTGGAAAAAGAATGGATTACGGGAGCCAACGCCAGGGCAAGCCACGCGGCAATGAACGGCGAACGCGTACCGATTGACGCCGACTTTTCCAACGGCCAGCATTGGCCCGGCGAAGACATTGGCGACCCAAACGAAAGTTGTGGTTGTAATTGCACAACGGAAATTGTTATTTCGGGAGGTTAACGAAATGGATCACTTATACAAAACATTCGAATTGAAGGCGAACGACGCCGGAACAATCGAAGGCTATTTTTCGACATACGATAAGACGCCCGATAGTTACGGCGACATAATCACGCCAGGCGCATTCACGGAAACGCTTAAGAAGCGCAAGGAAAGCGGCCACCCGTTCCCGCTTTGCTTCAATCACGACTTTTCCGCCGTGATCGGAGCAGTTGACGAAGTCAAGGACACGGAAAAAGGCCCGTTCATAACTGCGCACTTCTTGGACACCACACTTGCCCAGGACGTCCGCAAAATGCTTTTAAGCGGCGCCATTTATCAGTTTTCGTTTGCTTACGACGTACTTAAGCGAAGAAACCCGACGGAAGAAGAAGCCAAGGCGGGCGTTGAAAACGTCCTTGAAGTCTTGGACGTCTTCGAAATTTCCGTTGTAACGGTTCCCGCAAATACCAATGCGGTCGCAACCGAAGTAAAGGCAATTGAACCCGAAACGAAGACGGGCCGCCGCAATAGCAAGGCGGACGAAGACGTTATTAAGGGCGCCATTGCACAGTTAAACAATTGTATTGAAGCGCTTACGGCCCTTGTGGACGAAAGCGGCGACAATAACCCCACGGAAGACGCTGGCGAAGAAGAAAAGGCCGCGCCCGAAGTCAACGCGAAAGCGGAGGAGCCGACGGCAAACGGTAATTCGGAAAGGGCTAACGCGATCCTGGAAAAAATAAAAACTTTGGGAGGTTCCGAAAATGTCAATTAAGGAACAGTTGGCGGAAAAGAAACAGAAACTTATTGATCTTGAACCCGCGCTTAAGGCCGACGACGTAACGGAAGAAACCGTTAAGGAAGGCGAAGCGCTTGTTGCGGAAATTGAGGAACTGGAACTTAAGGCCGCCAAGGCGGAAAAAGCCGCCGAAATACTCAATTCAATCGGCAACGCCGAAGAAACAAACAAAGACACCACGGAGGTTAAAAACATGAATGATCTTGAAATGTTCACGAAGAACGCCAAGGAAATGACCGACAAGAAGGCCGGTGTTTCCATGCACATGAAGTCCGCAAGCGACGTTGTAACAAGCGTACAGATTGCCGACGTTGACAAGTCCATTGCACCCCAGCCCAGAAGGAACGCAATTGCGGACTTCTTTAGCAATGCGACAATTAGCGGCAACGCTATTACTTACTTTATCCAGGGCGCTTATGAGGGAACGCCCGCAGTTACCGCCGAAGGCGCAAAGAAAACACAGAATTCCACAAGTTTCACCGGAACAACCTTGGCACTTTCCAAGATTGCCGCATACATCAAGGAAACCGACGAAATTCTTTACGACGAACCTTTCCTTGCTTCCGAAGTACAGAATTCGTTAGTTTACCAGGTTGGCAAGATTGAGGACGCCACAATTGTCGGCGCGATCGCTGGCACTTCCGGCATTGGTGCCGAAACATACGACGGAACAACCGTGACATTTGCCGACGGAATTCTTGCTTCAATCCTTAAGGTAAAGGACGAAAGCGCATACGACGCAAGCGTTGTCATTGTTAACCCCGCGGATCTCTACACCCTTCTTACTGCTAAAGATAGCAATAAGCAGTATTATGGCGGCGGTTACTTCGTCGGCGCTTACGGCAACGGCAACGTTGGAATTCCTTCTTCAATTTGGGGCGTTCCCGTTGTTGCTTCTTCCACAGTTCCCCAGGGTTCCGCAATCGTTGCGGCAAGGGAAGCCGTCAAGATTTGGAGAAAGTCCGGCATTGACGTTCGCCTTTATGAACAGAATGAGGACGACGCACTTTACAACCGTGTTACCCTTCTTGCGGAAACACGCCTTGCATGTGCCGTTGTTGATCTTAAGGGCGTCGTAATTCTTGCAAGCGACAATTCCTAATTGATCCGAACGAAGGGGCCAGCAACGGCCCCTTTTTATTCTAAAGAAGGGA
The DNA here is from genome assembly GCA_045653425.1 of Acutalibacteraceae bacterium. Taxonomy (GTDB): domain Bacteria; phylum Bacillota; class Clostridia; order Oscillospirales; family Acutalibacteraceae; genus RGIG3009. Next base: position 7,268 of record JAZOLU010000019.1, on the reverse strand, counting down.
GGCATGCACCCGTGAAAATCTATACCGTTAATGGTCGCAAGGTTTGGTTGGACAAGGCGCCGGAAGGCTACGAAGACACCAAGCCCGTAAAGACCGAAGAACCGAAAGCGGAGCCGAAAGCCAAGACCGCAACGGCGAACAAGGCCAGGAAAGCGACCGCAAACAAGACAAGGAAGGACGGCGGAAAATAATGGGCGAATTCGAACATGGCAACCTTTCGCCGTGGGGTTATATCTACGACGCGGAAGCCTTGCCCAACCTTATAAACGCAACGGACTTTGCAAACTTCACAAACGGGAAGTTTGGCACGACCGACACGCGCATTGCTTCAAACATTGCCAGCGCGTCGGCGGCCATTCGGAACTTTTGTGGCTGGCACGTTGCGCCTTCCCTTGATTGCGGCATGCTTTACAATGTCCACGACTTGCGCGACGCGTTCATTGGTGGCGATCTTCTAATACAGTTGCCCGCCACATTTGTAACAAACGTTGAAAAAGTTGTTATAAACGCGGTTTGGAATTCGGAAGAAGACGATTGGGACGGCGAAATTATAACCGACCCCACGCGCTTCGATTGGGGACTTGGCGGCGGAATGCTTAAGGTTTACGACGTCGGATCACTTGACCGAAAGTCAAAGTTGTTCGTTAAATATACGGCGGGTTTCACGGACGCGGCCATTCCTTTAATCAAGGAAGTTGCATGCAACGGAGTTGTTCACGCGTTAACGAACACTTACGGCGTTAATTCGGAAGCCGCTGGCGGCGTTTCCGTGTCTTATAATGCTTCTTGGGCTGGTAAAGGTTCCACCGCATTGGCAAACGACACAAGGGACGCGTTGGCGCCTTACAAAATTAAGGGGGTGTTTTAAATGCTTCCGTCATTTTGTAACGACGAAATAACACGCGTTCGACCTGGCACCAAAACCGTTCGCGGTTCCGTCGTTCCCGATTGGGACGCAAGCGCAGTTTCGACCAAAAAAATAACGGGTTGTTCCGTGCAACCGTCGGCAACGACCTTGTCACAAGACGGGCGCGTTCTTGGCGTTAGTGAGCAGTTGACGGCGTATCTTCCCGAAGGTTCCGACGTAAAGGCGGGCGACCGCATTATTTACGGCGGCGACGTTTACACGATAAACGGCGAACCGAAGGCGTGGAAAGCCGCCTTTAATCTTTCGAACATTCAATTAAACTTGATCCGTTGGGAGGGTTAACACATGGCAAGTGGAAGAATAGTTTTCAATTCGGACGGGTTCCGACAAATATTACTTTCGGAAGGTTGCCACGATCTTGTTCAAAGCGTAACAAACGACATTGCGGACAAAGCAAACGCCAATAACACAAGGGGCGGGGACGGTTTCCGCGCCACGACCCAGGTGGGCGGTTATGGCGGCGGCCGCTGGATCGGTTTTGTTACTGCGTCGGACAAGGAAGCAAGCACCGCGGAAGCGGAAGACAACGCACTTTTGAGGGCCTTACAATGAATATTTTAAAACCCGTTGACATTGAAAACGAAATTCGTCTTGCCTTAAGCGCTTATTTGAACGTTTACGTTCGACCGCTTCCGGCAAACTTCGCCTTGCCGTGCGTAATGGTTACGGCGACGGGCGGAAGCACCGGGAACACAATTGACACGTTCACCGTATCATTAAGCGCCAGGGCGGAAACCGACGCGGACGCGCTGGAATACTTGAACGACGCCTTGGGACTTCTTGAAGAACAAGCAAGGAACCAGGAAGGCGCCATTCGCAATGCAACAATTAACAATTTGGCTAATTGGGGGGCCGACCCCGTGCGCCCCGATCTGAAATTATGCACGGCCACCGTTCTTGTAACGGCGCACCGCATAACGCACGGAATTTCCCCAAAATCTTAAGTTTAGGAGTAAAAAATCATGGCAACAAATAATGTAAATTTGGGCATTGGTCTTGCTTCGGGCATGTTTTACACGGCCCCGGCTTCCACCGCGCTTCCCGATTTTCCCGGCGACACAACGGGACTTGCTTCTTGGACGGAAGTGGGCGCAGTTACCGCCGACGGGATCACTTGGGCAACGGGCAAGGATAGCGAACCGTTACGCAATTGGGCCAAGGAAGTTGAAAGACTTGTTGCGGGCGACGAAGGCGGCACCGTAACGGCACCCCTTATGTACACGACACAGAAAACGTTAGAAACACTTTTTGGCGCTTCCAACGTTTCCGTCGTTGCCGCCGACGGGACACACGGCGACCTTGTTAGCGTGGAAGTTGCGCCCGGCGTTAGTGCTTCACCCGCCGCATTCCTTTTCATTATGAAGGACGGTGACGACATGCTCATGTTGGGAACAACCCGCGGAATTGTCCGCGAAGTTGACGACGTGGCATTTTCGCCAACGGAAGCGATCACATGGACGGCAACGATCGAAGCCGCTTCGTGGGTCTTTATGAAGGACAACGGCCAGTTGGGTTCATAACCAATCTTATTCGGAGGTTTTACCATGCCAAACCCTATTAAAATTGAAAACACCAAGGACGTAATCGAATTCGAAATTGACGGCGCAGTTTATTCCGTGCCGCTGGCAACGGGTTTAAAGCGTTCCGAACTTGAAAAGTTGGACACCCAAAAAGCCCTTGAAGACTTCTTTCGTTTACACCTTGGCGCCGAACTTTGGGACGGCCTTACGGTCGGCGCCCAAAATCAGATTGCCCAGGCGTGGGCAAAAGAAAACGAACACATTAGTGGCATGACAACGGGGGAATAATTGGCCTTGCCCGCTTCGTTGAAGCGCACGGCGGGGCCTTAAATTATGACCTTATGACGCGGACATGCTACCAATTGGACGACGTTGGGGAAGCCCTTCCGTGGGCTTCCCTTTATTCGTTCATTAAGCATTTGGGGACAAATTCCGCACTTGCCAAGGAATTGGGCAAGTCCACGGGTTGGGAAACGACACTTCAAACCAACATTATTCTTGCGGATATTTTCGACCTATTGCAAGTAATACATGCCGACCTTGTGGCGTGGGCCAGCGGCGGCAAAAAGAAGGCAAATAATAAACCTTACCCAAGACCGGGGAAGGAAGAACATAAAAACACGCGCAAACTTGGAAGCGGTGCAATGCCCGTGGACAAACTGCGCGAATGGATAAACGGGAGGCATTAACAATGGCGGATCATATCGAAGTTGCGCGGGCGTATGTCACAATCGTTCCAAGTTTGGAAGGAAGCCAAAAGACAATTACCGCCGAACTTACGGGCGTAACGGAAACCGCCAGCAAGGAAGCGGGCGAAAAGTCCGGCAAGTCTTTTGGTGAAAGCCTGGCAAAAGGTTTAAAAACGACCGCGGCCGTTATTGGCGGAGCCATGGCGGCGGCAACGGCGGGCGCCGTGGCAACGGGCAAGGCATTTGTTGGCGCGGCCAACGACGTGGCGGCATACGGGGACGCGATCGACAAGAATAGCCAAAAAATGGGCATTTCCGCCCAGGCATACCAGGAATGGGACTTCATTCTTCAACATAATGGTTCAAGCATAGACGCAATGAAAACGTCTATGCTTAAACTTACGAAGGCCGCGGAAAGCGGCGACGACGCATTTAAGGCCCTTGGCATTAGTCAACAAGACCTTTCGAAAATGTCAACGGAAGAAGTCTTCGCGGCAACAATTAAGGGCTTGCAAGGCGTGGAAGACCAAGGACAACGAACCGTTTTGGCGAACAAGTTACTTGGCAAGGGCGCCGTTGAATTGGGAAGCCTTTTGAACGCCAGCGCTTCCGACACGGAAGCAATGCGCCAAAAAGTCCATGAACTTGGCGGCGTAATGTCCGACGACGCAGTAAAGGCGGCCGCAAGTTATAAGGACGAATTGCAAAACATGCAAACCGCTTTGACGGGCGTTAAAAACAACATGGTCGGTCAATTCTTGCCCGGTATTAGTCAAGTAATGAACGGCCTTTCGGGCGTCTTTTCGGGCAATGGCGGAATTGAACAAATACGCCAGGGCTTGCAAAGTGTCATTTCCAACCTTACGGCAATGGCACCGCAATTCTTTTCCTTGGCAAGCGTCTTGGTTAATTCCTTGATTGAAGGCTTCGGGCCAATGCTTCCGGGGCTGGTAACTTCGATTTTCGGCTTTTTGAACCAGGCCATTGTTACACTTACCGCCCTAATTCCCCAATTAACGCCAGCGATCACGGAAGGACTTAAGGGCGTCGGAATGGCGTTGTTTAATAGTTTGCCCGTTATTGTGTCCGCACTTGTGGACATGGCGAAGGAACTTGTTACTTGGCTGGCAAGCGGGGACAATGTGAAAACATTTGTGGACGGAATTCTTGCCCTTGTTAGCACCCTGGCGGAAAATCTGGCAAGCGCCTTGCCCGTGATCCTTCCGGCATTGGTGAACGTAATTGGGCAAATAGCCGCTTCGCTTTGCGAACCCAAAAACGTAAACATGATAATTCAAAGCACCCTTTACATAATTGGAGCCGTGGCGGTTGCGATCGTCAAGGCAATTCCCGAACTTGCAAAAGCAGTTTTGAACGTTCTTACAAATACGGGCAACCTAATAAAAGATTGGGGCGGAAAGTTAATTGGACGAATTGGGCCTTGGCTTGCTTCCGTTTGGGACGGAATAAAAACGTGGTTTGGCGCTTTGCCTGGCAAGTTAACGGAAGCATTCACGGCGGCCAAAACAACAATATTGGGTTGGGGAAAGTCCGCCATAACTTGGGGTTCCGACATGATTAAGAACTTTATTGACGGAATTAAGAAGAAGGCGAAAGACCTTGGCAACGCCATAAAAGACCTGGCGAAGAATTACATTGCCAAATTCTTGCACTTTTCCGTGCCGGACGCGGGGCCGCTGGCGGACGCCGATACTTGGGCGCCCGACTTCGTGAACTTGTTTGTTTCGGGAATTGAAGCGGGCATTCCCAAAGTGGAAGCCGCCGTTCAAGACTTCGCAAGCGGAATGTCGGCAAATATTACGGCATACGGCCCGACGGGCGCACTTGGGAACACAAGCACGGTAAACAACGGCAATATAACGTTGAACATTTATGGCGCGGAAGGCCAAGACGTTAACGAATTGGCGAATGTTATTGCCGTCAAACTTGAACAAATGACCGCACGGAAGGGGGCCGTTTATGCTTGATTATAATACGCTTACTAATAGGCAAGGCCTAATAGTATATGGCGGCGAGCCGTCCACCAATTATGGCATGGTAATTGGTGGGGCCGCCGTTTTTGACAAGCCCGTTAAAAGGGCGGACGTCTTCACCGTGCCGGGGCGTAACGGTTCCATTTTGTTCCAAGATGGTTCATTTGACGACGTGATCCGAAGTTATGACGTTTGGATCGCGGAAGACGAACAACCCGAAAGCGGCGGCGGAATAACGGGAACGCTGGCGGAAAGAATAAACGCAATTACGGCGTGGCTTTATTCCCAAAGCGGTTATACACGTTTGGAAGACAACTTCGAACCCGATACTTTCCGCCTTGCTTACTATTCGGGCGGGAACGAATTCACGAATGAGTTAACGCAGTACGGAAGAAGCACGTTGTCGTTCACATGCCGCCCGGAAAGGTTTTACAAGGACGCGGAAACGCCAATTGAAGTAAACAACGGGGACACGCTTACGAACCCGACATTGTTTGCAAGCAAGCCGTTAATTCATATCGAAGCGGCTGGAACCGTTACGGTTTCAATCAACGGCGTTTCGATCGCGGCGGACGTTACCGACTATATAAACATTGATTGCGAAACAATGAACGCTTACCGCCTAACCGCGGAAAACAAGAACGACAAAATAACGGGAGCATTCCCGGTAATTGTTCCAGGTTCCAACGGCGTGGGCGTTTCCGTGTCGGGAACTTTAAACAAGGTTACAATCACGCCGCGTTATTTCACTATTTAACAAGGGGAGTATTGGCAAATGATCCCGATTTTATACGACACAATAAGCGAAGGCACCGTTCCAAGCCATTTCGGCATTGGAGCATTAACGGACACGCTGGCGGCAAGCGTTAACGAAGAACGCAACGGGTCGTTTGAATTGTCGCTTACATACGCCGCCCAGGGCATACACGCGGACGAAATAAAAGTTGGTCGTTATATTAAGGCGAAGCCGAATTTCACGGACGACGCACAATTATTCCGCATATACCAGGTTGGAAAGGCAATGAACGGCCGCTTTGAAGTGTCCGCGGAGCATGTTAGTTATTTATTAAGCGGGAAGCCGATCACAAGCGGAACGGCGAACAATTGCGCCAGCGCATGCGCGGTCTTGTCCGCCCAGGCTGGAAACTTCACAATTTCCACAACAAAAACGACCGCGGGGGACTTTGCCATAACTGCGCCGTCTTCCGTTCGTTCTTGGTTTGGCGGAAAAACGGGAAGTTTATTGGACGTATATGGCGGCGGCGAATGGCATTATGACAATTTCGCTTGCGTTCTTAAGGATCACCGCGGCGTTACAACGCCAATTGCAACGATCCGTTATAAAAAGAACCTAACGGAATTTAACCAGGAAATAGACGCTTCAAACCTTTATACACACGTTTTGTGTTATTACCAGGCGGACGCCGCCAAGGTTGTCGGAAACGAAGTGGCGACGGGTTTAAGTGGAACAAAGCGCGTTTTGATCCTTGACAAGACAAGCGATTACCAAACAACGCCGGACGTTGCCGACCTTGACAACGACGCGACAACTTACATTGCAAGCCATAATTTAACCACGCCCGAAAGCAATTTTACTTTGAATTTCGTTCAAAGCGGGCAATTGTTCGACCGCGTGGACTTGTGCGACATGGTCAACGTGTATTTTGAACCGTTGGGCATAACCGCAACGGTCAAGTGCATTCGTGTTCTTTGGGACGTGCTAAAGGGACGTTACATAGAAACAGAATTTGGAACGCCCAAGTCCAATATTACGGACACGCTGGCGGACAATAACAAGGCAATTGCGGAAGCGGAAAGCGCGGCGGCGGAAGCCATTAACCAGGTTGGAAGCAAGAAACGCGTCTTCATTTCCACGCCCGTTCCGCCTTATGACGTTGGGGACTTGTGGACGGATAGCAACGACTTATATTGTTGCACCAATCCAAGAACTTCCGGGGAGGTTTTCGCGGAAGAAGATTGGGAACTTGCCACGGACTACGTTGGAGCAAGTACGATTGAAACGGCAATTGCGGAAGCGTCCGACGTTATAACGGGAACCGCTGGCGGTTTCGTTGTATGGCACGATAGCAACAACGACGGCCAGCCCGACGAAATACTTATAATGGACACCGCCAAC
>JAZOLU010000018.1:0-7676 GCA_045653425.1 Acutalibacteraceae bacterium | reverse complement strand
GCGTGTTCGGTACACTATATGGGGTTATAAGTAAAAATATGCAACAAGCGTGCGAGGAACGTTCCTCGCACGCTTGTTGCATATTTTTACTTATAACCCCATATAGTGTACCGAACACGCATTAGGGGTGAGAGTATGAAGGGAGCCGTTGAAGAGCGCGCCATTGAACTGGGGGAATACATACGCGAAAACAAAACCACCGTTCGCGCGGCGGCAAAAAAGTTTCATATCAGCAAAAGCACGGTTCATAAAGATGTATCCGACCGCTTGCGCGCGGTAAACCCGCAATTGTACCACGAAGTACGGGAGATTTTAGATATTAACAAGGCACAACGGCACATTCGCGGCGGGATTGCCACTCGTCGTAAATACCGTTGTGAGGAGGAAAAATAACGATAAAAACCGCGTTGGAGTGCCCAACGCGGTTTATTTTATATCAATTTACTTTCATCCAGTAACCCGGCGGCCAGCATTTTTTGTGCCGCCAGCAGCACCCCCACGCGACCGGAGGAAAAATTCAGCCCGCCCTGCATATACACCGCAAACGGTTCACGCAACGGCGCATCGGCAGACAGTTCAATGGACGAGCCCATGGTAAATGCCCCTGCCGCCATAATCACCTGATTGTCGTATCCCGGCATATCCCACGGTTCCGGCACCACGTAAGCATCTACCGGCGCACCGCTTTGAATTCCTTGGCAAAACGCAATCAACGCTTCCGAGCCACGCAGTTGAATGGCTTGAATAATGTCGGCACGCGGTTCGGTGGCGGTGGGTGTACACCGATACCCCAACCGCTCAAACAACGCCGCAGCGAACACCGCCGTTTTCATTGCCTCCCCCACCACGTGCGGGGCTTGGAACAGGCCCATAAACATCGTGCGATTGTGGCCCAGAGAAGCACCGACTTCCTTGCCCAACCCGGGGGTGGTCAACCGATGCGCACATTGTTCCACTAAGTCGCGCCGTCCGCAAATGTAGCCACCGTTTTCTGCAATACCGCCGCCGGGGTTTTTAATGAGCGAACCCGCCATCAAATCGGCTCCCACCGCCGTCGGCTCGGTTTTTTCGGCAAATTCACCGTAACAATTGTCCACAAACACAATCGCATCGGGGCGAACAGACCGTACGGCGGCAATAATCTTGCCAATGTCCGCCACAGTAAGCGACGGGCGCAAATTATACCCACGCGAGCGCTGGATATGTACCACCTTTACGGCCGGTGTTTCACGCAATGCCGTGCAAATACCGTCCAAATCGGGGGTGCCGTCGGGCAAAAGGGGGACTTCGCGGTACCCCACACCGTAGTCTGCCAAAGAACCGTCGCTTGGCTTGTTCGCGCCGATAACGCCGAGCAGCGTATCATACGGCGCACCGGTAGCCGCCAACAACACGTCACCGGGGCGCAACACGCCAAACAACGCCACCGTAATGGCGTGCGTACCGCACAAAATACTGTGCCGCACCAACGCATCCTCAGCCCCCAGCACGTCGGCAAAAACCTCTTCCAGCACCTCACGCCCACGGTCACCGTAACCGTATCCGGTGGTGGGCACAAAGTGCGCCTCGCTCACCCGATGACGGATAAATGCCGACAACACCTTTTGCTGGTTATAATCGGCAATCTCCTCAATGCGGGCAAACGCCGCCTGCGCCTGCGCAACGGACTCCTCCGCCGCCGCGTGTAAACGGGGGTCAATCTCAAAAAAATTGCTCTGCATTGTATTATATCCTTTCCGTTACCGCCACGCTGTCGCACACCGTAAACCCCAGTGTGGCGTACAATCGCTGCGCTCCTTCGTTTTTGGGGCAAATGTACACCTGCCGCCCTTCCTGTTGCAAGGTTGCCGCCAATGCACCCACGCACCGTGCGGCAAGCCCCTGCCGCCGATGTTCGGGGGCAGTTGCCACCCCGCCAATCAGCGCACCACCGTGCCATTCCGCCACCGTCATAGTGCACGATGCCGGCGCACCGTCCACCCGCAACGCCGCCACGCGGCAATGCCCGTGGCGTTGGCGATAGCACACGTCCGGGTACCACACCTCAAACGGCGGCAACTGTGGGAACAAGGGTTGCAAAAACGCATACAGTTCGCGGGGCGGCAGTGTTTCCGTCATAACCGCCGCTTGCGGTTTATCGCACCGCATAACGGGGTATTCCGTTACCGTTGTTCCCCACTGCGCCGCTACCGCGGCAGCGGTGTCCGCGTCGGTCAGCAACGAGTAGATGTCCGGCTGCATACCAACAAACAGTGCCAATTCCTCACGTTCTAATGGCGCGGCATACACGATGGCTTGTCCATCCATTACGGCAACCGCACTGCCCGCTTCCCCCACGTAAAAGCGAAGAAACGGTACCGCGCCATAACACTCCCACAACGCACGCACGCGGCACAACGGTAATGCTTCTCCCTTTAAGGCGGGTAGGTTTTCCACCCACCGAATCATACTGCACCGTCCCACGCGGGCAATGCGTTCATCAACGTTTCCAACAAACGATACGTTTCGCGTATATCCGCTTCGTCCAGCACGCAGGCAGGCGAATGTAAATAGCGGCACGGAAGCGACACCGCCGCCACGCGCGCACCCTCGCCCGCCGCTTGCAAAGCACCGGCGTCGTTACCGCCGGCAATCACCGTTTTAGTTTGCACGGTAATATCATATTGTTCCGCCAAACGGAAGATTTCGTCAAACAACGATGTATCATACAACGTGCGACGGTCCATAAACGATACCACCGCGCCGCTGCCCAAACGGCACACCTGTTTTTCGGGCGGTGTGTCCATAACGTCCGCCGCTGTGGTTACATCCACCGCCACGGCAATCTCCGGTTGCACGGCAAACGCCACCGCGCCCGCACCACGTAATCCCACTTCTTCCTGCACGGTAAACGCCAGTGTCACATCGTACACCGGCTGGGTTTGTGCCAACTGCAACAGTAACGCACAACCCGCGCGGTCGTCCAACGCTTTGGAGGAAAAACGCCCACCCGCCAGTGCCGTTTCGCCTGCCGTAAAGGTAATGCCGTCACCCACGCGCACCACCGTTTCCGCCTCGGCACGTGAGGTTGCACCAATATCAATCAGCATATCATCCACCGCGGGGAGTTTTGTTTTCTCCTCCCCACCGCACTGGTGCGTGGCCTTGCCACCAATGACGCCGCAGTGCCCGTTCACCCACACACGACGGGCAAACAACACCTCCGGTGCCACACCACCCACGCAAGCAAAACGCAGATATCCCTCGTCTGTAATACCGGTGACTATCCCGCCGACTTCGTCCATATGCGCGGCGAATAACACCCGGTGCGGAGCACGTTGTTTGCCGTTCAGTTCCACAATCACATTGCCTAACCGGTCCACCCGCACTTCACGCACGGCGGGGGCATTTTGTAATTGTTCCAAAATGCGGGCGCGCACCGCCTGCTCACGTCCCGAAATGCCCGTAAGTGCCGACAAATCCGCTATACAGTTACGCACGGGCACGCACCTCCCCTTGCTCGGCAAATGCCGCCATCAAACGCGCCACGGCCTCCATATCGTGCAACGAGGCAACCTCCACCGGTGTGTGCATATACCGCAACGGTATGGAGAGTAACGCCGTGGGAACACCGTCCCGCGCTATGCTGATTTTATCGGCATCCGTGCCGGTGGTTCCACCCATTACCTCATACTGCACGGCAATGTTTTGGGTTTGCGCCAAGCGGTGCAGTTGCGTGCTCATTGTCTCGTCCAACACGGGTGAAACGCCCACCATTGCACCCGCGGCCAACACACCGCACAAACGGCGGTCGGCATCCGGCGTGTGCGCAAAACTCACGTCAACGGCAATGGCGGCATCCGGTTGAATGGCAAACGCCGCCGGCCCCGCGCCGCGCATACCCAATTCCTCTTGTGCGCAAAACAACGCTACCACGCGGCACGGCAACGCTTTTCCTTGCAACAACGAAAGCGCGCGCAATACCGCGGCGCAACCGGCGCGGTTGTCCAAAGCCTTGGCACACACGCAATTGTTTAATAACTTTTCAAAATGCGGAGTAAACATCACGCGCGTTCCCACCGGAATACGCGCTTTCGCTTGCTCGGCGGTCATTCCCACGTCAATGCCGCGTTGTTCCGTGGTAAGCAATTTATCGTCACTCCCCGACAAATGTGGCGGCGTGGAACAAAACACGCCCGACACAGGCGGGTCACACAACACAGTTACCTGTGCGGCGGCCAGCGCACGGGTATCAATACCTCCACACGCGGATACCCGCAAAAACCCGTTGTCGGTAACGCCGGTAACAACAAACCCAATCTCATCGGTATGCGCTTCCAACAACAACGTGGGCGCATCACTCGCCGCCGCGGGCAACACGCCCCATACATTGCCCAAACGGTCGGTGTGTACCTCCGGCACCAACGTGCGCAACCGCCGAGCAATCACGGCGGCTGCCTCGCCAACGCCGTTTACACCAGCGGCGGCGCACAATTCTTTTAACACCTGCTCCATACCCTTTACAACTCCTGCACCAAACGCTTAAAATGATTGCCGCGTTCCTCAAAATTGCGGTATTGGTCAAAACTTGCACTGGAGGGAGACATAAACACAATATCCCCTTCGCCTACCAACGCCGCCGCCGTGCGCACCGCTTCTTCCATACACGTTACCCGCGTAATCGGTACTGTGGCGGCATCCCGCTGCAACACCGCTTGAATGGCGGGCGCCGTTGCGCCCAGCAAGATGGCGTGCTTTACCGTGCGCGCCGCCACCAGCCCCAGCGGGTCATACGGAATGTGCTTATCGTACCCGCCGGCAATCCAAATAACTCGACGGTCAAACGCTTCCAGTCCGGCAATGGTGCGCGACGGACTGCTGCCAATGGAATCGTTATACCACTTTGCGCCGCCGTGTTCCCGCACCAGTTCGCACCGATGCGGCACACCCACAAAGGTGCGGGCATATTCCGCCATTACCGCTACCGGCACGATACCGCAAGTGGCGGCAAACGCCGCCAAATAATTTTCAATATTGTGCACACCGGGAATACGAATCTCCTCCGCCGGCAGTACCGGTACGGTCTCAATTCCGTCGGTGACATACAACATACCGTCCTCGCCCAAATAGGCACCTCGCTCCACCGCGTGGCGGCGCGAAAACCACCATACCTCCCCCGCGCAATCCGCAGCAAAGGCGGCGGTGTGTTCGTTGTCGGCATTAAGCACCGCGCGGTCGCCCGCTTGCTGGTAGCGCGTTAGGTTGTGCTTAGCGTCAATGTATTCCTGCATATCGGTATGCCAATCCAAATGGTTGGGTGCCACGTTAGTTACCACCGCCACGCGCGGGCTGCGTGTCATACGCGTAAGTTGAAAACTGGACAGTTCCACCACCGCGGTATCGCTCTCGTTTACCGTGGCAATAACAGGTAACATCGGATTGCCGATATTCCCGCCCAAATGCACGGTTTTGCCAGCCTGCGCCAGCAAACCCGCAATCACCGTGGTGGTAGTGGTTTTACCGTCTGACCCCGTTACCGCATACAACGGCGCTGGACACAATTCAAAAAACAGTTCCATCTCGGAAGTCACCGGTATCCCCGCGGCACGCGCCGCTTCAAACGGCGGCAAATACGGTTTCATTCCCGGTGTGCGTAAAATAAGCGAGACCTCGCCCAAACGGTCAAGGTATGTCTCCCCCAAACAAAGTTCCGCGCCGGCGTTCTCCAATTCTTCGGCAACCGCTCCCAGTTCATCGCGGGCGCGCTTGTCGCACGCCATCACCACCGCGCCGATTTCCAGCAACTGATGAATTACGGTAAGGTTATTATGACCAATACCGCATACCGCCACGCGCTGACCCGCCAGCGATACAAAAAATTCGCGATAATCCATAGCGTAACGCTCCTTTTTTAACCCTCATCGGAAAAACGGGACAAATACAAAATGCCCCCCGCGCCGGCAACCAAGGTGATAACCGAAACCACCGCCGTAACAACCCACTGCCACACCGCGGCCTCTGCCTGTAAGGCGGGCAGTACAATATCCATAACAATGTCCGCCAACGAGCCAACAACAAAGCCCATAATCATACAATACGTTTGATGAGGAAATTTATTCATTGTCCATTCCAGTGGGCGGGTAATGAGCACCACTCCCACCAACGTGGACACCACCAGCAACGCTAAAAAACCAAGTTGCAGGTTTTTTACTGCCGCCAGCACCGTTTCGTAAATACCGAGAACCAGCAACATATGCGAGGTGCTGATACCCGGCAACACCAACGCAATAGCCACCACCAGCCCCGCCAACAACCAAATGAGTAAATTGGCAAGCGTTATTTCGGCAGAAAACGGCAATAAGTTTTGCGGAATCATACCAATGCCGAGCACAATTACAAGCCCCAGCAAAATATACACCGCCGAAGACACTGTAAACCGCGTGGCGCGTGTTTTGCGGTACAAGGCGGGAATACCACCGATGACCGCTCCCAAAAAGAAGAAAGAAACAGGAATGGGAAACGCTTCCAATAACCAATCCAGCACCAACGCCAGTGAGGCAATACCCACCACCGCGCCGGCGCAGAATTTTACCAAAAACAAAAAGTTTTTCTTGGGTTCTTTGGTAAAGCGGCTGATAGCACCAATGAGTTGGTCATAAATGCCCAACAAAATTGCCATTGTGCCGCCGCTCACTCCCGGAACCGTCATAGACGAACCGATTAAAAACCCTTTAAACGGAACAAGCAATGCCTTCCACCATTTCACAATTACCGTCTCCTTTCCCAATACTCCCCCATTATACACCCACCGAACGTATTTGTCACCCCTATTTTGGCGTTTTCTGTTGCACACGCCGCAAAAAAGCGGTATACTGAGTAAAGAAGGGATGTGTGAAGTATGACTGCCAAAGAACGGTTTATTGAGGAGTTTAACCGGTACATCCACCGCGAGGGTGCCGATAAGGTGTTGGAATACTTATGCTCCAAATCCAGCGATTTCTTTACCGCACCCGCCAGCACGCGTTTTCACGGTGCCTACGAAGGCGGCTTGGTGGAACACAGTTTGAACGTGTTTGATTGTTTGCGGCATTATTTGGACCGCCCGCGTGCGAAAGAAACGTACGGGCTGGATTATAGCGAGGAAAGCATTGCGATTGTCTCTTTGCTTCACGACGTGTGCAAAATTAACTGCTACAAGCCGGGAACACGCAACGTGAAAGATGAACACGGCGTGTGGCACACCGTCCCCACGTACGAGTACGAGGACAAACTCCCCTACGGCCACGGCGAAAAGTCGGTGTACATTCTGTCCGGCTATATGCGCCTCACACGGGAGGAAGCGTTTGCCATTCGTTACCATATGGGTTTTGCCGGCACGGAGGATAGCCGCAACGTAGGCAATGCGTTTGAAATGTTCCCGCTTTCCTTTGCCTTGTCGGTGGCGGATATGGAAGCCACCTTTTTTGTAGAGGGCAAAAAATAAGTTGGCACTCCTCCGCCCCGTTACTGCTGCCGCAGTAACGCGCGGCTTTTAACACGCAAAAATCCCGTCTGCCGAGTTTTCGGCAGACGGGATTTACTTGGTGCCTTTAGGCGTGAAAATAAACCCCCAGTTTTACTGGGGGAGGATAAAAAGCTTTAGCATGAGAAAAACCTCCCCTTGTCAGGGGAGGTGGATTTTGCCGTAGGCAAAAGAC
>JAZOLU010000017.1:0-1433 GCA_045653425.1 Acutalibacteraceae bacterium | reverse complement strand
CGCGTCCAAGGTCTGCTGCACGCCGCCAAAGCCGCGCACCAGGTTTTCAAGGTCGAAGAGCATATAGACAGGCTTGCCGTCGATTTTGTAGTAAGAGGGATGCGAGAAGTATTTTTCAATAGTGCGGTGCACAATGCCGTTAAGGGTCTCGCGGTTGACAGCACCGTCCCAGATCGGCACCTTGCATTCAGACGTGCGCTTATCCCACAGGCTCTCGGCGGTGTGGTTTGCCCACATCAGATAGAACTTCATTTTGTGGTTGTTGCGCGCCGCGAGGAAACCGTCGTTGAGGCAATTTTCAAGGAACGGACGGTTATCGTACCAGTACCAGTCGTAAATGAACACGTTGACGCCGTGAGATACCGCCGCCTCGATCTGCATTTCCATGACGTAGGGGTCAGCTTCATTGACGTATCCCCAGCGCGGCTTGCGCGGCCACTGGTGACCGGGGAAGCGGGCGGTCATTGCCTTGACGGTCTGCCATTCGCCATAGCCCTCGGGCCAAAAAATGCGGGAGCGGGGCTCGTCACCCGTGTAGGACGGCCAAACGTATGCTGCAATGTCGTATTTTTTCATAGTCAGACTCCTTTTATTTCATGAATGTCACATTCCCAGAACCCTCGTACGTACGGTTTTTTTGTCAGCACCACCAAGAGGTAGCATTCCTGCCCGTTTGCAAGGGGGCGATTCGACTTCACCATACCGTATTTTTCAAAATATACGTATTGGTTGGTCACGATCTCGGTGTGACCGCCGCGACCGCTGCGCGATGCATGGTATTCCTCCTCGGTCTTGAGTTTCAACAGCCCGACGCGGTCAACCTCAATGGTGTATTTTCCTTTTTTCAAATAGATCAAGCGAACGGCAGTCTGCACGATGGTGTTTGCAACCAGTGCGGCGATGCACCACAAAAGCGGCACGATCAGCAAAAGTGCGATACGCCCAAACCACGTGCATTCGTGCCATGCGTTGATCAGATTGCACGTGATCAGCACGCAAATGCCAATGAAAAAAACTTCGGCAACAATGGTATTCAAAAGCTCAACCAGCAAATCGCGCTGATGCTGCGCCACGATGTCCTCGCGCGTTAATATGACTTTTTTATCCTGTTCGTACATGTTATCTCTCCAAAATTTCGTATTTATCGGTGTCGTAATAGTCCACAATACGCGGCTTTTTGGTGTTCAGCACTAAAAGATAAAAGGTTTGATCCGCGTAAGGAGCGGAGTACAGCGTGTGCTTTCCGTACTGCTTGAAATATGCGACGTAATGCACCGAGGTTTTGCGATCATTCGAGCCGCTTGTGTGTTCCTTTGCCACGCGTCTGGTCACCTGATCGGTTTCCAATCTGAAATTGCCGTTTTTGAGGGCAAGGTACGCCGAAAGGTTTCTGTAAAAGAACGCGAACACTACTGCCAGTATCGTCCAAAACA
>JAZOLU010000016.1:0-12393 GCA_045653425.1 Acutalibacteraceae bacterium | reverse complement strand
TTTCTACAATCATCAACGTATCCAACTAAAAACAAAACTGACACCACTTGAAAAGCGATGTCAGTATATTGCTTAAAATTTAATTTTCATCTACCATAGGGTTCTTTTTGTGCTGTCCGCACAAATTGGGGCAGTTCACGCTGACACGCCTCGTTGCTTTTTATGGTACTTTTGCTGCTGCGGTTTATAAACCCGCACCGCGTTCAAAAAAGCCCTCTAATCTTACCGGGCTTCTGCCCTCCGTGGGAATTTCACCAAACAACGCCTTCACAAACGCGCGTTGGCTGTACTCACACGGGCTGTACATATTCACGTACGTGCGTGCAAACGGATAGTCGTACAGTTTGTACGGGTCACCAAACGAAGTGAAAATCACCTTCGGGTGACGTAGCAAGTATCCGCGCCACAACGGCAACATTTGCACGTTACCGGAACGCAACGTTCCGCCGGAATATGTAAAGATGTCAACATATATATTGTACAGCACCAAGTCGTACTCTTCCGTCACGTTTTTAAACGGATAGTGCAAACAGTTGTAGTACGTGGTCACCTCGCACCCGCGAGCACGCAGTTCTTCCTGCAACACCGGGAACGTATATTTGCTTTCGTCATCCGGTTTCGTCGGGCCGACAACCACTTGCAACACCTTGGCACCGGGTTTCAAGTCGGTTTGCGGGAACACGCCCAACGAATTGCGAATCACCGTAACACTGCGGTCGGCAATTTCTTGGCTAATCGTAGCAATCTCCTCGGTCGGGTTATTCGCCAATTCCGCCTGCACTTCGGCATCCTCGCCAAACAGGCCCAAAGCATTCTTCATACGCCAAATACGCAACACGGCATCCTTCAAGCGTTCCAGCGAAAGTTCGCCGCTTTCCAGGGCCTCTTTAATGCGGTCAAAGTCGGAGGGCAACGCAAACAACAACAAGTCGCCGCCGGCTTTTAAGTATTCCACCGCCATGTTGTCAATATCCGTCATAGCGCAAACGCCAATCATACACATCGCGTCCGACACAATGCAGCCCTGGAAGCCCAGTTCACCTTTGAGCAAGTTCGTCATCAAGTTTTTGCTCAGCGTAGCGGGCGGATAACCAAGGTCGTCGTTAATCTTTTCGTCAAACGCAGGCAACGCAATGTGCGCCACCATAATGGACAACGTGCCTTCCTCAATCATCGCGCGGTAAACGCGGCCATAGGTGTTCATCCACTCCTCCTTGGACAAGGAGTTGATGGTGGTTTGGAGATGCTGGTCACGCTGGTCCACACCGTCGCCCGGGAAGTGTTTGCAACACGCCGCCATCATACGGTTCTTTTGGAAGCCACGCACCATCGCACGCGCGTTGCGAATCACCGTATCCGTATCGTCCGAAATGGCGCGGGTGTTCACCAAACTGTTGTTAAAGTTCATATTGATGTCCACCACAGGTGCCAACGCCAAATGCACGTTGTTCTTGCGGCAAACGCGCGCCGTTGCCTCGTTAACACGCTCCACCAAATCGGGGTCATCCACTGCGCCCCACGCCATCGGGTGCGGCACTGTGGTGCAGTTGGGAACTTCCGCCTGCACGGCATAATCGGGGCCGTTTTCCACGTCCGCCACATACATCGTGGGCGTGGGGCAAATCCGGTCCTGCAATTCGTGAACTTTTTTGGTAAACTCGGCACTGTTATGTCCGTGGATGTAAAGGCTGCCCGGCTTGCTTCTGCGCAACCATTCCTCCAAGTCTTCCATAGAATGCCGCTTTTCGGACAAGTCAAAGTTAAGAACTTGCCCCACCAATTCATCCAACGGCAGCGCGTCAATTCTCTCCCGCATTTGTTGTTCGGTTAACATCATAATTCCTCCCTGCACTTTGGGTTTTCTGACTGTATTGTAGCATATCCCCCCGTGCTTTGCAAGCCTTTTTTACAACTTTCCCCCGCTTTTTTGCACACGGTTAAAAAGGGCAAGGAAGCCGCAACTTCCTTGCCCTTTTTGGTTAAATTGTTTTGCGTAACTACTTATTTTGTCAGTTCAATAATCGCCATCTCAGCGGCGTCGCCACGGCGAGCGCCGGTCTTGATGATGCGGGTGTAGCCGCCGTTCACACCTTCAAATTTGGGTGCAATCTCATCGAACAACTTTTTGCAAACGCTTTCCTTGGTCACGAACGAGAACACCAACCGTTTGTTCGCCAACGTGGGGTTCTTGGCAATCGTAATCATTTTTTCCGTCATGGAACGCACTTCCTTGGCGCGGGTCACGGTCGTTTCAATACGACCCTTTTCCAGCAGGAAGGTCACCATTGCTCTCAGCATCGCCATGCGCGAAGCGGTGGGTCTGCCGAGTTTACGAGTTCCGGGCATATGGATTCACTCCTCTTCAGAATTCAGTCGAATGTCTTATTCCTCGTCGGTGCGCAGAGAAAGGCCCAACGAATCCAGTTTGTTGATAACCTCTTCCAGCGACTTGCGGCCGAGGTTGCGCACTTTCATCATACTTTCTTCGGACCTGTTAATCAGGTCCTCAACATTGTTGATGCCGGCGCGCTTTAAGCAGTTGAAAGACCGAACCGACAAATCCAGTTCTTCAATGGTCATTTCCAACACCTTTTCCTTGCCCTTGTCGTCCTTTTCCACCATAATGGAATCGCCCGCAAAGGCTTCACCGGACAGGTCCACAAACAACTGCAAGTGGTCGGTAATAATCTTGGCAGCCAGCGAAACCGCTTCCTGTGCGGAAATGGTGCCGTTGGTCCAAACTTCCAAGCTCAACTTGTCGTAGTCTGTAATTTGACCCACACGGGTGTTGCTCACCGCATAGTTCACCTTAACTACCGGCGTATAGATGGAGTCCACCGGAATCACGCCGATAACCGGCTGCATCAATTGCTTGTTGCGCTCGGCAGGCACATAACCGCGACCCTTGTCCAGCGTAATCTCCATACACAACTTGCCGCCCTCTGCCACCGTGGCAATATGGGTGTCGGGTTGCAGGATTTCCACTTCGCTGTCGCACTTAATGGAACTTGCCGTTACCTCGCACGGGCCTTCGGCCTCAACGTAAACCGTCTTCGGGCCGTCGCCGTTAATTTTCAGTACAAGGTCTTTGATGTTTAATACAATCTCGGTAACGTCCTCTTGAACGCCTTCAACGGTAGAGAACTCATGCAGTACACCGTCGATTTTCACCGAGGTCACCGCCACACCCGGCAAAGAGGAAAGCAGTACGCGACGCAAGCTGTTGCCAAGCGTGGTGCCGTATCCTCTTTCCAGCGGTTCTACGACAAACTTGCCGTATGTACCGTCGGAGGCGAGGTCCAATGCTTCAATGCGGGGCTTTTCAATCTCAATCATTCAAAACCCTCCTTATATTCAATGGGGTCCGTTGCACTACAAGCACAACCAAACCGTCTGTCGTTTTGCACCGCGTATTACGCGGTACAAGCGATTACTTCGAGTACAACTCGACGATGAGAGTTTCCTCAATGGGGAGGTCGATATCCTCACGAGCCGCCATCGCCACAATTTTGGCTTCCAACGCATCGCGATTCATATCCAGCCATTTCGGAATCGGACGAGCACTGTTGGCTTCAACAATGGCTTTCACCTTACCCAAGCCACGGCTCTTTTCCTTCACCGCCACAACCTGGCCAACCTTGGTCAGGAAGGAGGGGATGTTGACCTTGCGGCCGTTCACCGTAAAGTGACCTTGCGTTATCAGCTGACGTGCTTCTGCACGCGAGCTGGCCAAGCCCAAACGGTACACAACGTTATCCAAACGAGACTCCAACAAAGCGAGCAAGTTTTCACCCGTCACGCCCTGCATTTTGGTGGCCATTTCAAAATAATGACGGAACTGACCTTCCAATACGCCGTAGTAACGTCTCGCATACTGTTTGGTGCGCAACTGCTTACCGTACTCGGAAACCTTGCGGTTACGAGCTTGGCCGTGCTGGCCGGGCGCATAGGCACGCCGCGTTACCGCGCACTTGCCGGTGTAGCAACGCTCACCTTTCAAAAACAATTTTTGTCCTTCGCGGCGGCAAAGTCTGCACACCGCACCGGTATATCTTGCCATAGTGGTTGCACCTCCTGCTTTCTCGTGTTATACGCGTCTTCTTTTGGGAGGACGGCATCCGTTGTGCGGAATCGGCGTTACGTCTTTAATCATCGTAACGTCCAAACCGGCGGTCTGCAGTGCACGAATCGCGGCTTCGCGACCGGCACCGGGACCTTTAACATACACTTCAACGGTTTTCAAGCCGTGCTCCATCGCCGCTTTCGCAGCGGTTTCGGCAGCGGTCTGAGCCGCGAAGGGGGTGGATTTCCGCGAACCGCGGAAACCGAGTTCGCCGGCGCTTGCCCAGGAAAGCGCGTTGCCTTGCGTATCCGTGATGGTCACAATCGTGTTATTGAATGTGGACTGGATATGTGCGGCGCCACGCTCAATGTTCTTACGTTCTTTGCGACGGACAGTACCTTTTTTCGCCGTTGTCTTTGCAGCAGCCATTCTCAATATCCCTCCTGCTTACTTCTTCTTGTTGGCAATGGTCTTCTTCGGACCCTTACGGGTACGCGCATTGGTCTTGGAACGCTGACCGCGCACCGGCAGACCTTTGCGGTGACGCAGACCGCGATAGCTACCGATTTCAATCAAACGCTTGATATCAAACGCGATGTCACGGCGCAAGTCGCCTTCCACAACACAGTTATGGTCAATGTATTCGCGCAGCTTCGAGACGTCGTCCTCCGTCAGGTCCCGTACACGGGTATCCGGATTCACGCCGGAAGCGGCCAAAATATCGTTCGCAGTTTTACGGCCGATACCGTAGATGTAGGTCAAACCAATCTCCACGCGTTTGTCGCGGGGCAGGTCAACACCAGCAATACGTGCCATTATATATCCTTCCTTTCGGTGTTGCCGCGGTTATGCGGCTAGAATCGGCGTCAACCCTGACGCTGCTTGTGCTTGGGGTTTTCACAAATGACCATGATGCGGCCCTTGCGCTTGATTATCTTGCATTTTTCGCAGATTTTCTTGACAGAAGGTCTGACTTTCATAAAAAATTACCTCCTTTTATGCTTTCACCATTTTGGTCTTCGGACCCGCGTTTTCGGCGACTCCCGACCTTACTTCGTTCTCCACGTAATACGACCTTTGGTCAGGTCGTACGGAGACATTTCCACTGTTACCTTATCGCCGGGTAAAATACGGATGAAATTCATCCGCAGTTTGCCGGAGATGTGTGCGAGGATTTGATGGCCATTGGGAAGCTCTACCTGAAATTGCGCATTCGGCAGTGCCTCGACCACGACACCCTCCAGTTCGATAACGTCCGATTTGGACATAGTCGGTTCCTCCCTCTCGTTACGGCATGGTCAATATTACCGGGCCGTCGTTCGTGATGGCGATTGTGTGCTCAAAATGAGCCGACAAAGAACCATCGGTAGTGACAGTTGTCCATCCGTCCTTCAATATCCGGACATCCGGACCTCCCCGGTTGACCATAGGCTCAATGGCTAAGGTCATACCCGGCAGTAGCCGCGGGCCGCGACCGGGTGTGCCGAAGTTGGGGACGCTGGGGTCTTCGTGCAGATTCGTGCCTACTCCGTGGCCGACAAATTGCCGTACAACCGAGTAACCACGCATCTCGACATACCGTTGCACGGCCGAACCGATGTCGCCGATGCGGTTGCCCGCCACTGCGTGAGCAATGCCCTCGTACAAACTCTCTCGCGTGGCATCTAACAACCCTTGTGCCTCCAAAGAAATCTCTCCGGCAGCAAACGTAGCGGCGTTGTCACCGTGGTAACCGTTCAGATACGCGCCAACATCCACGCTGACGATATCGCCTGCTTGGATTTTGCGCGTGTCCGGTATGCCGTGGATAACCGTCTCATTCACGGAAATACAGGCGCTGGCGGGGAATTCCCCGTACCCCAGAAAGGAGGGCTTGGCGCCCTGACTTTCAATATATCGACGAATCAGTCGGTCAATTTCCCCGGTCGTAACACCCGGTTGCACCGCTTCGCCGGCCAGCTTTAACGCTCGTGCCGAGATAATACACGCCTCCCGCATCATAGAAAGCTCTCGGCTGTTTTTAATGGTAATCATACGTTACGGCATGGCGGCGGCCAAGGTCAGTTTCGTGGTGTCTGCCACATCTTCTTGCCCTTGCACAACCACCAGTTTGCCGCTCACTGCGTAATACGCTTTCAGCGGCTCCGTTTGGTCATGATACACCTGCAAGCGTTCCCGAACCGTGTCGGGATGGTCATCCTTGCGCTGAACAAGGGTGTCGCCGCACTTGTCGCACACGCCCTCCACACTCGGCTTCTTGTAGTCGATGTGGTAAGACGCACCGCAAGCGGGGCATACACGGCGGCCCGATACACGCTGAGTAATGGTTTCGTCCGCGACCTCAATATCAATGACGCGGTCAATCACAATGCCCATACGGTCAAGCGCCTCGGCCTGGGGAATGGTGCGCGGAAACCCATCCAAAATGAACCCGTCGCGGCAGTCGTCCTGTGCCAGACGGTCACGGATAATGCCGATGACCACCTCGTCCGGGACCAACCGACCGGAGTCCATATACTCTTTGGCTTTCAACCCCATTTCCGTGCCGCTTTTCAGCGCTTCCCGGATAATATTACCCGTGGAAATTGTGGGAATGTTCAGGTGCTCGCTGATAACCTCAGCTTGTGTGCCTTTGCCGGCACCCGGCGCACCCAACAAAATCAGCTTCATAGAATACCTCTCTTTCTCTCAAACGGGGTAAACGGTCCCCGCCGCTCGGCGCTTACCGCCGAGCGGCGTAAGACCACATTTCTACCTATACGAGCAAACGAGTGATTAATCAAGGAAGCCTTTGTAGTGGCGCATCATCATTTGGCTTTCAATCTGCTGTGTGGTTTCCAGTGCCACGCCGACAACAATCATCACGGACGTACCGCCCAAAGTCAGGCCGTAGAATCCGCTAAACTTGCCGAACACACTGGGGAACAACGCAATAAAACCAAGGAACAAGGCACCAATCAGGGTCACTTTGTTCAACACACGTTTAATGTAATCCGCCGTGGGTTTACCCGGACGATAGCCCGGAATCGCCCCCGAGTTTTTGCGGAGATTATTGGCCATCTCCAACGGATTATACTGAATCGTGACATAGAAGTAAGCGAACCCAATGATTAACACAAAATACACCAGAATGTACACCCAACTGTCCGGTTTGAACATGTTGAGGAACCAGTTGTCTTTCCAGCTGAAGAACGTTGCCAAAATGGAGGGAAGTGACACAATCGACGAGGCCAAAATAATCGGCATAACGCCGGACATATTGACCTTAATCGGGATGTACGTATTCTGCCCGCCATACATCTTCCGACCGACAACACGCTTCGCGTATTGTACGGGAATGCGGCGTTCCGCGTCTGTCATAAACACAATAAACGCAATAATCGCCAGGAAGATAATCAAAACAACCGGTACCAAGATGACATTCTTAATAGCCGAAGAATCTGAACCCAACATAGCAATACCACCGTCGTAGAACCACGCCCACAAGGTGCGTGCGGCAGAAGGAATGCTGGACAGAATGCCGGCAAACAACAGAATGGAAATACCGTTGCCAATGCCTCTTTCGTTAATCTGCTCGCCCAGCCACATAATCAGAGCCGAGCCGGCAACAAAGCACAACACAATAACCACGGCGGCAAACCACGCGTTAAAGCCCGTCGTGGCTTCTTTTACCAATACGCTGTCGAAATTGGCGTTGTTGCGCAACATAAAGTAGTAGGCGATACCGAGCAACAAACCCAAACCCACGGTTGTGAACCGGGTAATTTTACCCAAAGCCTTACGGCCGGCTTCGCCTTCCTTTGCCAACTGTTCCAGTTTCGGAATCGCAACCGTTAACAGTTGAATGATAATGCTGGCGTTAATGTACGGGGTGATGGATAACGCAAAAATACTGGCATCGGAAAATCCACCACCGGAAATCATCGTCAGATAATCCATAAAGCTTGCGCCGGTACCGCCGATATTGGCTACCGCCGCGGTCAACGCTTCCACGTCCACAAAGGGGACCGTGATGGCCGAACCGATACGGAAAATCAACACAATAAACAACGTGTACAAAATCTTTTGGCGCAAATCGGTGATTTTCCAAGCGTTTCTCAGTGTTTGAAACACGTTAAATCACCTCAGCCTTTCCGCCAGCCGCCTCGATTTTCGCCTTGGCTGCTTCAGAATAGGCCGCTGCTTTAACCGTCAATTTCTTGGTCAACGTGCCGTTGGCCAAAACTTTCACGCCGTCATAGGTCTTTTTCACAAGACCCGCGTTTTTCATTGCTTCCACGTCCACCACGGCGCCGTCCTCAAACGCGTTGAGAGCCGCGACGTTAATGGTAGCGTAGGTCGTTGCAAAAATGTTGACAAACCCTCTTTTGGGGATTCGTCTCTGCAAAGGCATCTGGCCGCCTTCAAAACCGACTTGCATACCGCGGCCGGCACGGGCTTTTTGACCCTTGTGACCTTTACCGGCAGTTTTGCCTTGGCCGGAACCGTGGCCTCTGCCAATTCTCTTAACGTCCCGCACGGAGCCGGGCGCCGGAGAAAGTTCTTGCAGCTTCATAGTATTCGCACCTCCTTGCTCGAATTGGTTATGCTTCCGTTACCTCGACGAGGTGGTTAATCTTCGTCACCTTACCCTGAGTTGCAGCGTTGGCCGGCTGGCACACAGTGTCGCCGATTTTGCGCAGGCCCAGAGAATTGGCGGTGGCAATTTGGTCTTTCTTCGCACCAATCAAGCTGCGAACCAACTTGACGGTAACCGTCGCTTCTTTCGCCTTCTTAGCCATGTGTATGCCCTCCTTAACCTAAGATTTCCTTGGCAGTTTTGCCGCGGATAGCTGCCGCTTCTTCAGCGGTACGCAGCTGCATCAGGCCGCTCATAGTGGCACTGACAACGTTGTAAGGGTTATTGGAGCGGAGAGCCTTGGTACGGATGTCCTTAATACCGGCGGCCTCCATCACGGCACGCACCGCACCGCCGGCGATAACACCGGTACCGGGAGCGGCAGGCTTCATCAGCACACGGCCGGCGCCGAACGCACCAATAATCTCGTGGGGGATGGTGTTCCCTTTCAAAGAGATTTTAACCAGGTGCTTCTTAGCATCCTCAATGCCCTTGCGGATAGCGTCCGGAACTTCGCCGGCTTTACCGGTACCGAAGCCCACGGTGCCTTTGCCATCGCCCACAACAACCAAAGCGGCAAACTTCATCACGCGGCCGCCCTTAACGGTTTTGCTAACGCGGTTAATGGCAACAACGGTTTCTTTGAACTCGTCGTGCATTTCTTCTCTTCTGGCCAAAGTACTTCCTCCTCTTCCTTAGAACTTGAGGCCGCCCTCGCGGGCGCCTTCGGCCAATTCCTGAACACGGCCGTGATAAATGTAGCCGCCTCTGTCAAAAACGACGTTCTCCACGCCTTTTTCCAGAGCACGCTTGGCAATTAATTCGCCGACCTTACGGGCAGCGTCTTTGTTGCCGCCCGCGGCGCCGAAATCCTTTTCGGTGCTGGAAGCGGAAACAATCGTGACTCCCTTAACATCGTCAATCAACTGGGCAGAGATGTTTTTAAGGGAGCGGAACACGTTCAGGCGGGGACGTTCGGCGGTGCCGGAAATCTTACCCCGCACGCGAGTGTGACGGTGCAACCGTGCTTGGTTGCTGTCTTTCTTACTGACCATGCTGGTTCACTCCTCCTTACTTCTTGCCCTTTGCACCGGTCTTACCTTCCTTGCGGCGGATATGCTCGGTGACGTATTTGATGCCCTTGCCTTTGTACGGCTCCGGCGGGCGCTTCTCGCGGACTTCCGCAGCAAACTGACCAACCAGTTGCTTGTCAGGACCGCTAATGATAATTTTGTTCGGGTTGGGAACGTCAATGGTGATACCCGGAATCTCGCTCATCGTTACTTGATGGCTATAACCAAGGTTCATAACCAAATCTTTCCCCTGCTTTGCCACACGGTAGCCAACGCCGTTCACTTCCAGTTCCTTGCTGAAACCGTTAGCAACGCCCTCGACCATATTGTTGACCAATGTACGGGTCAACCCGTGCAGTGCGCGGTTTTCCTTTTCATCGTTGGGCCGCGTGACCAAAATCTCGTTGCCCTCAATGGTAACGGTGATGTTTTGATGTACCTTCTGGGTGAGTTCACCCTTGGGGCCCTTCGCCGTCACAACGCCGTCTTTCAGAGTAACCTGAACACCGGCGGGGATGGTAATGGGTTTCCGTCCAATTCTCGACATTTTTCATTCTCCCCCTTACCACACAAATGCGAGGACTTCGCCGCCCACGTTTTCTTTGCGGGCCTTTTTGTCGGTCATAACGCCTTTCGACGTGGAGACAATGGCGGTACCAATGCCCTTCATAACCTTCGGCATATCCTCACTGCTGGAATAGATGCGCAAACCGGGCTTGGAAACACGGCGCAAACCCATAAGAACCGGAGCTTTGGAAGCCCCTTGATACTTCAGAGTAATGCGGATGATGCCCTGCTTGCCATCTTCGATAACCTGATAGTTTTTAACGTATCCCTCGTCAACAAGAATCTGGGCAATAGCCTTCTTCATGTTGGAAGCGGGGATATCCACCGAATCATGCTTCGCCGAACTCGCATTACGAATTCTCGTCAGCATATCGGCAATCGTATCGGTGATTTGCATTCCGTCAACCTCCTTTTAGCTATTGCTTACCAACTTGCTTTTCTCACGCCGGGGATTTCGCCCTTGTAGGCCAATTCCCGGAAGCAGATACGGCAAACGCCGTACTTGCGCAAATAAGCGTGGGGACGACCGCAGATTTTGCAACGGTTGTACGCCTGCGTGGAAAACTTGGGCGTGCGCTGTTGCTTAATTTTCATAGAAGTTTTAGCCATTCGTTTCCCCTCCCTTATTTCGCAAACGGAGCGCCCATCAGTGTGAGCAACTCGCGTGCTTCTTCGTCGGTACGAGCAGTCGTTACAAAGCAGATATCCATACCACGAACCGTGTCGATTTTATCGTACTCGATTTCGGGGAAGATGAGCTGCTCTTTGATGCCCATATTGTAGTTGCCGCGTCCGTCAAACGAGTTGGCATTAATGCCACGGAAGTCGCGGACACGGGGCAACGCCACGTTGAACAGACGGTCCAAGAACTCGTACATACGCTCACCGCGCAGCGTTACCTTGCAGCCGATGTTCATGCCTTCGCGCAGTTTGAAGTTCGCAACCGACTTTTTCGCTTTGCAGACAATCGGACGTTGACCGGTAATCGCGGACAGGTCCGCCATAATGGAGTCAATCACCTTCGCGTTGTCGCGGGCTTCGCCGCAACCAACGTTAATGACAATTTTATCCAACTTCGGAATCTGCATTACGCTTTTGTAGCCGAATTTCTTCATCAGCGCGGGAGCGACATCGTTCTTGTAAAAATCTTTCATTCTAGCCATTACGTATGTCCCTCCTTACAGCACTTCGCCACAGTTTTTGTTTTTGCACACGCGAACCGAACGGACTTTGCCGTTATCGTCAGCCGTGCGTTTGTAGCCAACACGGGTCGGCTTTTTGCAAGAGGGGCAGATAACCTGCACCTTGCAAGCATAGAGAGCGCCTTCGGCCTCAACGATGCCGCCTTGGTCGCCCATCTTACGGGGTTTCACGTGTTTCTTGACCATATTCAGGCCTTCCACAATGACTTTCCCCTCTTTGGGGCTAACTTCCAGCACCTTGCCCTTCTTGCCGCGGTCATCACCGCTGAGAACCAGGACGGTGTCGCCCTTTTTCACATGAAGTTTGTTACTCAATTTCGGCACCTCCCATCAAAGCACTTCGGGAGCGAGACTCAGGATTTTCATATAATCCTTTTCTCTCAACTCACGCGCCACAGGCCCAAAAATACGGGTACCTCTGGGGTTTTTGTCATCACGAATGATGACGGCTGCATTTTCGTCGAAACGGATGTACGTGCCATCCTCACGACGCAGTCCCTTGACTGAACGGACGATAACGGCTTTTACCACATCGCCCTTTTTCACAACGCCGCCGGGTGCTGCTTTTTTATCCGAAGCAATCACAACGACGCCGATATTGGCTTACCTCCGGCCGGAACCACCGAGAACACGAATGCACATAAGTTCCTTCGCGGCGGTGTTGTCGCCCACTTTGAGGTAGGTCCGCTGTTGTCCCACAGGGTGTTCCCCCTTTCAAGTTATCCGACCTATTTGGCCTTCTCGATGATTTGCACCACACGCCAGTGCTTATCCTTGGCCAGCGGGCGGGTTTCCATAACCTCCACGCGGTCGCCGGTGCGGCACTCGTTGGTCTCATCGTGGGCCTTCAGCTTCATCGTACGCTTAACA
>JAZOLU010000015.1:0-12405 GCA_045653425.1 Acutalibacteraceae bacterium | reverse complement strand
TGGAAAAAGAGCAGCCAGATCGAGCTGACCGCTTCGGCTGACTGGAAGACGTATACCAATACTTTCACGGTGCCTGCGGCAGGTACCACGACAGAGTTCAAGTACGGCAATACATACACATACACATGGCAAGCAACGAACCCAATATCGGGTAATTTTGTCTTTAAAAACTCTAGCGAAGGTCTCTACATTGACAACTTCTCCTTTAAGAGAATAAAAATTCCTGCTACGTCGGTAGAGATTAACGCCACGAATATAGTTGTGGGCGAAAATACCACGTTCCAGCTTGGAGTGAAGTCAACGCCGCCGCTTTCTGTTGCTCCCGCGCCTGTGTGGCAAACCTCCAATCCGGCGGTTGCTACCGTTGACCAGAATGGTTTGGTAACCGTGGTTGGCAACGCGGGCGAACAGGTTACTATTACGGCCACTTGCGGTGATCTGCCGCCGGTGTCTTGTAAAATCACGGTAGCGCAATTGGCAACCGGCTTTACTTTTGCAGAGGATGTTATTAAATTGGCACCTCCGGTAACCAGCGGTACCAACACGTGGAACGTGTATTGCACGCCCACTACGGTGGGTTCCCCCGCAGGGTCGCACGTTGCCGGTTTGCAATGGACCAGCAGTGACTCCACCGTGGCAACGGTGGATGCCGCCACGGGCCAAGTGACTGCCTTGAAAGAAGGTACCGCCACCATTACCGCTGTTATGGACGGCACAAATGTGACGGACACCGTAACGGTAATGGTGAGTGCAGACGGTGAGCGTATTACCGGCGGTACGTTTGATAACAACGACTGGAAAACAGGCGGTTATTGGACAGAAGACATCACCGATAAGGGCTTGATTTCCGTAGCGCTTGACCCCGACGACAGTACTAACAAGGTGCTTGCAGTACCGAAATCCAGCGGCGTTGTAAAGCACTTGATGGTAAATGCAGAAAAGTCCTACAAACTGACGTTTAAGGCAAAAGGCGACGGCACGGCTTCGCAGAAAATTTACTGGTCCACGCCGAACGGCTGGGACGTGTCAACGGGCAAAAATACATTTAACGTGTCCGATGCGTGGCAAGAATATTCCTTTACGTTCAATGTGCCGACCGAGGGCTTTGACATCGACACCTTGTTGACCTTGGGCAACGAGACCACGGGCGTGGTGTACGTGGACGATGTATCGTTGGTGGAATTGCCCGATGCAACGGCAATCACCCTCTCTTCTAATGCTATTAAAACGGCGCCGGGTGTATTGTCCGACGTGAAGCTTGTTACCACTCCGGCAGAGGCGAGTGTTGGCACGCGCACTTGGACCACCAGTGACGAGCGCATTATCGAAGTGAACCAATATGGCCAAGTGAAAGCATGGGCTTATGGTACGGCAACCGTTACGTTAACCACCTCCAAGGGGTTAACTGCCAGCGTGGCTGTTACCGTAGCACCGGATGGCAATGTGATCTACGACGGCGACTTTGAACAAAAAGGTTCGCATTGGCAAAGCAACAAGAACGGCGTTGTTATGAAAGACGGCATCGGCAAAGACGGCAGTGTCGGCGTGGAAGCGTCAGTTGCTGGTGTAATAAGTTATAAGTATGCGTTCCCGGTGATTCCGGGGCAAACGTACGAGTTTTCGTACGACTACAAAATGGTCGAAGGCCAAACCATTAGAATTCATACTGCAAACTACTGGGATGTTAAAGGCAAAAAAGCTACGGCGGGCACATGGCAAAAGGCAAGCAAGATTTTTACCTTTGATGCCAGCTATCAGGATCAATATACTTGGCGCTTTGATGTGAATTTCATGTCAGTAGGCGCAGAGGGTTCACCTCCGATAGTGATTGATAACGTTTGCGTGAAATTGTACAACTCCGGTGAGAAGGCATCGGCCCTTGGCTTTGACTATAGCTCGATAACCGTTTTGCCGGGCGGTTCCAAAGCACTGAAAATGATTGCAACACCTACGGGTAGTTGTATTGGTCCCGTTACGTGGACGAGTAGCGACGAAAACGTGGCAACGGTTGAGCATGGTCTGGTTACCGGCGTGGGTAAAGGTGAGGCCGTCATTACGGCGACCACTCTCGATGGTCGCTTGTCCGCCTCTTGCGCCGTACAGGTTGGCGTCGGCGATACGTTGGTTTTCAACAACACGTTTGACATAGAAAACGATGATTCTTGGACAATTGCCGGTAACGCTTCCATAGTGGAAGGTGTCGGTGTCGGCGGCAGTAGTGTAGCCGCCGTTGCGACAGACGGGAAATTCACCCAAACCGTCACTGGCTTAAAACCGAGCACAACCTATCGGTTGTTTATACGGTATATGGCAGCGAAAACCAGGGCGGAGATTGCGTATAAGCTGGGTAACGACACCGTGGCGTTGGTGGATAAGCCGAATGTTACCGTGTATTCTGGTTGGGATCGCTCTCCGTGGTGTGATAAAGATGTATTTAACCGTTTCAATAGTGTGACATTCACCACACCCAACAATATAACCGAAGATACTGAGTTCACACTGGAAATTGGCACCCGCAACGGCCAAGGCAAGATGATTTATGTGGACAACGTTTTCATAGCCGAAAAAACACCGGATGTTGACTTTGTGGTAGAATCGCTGACGTGGGTTGGCGGTGAAAGCCAAGTGACACCGGGTACCGAGCTGAAATTTGTTGTCCAAGTAAGCAACCAGGGTAAAGATCCGGTTGAAGCCGGTTCCACACTTATGGTGGACATTTGTATGGATGGCAAGACGGTTCAGCAAATTCCCTATACCTTAACCGAGAAATTGGTATCCGGTGGCGATTTAATCATTATGTCTGATAAGCCGTGGGCTGCGGTGAAAGGCAGCCATATGATGTCTGCCAACGTGAACTCCACGATGTCAATTTTGGAAGCGGATAGCAGCAACAATGCGAACCTTGAGTTTAACTTGAACGTGGCTGATGAACTTCTCACCCCGCCCGAAGTGGCGCAGTTGGCCGGCTTTAACGAATTAATCTTTAACGATGAATTCGATTCCTACGACTCCTTTGACAGAAACGGCACCGGTGACATTGGTTACAAGTGGTATATTAACCGCCCGTACGGTGCAGCCCAGGTGACTCCGGAAGAGTACAGTGTTGAGAACGGCGTTTTGACCTTGAAAGGAAAAGGCGATGCTGATTTACTTTTGGAAACCAAGGACGTTAAAACCGGTTTGGGCTTTGACTGGCAGTTTGGGTATATGGAGGCACGTATTCGTATTCCGGACCCGGATGCTAAGCAAAACGGTGCTACGGGTAGTCAGCAAGCCATTTGGTCTATGCCGATTGAGAAACTTCAGAACACATCCAGCGAATATGTGGAAATGGACTGGATGGAATTCTGGGGCGTGCCCAACGGCAGACCAGACGGTTATTACACCTTGACGATTTGGCATGAGAGCATGGACCCCAATGCGACCTTCTTTTACGGCAGTAGAAATACCAGTTGCTCCGGTTTGGGCGATGCTGAGTGGCATACGCTGGGTTGGTTGTGGCAACGCAATATGATTATCCATTTCTATGACGGCGTAGAAGTGAAACGTCAAGTGTTTAGCGATACCGAATATGCCGAACCGGAGTGCGTGGTTGAAGCGGGTATGTTGGAGGGCTTTGACGGTCAGGGTGCTTTCTCCCCGTTGAATCACCAAAAGCAAGTGCTCATTATCGGCGGTAGCCAAAGCACCCAGATGGAGCTTGATTACATCCGTATTTGGCAAGGCACCGATGGTGGTAACTATAACGAACCCGCACCCGGAACAGATGGTGACGATAGTATTCAAGGCGGCACGATTGATATGCCTGCCGAGGACTTTGCTTACAACTACACGACCGATCTCTACGGCGACCTGATTGTGGAGATTACCGAAGAGAACTATCAGCTTGTTTTGGATGGCGAGCATATTTGGGTACAGTTGAGTGAAGCGCGTCGCGCCGAAATCGACGAGTACCTGGAGGCAAACGGTCAGCCTTCGTTTGAGGAATTGCTGGCAGCGGCCAAAGCGTTCTATGCTGAGTTGGTCAGCGGCTCGAATGATGACTCAGATGAAGATGACTCAGATGAAGGTGAAGCTGAGCCGGAAGTTTTGCCGGATACCGGTGAGCGGTTCCCGGCCTTGCCGGTGGCGCTCGGCGTGACAGTGGTACTTTCCACAGTAGCGTTGTGGTTCACCCGCAAGCGCAAAAACGCACAATAATTTTAACAGTGGCAACCGCCGGCGCATTCACGCCGGCGGTTGTTGGCATTTAAAATTTGATTGAAAGCCATATTTTTTGTACAACACCGTAAAAACCGCCAAAAAAGGTTTACTTTGCGAATGAAATATGGTACTATATGAATAGTTGATGTAGAGGGGGGCTATCCCGAATTCTACGAACCAAAGGAGATGATTGTATGAAAACAATAACACGTCGTGCACTTTCCTGGGTGCTTTCTTTTGCTTTGCTGGTAACGTGTTGCGTTGTCGGCACGGCATTGCCGGTATCGGCTGAGTTGGGCGAAAATCTGCTTGCAGAAAATGTATCTTCGTTTGATTCAACGCAAGAGGCTGATTATGCTAACACCATTCTTGGACTGCCTTACACGGAGTTTTCCATTCATACGGAAGATGACGGTAACCGGTGCTTGGAAGTATCGGGTGCAAGAACGCTTAGGTTTAGTTTTGATAGAGAACCGTCGTTTCGGGATGGAGTTCGGTATCGCCTGGAACTTAAAGTTCGCGGGGGCTGGTCGATGGCATCTGCAGACCAGAACACGTTTTACTACGCGTATTACGAAAATGGGGTAAAGACAAAAAGTTATCGGCTTTTTCTTGATGCCAAACCTGAATGGACACCAATAACCATAGAATTTACGGCAAAATCCACGTTTGTCAATAGTATTTTTTGGGCAACCAGTGCGGAGTCTGTTTACTTTGACGATGTTAAGTTTAGTGTGATTTCCGATAATTCCACCACGACTTCCGGTAGACTGGATTATGATTCAGTCATCTTGATGCCGGGTCGCACCAAAGGTCTCACGTTTTGGGCAATACCCGCGGATTCTAACTATAACGGCAGTATTTGGACCAGTAGCAACGAAGACGTGGCAACTGTTGAGCGCGGTATTGTTACCGCCGTGGGCAAAGGCACGGCGGAAATCACGGTGACTACGACTGACGGTCGGCTGACCGACACGTGCACGGTGCAGGTGACCGGTAGTCCGGCGTTTGTCACCAATGGCACGTTTGATAAAGAAAACGACACTTCTTGGACAATGAGTGGCAATGCGGGCCTGATTTCCGGTGCCGGTATATTAAAGAGTAATGCGGCGTGTATTACGGACGATGGAAAAGTTATCCAAACCGTAACGGGCTTAAAGCCGAACACCACTTATGAACTGTTTACACGGTCTTCGAGCGAGTTGGGCGACGGTGAAGTGGTTATTACCCTGGGCAATACAAGCCATTCGTTGATGGATGTAACCGACCCTGTTACTATTGCATACGCCAAAAAAACTTACGAGTTTACCACACCCAAAACCGTGACTGAACAAGATGTGTTCACGCTGGAATTTGCAGTGGCAAACGCTGCCGCCAGTCCAATTTGCTTGGATAACATTTTCTTGATAGAAAAGGCCTCGATGATTGATTTTGTGGTGGAATCGCTCACGTGGGAAGGTGGCGACGAGCAAGTAAAAACGGGCACGGAACTGGAGTTTATTGTTCAGATAAGCAATCAAGGGGATGACCCGGTGAAAGCCGGTTCGTCGTTTGTGGTGGATATTTGTATGGACAACAACACGATTCAGCAAATCCCCTACACCCTTACGGAGGATTTGGCAGCAGGCGGCGAATTGACTCTCACCTCCGAGCAGCCGTGGGCTGCCGTGAAAGGTGACCATATGATGTCGGCTCGTGTCAACTCCACGTTATCCGTTTTGGAAACGGATGATACCAACAACGCTAATCTTCAGTATAATCTGAACGTGGCAGATACACTTCTTACCCCGCCGGAAGTAGCGCAATTGGGTGGCTTTGACCGCCTGGTGTTTAACGACGAGTTTGATTCCGACCATACCATCGACAAAAACGGTACCGGTGCCAGTGGTTACAAATGGTACGTTAATCGCCCTTATGGTGAAACCATGGTGACTCCGGAAGAGTACAGTGTTGAAAACGGCGTTTTGACCTTAAAGGCATACGGAAGAGGAGTTACCACGTTGCTGACCAGGGATGTGAAAACGAGATTGGGCTTTGACTGGCTCCATGGGTATATGGAAGCGCGTATCCGTATTCCGGACCCGGATGCTAAGCAAAACGGTGCTACGGGCGGCCAACAAGCCATTTGGTCTATGTCAATGGATAAGCTCCAGAACAAAACCCAGGAATGGGTGGAAATAGACTGGATGGAATTCTGGGGTATGAACGGCGGAAAAGACGGCTACTACACCCTGACGCTTTGGCACGAGAGTATTGCCCCCGATGCGACCTTTACGTATGGCACCAGAGGGACTAGGTGCTCCGGTTTGGGCGATTCGGAATGGCACACACTGGGCTGGGTGTGGCAGCGGAACATGTTTATCCATTTTTACGACGGTGTGGAAGTGAAACGTCAAGTGTTTAGCGATACCGAATATGCCGAACCGGAGTGCGTGGTTGAAGTGGGTATGTTGGAGGGGTTTGACGGTATGGGTGCCTTTGCTCCGATGAACCACCAAAGACAGGTGCTTATTATTGGCGGCAGCGAAAGCACCGTAATGGAAATTGACTATATTCGCATTTGGCAGGGTGATGAGGACAGTGGCTACAACGAGCCCGCACCGAACAAAAAACCTGTTATTCAAGGCGGCGCAGTGGATATGCCGGCGGAGGATTTTGCTTACAACTACACGTCCGACCTCTACGGCGACCTGATTGTAGAGATTACGGAAGATAACTATCAGTTTGTCTTGGATGGTGAGGAAATTTGGACACAGTTGAGCGAAGCGTGCCGTGCTCAAATTGATGAGTATCTGGAGGCGAATGGCCAACCCTCGTTTGAGGAATTACTGGCAGCGGCCAAGGCGTTGTATGCTCAACTAAACAGTTCGGGCAATGGCTCTCCGAACACCGGTGAACGCTTCCCGGTCTTGCCGGTGGCGCTCGGCGTGACAGTGGTACTTTCCACAGTAGCGTTGTGGTTCACCCGCAAACGCAAAAACGCATAACAATTTCAATAATGGCAGCCGCGGCGCGTTCGCGCCGCAGCTGTTTACATTGACCTTACC
The DNA here is from genome assembly GCA_045653425.1 of Acutalibacteraceae bacterium. Lineage (GTDB taxonomy): Bacteria > Bacillota > Clostridia > Oscillospirales > Acutalibacteraceae > RGIG3009. The sequence continues at coordinate 5,155 of JAZOLU010000015.1, read as the reverse complement.
AAATAACCTCCCAGTTCTACTGGGGGAGGATAAAAAGCTTTAGCATGAGAAAAACCTCCTAATGCAATAATGGTAGTCGTTTGGCGACCGCATCGCCGAAAACACTAGGAGATTTTTAACAATGGAAAAGGCAGACAACATGGTGGTTTTCCATGTGTCTACCTTTATCTTACAACTTCATTTACCGGTGGTTATGATTTCGAAATGAGGAAGGGGATGCATGATAATAGGCTTTGAATTCTCGATTAAAATGGGTCTGTGTTTCATAGCCGCAGTTGGAGGCGATTTCGATAATGGGCAGATCGGTAAATCGGATCAGTCTCATCCCATAATCTAATTTAAGACTTCGAACATAGTCCTTGTAACTGACTCCTACGCTTTTCTTGAAGAGCCGACAAAAGTAATTGGGATCATAGGAGTACATTTGGGCAACCTTAGCCATAGAGGGGTTTTCGCGGAAATGGGAGTGGAGATACATAACCGCACGCTGGATATTGTTGGATGCATAACAGGGCGTGGCGGACGGCTTGCAGTTTTTTAGGAACATAATAATTAAGCACTCCAGGATTTTGCTGTCATAATCCTTAGAGTTTCCTTGCAATGAACCCAATAACCGACACAGGGACTCAATATTCTCGAACGTGGTTTCATCCACATAGATGACATGAGTATGCTGAGTCGTGAATTGATTGAGTAGCTCCGGACTGATACTGCTTTCCTTGAACTGAATGTTGATCAGATTCATTTGATCGCATTGCCGGTATTCGTGAAAATCCATGGGTGACATAAAGCAGACCATGCCTGGCGTAACGGAAAATTCCACACCGTTGCAGATCATGGTTCCTGCGCCTTGCTGTACAATATCAAACTCAAAGCAGTCATGCCAATGAAGTGAAACATTGGACAGAGCATCCCCGCGTTTCTTGTATTTTTTGTGAATTGGCGCCCATCGGTGATGTGGGAGGTTACCATACGTGTTTTCATAATATAAGTATAGCAATAACAAAGATAAAAGTCAAATTATGCAAAGGAAAGGACTGTTTTAGCAAAGAAGAGGTGCCTATATATTAGTATAATAAATATGAGGTGAGGTATATGCAAGAGAAGATCCGGCATTGGCTGGAATGTGCGGATTCGCAAACGGTTGCCGAGCTGCAGGGTTTGAACGAAAGTGAACGGTATGACCGATTTTATAAAAACATTGAATTTGGCACCGGAGGTATGCGTGGATTGATCGGTGCCGGTACCAATCGAATCAACCGTTATACGGTAGCGAAGGTGACTGCCGGGTATGCGGCATACATCAAGGAATGCGGCGCAAGTCATCGCGGTATCGTCGTAGCGTATGATAACCGCAGATGCAGTCGGCTGTTTGCTGAGGTTACGGTTGGAGTATTAGCGGCACAGGGGATCAAAAGTTATCTGTTTGAGGATCTGCGTACGACACCGGAATTGTCCTTTGCCGTCCGTGAACTGGGTGCCTTTGGCGGCGTGGTAATAACGGCGTCACATAACCCTCCTGAATATAACGGCTACAAGCTTTATAATGAAACCGGGGGACAGCTTGTTCCATCGGATGTTGCGCCGATTTTGGTGCATATGGAACGGGTCTTGGATGAGTTGACGGTGCCGGTGCTTTCATTGGATGAGGCCGGTGATCTTGTGGAAATAATCGGTGCCGAGGTTGATTCGGTGTATTATGATCGGGTGTTAGGTCTGCAATTTGATCCGGGTACAACGAAGGATCTCAAGGTCGTCTACTCGCCGCAGCACGGAACGGGAAACATTCCGGTGCGTCATGTGTTAAAATGTGCCGGGTTTGATGTAATCCCGGTGGAGAAGCAATGTACGCCCGATCCGGATTTCTCATATACGAAAAATCCCAATCCGGAAATGCCGGAGGCCTATGAAGCGGCGATCGAGCAAATGAAACAAACAGGAGCCGATCTGGCCATTGCCACCGATCCGGACTGCGATCGGCTTGGAGTCGTGGTGCGCGAGGGGGACGGTGTTCGCCTGCTAAGCGGCAATCAATCGGGGGTCATATTGTTCTATTATATCCTCAATCGTCGGAAGGAGCAGGGAACTCTGCCGGAAAACAGTGTGATGTTCACTACCGTTGTTACCTCAAATCTGGGTGATAAAATTGCTGCTGATTTTGGCGTGAGTGTCGAAAAGACTTTGACCGGCTTTAAATTTATCGGAGAGAAGATCCGTCAGCATGAGTTGGCGGGGGATAAGACCTTTCTCTTTGGCTATGAGGAAAGCTATGGATGTCTGATTGGCGACTTTGTCCGGGATAAGGATGCTGTGCAAGCCGCATTGATACTCTGCGAAGCAGCAGACTATTATAAAAAGCAAGGTAAAACGCTGCTGGATGTGCTGAATGACATTTACAGTAGTTACGGTGTTTATACTGATTATCTCTCCTCGGTAACACTCAAGGGAGAGAGCGGTGCTCAAAGAATCGCTGCGATCATGGCGGACCTACGCGCTCATCCTGTCAAGGAGATCGCGGGGTTGTCGATACAGGAAATCATCGATTTCAAAGAGCCGCCGCAGGGAGTTCCGGCATCGGACGTTTTGCTGTATCGTTTTGAAAACGGCAGCTTTGTTGCCGTTCGTCCCAGTGGCACAGAGCCGAAATGCAAGTTCTATTATTGTGTTTGCGGTGCGGGGCTGGATGCGCTCAGAGAGCATTTTGAGGGTGTCTGCCGATGAAACCGAAACTGTTACAGCCCATCCTGAAGGATTATCTTTGGGGTGGCACGCGGCTGAAAGAGGAGTATGGGTTTGTAACCGATAAACCGATTGCGGCTGAGGCCTGGGTACTGTCCTGTCATCGGGATGGCAGAAATCTGGAAGAGGAAGTGCCGATCCTCATCAAATTGATCGACGCCAGAGATAAACTGTCAGTGCAGGTCCATCCGGATGACGAATATGCTTATCGCGTCGAGGGCGAGCCCGGTAAAACCGAGATGTGGTATATCGTGGACCATGAGCCGGGTGCACAGCTCATTTACGGCTTCAAGAGGGAATTGTCCAAACAGGAATTTGAAAGTCGGATACGGGATAATACCCTGGACGAGGTTGTGAACTATGTGCCGGTACATAAGGGTGACGTATTCTTTATCTCAGCCGGGACGCTTCATGCCATTGGTGCTGGAATATTGATCGCGGAGATTCAGCAAAATTCCAATACGACCTATCGTGTATCCGATTATGGTCGTCTGGGAGCTGACGGTAAGCCGCGCCCGCTACATATCGGGAAGGCACTCGATGTCACGAGGCTTGAATCGCCTAAGATTCCCTACGGGACAATCGGTAAGGTGACTCATTATCCGTTTGGTACAGTGCGCCGGCTGGCCGAATGTGAGCATTTTACTGTTGACCATATCACATTACATGGTATTTATGAACGGCAACCATTGACCTTTGCTCATTTGCTGGTTCTGGACGGTGAAATTACTGTCGGGGATATCCGAGCAACCAAGGGCGGCAGTATTTATATTCCTGCTGGATGTGCCGCAAGAATAAGCGGCGATGCACAGCTGCTGTGCAGCACAAAAGAGTAAAAATGATAGAAATAAAGGAGTCTGATTTTCACAATGTATACTTCGAGCCCTGTTATTAAAAAACTGGAAAAACCGATTTTAACCTACAAAGATATTCCCTATAATGCGGCGCTGATCTTCAACGCCGGCGTTGTTAAAGTAAACGGCAAATATGTCATGCTTTTCCGTAATGATTACGGTGACTATGAGAAGCAGACACTGGAAGGAACGAACCTCGGCTTGGCGACCAGTGATGATGGTATTCATTGGGTAGCCGAGCCGGAACCGGCTTTTTCGCTGAGAGACCATGACATCTGCCGTATGTACGATCCGCGCCTAACGGTGATCGACGGCAAGGTGCATATCTGCTTTGCGGTGGACAGCAAGCACGGGATTCGGGGTGGCATTGCTACTACGGAAGACTTTAAAACTTTACACATTCATTCGATCAGTGCGCCGGATAATCGCAATATGGTGCTGTTTCCTGAAAAAATCAACGGCAACTATGTGCGCCTGGAGCGTCCTATGCCTGTCTATTCCCGCGGCCACAAGGATCGTTTCGATATTTGGTGTTCCCAGTCACCGGATCTGCGTTACTGGGGTGATACCAAGCTGGTGCTCGGTACCGAGCAGGTGGCTTTTGCCAACGATAAGATCGGCCCGGCGGCTCCGCCCGTTAAGACCGAAAAGGGCTGGCTGACTACCTTCCATGCAGTCGAGCGTGATGAGTCGCGCGGCAAGCACGGATGGGAGAATAAGTGGACGAAAATATATTATGCCGGCATTATGCTGTTGGATCTGGAAGACCCATCTAAGGTTATCGGTATGTCAGATACGCCGCTGATCGCCCCTGAACTCGCCCATGAAACGACCGAAGGCTTTCGCACCGATGTTATTTTCCCCGGCGGCATGATCTTAGAAGATAATGGCGAGGTAAAGATCTATTATGGGGCCTCTGATACGGTGGAATGTCTGGCAACAGCACAGGTTCAGGATCTGATCGATTTGTGCTTGAAAAATCCACCGATCTGTCGGTAAGCGATGACCAAGAAGAAATTACCACGACGGTAACAGCGTGTTCTTTCTTATGCTGAGAATAAGGCGTATTTGTACTATGGGTGTAATTACACAAAATATTGGATAAATTCCATTAAGAAAAAGACGCTTCACACATAATATCAATAGTATATGTAAGATATTATTTTGATTTATGTAAATGGTGGAAACCGGTAAAACATATTTCGTGGAAGGTTGAAATAAGATGAGCAAACGAGTGTGAGCGTTGTTGACGACTGCAATGCTTTTGGTTTGTCTGACGGTATGCGGCAGCAGCACACGCAAGGGTCAGGTGCTGGACACCGGCTGGTCATACGCGGCGATGTCAATGGTCTCGGTGAAAAAGAGGGTTGGCTATGGTTGTGTAAAGAGAAATGGCGTAGACAAAATATTTGTCTACGCCATTTCTTGTAAACGAAAACCACGCGATAGTCGCGTGGTTCAAAAGAGGTTTACCGATGAAAAGACCTCCGATTGTGTTAAGATAAAAGCGACCTGCCAGTCACGAGAACAAAAAACACAATCGGAGGAAAAAGCAATGAAAA
>JAZOLU010000014.1:0-33557 GCA_045653425.1 Acutalibacteraceae bacterium | reverse complement strand
AAATTCGTATTTGCCGTTTGCGCCTTAACGCTGAAGGTCATTTTGTAGGTGTACCCAGCGGGTAACGGATTTACGAAAGTGTATGCGACCCCATTTCCTTGGGGAACGAGAAGCGCGTGGTTGCCGCTTTCACCCTCAACTTCAACTGGTGTTTTATTACCAAAAGACCCGCTTTCCATATTACCGCCGGTGACGAGATCTTTACCAATGATTACCTCCTCCGCCGAGGCCGGCAGTACCAGCCCGGAAATGGCGAAGGTAACAATCAATGTCAGAGAAAGAAGCAATGCTAAGATTTTTTTGCAATGTGACATAGCGTTAGGAACTCCTTCCATTTTGTTTTTTGGTTAACAATTGTATTACACAGGTTACCCTGCAAAAAAAGAGGTGTAAAAGTGCGAGCGAGTTGTTGCAAGAGGAACGCGCCGTCGCTCGCTTTCGGCAAAAAGAAAAACTTGTTTAGACGGGCAACCCCCCTGACGAAATTCCCGTCAGGGGGAGATCCACCATTGGTTTTACTTTATAAGGCTATTACGCTGCACCGGTGGCCGCCGCAATAATCGTATTCAACTTCCTTTGATATGCGTTTAGCACCACTGCGGGATCGGAGCCTTTTTTTGCCACTTCGGTGTAGACGGTAACGGCTACCTCGGTAACCGAACCAGCCGAGGATTTGAAGCCAAACATCGAAGAACGGAGATTATCTTTGTCGATAATGTCACGCATCATTTTTTGGATTTCATCGGGCATTTCTTTGCAGTAGGCCTCGGCATGGTTTACAACAGAGTCGTACTTGGCGTATGCCAACGCTGCCAAAATGCCCTTTTGGTCCGTACCGTTACCGGCGCCGTAGCCCATCCACTGCCAAGCGGGAGTAACCTTGGCGGCCGACGGTGTGGGGCAGGGAACAATGCCGAGGTTTGACGTGGATTTGCTGAACACTGCGGAAGTTTTTGCACCATTGTGCAAATCCACATACCAGCCGGCACCGCCGAGCAACGCTGCGGTTTTGCCGGACAAGAACATTGTACGACCGGGGTCATTCACGTCAGACGGGTTGGTAACGGCAGTGTTACCGTAGCTGAACTTTTGGAGCATACCCAACGCGTTGTACAGTTTGGTGTCTTTCAAGTTGGAAACAATGCGGCCGTCATCCGTCATTTTGGTGACGCCCGTGTCGAACGAGTCGACAAAAGCGTAGGTGTTGTAATTGATTAAGTCGTTAATGCCGTATTTGCCCTTTTCTCTGTCCTGAATGTTGGAGAGTTGGTCATAAAGTACATCCCACGTCCATTTGCCGGCTTTGTACAGAGCCAACGGGTCTTGCGAGCCGGAATAGCCGGCATCTTTCCACATCTTTTTGTTGTAGTACACAACAATGGGACCCACCAGGTAGGGGCCACCGGCGACATACATATGGCCATCCCAGCTCATAGACTGCGCCAACGATTTGGAGAAGCCGCCTTCTTTGTAGCTTTTGTCGTTCCACAAGTCGGCCGTGGTGAGGTGTTCTTCCAACGGAGCAAACGTATTGGACAACACGTTTTCCGGATAGTTCAAAGCAGTGGTGAAGAGAATGTCATACGGTTCTTTGGTTGCCATTTTGGCGGCAACTTTAGCAAAGTATTCTTCCTGAGCAATGGCTTCAACCGTCACCTTGGCGTTGTACGCCTTTTCAAAGCCCTGTTTGTACTCCAAAAGGTGGCCTGTTAAAACGGAGGTGTTAGCGAATGTGAAGGTTTCGCCGCCGAAGTTCAGACCTTCGTCAAACTTTTTGGTGCCTTCCTTAAACTCAACTTCGGAAAACGGCTTGTCTACTTTGTTGTTCAGGGTGCTAACATTCGAGCCATACGTGCGGTTTCCTCTGGTGGTCTTCGTGGTTGTGACCTTGCCGCCCTGTACGGGTTTTGCCGTGGTTTGACCCGGCAATGTGGTGCCGGTGGTTTCACCTTCCAGCGTAGTGGTTGTCTCGCCCTCAACCGTGGTACCGTCCGTTACGTCGGGGGTGTCTACGACATCACCGTTTGTGTTGGTAACGGTAGTAGTGGTGGTTGTGGTGGTTGCCGGTTGCTTGCCGCAAGCTGCCAACGACAGCGCCAAACAAAGGACCAGCAACATTGCCAAACCGCGCTTCATGTTCATAATTACGCCCTCTTTTCTAAAAAATTCATACTTGTGGGTTGTAAAGATACGCCCACCTGCACCATAAGTTTAACAAATAATTTTCCTTTTTGCAATAGTTTTTTGGAAAAAATATCGATAAATTTTGGGGGAAATATGGGAACGTCCGTTATACACAAGATGTGGTGGCAACTATTCCCTTTGTTAACTATTTATGGGTGTTCCTTTTGAAAATCGCCGTTTGCTAACAGAAAAATCTTGCGCGGGCAGTTGCCCGCGCAAGATGAAAGTTAAAATTAACCGACAATACCGGTGCGCTCGATACTTTCCACAAAGTGGCGTTGTAACACAATGTAAAACAACATTGGAACAACGATGGCAAGCATACCGGCTGCACCCAAAATGCCGCGCGCTGAAAGCGCTGCGCCTGACGCGCCGCCGTTGCCTATGGTTGATGACAGAGCAGTCAGGGTGGCTTTGAGCATTGGTACCAACGCCTTAATCTCGCTGTTGTAGAGCATGGTGGAGGCATAATAATCGTTCCAGTGCCATACAAACGAGAACAGCGTTACGGTGATGATGCCGGGACCGGAACTGGGGAGGATGACGCTTATATACGTGCGCAAGGGGTTGCAACCGTCCACCCAAGCGGCTTCTTCCAAGTCTTTTGGTAAGCCGAGGAAGAATTGACGGAAGATGAAAATGAACAGCCCGTTGCGCAGACCGCACCCAAACATAGCGGGCAGTACCAAAACCCACGGAGTGCTGATCAGGTTGATTTGCACGCCAAACAAGCTGAGTATTCCACCGAAATCGAACGATTGGAATTGCAGGAACTGCGTAATCAGCAATGTTTGCGGCGGGACAACGATGGTGAGGATTACCATCATAAAAGCAATGCCTTTTTCGGCAAACTTGTACCGCGCGAACCCGTAACCTACCAGTGAGCAGGAGAGCAGTGATGCCAGCGTGCCGAATACAGCGTGCTGCAAGCTGATGCTCATCGACGGCCAAAAGTGGATTCGTGCAACTGCGTATTTTACGTTTTGAAGTGTCCATTTCAGCGGAACCCATACCACGTTGGGGTTGCTGAGAGATTGGGGGTCCGAAAACGTTTGCAGCAACAGATAAAAAATTGGGAACAGGAACAGATAGCACAGCCCCAGCAGAAAGCACGTGCGTAAAAGCGCAACTAAGAAGCTCTGTGCACGGCGGCGGACAACCACAGCAGTGGGTTTGTTTGTTTTTATACCGGTCATGACAGACACCTCCTTACGATTTTACGTTGACTTTGCGGAACGCAAACGCAACAACCATCAGCACAACCGCAATTACCGCAAAGTAGGTCCAGCCCATTGCGGCAGACAAGTCCAAATTAAGTTTGTGGTATTCCGTAAGCACTTTTGCCATAATGCCGTTAGAGGTGCTTAGACCGCTATCGATAATGGTGTAGAATACGTTCAGCATAATCATTGGGCCAATCATCGGAATGGTGATTTTCCAAAAATCTTCCCACGCCGTGGCACCTTCAATGGCGGATGCCTCGTACAATGAGGTTGGGATGCTTTGCAACGCGGCCAAGAAAATGATTATCTGTACACCGGACGACCACAACACGCCGAAGATGTTTTCATAAATAGTGTTGATGAAGTTGGTGATTTCCGAACCCAACCCTAAGTTCACCAGAAAATCTTGCAGAGCGTCGGTGTCGACCACCGCGCCGGAAGATACCATATTGCCGCCCATAACACTAGCGGAGACCGTATCACCCTGAACAATGCTCATAATGATACCGCCGGCCAACACCACGGGTAAAAAGCAAACGGCACGCACAAAGGTTCGACCCACGAATTTGGATTTTAAAATAATGGCGATAAACAAACTGGCAACCACGATAACGGGAACCTTCCACGCCAAACCGGTGAGCGAACCAATCAATATAGTCTTATAGTTGGAATCTATATTGAAAATGTAGTGGAAATTTTCTGTCCCAACCCACGTGGTGTTCAAACCATTTACCGGGTCGAACATTACGTCGTTAAAGCAAAACGTAATGGATTGCACCACCTGGCTTATGAAGAAAATGAAGAAGCCAATGTAGAAGGGCAGCACGAACATTCGCCCGGTCATTGCTTGCCGCTGCGTTAGCGATAAGCGGAATTCTTTTCCTTTGTTTTTCATGCGGCTCCCTCCTTCCATTCGCAAATGCCTTTGGCGGGCACGGTGTTGCCTTCTACCGTGACGTCCGCATCGGTGTAATTCACAGCGATACTTACGCCGTTGGCATAGCCGGTAACAAAAACTCCGTCCTCTACCTGCCGATGCTCGGTCATTGTTTGGTCGTGTACTTTGGTGAGAAGAGGCATATACTCTTTATAATGCTGCGCCGCCTCATCTTTCCACAATGTCCACGTGGAACCGTAAAGATTGGTATAACTTGTGTCAAACAGAACCGAGGAGTCTTCGTGGAAGCCAACATATAACAGTTCGCTGCCCGTCTCCGCCGCCGACAAGTAAGTCAACAACGGGTCTGCCGACTGCGGAATGGATTCCGTGGTGTACGGGACATAGCCGTGTAGCACCGCTTGATAGAACGGGACGTCCTGCGAGAAAATGTCGTAACCGCTGGAATGAGTGGGAACATTGGTAATTAAGTCTGCATACGGCAATACATAAGCGTTGCCGCCGTCAAACGTCATACGAACACCCGCTTCGCGATATTCTTTTAACACGTTTTCAACGTGTGTGGGGAACATCGCACGCTCTTGCTGGTTCTTCTCGTAGAAGTTTGTGTAGCAGTATTCACCCAAGTTGCTCAAACTTACGCCGGAAAGGTTTTGCTTTTGCAACGATTTCAAATACTTCTGACCAACCGTGCTAATCTGTTCCGGGCTGAGAATGGCAGTAACGCTCGTTTTCAGCCGCGTAACGTAGTTGGAAAGGATGTACTCCGAGTGATACACGGTTTTGCCAAACACCGTACGGATGGAACTGTTTCCAATGGAAACGCCATTACCGCTCTTTTGGAACGTAAGCAGGTCAACGTCCGGTACAAAGTTGATTCCCTCCGCTTTGGCATATTCCTGCAACGAAGCAAACCCTTTCTTCCCGCCCAACGCGCTTAACGGTGTGGCGGCCTTAGGAACCTTCACGTTCTTTAAGCCGTTGTTGCTCCAGCCCTTATAGCGTAAGGAAATGTTGGTAATGCCTGCGCCTTTTAAGCCGGCCAAGATTTCCTCACATTCCTTGTAAGTGGTCAGAGCAACCTTTTTGGTGTAAGGAATAATGCCGAGGAACGTGGCATCTTGCTCAAAAGCACCCATTGCGTCTAAGTGGAATGTCGGGGTCGTATCTTTTTTTGTAAGCCCTTTTTCCTTAATCAAATATTCGCGATAGGCATTGGCTATGCCGATATAATCCGCGTCTTCTCCGTTCAGTGTGGAGTAGCACACTTCATAAGTATCCAATCCGTACGGAAGTTCTGCAACCAAATTAACCTTCCGCTTGTTAAACAGATTGTACTGCGACTGCATTGTGCGATAGTGGAAAATAGAACTAATCGCGTTATATCCGCAACGTTCGTTTCCGTTGATAACCGTAATAGAAGATGTGGCATCGCCTTGCGTGATAACGCCCATCAACGCGCTACCGTTGGTAACGGTGCCGAACACCGGCAAACGAATGGCCTCGGTATAGGTGACGGATTTTTCGGGAGCATACGCCATTTCCTCGCCGTACACCATCGCTTCGTAGTTGCTGGCCAGTTGAACACCATTGTTAAACTCCACCAGCGCGCCGCTTCCGTCCGGCACAAGCAAGTATCCCTCTTGCGCCCAGTTCCCCGCACCGAACACCGGCAACAAATTGATGTTGATTAACATATATTCGGCGGTTTCTTTGATATCATCGGGGTCAATGGTGGCAAAGAATTTACCGTCCTGCAGAGTGTACTCCACCGGGATTTCAAAGCCCAGGAATTCAAACACATACGTTACGCGAATACCGTTGGCAATGGTTTGCACCGTGGTGGTCGCATCGGATGCGTTATTCGCATCTATGTCGTACTCGGTAAGTGCCATCTCCTCACGGTTTATATAACTTATCAAAATTTGAGAACGGATGTTAGTTCTCTGCAAGCCCTTAGTCTTTTCGTCTTGGTCTACGTCGACAGGCGTGCTGTGCCACTGTTTGCCCGAAACCGAATCCTTCAAATAAAATTCACCGGTCTCTTTTTCGGCAAACATAGTAAGATTGCCACTTTGGGCAACTTGTTCATACGACCGTACCGTTATTTCTTCTTCGTCGGTTACCGTCGTGTCGTCAACCGTCCAGTCCTCTTCTGCAAAAACCGCACCGCTCATCGTAAGCAATAATGCCACCGAGAGGACTGCGCACAGAATAAACCGAAGAAGCTTTCTTGTATTCATTCTTTCATCTCTCCTCTCTGTTATCAGCGCGTAGCAATTTCTGTTACAATGGACTGTACAAAACTGGCGGTTTGTTGCATTAAGCTAAAGAACATAATTATCAGGAATACGATGACCGCCATGCCCAACACCGTAGCGATGGCAGAGAATACCGCTTGGGTTATCGTGTATTCGTGAATACAGCTTAAACCGCACAGCAACAACAACACCGTCCAAAGAATGCCAAGCACCAAAAAGATGTTGATTATGCCACCCTCCGACATACTGAGGACGTTGGAAGCGATAATCTTAAACAACATAGCCACAAGGAGCGGTACTAAGCTATAAGCCGTAACGCAGGAAATCTCTTTCAGGTTACCGTTTCCGTTGAACAATGTACATATTGCCCAGTTGGAAATGATAAACAAAAACACAATGCCAATGGTTTTGAGCAACATAATTAGCAGATTATAATCCATCGCACGATTAAGGTTGAACATATAGCCGGTGACGAAGTATTCCAACGTGAACACCACAAACAGTGCCGCCAATAAAGTCCATGCCACTTTCCACGAGCCGATTTTGCGCGGCTTCAATTGCTGGAAACCATCTATCGGATGGAATACGGTGTATAACGGGAATGTGTATTTGGATTCCAGTTTGGAATAGGCACTATTGTTTACCGCTTTCACCTTGTTGCGGCGCAAGTATTTCACAACCTTTGCCAACACAAACAACGCAATAATTACGCCAACCGCCGGTAAAAACATTTTTTCAACCAAAATATTGCGATATTCCTCAAAGGCCTGCGAGTACGAATCCCGGTCATCTGCCAGTTTGTAATACTTCATAGCAGAAACGTAATCTCCCTGCATATCGTACACACGACCGATGCCGTAATACGCATCCGCATTGTTGGAGTTTTCAGCCAGCAACTGCTGCCAAATATTCAATGAACCATCGAAATCGTCGTTTTGCAATTTCATAATGGCTTCACGGTAGCGCGAACCATATGAAGAGGGTTTGAACAAATACAGACAGTTCTTGGTAGAGTCTACCACAAGTACATTGTCACCAATAGACTCCAATGCTTGCGGCCCGGAAAATGTACCAAATTGTTTGCCGTAAGCCCCAAACACGGCTACCAGTTCGCCTCTTTCGGTGTATTGAAACACCTTGCCGCGCCCAGAGTCTAACATATTAATAAATCCGCTCTCATCCACGTCCAAATCAATAATGTTGGTAGTCGTGGTTGTACTCGCACGGTCCCATTCCAAGTCGCCGAAAACAATCGTCTCGTCCAGAATGTTTTTGCCCAAGTAATTTAATTTACGAACAGTCCCCTCGGGCGTTGTTTTTGCACCAGAAACAACCGTGGAGGTATACACAAAGCCTTTGCCGTCCACGTCAAAACTGGCAAGGTTAATCGGCGTAGAGGAAACCATACCATCCAACTGCTCTTGTGTCAAAAAGTTACGCAACATATATTTTAAAATAACTTCGCCGGTCTTTACCACGTTGTTTCCGCCAAAAAAGCGCTGATAATTACCATCTTTGTCGAACACATACGCGCCCATGTTGTTGCTATGAGAAAGAACATACAAATTGTTGCGGTCATCCACTATTATCTTGTTCACGTCGAACGGAAAACCTTCTTCGATTTCTTTTTCATCCTCGGGTTTACCAATCTCGCGCAGCAGGGTATAATCGGGGTTAAACACCAGAATGCGTTCCCCTTTTGTATCTGCAATATAATACTTGCCGTCTTTGCCCACCGCAAATCCTTCGGCGCCGGCAAACGTCATTTTTTCGCCCTGCTTATCCAAAAAGTTATCCAACACCGATTTGAGCTGGAGGTTTTTGTCCATAACAATAACGCGACCGTTATCGCTATCCAGCAAATAAATGCTATCTTTATTATCGTAATAAATGTCCGTTGGAGTGGAAAAACTCAAATCCAAACCCAGGGTTTCCGCAGTAATCTTCTCCGCAGGAATATATCCTGCCGGCGAGGCAACGGATTCTTTATGGAAGTTGTAGTCGTACGTTGTGTACGGAACCGAGTTAACTGACAACGCGCCCGCAGTCAACGGAAACGCCAGAAGCAGCACCACCGCCAGCAACGCAACTAATATTTTTTTAGGCATAGGCAAACACACACCTTTCTTTAGCTACCGATGAACTGCTTATTTCAAACCAGAGTGGGACATCGTTTCGGTAATGGAGCTCTGTGAAACGAGAAATATAATAATAGGAAGAATCATCATAACTACCCCAACAGCGGCACCGGCACCCGCACGGGCAAGACCTCCGCCGGCAATGGAGTTCAACAACACAGGCAGTGTCTTTAGCTCTTCAGTGTAGATTTCGCCGCCACCGGAGTTCCAATACCCTTGGAACGCAAAGATGATTAGCGTTATCCAACCCGCACGAACGCTCGGTACAACAATGCGAGTGAAGATAGCAAATTCGTTAGCACCGTCAATACGCGCCGCCTCCAAGGTGGAATCCGGAATAGCCGTATTCATAAATTGGCGCATAAGGAAGGTGTTGCTTGTACCCGCCATAGCGGGCAAAAGAAGCGACCAATAGGTATCCACCATACCTAAACCGGCAATAATTAAATACCGGGGCGTCTCGGTAACTGCGCCGTTGAACATCATTGCCAAAACAATGGCCTGGAAAATGGCTTCGCGTCCAGGAAAATGTCCTTTTGCCAGCGGGTAAGCCGTCAATGTAGACATAAACACCGCAACGAAGGTGCCAATCACTGTAATAAAAAAGCTGTTAAACAGATAGCGGCTGAAAGGTACCCACTGGTTTCCCGCTAACTGGAAAAGCACTTTAAAGTTTTCAAGAGTGGGGTTTTGCACGAAAAACCTAGGAGGATAAATGAAAAGCTCTTCAATCGGCTTGAACGCTTGAATCACAGAATACAATGGCGGCAATAACATAAACAACGACAGTAACGATATCACCAGTGCAATAACAAAGGTTCCGCCCTTGGAACGGGACAGGATAACGCGACTATTTTTAATATGTAGTTCCTCAAAAAACGCTTTAATTTTTCCCATCTCGATCCCCCCTTACGCCGAAAGTTTAGACAGCAACTTGTTCACTAGTTTCCACGAACCAAATATAAGTAAAAACAACACCACAGCGGCAGCCGATGCATAACCCACTTCATAACGGGTACCCATATGGTCGCTCATATGCAGTACCAAAGTGTGTGTTGAATATTGGGTGCTGGGGTTACCGGTGATAGTCGGAGCTATCGAAAATGCGGCGCCAATGGATTGTACGGCACCGAATAGCAAGAATTCTTTCATCTGCGGGAAAGTAACGTAATACAACTCCTGCCAACGGTTACGCAAGCCGTCAATCGCCGCCGCTTCAAAGAAGGTGCGGTCCAAAGACTGCAAACCGGAAACGAACGACAAGAAACCGGTACCAAAGCTGCCCCAAATGGCCACAATCACCGCAATCGGCATTGTGAACCTCACGTCGGACGTCCATCCTATCGGAGCACTGATGATGCCGAGTTTTAACAGGAAATGATTCAAAAAACCTTGCGTATCTGCCGCAAAAATGTATGACCAAATAGCAGCTGCCCCACCGCATAACGCCGGTGTATACATAAAGAACGTATACATTACGCGCAAACGATAACCAAGTTCGTTGATGAGCCACGCCACCACGAAACTCAAAATATACCCAACCGGACCAACCATTAGCGCCATAATCAAGGTGTTTTTAAAAGCTATGATGTACACATCGTCTTGGAATAACAAACGGATAAAATTATCCACGCCGACAAAATCGGGTGTTTGCACCATGTTAAAATCTGTAAACGCTAAAACGATAGCTGCCGCGATGGGCAGTATGGTAAAAGTGAAAAACGTGAGCAAGAACGGAGTCATCATTAGATAATGGACAGCATATCCTTGTCGCGCCTGTGCTCGTAAACTAGCAGTTTTCTTCTGAGTTTTCACGATGTGCCCCCCTCTCAATCCAAATTAAACTCTTTGCGTTTCCGCTTAATTTCTGCGTTGATATCGCGGTTGTACTGTGCAAGTGCTCGACGCGGTTCAACATTCTGGTCTAAAACCGCACGCAAGGCACTGGTCAACGAACGAGCCACCAAATATTCGCCGGGAACCTCATACACGTTGTCCAATTGCACGCGCTGAGCTTCCAGCAACTGCAACTCTTCTTCGGTCCACCCCATAGCGCGGAACGCTTCAATAGAAGCGGGAGTATATCGAGCCGCTATGCCCATGGTGGCTTCCAAATCGCTGCCGTAGCGAATTTGCTGCTCCGTAGCCGTCCACCACGAAAGGAATTTGTAGGCACTGTCCGCTCTGCCGCGCTTTTCGGCAGCCGTCAACAACATACATCCCGAACCATCCGAAGAGACTACGTGATTATCCTCCGTAAGACCGGGCATCGGAGCCATAGCCCACAATCCACGCAACTCCGGTGCTGTCGCCATCAGCGTGTTGTAGAAGGAATAGCTGCCGTAGCCAATCGGCACGTCACCGGAACGAAAACGGTTAAGGAAGTCTACACTACGCTCAACGCCGTACTTGGAATAAAATTCCGCCCACTGCTCAAACGACTCATACGCCTCGGGCTGGTCAAACAAGGTTTGAGTAAGTTCCTTGTTGTAGTAGTTGCCGCCGCGTTGGAAAAGCAACGCATGGAAAATACCAATACTTCCACTATTGCCTGCATTACCGTCGGGCATAGCGAAGTTCATATTTCTGGCTTGTAAGGTGCGTAGCACTTCGTACAAATCATCCCACGTTTTGGGAACTTCCAAATCCAGTTCCTTAAAAATGTCGGTACGATAGAACAACATCGACCAACCCATTGTTTCGGGAATTCCATAATAACCGCCGTTAAAATAGAACCGTTTCCAAATGGACTCGGAGAACATTCCTTCCGTAGCCGCGCGCACATTGTATTTTTCAGAATCTAGGTTCACCAACGCGCCACGCATCGCCAAGTCAATAGTGTACTCGTTACTAACAAGCAACGCAGCATCGGGCCCTTTGCCTGCCAGCGTCGCTTTCAATAACGTGCCGCCGGTATCCACCAAGAGGAGCCGCACGTTAATACCCGTTTCCGCAGTAAATTCCTTGACCATAGAACTTAAAATTTGCAGTTGGTCACGTCCGGTGGATACCCAAACTTCCAACGTGTCTTCGCTGCTCTTACCTTGGTAGTCGTTAAAGAAAGAGCCAAGGAATTTTTGGACGCTATATGTCACCGATTGCCAGAAACCGGCTTTTCCGGACGGGATTTTTGTCTCTTCCGGAACAAAATAGAAGCAATCCAGCTCTACCGGCTGAGAACCAACAGTCAACAACAACGAACTCAAACTTTCAATGCCAGATTTGAAGCCGGCCAAATTCGACGTGAGCGCATACGATTTGGCCGCATAGCGGTTCAAATCTTCCACTACCTTCGAAATGGTAGAGGTCTGCGCACTGGTCTTTCCGGTTACCTCTATAATGTAATTGACAAGCGCCATCAATTTTTCCGCTTGTTCAAAAATCATTTCCGAAATCCCGGGAATTTTGTCTTCCAAGTAATAATCCTGGAAAACGTCCGGTTGGGTACCGGTAATCACAATAATTTCACGGTAAATCTTATTCAATTCCAGCACCGTCGACTGAATGCCGCGCAACACCTCGCACAATTTACCTGCGCCAATTGTTAAGGTGATTTTATCACCCGGTTCCAAATACAACATCTTCGGAGATTCTTCACCGCCAAGGACAAACACGCCCCAATCGATATCGTACGGAAATTCCATATCTACCGCTTCAGCAAACGGAATTTCGCCGTTCACCAACAAGGTTCGGTAAGAAATTAAACCCTGGTTAGTGTTTTGACGCGCCCGCATGGCCACTTTATACCAACCAGCTTCTTTCACGTTCACTTCCCACGTTATATACTGACCCATTCTGCCCCAGTTAGAGCCACCAATGGTATTCATTATCATATTGATGGGGTGGTTAGGCGTTGTTCCCACATCTTGATGGTCGGTCAACGCATATAAGGAGGAATCTGATTTTTCCACAGGATGCTCTGCCTGCAACGTTAAAGCTTCGCCCACCGGCTTTGCGCCATTGGCGTGTTGTTGCACATACTCCTCGTATGTTGGAAACGCTGCCGTATTACTGAATTTCAAACTGTGAATCGCCAGTGCTTCACGAACACGCTCAAAACGGATGGTGTGTTCACCCGCTTCCAAATAGAAAAAATAAGGGTCGGGATATACGGCCAACTCGTCTAAAAAAGAATTTTCCATCCAGCGGGGGGCTTCTTTCTGCGTAGGACGAAGGTTGTTCCCCAATTCATCTTGCTCAAACTTACCGTCTACCACATCATCCGTCCAAACGCGGGGTAAGGACAACGACTTGGATTCCGTAAAGAGATACTTACCGTCAATTGTTATACTTAACGAAATGGGACGACCGCTTTCAGCCAACGGATAATATTGCGGCGTTAAATTGTAAATGCCGGTTTCGGGAATTTGAAACTTCCATTCCGCCCAGCTGTTTTCCTTGCTTATCACAACGCCGTCTTTGCCATCGTATGTAGCTGTAGATTTGTCAGCATATTCGGTGCCAACAACATCTTCCGCACCGACTACCACGGGGTTTTGCGGACGGGTTTTATCCTTGTTCTCCTCGTAGTATGTTGCGTAACCCGGCACACTCGTCGTTGAATCATCCGATGCCTCCGCGTCATCCGCAACGCCGGTATCACCGCCTGTGATTGTGTCGGCAGTTACCCCGTCTGCTGCGTTTTCAGCATAGCAGACCGGTGTTGCCAACAACATGCACAACGCCAGCAACACGCACAAAACCTTCGTCATTTGTTTGCTGAATTTCATCATCACACACCCTTAACTCATTGTATTAAACAGCGGATTTCTCCTTTTGCAGGCAACGCATTGGCTAATATGCCGCCTCCGTTAAATTGCGCTAAAATCCTATCTAACATTATACCGAATTTTTCAAGATAATATAGCAAAATTGCCGCAATAAACTAGCACTTTCTGGTCAGTCTGTGTTTATGACAAGTATTTTTTAAGAAAAAGAGCCGTTTTTGCACCCCATAACTGGAAAAAATGCCCAATTTGGCATTTGCCTTTTGGTTTTGTTGCTCAAACTTTTGTCACTTTTCACAAGATCCGTGCAGCGAATTTTTTATTTGATAGTCACAAAAACGCTCTGTCGTTTTTCGACAGAGCGTTTGGGGAGTGTTGTTTTTGTTTACTTTAACGCTTCTGCAACAGCAACCGCGCAAGCCACCGTTGCACCGACCATGGGGTTGTTACCCATACCGATGAGGCCCATCATTTCCACGTGCGCCGGCACCGAGGAGGAACCCGCGAACTGCGCGTCACCGTGCATACGGCCCATGGAGTCGGTCAAGCCGTAAGAAGCCGGGCCCGCCGCCACGTTATCGGGATGCAAGGTGCGGCCTGTGCCACCGCCGGAAGCCACCGAGAAGTATTTTTTGCCGTTCTCAATCGCCCACTTTTTGTACGTGCCGGCCACTAAGTGCTGGAAACGAGTGGGGTTGGTGGAGTTGCCGGTAATGGACACTTCCACGCTCTCTTTTTGCATAATGGCCACGCCTTCCAACACGTCGTTGGCGCCGTAGCAACGCACCTTCGCACGCTCGCCGTCGGAAAACGCCTTTTCGCGCACAACTTTCAGCGAGTCGGTGTGGAAATCGTACTCCGTTTCCACATAGGTGAAGCCGTTAATGCGGCTGATAATATACGCCGCATCCTTACCCAAACCGTTCAAAATAACGCGCAGAGGAACTTTGCGCACTTTGTTGGCGGTGCGGGCAATACCAATGGCACCTTCCGCCGCCGCAAACGACTCGTGACCTGCGAGAAACGCAAAGCACGTGGTCTCTTCCGACAACAGCATTTTGCCTAAGTTGCCGTGACCCAGACCCACTTTGCGCTGCTCGGCAACCGAACCGGGTACGCAGAACGCCTGCAAGCCCTCACCGATAACGGCAGATGCTTCCGCCGCATCTTTGATGCCGCGTTTAAGAGCCAACGCCACGCCCAACGTGTACGCCCACACCGCATTTTCAAACGCAATGGGTTGCACACCCTTAACAATCGCGTTTACATCCACGCCTTTGCTTTCGCACAGAGCGCGGCAATCTTCCATAGAGCCAAGGCCGTTTGCCGCGAGGAATTCCTCAATTTTTGCAAGACGTCTGTCTTTGCCTTCAAATTTTACATCGTTCGCCATATCTGCCGCCTCCTCTTATTCTTCACGCGGGTCAATGTACTTTGCCGCAGAATCAAAGCGACCGTACTGACCGATGTTCTTTTCATACGCCTCATTGGGCTGCATACCGTGGCGAATGTCTTCCAACATTTTGCCCAACCGCACAAACTGGTAGCCGATAACCTCGCCATCCTCGTCCAGTGCAATTTTGGTAACGTAACCTTCCGCCATTTCCAAATAGCGAACACCTTTCACCTTAGTGGAGTACATTGTGCCCACCTGCGAACGCAGGCCTTTGCCCAAGTCTTCCAAACCGGCACCGATGGACAAGCCATCCTCCGAAAACGCGGACTGTGTGCGCCCGTAAACCAATTGGAGAAAAATTTCGCGCATCGCCACATTGATAGCGTCACACACCAAGTCGGTGTTCAGACATTCCAGCAAGGTTTTACCGGGCAAAATCTCCGCGGCCATAGCGGCGGAGTGAGTCATACCGGAGCAACCGATGGTTTCTACCAACGCCTCCTCCACAATGCCCTCTTTAATGTTCAGCGTGAGTTTGCAGGTACCCTGCTGCGGTGCACACCAACCCACACCGTGGGACAAACCGGAAATGTCCGCAATCTGCGTGGCTTTTACCCAGCGACCCTCTTCCGGAATGGGCGCGGGACCGTGGTGCGGCCCTTTTTTCACAATACACATCTGTTCGACTTCATGGGAATAATTCATATTTGTACTCCTTTCGAGTTTATACTTTTCTTATTATATCTCGCTTCCCGCAGAAACGCAAGCATAATTCGTTCCGTTTTTTGCCATTTCCCACCCACAGCGACACAAAAAAGGAGAAAACCCCGTTTCTCCCTTTTTCTTGACCTTATTCGTCCTTTACAGCGGGTTTGCGCAACATTTGACGCGCCTGATGCACTTCCGAAACCTGTTTGGTCAACGTCTCTTCCGTACGTTTGAGCAAATCTTCGGCAAAGTCTTGCGTACCCTTGCGCATCTCGCGGCATTTTTGTTGTGTCTGCAACAAAATTTCATTGGCTTTTTGCTGTGCTTGCTTCACAACCTCTTCCTGCATTACCAGCGCGCGAGCACGCTCCTCCGCGGCACGCACAATATCCTCCGCTTCGGCTTTTGCCGTGGAGATGATGTCGGCGCGGTCCGCCACAATGGATTTTGCTTGGCGGATTTCGCTGGGCATATTGCCGCGAATATCGTCCAGCATATCGCGCAGGCGATCGGCTTCAATCAGGCACTTGCCGCCGGAAAGCGGCATGCCCCACGCTTTGTCAATCATTTCGTCAATTTGGTCCAGTATGTTTTCAATGCTCATGTTTCTTCGTTCCTTCCGTATTTTTGTAAGACATCTTGAATAATGCACGCCGGTACGAACTCGTCAATGTTACCACCGAGACCCGCTACCTGCTTAACCAAACTAGAGGAGAGATACATATACTCTGCCGCAGTGGTAAGAAACACCGTTTCCACCATCGGATTGAGTTTGCGATTGGTAAGTGCCATTTGAAACTCGTATTCAAAGTCTGACAATGCACGCAACCCTTTAACAATCACGTTTGCCTGCCATTCGCGCGCGTACTCCGCCAACAGGCCGCCGTAAGCATCCACCTCAACGTTGGGCATACCCTCGGTAGTGCGGCGCAATAAATCCACACGCTCTTCCACCGAAAATAACGGCGTTTTGTTTTGGTTTGCCATTACCACTACCACCACGCGGTCAAACATCGCCGCCGCGCGGGTGATGATGTTCAAATGCCCGTTGGTGACCGGGTCAAAACTGCCCGGACAAATTGCCAATTTCATAACCATTCCTCATTTGCAACGATACAGGCGGATAACCACCCGACCGTAACGGTATGTGCGTTCCAAACATAGATTACCGACTTGATCCGGTAAGACGGTTTCGCGGTCGCTTTCGCACAATACCGCGCCGCCGCACGTTACCGCGCCGGACAACGCCTCCAAACACGGAACCAGTAACCCCGCTGCGTACGGCGGGTCCAAAAACACCAAGTCAAACCGCTCGGTATTTTGTGCCAAAAAACCTAACGCCTCGCGGCATAACACCACCGCGTTGCTTGTGAGGTGCGCAGCCGCCATGTTGCGCCGCACTACCTGCGCAGCTTCGCGGTTGCTGTCCACAAACACGCAAGACGCCGCCCCGCGACTGAGCGCTTCCAGCCCCATTTGCCCGGAACCGGCAAACAAATCCAGCACGCGGCGCCCCTCAATTTCAAACCCAATAGCCGAAAAAAGACCTTCCTTTACCCGCTCACCGGTGGGACGGGTGTCCAACCCGGTAAGCGTTTCCAGACGGCATCCTTTTGCCGTTCCCGTGATAATTCTCATACAATTTATTATCCCATTTTTTCTGCCGATTGTCAATAATTTTCTGCGGCCGCCGTTACGCGTTTTTCAGCGCCGCTTTGAGTGCCTCGATGCGGTCGGTTTTTTCCCACACCACATTCAACTCTTCACGCCCAATATGTCCGTACGCCGCCAGCGCACGGTATTGCGGGCGACGTAACCCCAGTGTATCAATAATCGCCGCGGGACGGAAATCGAACACCTTGGCTACCGCCGCGGCTAACGCTTCATCCGCCACCGTGCCGGTACCGTGCGTGTCTACCCGCACCGAAACCGGACGCGCCACACCAATGGCGTACGCCAACTGCACCTCGCAGCGTTGTGCCAACCCTGCCGCTACCACGTTTTTTGCCGCATACCGCGCCATATACGTGGCAGAACGGTCCACCTTGGTGGGGTCTTTTCCGGAAAACGCACCGCCGCCGTGGCAAGCATAGCCGCCGTAGGTATCCACAATAATTTTGCGGCCGGTCAATCCACTGTCGCCCTGCGGGCCGCCCACCACAAACCGACCGGTGGGGTTTACAAAAATTTTGGTGTTCTCATCCAGCAGTGCCGCCGGCACCGTGGGGCGAATTAACTGTTCGGTAATATCTGCGCGAATGGTTTCCAACGAAACGGCTTCGTCATGCTGAGTAGAAACCACGATTGCCTCGACACGCACAGGCGTGTTATCCTCGTATTCCACCGTAACTTGGGTTTTTCCGTCGGGGCGCAAATACGGGAGAACGCCGTCCTTACGCAACGCCGTTAACCGCACCGCCAGTTTGTGCGCCAGTGAAATGGGAAGCGGCATCAATTCCGGTGTTTCATTGCACGCATACCCAAACATCAATCCTTGGTCACCCGCGCCAATGCAGTCATACGCATCGCCTCCTGCCGTGCCGCGCACTTCCAGCGCCTCGTTCACACCCATGGCAATGTCGGGCGATTGCTTGTCCAGCATAGTCATCACGGCGCAGGTGTTTCCGTCAAAACCGGCACCTACACCGTTGTAGCCGATATCGCAAATCACGCGGCGAGCCACGGCGGGAATGTCCACGTTGGCGGTGGTGGAGATTTCCCCCATCACCATCACCATGCCGGTGGTTGCCACCGTTTCGCAAGCAACGTGCGCTTGCGGGTCGGCGGCTAAAATTTCATCCAGTACCGCGTCGGAAATTTGGTCACATACCTTATCGGGATGTCCCTCGGTTACGGATTCGGATGTAAAAAAATGTCGAGCCATAAAAACTTCCTCCTTTTTCGTCAAAAAACGCCCCGACGCAGAAGTCGGGGCGTGCATCCACCTCATCTGTCGGCCACATAAACCGCAGGATTTGGCACCTTGCTCTATTCGCAGGTTGCCGGGCTTCACAGGGCCTGTTCCCTCCGCCACTCTTGATAAGGACCTATTCAATTTTATTGACAGCGTTAAGTATACTACGCCGCCGCCCATTTGTCAACCCTTTGCGGTGCGCGTTATATCACTTTTCGCACCGTAAACAACGTGCGAACCAACGTCCATAACGGCGGGTAATAACTCATCGCATTCCACACGCCCGCGCCGAACAGTGATTCCCCGCCGATAAGCCGCAACTTGGCATCCAAACTGCGCGCATCCTCAAACCAAACTTCGTGCGCACGGCCCGTGGTATCGGTATAACGAAAATATGGCGATTGTGCTACCGCGTCAAACTGAATCTCCGCTTGATTATTGCGCGCCAGAGCCAACGCCGTCTCGTTGGAGATGGTGCGCGCCCGCTCGCCTTCCCGCCGCGGCAATGCCCAGTCGTACGCATAATTGGGAATGCCCATAAAAATTTTGTATGCGGGAATGCGGCTTAACCCGTACTGTACCACTTCTTGCACCTTGTTAATCGGCGCAATCGCCATTGGCTCACTAAAAGCATATCCCCACTCGTATGTCATTAACAACACCCCGTCTGCCGCCGCGCCCAGCCGCGCATAGTCGTGTGCTTCATACAACAACCCACGCTGGGCATCGGAGGTTTTGGGTGCCAACGCCACAAACGTGAGTTTCCCTTGCGGGCGCAATCGCGCCGCCAGTTCGGTAACAAACGCCACGTAATCGTCGGTGTTTGCGGGCGGAATAAATTCAAAATCCACGTCCACCCCACTGTACCCCTTTTCTGCCACGGCGCGGTCAATGTTATCCACCAACCGCGCACGCGCTTGCGGGTCGCTGAGCATCGCGGCGGCGTTTTCACTGCTAAATCCGCCCTCCCCGTCCAAGGCGGTCAACAACATCAGTGCCGCCACGCCGTATTCTTGTGCCGCTTGTAAAATTTCACTGTCGTTGGAGGGTATGAGCCCACCCTCCGGCGTAATGCCATATCCAAAAATAGTCACATAGGTCAAATCGGGCAAGGTGCGCCGCAGCACCCCCAAATCCACCGTATCGTACACATAGCCGTTCACCGCCAACGTACCCAGTTTGGGTGTGCCGCCGCGAATGGTAATGGATTGCCCCGCC
Source organism: Acutalibacteraceae bacterium (assembly GCA_045653425.1). Lineage (GTDB taxonomy): Bacteria > Bacillota > Clostridia > Oscillospirales > Acutalibacteraceae > RGIG3009. The sequence continues at coordinate 13,890 of JAZOLU010000014.1, read as the reverse complement.
ACCAGCGATGCCGGATTGTCAAGTTGCGGGTTTTGGTAAAGCAACGAATCTACATCCTCGCCGTAGCGCGCCGCAATCGACGTCAGTGTATCCCCCAATTGCACCGTATAGGTTAACGGTTCGGGTAAAATTATCAGTGCTTGCCCCACAATAAGCGGCGCGTCCACGTTCAACCCATTATCGGCGGCTATGCGCTGCACCGAAACGCCAAACTGCTGCGCCAGCGAAGACAGCGTATCGCCCGCTTGTACCACGTAAATCGTCATAACAAAACACCTCACCGCAATATATGCGCGATGAGGTGTGTTTAGGCCGTATTACCGTTCCCATTTTTCGCACAGAGTTTTAATCTGCGCCGTTAGTTTGGCAATATCTTTGTTGGCGCGGCCGTTAAAGCCTTCTATCAACCGTTGCAACTGCGCACCCGCCGCCAGCAACCGTTCATACACGGTGGTGCCCCGCTGACTGCCGCCGGGGCGACGGCTTTTTGACACCAGCCGACGGCGACTGCCATACTCCACCTGTGTGTCGGTGAGCAAATCCCACGCATCGCCACTATACGGTGCTACCGCTTGTTGCCCTTGCTCGGCACACAACCGCGCAGCCATCGTCTCACACGCGCCTTCGTCTCCGTGGTTCACAAAAATGCGGCGCGGTTTGGGGTTAAACGCCGCCGCCCACCGCAGCAAACCGCGGTCGTCTGCGTGGCCGCTTACACTGTGCATTTGGGCAATTTCGGCGTTCACTTCAATGGTTTCACCAAACAGTTTTACCTCAGATGCCCCCTGCAACAACAGCCATCCCACCGTGTTCACCGATTGGTACCCCACAAACAGAATGGTGCTTTCTGCCCGCCACAAGTTGTGCTTTAAGTGATGCCGAATACGCCCCGCTTCACACATACCGCTGGCCGAAATAATTACTTTACTCTTTTTGTCCGCGTTAATCAAGCGCGAGTCGTCCGCCGTAACCGAAACCTGCAACCCCTCAAACTCAATGGGGTTCACGCCGCTGCGCACCAGTGCCAGCGTTTCGGCATCGTAACACTCCGCCGCATCTGTTCCGAAAATTTTGGTGGCCTCAATGGCCAACGGACTGTCTATCACCACGGGAAACGCGCCGTGACCCGTCACCAAATTTTGTTGCTTTATCTGGCGAATAAAATACAACAATTCCTGTGTGCGCCCCACCGCAAACGCGGGGATGACCACGTTGCCGCCACGGTCAAAGGTGCGCTGGATAATATCCGCCAGTTGGCGCACATAATCCGGCTTTTCGTCCGCGTGACTGCGGTCGCCGTAAGTGGATTCCATTACCACGTAATCCGCGGTAGACAGGTATTGCGGGTCGCGCAGTATGGGTTTGTTTATGTTGCCAATATCGCCGGAAAACACAATACGGCGTGTCTCACCGTTTTCGGTAATGGTGAGCGTTACGGAAGAGGAACCCAACAAATGCCCCGCATCGGTGAAGCGGGCGGTCACGCCGTCCAGCACCGCCACCTCGGTTTCGTAATCGCAAAGAACAAACTGCTCCATTACACCCTGCACGTCTTCCATTGTGTACACCGGCTCGTACAACGGTAACCCGGCACGCTTGGCTTTGCGGTTGCGCCATTCGGCTTCAAATTCTTGAATGTGCGCCGAGTCGCGCAGCATAAGGTCGCACAACCGCCCGGTGGCATTGGTGACGAACACCGGCCCGCGGAACCCGCGTGCATACAACATAGGTACCATACCGGAATGGTCAATGTGCGCATGGGTGACCACCACCGCATCTATCAGCGACGGCGAGACCGGCAATTCCTGATTTTCAAACAAATCCTGCCCCTGTTCCATACCGCAGTCCACCAACAAATGATGCCCCGCCGCCGAAACCAGCGTGCAACTGCCCGTTACCTCGTGTGCCGCACCTAAAAACGTGATTTTCATAAGGAGCCCTCACTTCCGTGTACATTCTGGTTTTAGTGTACCACAATTCCCACCCCGCCGCAACGGATTTTTGCGCGGCAACTGCCCCCGCTTCACCGACAGTTGCCGCGCAATGCGCCTCCTCATAGACCGCTTTTACGATTTCTCTTTGGATTTTGCCAAAACGCCGCACAATAATGCTGTGGTAACGGCAAACGCGATACCGCCCGCCGTTCCGGTAACGCCGCCGGTTAAAATGCCCAGCCAACCTTGCTCGGCAATGCCCTGTTCCACGCCCTTGGCCAGCGCGTAGCCAAACCCTGTGAGCGGCAAACTGGCACCACCGCCCGCCCACGCAATCAGCGGGTCGTACAACCCCACCGCTGTGAGCGCCACGCCCGATACCACAAACAACACCAGTATGCGGGCGGGAGTTAGTTTGGTAAGGTCAATGAGCAATTGACCTATCACACAAATTAAGCCGCCCACCACGAACGCTTTGATAATCATAAGCCAATCCATACAAACCACCCTTTCCTTGTTTGCTACCCGTCATCCCGTTGTTTTGCGGCGGTTTCGGTGGGCAAACCCGCGCCGATTTTGGGGAACTCGTTATCAGAATCCAGCGTTGGCTGAATCTCATACGTGCCGTATTTATGCACCAGTTCCTGCGTGGTTTCGGGTTGCCCGTAAATAATTTGCTCTTTCATTTCGGTTGAACCTTGGCTTTTTCGATGCTTGGGCATACGTTCACCTCCTGCGGCTAGTATACCCGTTGCAACAAAAAAGAACCGCCGCAGCGGTTCTTTTTTTGTTAGTCGTTTTCACTTTTAAGGAGTCGGTCGCGAATATCGCGCAGCACATCCAACTCGGTTTCGGCGGGCGGTTCCGGTTCGGCCTCTTCTGCCTTTTCCGCTTGCAAATGCATTAGCGCACGCGTACGCTCTTGCAATGCTAAAAATACCTTTAACACCGTAAAAATGCACAGCGCCACAATTAAAAAGTCAATTACCGTTTGCAAAAAGTTCCCGTAGTTCAGCGCGTTTTCGGCGGTTATCTCCACGCCGTTTTCTACCACGGCGGGCGAAATGACCCAACGCCATTCCGCCACACTGACACCACCGGTCGCCATCCCGATAAGCGGCATAATGATGTCATTCACCAACGCGTTCACAATTTCCTTAAACGCGCCGCCGATAACCACGGCAACCGCCATATCCACCACATTGCCTTTGGCGATAAATTCTTTGAATTCCTGAAAAAACTTTTTCATCGGTCTTCCTCCCTTATTATTGTCCTTGTTTTACCACTGCACGCGCCAACGGGTACGGTTGTTTGCCGGCGGCGCGGATTCGGTTATCTCCGCGGTGCGTAAACGGGAATGTTTTACCCGCTTTTTCAGTTCGCGCTGATACGCCTTTTCGTCCAGCGGCAACGTCACCGTTTTGCCCAACCAATCGGACAAATAAATGGCGTTTGCCAACGTCACTTCATTCAAGCCCTCACGACCATCGGCATACATGGGTTCACCGCGCAAAATTGCAGCCGCAAACGCATTAAGTATGGTGGCGTGGGTATCTTCCGTCGCTTCCCCTTCCACTACCGTTGTGGTGGCTTCCACCTTGCCCCACGTGGGCGCGCTATACGTAAATTCGTCAATCGGTTGCGCAAACTCGGTAATGGTTAACTGGTTTTTTTCCACCACCAGTTTGGCACGGTCTAACATAATTTCAAACCGATTGGTGCCGTGCGCGTCGCCGGTACTGGTAACAAACACACCGGTGGCACCGTTTTCGTACTCCACCACCACGGTGGCATCGTCGTCCACTTCAATGTCGTGCCATTTGCCGTACAGCACTTTGGAAGTCACCGTTTTGGGCAATCCGCAAATCCACTGCCAAATATCCAACTGATGCGGGCACTGGTTCATCAGCACACCGCCGCCTTCGCCAACCCACGTGGCGCGCCAACTGCCGGAATTGTAATACGCCTGTGATCGGTACCACACCGTTACTATCCAGTTGGTGCGACGAATTTCGCCGTACTTGCCGCTATCCACCAATTCTTTCATTTTTCGCAACAAATTGTTGGTGCGCCAGTTCCACATAATGCCGAACACCGTGCCCGCGCGGTCAGCCGCTTCGTTCATCGCACGTACCTGCGCGGTATGTACGCCTGCCGGCTTTTCGGTGAACACGTGCAGCCCGCGATTAAACGCCGCAATGGCAATCGGCGGGTGGTCGTAGTGCGGAGCGGCAATGAGTACCGCATCCACCAAACCGCTGTCCATCAGCGCATCGGCGTTGTCAAACCGCACCACGGTTTCGGGTAGTTCGTTTACTGCCCATGCCAACCGTTCCGGCCGAATGTCCGCCACGGCCGTTAATTCAATTTCGGGACATTTTCCGTTCACAATGTTTTGGCAATGCTCGGTACCCATATTGCCTATCCCAATAATGCCCAAGCGAACCTTTTGCATAGTTAACACTCCTCTGTACGGCGCAACCTCTTACAACAACGCTTTAAGCGCCGCCGCACCGGCATCGAATGCCTCTTCCGTTGATGCGTATTCGCCACCACCGACATCACTTTTTTCGCCTTCGCGTTCCAAATCGTTCAAGCCCGCAAATTCCTCTAAATGCGGCTCCAACGTGACTTCCACGCCGCCAAGTGCGCGGTACTCCGCCAAAATGTGCGGAATTTGTCCGTCGCCCGTGCCCGCGGGCACATTTTTGCCGCCGCGTATCGCGTCTTTAATGTGCAAATATTTAACGTAGGGTTTTAACAATTCCCAAGCCTCAATGGGGTCTTGGTCGCACTGCACAAAGTTGGCAGGGTCAAACACCGCACGCAATAACGGCACGGCTTCCAAAATTTCCAAACAACGGACCGCCGTATCGCCGTAAATGCCTTTTTCATTTTCGTGGCACAGCAGCACGCCGCTTCCCACCGCGGTGGTGGTCATAATACCCAGTCGGTCAATAACCTCATTTTTGAACAAAGCGGGGTCTTTTTCCTTCGGCAAAAAGAACGAAAACATCCGCAGGTTTTGAGCACCCAAAATGTTCGCCACTTCCAACGTGTATTTCAGTTTTTCAATGTGTGCGGCAAAATCGTCCTTTTCAATATCAATTTTGCCAATGGGCGAACCGATTGACCACGTAGACAGTCCGGCATCGTCCAGTTGACGGCGCAGTTCGCGCGCACGGTCAAGCGAAATTTCCGCAATGTTTGTGCCGTCCACGTTGCGCGGCTCTAAGCCAGCCAATCCGTTACGCTTCATTGCCTCAATTTGAGCCGTAATTTGCGGACTCGCCTCATCGGCAAACGCAAAAATGCGAATGTCTTGCATACATTACACCCCCGAATACGCGGAAAACCCACCGTCTACCGGTACGGTAATGCCGGTAACAAAACCGGATTTGCTCTCGTCCAGCAACCAGTCCAGCGTGCCGAGCAGTTCCTCCGACTCGCCAAAACGACCCATTGGCGTGGAGCGCAGAATTTTTTCGGTACGCGGGGTGGGATTACCCTGTGCATCGAACAGCAACGCCCGATTTTGGTTGGTAACGAAAAATCCGGGGGCAATGGCGTTCACACGAATGTTCTCTTTGGCAAAATGCACCGCCAGCCACGAAGTAAAGTTGGTAACCGCCGCTTTGGCAGCCGAATAGGCGGGGATTTTGGTGAGCGGACGGTAGGCGTTCATTGAGGATACGTTAAGCACACAACATCCCGGGCGACCCAACATATCCGGCATAAACACCTGACTGGGCAACAACACGCCTTTGAGGTTTAAGTCAAATACAAAGTCAAATCCTTTTTCGTCAATGTTAAAGAACGTTAAAAACTCGGTGGCGTTTTCATCGCCCGCTTCGTATTCTTCGTGCGCGGTGGTGCATTTGGGATTGTTGCCGCCGGCGCCGTTAATCAGCACGTCGCACTTGCCGAAATCCGCTAAAATCTGCTGGTGCACATCCTCAATAACCGCTTTGTCCAGCACGTTACACGCATACGCTTTGGCGGTGCCGCCCGCCGCGGTAATGCGGTCGGCTACCGCGCCGGCTGCTTCTGCGTTCAAGTCCAACAACGCCACACGATGGCCTTGCTTTGCCAAATACTCCGCAAAACCGGAGCACAACACACCGCCGGCACCGGTAACAACAATCACTTTACTCATTACGCATTCTCCTTTTCCAACGCTTCAAACAGACCAACCAAATAGGTCGCACCCAGTGCACGGTCAAACAAGCCGTAACCATAACGGCCGGTCTCACCCCAAATCATACGCCCGTGGTCGGGACGCACATAACCGTCCCAACCCTTTTTCACCAACGCCTTGGCAACGCCGTACATATCAATGGAACCGCACGCGGTGGGGTGACCTACTTCCTCAAACCGACGCTCACCGGTGCATTTGATGTTGCGCAAATGCACAAAGTGAATACGGTCGGCAAAACTCTCCGCCATATCCACCAAATCGTTGACGGGGTTGGCACCCAACGAACCGGTGCACAACGTAAGGCCGTTGTTGGTTTCCGGCACTAAGTCGAAAAACCGCTGCAAATTTGCCTTATTGGTAATAATGCGCGGCAAGCCGAACATACCCCAGGGCGGGTCGTCCGGATGAATTGCCATATTCACGCCCGCCTCTTTGGCAACCGGAATGACGGCTTTCAAAAACATCTCTAAATTCTTCCACAACTGTTCCTCGCCCAACGCGGCATACGCGTTCAGCAAGCCGTGCAGTTGCTCTTTGGTATAACTGGAATCCCACCCCGGCAAGGACAAATCGCCTTTGAGCGGGTCCATAGCCAACACCGTGGCTTCGTCATACGCCAACGCGTTGGCACCGTCCACTTGCGCGTGTTCCAATTCACTGCGCAACCAGTCAAACACCGGCATAAAGTTGTAGCAAATGCACTTCACGCCCGCTTCGCCCAAGCGGCGCACGTTCTCGCAGTAATTTTCAATCAGTCGCGGCGCATTTTCATTGCCGAGTTTAATATCCTCGTGCACCGGCACGCTTTCCACCACTTCAAACGCAAGACCGTTATCGTTGGCCTTCTTTTTCATTGCCGCAATGCTCTCACGGCTCCACACCTCACCCACCGGCGTGTCGTAAATAGCCGAGACAATTCCCGTCATTTGCGGAATTTGACGAATATGCGATAAGGTGACCGGGTCGTCATCCCCGTACCAGCGAAATGTCAGTTTCATACCGTTCCTCCTATTAATTGTTGAATATTCTCACAGCAAACACGGCGTGCCACCGTCTCTGCCATTGCCGGGTCAAATTCTCCGCTTTCGCACCAATCGCCCAAGCGGTTACACAAAATGCGGCGGAAATAATCGTGCCGCGCATACGACAAGAAACTGCGGCTGTCGGTTAACATCCCCAAGAACGAACCCAAATGCCCCAAATCGGCAATTACTTGAATTTGACGGTCAATGCCGCGCTTGTGGTCGCAGAACCACCACGCCGTACCGCACCGAACCCCGCGGAAACTGCCGGCAATGGTTGCCAGTTGGTCTGCCATACCGGGATGCAGTGTGTACAAAATGGTTGGCGGCAATCCGCCGTCCTGCTCAATGATATCCAACATACGAATGATATCCGTACCGCTGAGCGGGTCGCCCACACAGTCGCCGCCGCAGTCGGGACCAATCGCCTCAAATAAGTGGGTGCTGGCGTTGCGGTATACCGCCAAATGCCACTGCATTACCAACCCGCGGCGACGGTATTCCGCACCCAGAAAACGATACATATTGCCCAAAAAGCCGCGGTACGCTTCGTCACTCACCGCATCGCCCGCCAAAGCAGCACGGTAGGCGGCGTCCGCCTCCTCATCCGTGGCAACGTGCGACGGGAATTCCGGAATGCCCACGTCGGTAAACTTACACCCGTTTTGGCAAAAATGGTCCAATCGTTGCAACAACGCTTGTTTTAACGTTGCCAACGAGGTCACTTGCACGCCGCTGGCGGCGGACAGTTTTTCCGCATATGCCGCATAACCGGCACGGCGAATGAGCAACACGTTATCCGTACGGAACGACGGTGCCACCGTGGTAGAGAACGATGCATCCTCCCGAATACGGCGATGGTGTTCCAGCGTGTCAATTACATCGTCCGTGGTAGCCAGATAGGTTACACCCGCTTTTTTAATCATACGGCGGGGAGACAAGCCCTCGCGGCGAATCACCTCGTTAGCGCGTTCCCAAACGGAATCCGCGTTGTCGGCCGTTAAGTACTCGTCAATGCCAAAATACAACGATAATTCCATATGCGCCCAGTGATACAGCGGGCTTCCCGCCGCCGTGGACAACGCCGCCGCAAAGTGGCGGAATTTCTCTTTATATGGTGCATCCCCCGTGATGTACTGTTCCTCCACACCGGCGGCACGCATTAACCGCCATTTGTAGTGGTCTGCACCCAGCCACAATTCCCCAATTGAAGTAAACGGAGCATCTTCTTCAATTTCTTTGGGGGACAAATGGCAGTGATAGTCAACAATCGGCAGCACCGCAACCTTGGCGTAAAGTGCTTCTGCTGTTGAATTGTGCAACAAATAATTGGATTTCATTGTCCACTCCTCCTTTATTTTCCATTGTAATGCGTTTTTTCGCTCATTACCATTGCAAATATTGCCATTTATATTGCATTTTCGCTCTTTCCCCGTGCGCGCAAGCCACGAAAAAAAGCACGCAATACCTCCGCACAGTCTGTTTTCAACACGCCCTGCTCTACCTGCGGATGATGGTTGTACGGCAAAGCGAACAAGTCCGTTAACGACCCGCAGGAGCCGGCTTTGGGGTCGGGGGCGCCGTATACCACGCGGTCCACCCGTGCGTTGATAATGGCCCCTGCACACATTGGGCACGGTTCCAGTGTAACATATAGCGTACAACCGGACAACCGCCAACCACCCAGCGCAGTGCAGGCACCGTCAATGGCCTCCATTTCCGCGTGCGCCAGCGCGTGGCGACCCACTTCGCGGCGGTTGCGCCCCGTGGCAATCACCACACCGTCCTTTACCATTACCGCGCCCACCGGTACTTCGCCCTCAGTTGCGGCTTCTTCCGCCAGTGCCAGTGCTTGCCGCATAAATTGCTCGTCTGTTAACCTACCGACGTTGCCGCTATCAACAACAGCCATAGTCCCACTCCTATCCCCATTGCCGGGGCAGTAAACACGCCCACCGTGCGTTGTGCCACCGAGAGCGGTGACCATCCGTTACTCATCGGTCGCAACAAATCTGTATGACCACGGCGCCACAAAAACGCCGCGCACCACGCACACATTCCCGCCACGCTTAATGCCAAAAATACCAGCGTGGTAGCCACGTTACCGTCCCAACCACGGCGTTCAACATAACTTAACAATACCGACATCGCATTGTTGGCAAAGTGCAACACAATAGCGGGTAACAAACTGTCGGTCTGCACAACCAACCAGCCCAGTACCACCCCCAATATCAGCGCAAACGGCAACTGCAACACATTGCCGTGAATTAATCCAAACAACGCCGCCGACACCCACACGGCCAACTTGTCACCGTGCGGGCGCAACGCGTTCAACACATAACCACGAAATGCCACTTCCTCAAACACGGCCGGCACCAGTGCCGTTCCCGCAAGATTCAGTAACAAACTGGTGGTCGTCCCCTCGGTGTTGTCGGGAATAAACGGTTTGGGTATGCCCCACTCCATCAGCAACCCCATAACCATACTTGCCACAAAATTAGCAAGTACCGCCAGCATCATTCCACCAAACAACGATACCACCAGTACCCGCGCGCCCACACGCCGCCGTACAATCGGCAAAGCACGACGGCCCACCACTTTTGCCGTTAGCAGTACGGGCAAAACAAAATATACGGCGTACATCCCCATATCCAAAAGCACCTGTGCCGTGTTGCCAAGCGAACTTTCGGAAACGCCAAACAGCCCCAACACGAGGTACCCAATTGATACCACCAACTGTGCCGCCAACAACGAAAGCAAAATACACCCCACAAAATTGGCATCGCGCCGCACCCAACGTTTTGCCGCGTGTTCCGGCGTTTCGCGCACTGCCCAAGGCGTTTGCATACTGGTGTCACCGTCCTTTTTTCTTTTTTATTCTATCACACTTATTCCGTTCCTGCAAGAAAAACAGAAAAGGCTTGCGAAAATACGACATACGGAGTATAATAAATCCATATTTCCAAGAAAGGACGGATGTTCCCGTGGCAAAAATTCAAATGAAGACCCCGCTCGTCGAAATGGACGGCGATGAGATGACCCGCATTCTCTGGAAAGAGATTAAAGACCGCCTGTTACTCCCCTTTGTGGATTTAAAGTGTGAGTATTATGACCTTGGTCTGCCCTACCGTGACGAAACCAATGACCAAGTCACGGTAGACGCCGCCAACGCCATTAAAAAATACGGTGTCGGCGTTAAGTGCGCCACCATCACCCCCAACGCCCAGCGTGTGGAGGAATATCATCTGAAAGAAATGTGGAAAAGCCCCAACGGCACCTTGCGCGCCGCGCTGGACGGCACGGTGTTCCGCGCGCCCATTGTGGTCAAGGGTATCACCCCCAGTGTTTCCACGTGGGAACAACCCATTACCCTTGCCCGTCACGCCTACGGTGATGTGTATAAAAACAGCGAATTATATGTAGACGGTGCCGCCACGGCGGAATTGTTGGTGACCTATCCCGACGGCCGCGTGGACCGTAAAGTTATTCACGAATTTAAGGACGGCGGCATCATTCAGGGTGTTCACAACACCGATGCCTCCATTCGCAGTTTTGCTCACGCGTGCTTTAAGTACGCGCTGGACCAAAAGCAGGATTTGTGGTTCTCCACCAAAGACACCATTTCCAAAGTGTACGACCATCGGTTTAAGGATATTTTTGCTGAGATTTATGCGGCGGACTACGCCGCGGCATTTGAAGCGGCGGGCATTGAGTTTTTCTACACCCTCATTGACGATGCAGTCGCCCGCGTTATCCGTTCCAAAGGCGGGTTCATTTGGGCGTGCAAAAACTACGATGGCGACGTCATGAGCGATATGGTTGCCACCGCGTTCGGTTCGCTCGCGATGATGACCAGCGTGCTCGTCTCGCCCGACGGCTTGTATGAATACGAAGCCGCCCACGGCACTGTTACCCGCCACTATTACAAGCACCTCAAAGGTGAACCCACCTCCACCAACTCGGTTGCCACCATTTTTGCTTGGTCGGGTGCGTTGCGTAAGCGCGGCGAGTTGGACAACCTGCCGGAGTTAATCGCGTTTGCCGACCGTCTGGAAGCCGCCACCCTGCGCACTATTGAAGAGGGCGTGATGACCGGTGATTTGTACCTGCTTTCCACGTTGGAAAACAAACGCCGAGTGAATTCGGTGGAATTTTTGGACGAAATTGCTGCTCGTTTGGCTTGACATACCGATTTTTCTGTGCTATACTAACCGCAATCGAACAAGGGGTGCTGATTTTTTCGGCTGAGAGAAAGCATAGCTTTCAACCCTCGAACCTGAACCGGATAATGCCGGCGGAGGAATGTGTCAAACATATACGCTCGTTTCAGCGGGATTGAGCTCGTCCCGTCACGCAGCGTGTAGGTCATGTCTGTTTTGGGCACCCTTCCTTCGAAGGGTGCCCTTTTTGTTCGTAGAAAGGAAGTTGATTTGTTATGTCTGTTTCTGTCAATCGCAACGCTTATCGGTTAACTGAGAGTTCCATTATGCTGGCCTTTGCCGCGGTACTCAGCGTCCTAAAAATTGTGGATATGCCGTATGGCGGAAGTGTCACGGCGTGCAGTATGTTGCCGCTGCTCATCATCGCCTACCGCTACGGCACACGCTGGGGTACGCTCACCGCATTCGCTTACGCGCTCATTCAACTGTTGTTAGGGCTGGATAACCTGTCCTACGCCACTTCGTTTGGTGCCGCCGTAGCCATTATTGTGTGCGATTATCTGCTGGCGTTTGTGGTGCTGGGTTTGGGCGGTTTGTTTCGCCGAAACGGTTGGTCACAGGGTGTTTCGCTCACCGCCGCCGCAGTAGCAACCGGGTTGCTCCGCTACTTGTGCCACGTTATTGCGGGCTGTACCGTGTGGGCGGGGTTGTCCGTCCCCACCGCCGAAGCCGCGCTGTACTCTTTCTCCTACAACGCCACCTATATGTTGCCCGAACTGGTCATTTTGGTGTTAGGTACCATCTATATCTCGCGCTTTTTGTCGTTTGACGGTGCCTCTATCACCCGCGCCGCTGCGCGCCGCAACGCCCAGCCGGTCGTGTTGGCACTGACCATTATTTCCAAAACCGTGTTATTCGCTGCATTGGTATGGATAGTGGTATTGCTCGCTCCGTCCATTCAATCTGTTTCAGATGGCACGCTGTTCTTGGCAGGTCTCGCCGCCGCACCGTGGAGCACCGTCGGCATTGTAATCGCCTCCGGCCTCGGCATTTTTGCGGTGTTGGAAGGTGTTGCCGCGGTCATCTCCCGTCGCAAAACGCACTAATTTTCAGGTATCACAAAAAGGGTTCGGACAATGTGTCCGAACCCTTTGTTTTTGTGGCGTATTTTATCTTGCCGTGGGCAGATAAAGCGTGTACTGTCCGGGTGCCAACGAAGAAACCTCTATTTTGAAGGTTACCTCATTTTGTTCTGTCAGTATCACATCGGATGTGGCAATACCGTCGTCCACCTTTTTGCCCGTGCTATCTTTGAGTTCCCATTGAAGCTGTGCATAATTATCAGCCATGTCGTTGTTATAGCACGCGCTTGCCTTGTTCAGTATGATTATCAAGTTACCGGTTTGCGCGCCGGTTTTGGTATAGGTGTACTCCGCACTTTCAACAATAACACCGACAAAAGCTCTGTCTTTATCTACTATCGTTACGCCAATCCTGTCAATTTTCTTAAAATCGGGGAATTCGACCACCACGTCGGAAACTTCCACCGTGCACTTGGCAACCTTGCCGTTAACGCTGGTAGCAGTAATCGTTGCGGTACCGGCAGAAATCGCCGTCACTTCGCCCGTGGCACTCACAGTAGCCACTGCCGTGTTAGAGGATGCCCATTTCAACGTTTTGTCGGTAGCATTTGCCGGGCCGACTTTCGCCGTTAACGTTTCCTTATCGCCAGATATCATCGTGAGTTTGCTTTCGTTCAACTTCACACTGCTCACGGCAATGTTCTGCACATAACCGGGGTTGTTCTCCCCGCAACGCGAACAGGTTTTTCCAACGTAATTGTGGCCCAACGCCTCACCAATGGTGGTGCCGCAGTCCTTGCAGCGTGCCGCAGCAGTGCAACTGGCCGCCTGCGTTTTGGCGTGAGTGCAAACAGCGGCGTCGGTTTTATTAGCAGAGGCAGCCGGCGCGGTAGTGGTAGTCACTGTGTTTTCCGTGGTGGTAGTTTCCCCACCGTCGGTGGTCGTAGTAATATCTTCGACAGTGGTCGTTGTTGCGGCCGCGGTCGTAGTCGTGGTCTCGTTTGGCGTATCACCGCACGCACTAAAACACAACAACATGGCACAAGCAAGCAACAAAGCAAAGGTTCGTTTCATCATTTGTTCCTCCTTCGATTCAAAGAATCTTGTTATAGAGTATCATAATTTCCCTCGCCTGTCAATCGGTTTCCCCCACTTCCTTAATTTCCCGTAATTTTCCATTGCCAATTTCCAATTTCAAGTGTTCGGAGGGAGGGCATGTGTGCAAGGGAACCGTCAGGGTTCCCCCTGCGCGTAGAGCGAGCATCGCGAGCGGAGCAAACACACTTGCCAACGGCAAGTGTGGCACAAAGCAAGACCTCGACGGTAACCGTCGAGGTCTTGCTTTGTGTTGGGGTCTACCTATCTTCCCGGGCCGCTGCCAGCCAAGTATTGTCAGCGCAAGTGAGCTTAACTGCCGTGTTCGGGATGGGAACGGGTGTACCCTCACCGCCATCGACACCAACTATATTCAGGGTCAATACCCTGAAAACTGAA
>JAZOLU010000013.1:0-46854 GCA_045653425.1 Acutalibacteraceae bacterium | reverse complement strand
ATGACGTGGAGCGTGGCCGGGTAGGCGTTGGCCCGCATCATTGCGTTCATATCGGAAAGGAATTCCATTCGGGCGATCCAAGGAACTTGCACGGAGTTCGATGTTACCGTATAATAGAGTTGATCCTTGAACACTTGCGTTTTGTTCGCTTCAAGGGCGGCGATTGCTTGCACATCCATTGCGGTAGCAAGGGCGCGGCAAACCTTCTCCATCTTGCGGGCGAAATCGTGTTCGTAGGAAATCTCGTTGTTACGGTACAGTTGGGGAACCATAGTGAAGCCGACGGCCAAAGTTACCCAATTAACGGTATAACGCGCCGACGTGTTTTCATCGTCAGCGATGACACAGGAACGGACGTTGGACACGGTAACGTCGCCGTCGTAGTTAATGACGGGAATTTGAACCGTGTTGCCGATAGATTCGAACGCGCGGTCGCGCAAGTTCGGGTTGATAATGGAATTTGCGGCGTTGGTTTGTTCGATGAAGAAATCCAACGCGCCGTATTCCAACGGGCGGGCCATATTCCGGTCAAATTCCGGATTATCGACACGCCAATTTTGCAGTCGGGTTGCAATAAGGGACATAACGGTTTGGTGTTAAATTGTTAATGTTTTTGTCTTGGCGGGTTCACCCATTACCCGTTGTTTTCTGTTATCGAATCGGTAACGCCTTGATTGCGTCGCGGTTGTCTTTCCACGCTTGCGTCATTGCGTCGTTAAATTCCTTGGACCCGTTGATTTTGCCTTGCGCCATCAATTGTTTTGCAATGATTTCGTGGGCTTCGTCTTGCGTCCGTGCGCCCGAAATGTCAACAGTTCCACCCGAACCGTTCCCACCGTTTCCGCCTTGGCCGCCTTGGCTTCCGGCCCCGGTTTGCTTGCGTCCGGTTTCCAACACACCCATTGTTGAAAGTTCCTTGGCGACCAATTCCGCCGCCGTGAAAGGACGCAAATTGTTTTCCGGGTTGCGCTTTACCGCGCCGTTTTCCATAAATGCCAAGGTCTTGCCGCCGTTTCCATCATCAATGTATTCCGGGTTCATCGCCTTAACCTTGGCAATCGCCTGTTCGGTCAAAACGGATGTAACAGACGCGGGCAAATCGGCCTTAAATTTCAATCCGGCGGTTGCCTTGGCAAATTCGCCGTCAATCTTCATTCCGAACAACGCTTTTTCGTGTTCCGTTTTCGCGGTGTCGTACTTTGTTTTAAGGTCGGTAAACTCTTTGGTCACGTTGGCCAAATCCGCCTTGGCTTGGTCCAATTGGCGTTTGGTTTCCGCATCCCCGCCCCCCTTGGCAATAACGGATTCCAAACGGGTTTTCTCTTTTTCCAATTCGGAAACCTTTGTTTGCAATTCGGCGGCGTTACCCGCTTGGCCTTTGATTTCGCCAATAACACGTTTGGCGTAATCGTAGGTTTTTTCGGCCCCATTCTTGGCGATTCCGGACGCGGCCAAAATGTCCGCGTCCAACCCGCCGTAAATTTCGCCGGTCTTTTGCCCGATAACGGCGGTTTCGTCGTTCTTGGACATTTCGACAATTGCGGTTTTCTGTTCATCCGTCAAGCCGGACAATGCGGCGTTGGCGTTCAATAGTTCGGTTGTAAGTGCCATAATTCTTTCCCTTTGAATTTTTGGTTGTTGTCAATTTACTTTCGTTCGCCCGGGCGGTTATTTTTCCGTTTCAGTCTTTGCGGGACGGCCCGGTTTCTTGGCCGGTTCGGCCTGTTCGGTTTCGGCCTTATTGTCGGCGTTGGCGGCCTTTTCGGCGGCTTCACGTTCGGCAAGTGCTTTGGCAACGGCGGCGGCAACGGCCGCATCGAATTTTTCTTGTTCGGCCTTGGCCTTTGTCTGTTCGGCTTCCGCCTTGGCCTTTTCGGCCTTTTCGGCCTGTTCTTTCATCCACACGTTCGGGTCGTGAAGAATCGTAACGGTGTAACCCTGTTTACGCAACGAATCGCCAACGTGGGCTTCAAAAATCTTTTTGCCAAACTTTTGAACACGGGGTTTCGAAAGTCTAATTCCGGTCTTGGGGTCGAATTGTCGAACCTCAATTACGGCGTGGTAGTCCTTTTCTTCGCCCTTGGGAACAATGTAATTGTCCGGGGTCAATTTCTCAATCGGGGTATCGCGCCCGTCTTTCGTAATCATCGCTTTACACGGTTTTAATTGTTATACATTTGCCGGTTATTGCGGTTTCTGTTCATCAGCATACCGCCGCAATTCGGCCATAATAGTTTCAATCTTGCGTTGATAGTCAATTTCCGAACCGAAATCCAAAATGTTTGTATTTTCGCGTTCGAATCGGCGTACAAAATTAGGAAAGTTCAATTTAATACGCAAATCCGTTTCGGAAACAAGATTTTTGGAAAACAATTCGTTAACCTCAACACGCGAAAGGTGGCGGAACGGTTCAAGTTCGGCCAAAATCTTCATACGGCGCAATTGCAACGGGTCGTTCCTGTATTCCGTTTCCAAAATTTGGTTTTGCATCATATCCAATTCGGATTCAGACGCGCCGGATTCCTTGGCGGCTTTGTAACGCGCCCGCAATTCATCCGGGGAATACAAGTAAAATTCCGTGCCGTAATTGATTTTCGCCGAAATGAAATACCGTCCATAACGCAACCGGCAAATGGTTTCGTCAACCCATTGTTGGGCCTGTTCGAAACCTTTTTTTACCCGGTTCAAAACGGTTGTCACGTTTTCGAAATTCGCTTGTACCTGTTGTTCGTTGAACGCATCGCGGTTCGTAACGATTTCTTCTTGGCCAACAACGGCCGTAATGATTTCTTCCCGCAACCGCTTTTGTTCCTCAACGTTGTAATCAAGGGCATTGCGGTCAACGTTCAATATCTGTACGGGGTTGCGCAAATCGGGTTGGTTTTCTTCCGCGTTCGGTACGGGGATTTCCACAAAGGAACCGGCCCCGATGATGCGTTTGTTTCCGCATTTCGGACAACGCAACAGTAATCCGGCCATATCAAGACGGTAACGGCCTTGTTTGTCACGCAAAAACCCACCGTCGCAATAATCGCCGTTTTCCGCGTTCGTGAAATCGCAACTTTGTTCGTACCCGGACAAAATGGGATATGCGCCCATAAGGTCCAATTGGCGTTTGGAAATGTGGAAAAATTCGAACCAATCCAAACTTTCCAATTCGGCGGACAACGGGGATGCCTTTACGTCCGGGTCGTCCAACGAAATAGGTTCATTCCAAAAGAACCGGGCCGGGCAATAACCCAAATCGTGCGGGGCTTCAACTTTCGGCACACCGACCAATTGGCCGGTGTGCTTTTTGTCGTCCCAAACCCGGTACGTTTCATCGTCCAAAACAATGATTTCGTCTTTACGACGGAAAACGATATAATCCATTTGGCCCGTTGTCGGGTCCGCTTTGTACGTAATTACATCGTCAATTGGAAGCCAATAAAAGTACGGTTCCGGCAATTCGGTTGTCTGTTCACGGGCCACGTCAACGATTAAAACGGAATTGATTTCGGATTTGAAAAATTCCCATCCTTTCGTTGCCCATACGTCGGGTTCATTCAACTTGTTTAACCGGTATTGTTCCCAATCGTCGCGTTGGGCGGAATTTGCGAATTGATAATTAAACGCGGGGTTGCGGCCGTCAAAAATGCGGCTTAACTTGTCAAAGCATATTTCCGTTATCTCATTTGTTTTGATGGGATAACGGAAAAGTGCTTTGAACAATACAAACTTATCGTGCGGCAAGATATTTTCCGCCATCGCAAGAAATTGCGTTAACGGAATGGAAATGTACGGCGAATTGAAAGACGTAACCCGCTTGACCGTGTGGAATTTGATACGCATTTGATGCAATCGCGCACGGCTCAAAACGGCGGAACGCTTATTTTCCGCTATTTTTTCCCTTATCTTGGCAACGTCGTAACCCATAATTCACGCTAAATTCGAATTTCGATTTTTCCGGCAATTTCCAACCGCCGTTGTTCTGCATCCTCAACAGTCGTTCCGCGTGGGAAAATTCAAATTCCCGGGTAACGCCGTTCGCAACCAACGTTACCGTGGTTGTCTTGGCGTTCATTATTCGGCGGGGACTAAATCGGTAAGCGGGTTAAAGTCCGTGGGCGTGACAATGACCAAATCGTCGGAATAATTGTCGGGATATTGCCACGAAATCGCGTTGGAATCCTTGGCATCGAAATTCCCGTGAATCTTGGACCCGATGAACAACGCCCGAATGGGAATCGGGTAATACGTGGTCTGCGTGGTTTCGTCTTGGATTGCTTCGATTTTCCCGTTTTCGTCGAACAGGAAAACGCCAAGGTTTCCGGCGTTGGCTTCGCATTGCAACGCTTTCATCGTCTTAATGACGGATTGAGGGATGGAACGCAAGGAACCGTCGAATTGAACGGGGTTGCCGCCCAATACTTCGGCGATACCGCCCAAATCATCGTTTCCGCCGGATGTCATACGGGCATCGCCGCCGGAATCGGCCGGGGCATTGATGTAAGGCGACACAACGATTTTCGAACCGTCGGCGGCGGTCAACAATGCGGTCCAAGACGCTTTCAACAGAATGGATGCGGCATTGCTGAAACTGTTACGGGTTCCGTCCGCTTTGCGCAAGCGTTGGAACGCGACCTTTTGGATTTGGCCGAAATTTTCCGGGCAAGTGACGTTCGGGATGGTCGCAATTGCGGCGGCGGCCGGGCATTGACAAATAAGTGACATAATACAGAATTGTTTTAATTGTTTATGGTTTTACGGCTTACCCTTGGCCGCTTTCGTTTGCAAATGTAGTTATTTTTTCAAGAAATCGCACCAAATCAATTTTCTTTTGTGAAATGGGTAATTCCTTAACTTTTCGCCAAACGTGGCTAAAATCGCCCGGAAATGGCCTTAATGGACGCGAACGCCACGGGATGCGGCGTTGTATGGTTTCGTGTTTCCGTCGGCAATTTCCTTTTCGTATATTCCGGTCAATCCGTCCGCGTCGTCGTCGTGCGTGTTCGCATCAAACTTGCGCATAAATCCCGTAATATGGTCGTGGAATTTCTTGTACCGGGTTTCCCATCCGAACGGCATAATGATATGATGGTTTACAAAGGGCGCATTGGTAACAATCCGGGATTCCTTGTTGTCGCTTTGGTAAAACGGGACGGTCAACGCCCGAACCTTTTTTTTCACGGTCTTTTCGTATTGGGAACCGCCGTTGTTCGATTCAATCCACGCTTTTTGTACGCCGTTGTTGTTAATCATCCGGGGAACGGTCACGGTCGTAACCTCTGTTGATTCATCGGTAAATTCAATGTCGGTTATCAGCGCAAACAACAACGGTTCCATCCGGTGTTTGGCTTCATTCCAAATTTGGTTTTCGGACCGGTAAATGTCATAAGTTGCGGCAAACAAGAAATCGTCGCCCATGTCTGCAACATCCACGTAACAACCCGAACGGATATATTGGCCCCAATCCGATTTTTCGACCCACGTTTTGAACGGTTGGTAAAGATATGCGGTTGCATCGCCCGGGTTGCCTTGGTACAGGCATTGGAAACCCAACGGGTCCAATTGTTTTTGTTGCAACAGGCGTTCCAACGAATGACGTTGCGGCCACAACGGTTGCCCGGGTTCCCTGTTGTCAATTTCCGTCGGTTCGCCGGTCTTGATTGCTTCGAAATTGACCAATACCCACGCCCCGGCCGGGATGTTGTCTAAATCGGACCATTTTTCGACAAAAATAACCTTTTCCGATTCAATGATTTTGCCAATGATGTCGTCGGGGTTCCATCGGGTAAACACAACCAATTGTTGTGAATCATTGTGCAAACGGGTTTGTGCAACTTTCGTGAACCATTCCCACGCGGCCGTCCGGATTATCGGGCTATTCGCTTCCGCCGAATCTTTGTACAAATCATCGTAAATCATTACGTCAACGGTCTTTGATGTCAAAGAACCGCCACGGCCCACAACGCGCAACGACCCGGTATGATTCACGATTTCGAAAACGTCCGAATTGCGCAAGTAATTATTGGCAACCGTTACCACGTTGGACCCGTTTAATTGCGTATCGGGGAAAATGGCCCGGTATTTATCCGAATCAATCAACCGTTGAACGTCCCGGTTGAAATCCTTTGCAATGGTCGCCGCATACGAACAAATACATATCTTCAAATCCGGGAAATGGCCCAACATATCGGATGGAAGAAACCGGCTTGAACCTTGCGATTTGCCGTGTTGCGGCGGGGCCTGTACGATAAGTTTTTTGATTTGGCGTTTGGCGAACCGGTCCAACACGGCATAATACGCCCGATGGAACGGCGTTGGTTGAAAGTTGGGGTCCATATATTGCGCGTACCACAACAAGTTTCGCCGTGCGCCCTCTTGCAAGAACATTTCCGGGTGTTCGGTCAACATCCGGGTTATTTGCATCGTATCAACGTCCATCAATTCGGTATTGAGTACCGGGGCCGTCTGTCTTACTGAATCCCGCCATATTATAACGCCTTTTCCATTATTACACGGCCACAATAATTTTCGTTTATAACAACGAAACCGCATCGTTTATACCAATCAACACGCCATCCGGGAACCGCCGCCAATTGCATTTTCTCATACCCACGTTCGCGGGCTAATTTCGACGCCTGTTTAATTAGCCGGTTTCCCCATCCTTGCCGACGAAATAACGGGTGTACTTTCACGTTTGCCAACCACGCAATTTTACCATCTTTGTTTTCGTCCGGGTACACCGTACAAAGCGCATAACCGTTTGCCAAAACGATTGTAACGAAATCGGCTTCAATATCGGATTCGTGTATTATCATTTCCCGTTTATTGCGTCAATAACTTGCGCCAACAGGTTATCCGGGACGTTGGCCAATGTAATACCCGGTTTGGTTTCCGTTTCAATCTTGCCGGTTAATTCTTGGATGTGCTTATTAGACCATTCTCCAGGCGCACGATTGCACAACGCAAAGATAATCGCCGTTGGATTCGGTGCGGCCTTTTTGTGGACAATCTTTTTTTTGACCTCAACCATTTTGCCGTTTTTGTCCAACGCCGATTCCGTTGTGGTTTCATCCCATTCGTAACCCTGTACCAATTCCAACAACGAACGTTTACAGTCAACGACCAATTGGGAATCGTACCAATCTTGGTATTCCCGTTCGGCCTTTTTAACCCGTTCCGCAAAATCCGCATCATCCGATAAGTGTTTGTAAAATGCCGTTTTGCCAACACGGGCCGCCGTGAACGCATCTTTGTACGATTTACCGGCGGCAATGGCCTTGCACATTATTTCCACCTTGGCATCGGTCCATTGTGGTTTCCGTCCCTTTTTCTTTGGTTCGGTCTGTTCTGTTTTGGTTGGCATAACGATTCAGTTTTTGCAAAGTTAGTGAAATTTCAAAATACGACGAATCCCGGGCGGGTTGTGTTCCGTCCGGGAATTTGTCAACGTTGGTAAATTCCATCGCCTTTAATGGCTTGTATTGTTTCGATTTCGCAAAGGATATGCGCGGCGGCGTTTGCCAATTTCCTTATCCATTCGGATTTGTTGTTGCCGCCGTAATTCGTAGGGTCGCACATCCCGGCGGCCGCTTGCGCATCGAAATACGGCGCGGGTCGAAAATCGCCACGTTGTCGGGCTTTGTCAATCTTTCGTTTCGCATCGGAAACAATTTCAATCGCGGGTCTTGCCATTGTGTTTTGAATTTTTGGGTAATACTGAAATACACGCGGGGCCGTCTTTGTCAACGGGGAATCCGCCTATTTCGCACACGCGTTGCGGGTCCCACCATCCGGATAACCGGTAATGGATGCAATCGCGGCATTTTAGTTCGGTCAAATTTTGCCCATTTTTTCCCATAATGCCAAGCGTTTTTTTGCCAATTCGACCGTATGGACATCCGGGTTTTCCTGTATGAATTGAAAGAATTTTTCCCGGCCTAATTTCCGGTAAATCGGCACGAAATCAGTTCGGCACAAATCCGCCGGTTCCCCGGGTTCAATGGCCTTTTCCCGGCCCGCCTTTTCCGCTTCAACGGAACATTCGAAAATGTCGTGGCCGCGTTTGTCAACAATGACGTATTCGTGTCCGCCAACGGCAATTCGCCCGGAATATCGCGCAATCGAAAAATGGGTGTTCGCCCAATACGATTCGGTCATTACAATTGCGTTCATCGTAATTCGTATTCCTTTTCGAACGTTTCTTTATCCACGATTTCGAACCTTTCCGGGGCAACATAAACGATGTATGAATGTTCCGGCGCGTGGGCATAAACGGAACCGGCCGCATTGCGGAAATGGAACATTGCTTTTCCGCCCGGACGGCGTTCAATTTCCCATTCGCCGTTTCCGACAAATTGCAATACGGATTCGGCGTTGTCCCGTTCAACCTGTATTGCCCGAATTTCGACCAATTTGTGACAATAGATTTTCCCGAACGTTTCTTGCGGGAATTGGTCACGCGTTGCCCGGATGATTCCCGGGTATTGGGTATCGGAAAACTTGACACGGACAAACAGGGCGTGGCGTTCGGGGTCGTCTTTGATTTCCAAAAGGCGTTTTCCGGTCCGGCCCTCTATTGCATCCCAAATGGCCAAAATATAATTTGGGTCGTTGGCGTAGTTCACGTAATCCGCTTCGAAAAAGAAATTGTCGCCGCCATTCTTCAATTCGCACGGTTTCCCGGTCAAGGATTCAACCATTATCGCCAATTCAGTATCAAACGGCGTTAATTTCTGTTTCCAATAATCTTTGTGTTCCATCATTTGCCGATTTCGTCAAACAATTTTTTTACGTTATCATCTTCGCCGGTAACGGTCACTTTGGCCGAATTGTTACCGGCCACGGCGATTTCAACCAAATTGCAACCATATTCGGCCGCGTTCTTTTGGACAAATGCCGCCTTTTCAACAGGCAATAAAATGGTCTTGATTGTCATTTTCTTTTCGGTTTAATACGTTGTTGCACAATATCCCATCCGTCGGAATCCAAGGCCATTGCCCGGGGATATTCTGTAATGTCGCCTTTCGGCACGATAAGGTTGTAAACGCCCAATTGGCCCTTAATAGGCATTTCCACAACGCGGCGCGGGTTGCGCATCATCCATCCGTAACCCTTGCGCGGGCGGTCCTTTTCCGGGATGCAAGTTGCGGCCCAATCTTCCGGCGTGAATTGTTCGATTGGCTTAACGTCGTACAATTCCACGAATCCGCAAGTAACGCCGGACATCCGGCCGGGAATTTCGGGTTTTGCCGACGCACAAACCAACAGGTCGCCGCGATAATTGGTGTTCCGGGTGCGCACTTCAATTGTTTTTTCGGCGTGGTATTCCCCGGATTCATCCCGGAACGCAACACGCGTTAACAGGTCCGCCCACGGTTGTTTTACCGAAAGGGCCTTGAAAACGTCGTGTTGGTCCGGGTTGTAATTTTTACGGTCAATTTGCATAATGGTTCGGTTTAGAATCCGGCGGGCAAATCATCATACGCGCCCATTGGTTGATAATCGCCCCCGGGCGTGTATTCCGGGGCCGGGGCCGGGGCCTGTTCGGGTTTCTTGCCGCCCAACAATTCCATTTCTTCCACGATGATTTCGGTAACGTACCGGGTTTGTCCGGCGTTATCCTCATACGACCGCGTTTGAATCTTGCCGACAATCAAAAGCGGGGTTCCCTTTTTCACGTACTGTTCACACACGCCCGCAAGGCCGGTGCGCTTGACAACGATATTGTGCCAATCGGTTACGTCGGGAATCTGTTTGCCGTCCCGGGTCGTAAAGCCGCGTTCGGTCGTTGCCAACGTGAATTGTGCAACCTTTCCGCCATCTTGGAACGTGGTAATGCGCGGGTCTTGGCCGACGTTCCCTTTCAAAAATACTTTATTCATTTTGTCAACTGTTTGTCTTAAAATTACATTATTCATCGAATTTCGCGCCCTGTAACAAATACTTTCGTTTGTTGTCGGACCATCCGGCGGCGGCGTTCAAACTTTCCCGGTCCGCATCCCGGACAAATTCAACCCATACGCCCGAAATGGCATTGTCAACGATTCGCACCAAATGGCCAACAAAGTATTTCCGGAACCGGTAATATTCGCATTGCTCATTGACCGACAAAACGCGTTTCGTGTTCTTTGGATGCGGCGTTTTTGGTACGCGGGCGTTCCGCTTGAAATTCGCTTTGGCAAAGTCTTTCCGGATTGACCGGCGCACCAATTCGTTGTAATCTTTCATTCTTGCGCGTCGTATGGTTCGGGTTTGTCAACGGACATAATTACGGGTTGCAATGGTTGTCCGAACGTCAATAGACCCAAATAAATTTTTCCCGTTTCCTGTACACGTTTCAGTTCATCCGGGGAAAGTTCCCAACACGTTACAACCTCACAGGAACGGCCCGGCCGCCTTTCGGCGGGTAATGGTATGTATTCGGGTTGGTTCGCGCCATATACAACGTTTGCGCCATCAAATTTTATCGGTTTCATTAAAGTTCGATTTTAATACTTTCCAACGATTCGCCCAACAATTCATACGCTTGTTGGTAGCCCTCAATTTTACCGGTCAAGTATTCCAACATCTTTTCATCCTTGACGTTTGGCAAAATTTTATCGGTTATAAAGGTCATTCGGTTTAATAAAACATTCCGTACCGCAATTTCCTTTTCAGTCAATGCCGCCATATTCCTTTTTCAGTTGCTCAACAATCAACAGGTTTGCCCGGTATATCCGCATATTGCGCCGGTCGCCATTTTCCCAACGGTTGTGTTGCTCAAACGAAAGGATGTTGACATTTCGCGGGTCGTGGGCCATTTCCGGGTGTGCGCCACGCGTCAAGATGTGGGAAATATACGTTGCCGAATATTGACGCAAAGGGCGCATCGTTTCCGAACAGATATGCGGGTAATGGTCCCAACACCAACGATAAAACCTTTCGTTTTCCGCCGGGGTGTGGCCGGTCCCGAACAATTCCCGTTGGATTGAAACCCGCAAACGGATTTCCATTGTAAAACGCCGGTCAATCAACGGTTCGATTCCGTGCGCTTTGCAAAGGTCGTATTGTTCGCGGGTATCAATCAAGAACGGTTCCATTATTCGGCGGGCATATCGTCGGGATTATCCAACGGGTCCGGTTCATCATCGGCCGCGCCATTGTCGCCGAACAACGACATTTGGGCCTGTTTCCCACGGAACAAATACGCGTAACACTCTTTTTTGATGGATTCCACGATGGTTTCCAATTCTTCTTCAAACCCAAACGAAATTGTCGCAAGGACAATGCGCGGGGTATTGATGCAAGTTTTCAAACCGTTCGCGGTTTCGTACACGGCGGTAATGACAACGCCGGATTTGTCGCCGGTTCCGGACCACGCCACGCCGCGAACCTCAATTTTTTGTATCAGTTCATCGGCAAAGGAACGGGCCAACATCTTTTTCGATTCCGGCAATTTCATTTCGTCGGATTCCAACAGGGAAAGGAACGACGTAATGTTGAAAGTTCGGGCAACGATGTTGCGCAAATCTTCAAACAAGCCGGTCAAATCCGGGTGTACGTCACGGTTGCACGTTTCGTTACGGTCAATCAATGACGTTTCGCCGTCCACGATTTGCGTAACTTGGTATTCGGCTTGGATTCCGCCTTTCGGCAACAACTTGACCTTGGACAAATTAAAGTCCTTTTCGGTCGGGATGGTTTGCAATTCTTTTTCCATATCGCTTTTTGAATTAGGATTGTTTCTTTTTTTCCGGGTCCGCCGGTCCGGGTGCTAAAACTGACAACGCAACATTAATCAGTTGCAAAACATCTTCCAATACGGCGATTTGCGCCGGGGCCGCTTTGTCCTTGCGGGCGTGAACCAACCAATTGTTGACGTATTCCCGGGTTAATCCGGGCGTGTTGTGAAATTCAATCGTCTTTGGCATAATTAGAAATCGTTTTGGTCCAACAGTTCGGCCGCCGCATCGCTTATTTTTGTGAAATTTTCGATTTCCGGGGCTTTCGCCGGTTGGATGGGTAATTTATCATCTTTTTGTTTTGCGTCCAAAATAGGGCCATTTCCGGCCGTTTCCGGGGCCGCGCCGAATTTCTTTGCCGCATCGGCCACAATCTTGGCGGCATCGCTTGCCGCGTCGGCGATTTTGGCAAAGGCGGAAACCGGGTTGTTCGGTTGTTCTTCCGGGTATTCCTTTACTTTCAGTTCAACCAATCCCAATTCAAGGATAACAGGCAAACAACGGGCAACCGCCTTTACATCCTCAATCGCATTGTGCGCCGGGAACGTTTCGCCCGGGAAACAACGGGAATACAGTTCGGAAAGATTCGGGAATTTCAACCGGCCGTTCGCCATCCGGGCATCAACCCATTTCATCGTCGGGCGCATCGTGTCAATTCGCTTGCCCTTATACAACGCGTTTTCCACGTCGTTTGCATCGTAATATTCCCGGCCAAGTTCGCGCAAGATGTTGGCTTTGACAATGCCGGTATCGAAATGGATGTTATGGCCGCAAATCAAACCGGCATCGTGGCAATCCTGTATGAACATATCCACGACGGCGGCGAACGGTTCCCCGTGTTCCAACGCGTATTCCGTGGTTATGCCGTGGACCGCCACCGTATCATCCGGGATTTCCCACCCATCCGGTCGGATAATGTGGTTTTCAACCTTGCAACCGTGAATCCACGCCATTTGCACGACGTGCGGGTAATTTGCAAAGTCCGTGTCCCATTTGGCCGAACGGTCCGGAATGCCGGTCGTTTCTGTATCGAAAAATAAAACGTCGTTAATTGTCATTTCGTATCGCCTTTTGTGTGTGTTACTTGGAATCAATGATTGCCCGTGTTCCGTCGGGCTTATTGCCGTACAACGTGCATCCGGCGCGGGTTATATCTTTCCATTCGCCAACCGCCTTTTTGAACGTGGCAACAGTTAAGACCAACCCGGCCCGGTAATGGTAAAATCCACGTAATCGTTTTCGTTAATCTTTCGCATATTGTTTTGTGTTAAAGTGTTCGCGGGTCCTCAATGTAAACGTACATATTTTCGGCGGCAAACTGTTTCAGCCAATCCAAAAAATCGAACATTTGGCGTTTGTCCATTTGCCGGGCTTCCTTGACATCATCCCCAAATCCCAAAATCCGTTCGTCCTTTTCGCCCGGGTATTGTTCAACCAACCATTTGTCCACGGCGCGTTCACGCATCCGGGTTCCCTGTTCATATAATGCGGCGGAAACAGTCGGAACAATGTAATTGTAATAATACGCCAATTGCAATTCACTTGAACCGTGTTCGGCGGCTTCAAATCGGACAATAACCCGTTTTCCCTTATTTGCCGCCAAAAACGCGTTTATCCGGTCCATCGGCAACCGTAGTTTTCCGTTTTCTGTAATAATCCCGGAATCGCTTACTTTGTGCATATCTTCCAATTTTTTCCGCGGCTATTCCGATTATAACCCATAACCAAAAACCGCAAATTAAACCCAATAAAAACATATTCAATTCGCTTTGGCTTTTGGAATCAACACGGGTTCCAATTCCGGGTATTCTTCAACGACATATTGCGCAACGGTCAAATTGTACGCTTGCATCCCCAATTGTCGGATGTATTGACGTTCGGCAAACGGGCCGTTGTATCGGTTGGCAATTACGGCCTTAAACAGTTCAACGAATAAGTCAACGGAAACGTCAATGAATTTGTCGCATACGTGGGCGGGCAATTTGTAACCCTTTGCGCCGCCAACCTTTCGCATCGCCGCGTATGATGCGCGGGCCGTCTTGCGGGTTTCCCGTTGTTCGGTCAAGTAACCGGCCAAGTTTTCGCGGAACCGGTCGTTTTTAATGAAATCTTCGACCGTCATTCCCTGTAACGCCTTGCAAGATGCAATCTTTTGTTGTGTTTCTTTGTCGTACATATCAGTATAGCCGGGACGGCATCGGGACCGCCCCGGCGATTTGGTTTAACGTTCGGTATATTCTTCAACCATCATTTCGGTTTGGCCGCGTTGGACCTGTTCGATGAATCCTTGGAATCCGTTACGGCGGGCAATGTCAATGATTGTTTCAAGCCGCTTTTGGCCCAAAGATTCGCCACGGGCGATTCGGAAAACCTTTACTTTCGGATTGGATGCAATAACCAATTTGGCCGCAATTTCCATTGTTTGGGAATCCGACACCTTGCCGGGAACAAACGGAATGCCGTTCAATGTCAACCCATCATCAGTAAAGGACAACCCGGCAATCGGCAATTCGGCGGATGCAATCAACCCGGCGCGTTCGCTTGCCAATTTGTCAATGTCCGAATCCATCTGTTCGGCCTTGGCCTTGACGGCTTCGTACTGTTGTTTCTTTTCCTTGAATTGGCAAACAAGGTTATATCGCTTGTTATGCGCTTCCGCATCGGCCAACAGGGCCGGAACGTTGGTTTTTTCGGGGTTGTTGGCTTCATACTTTGCCAACCAATTTTCGCCGTTTTCCTTGCGTTCCGCAAACGCCTTGCGTTCCGCTTCGATTGTGGCGATTGCTTCCGCGTGGGCGGCCTCGGCCTTTTCGCGGGCAATCTTCGCATCGGCAACGGCCTTTTCGTATGCGGCTTTCGCGGCGGCAACCGTTTTGCCAATGGCCATTATTTCGTTGTCAAAATGCGCTTGTTCGCGTCGTAATCTTTCGGGAATTTCGGCCAACTGTTGTGTGCGTTGCGCAACGGCGGCGCGTACCGTCTTGGCCTTTTCAATCAATTGCGCATTAGTCTTTTGGCGTTCCATCAATGCGGTAACGTCCACGGGCGCGGCGTATTTCTCAACGTCGCCCGGGGCCAACTGTTTTTCGATGGATTCATACAGGGAGGCAAACGTCTTGACATCCCGGTTTACGCCGGTGCGTTCCGCTTTCATCGTGGTAACGGTTTCGTCAATTTCCGCAATCCTGTTCCGGACCTTTTCGGGCAATAGGGATTTAACCACGGCAATTTGTTTGCGGCGGCCATCGGCGGTTTCGGACCAACGGGAAAATTCCACCGCGTCGAAATCTTGATAACCGAAAATGCGTTGCAACATCGAAACGTTGTTGGTCGCCATCCCGGTTGTTTTCTGTTTGATGGTCAACGTTCCGCGTGGGTTCGCTTCCGTGAACGACAATTGTACGTCGTATTCTTCGCCATCGTCGCCAACAACCATTTTGGCAAAGCCCTTGGATGCGCCGTTGCGTAACACGTCGTCACGTTGTCCGGTCAACAATGCGCCGATTGCCTTTAACAACGTGGATTTGCCTAATTCGTTGTCGCCGGTCACGAAATAAACCGTTCCGTCAAAGTCGGCGGAAAACTGTTCGATAACTTGGAAATTCAAAAGTTCCAATCTTTTAATGTACATCGTATCGCCTGTTTTGTGGGGCCGGTTTCCCGGCCCCGGGTTATTCTATTGCTTATTAGGTTTCCAAAATGGACAATCCATTTTATTACAATCCCGGCAACGCGTGGGATTTTGTTTATAACTTTCGAAACAATCCATTGATTATAACTTGAAATTCGACATATCGAAATAACCAACCACGCATTTTTCGCCGCAATTCCACGCGTCCAAAATAACGCCATCAACACACGCGGTTTCGTGGGATGCAACCGTAATGACATAACGGCCGGACGGGTGCGTTTCCGCAAACTGTTTGGCGGTCATTCTCTTTTTGCCTGTAACGGCCGGGCAATGGGTCCATACCGCGCCGCCCTCAATCAACCAACGGCGGAATCCGGGACCGTCATTCGGTACGTTGAAATCCCGGCGGGCCTTGGCGGTCAAGTAATCGAACGATTCGACCCACGAACAGGAAATGGCGTTGGCCAACGCACGTATGGCGCAATCGCCACGGTCCCATTTGAAACCGCGTTTTTCAGCCCAACACGGGTTCGGGTTCTCAATCCGGAAATGCGGCCCGGATTGGTAATACTTTTGAAATCTTTTCGTGTCCATCATAAGACATTTGGTTTTATGTTCCCGGGAATCGGCCCGGTCCGTTTTCGTACCCCCGGCCGGAATCGAACCGGCACGCCATACGGCAATTGATTTTGAGTCAATCGCGGCTACCATTACGCCACGGGGGTATGTCTTTGTTGCGCCGCCCCGATTCGAACGGGGATTACCGGAACCAAAATCCGGGGTGTTGCCGTTACACCACGGCGCAAAATGTATTATCGCAATTGGTCAATAATTGCGGCTTTCAATTGTACCGCTTCCGCGACGCTTAATTTATTGGTTTGAGAAAGGACCGCAACGGCCATTCCAACCGGGGTGCAATCCAAAACCATTTTTACGCCCATATAAACCAATTTGTCAAAACTTACTTTCGTTTTCATAACCTGTTGTCTTTACCGGGAACCCGCCCGGGCGGTCGGGTTGTAACCTCAACCCGATACAAAGGTAAGTATTTATTTTTAATTACCAAAACTTTTTTCATTTATTTTTCAAACAATGTTGGCGGTTCAATGATTTTCGGCAACCAAACGACCGTTCCGGCGGCCAACGCCCG
Organism: Acutalibacteraceae bacterium; assembly: GCA_045653425.1. GTDB lineage: Bacteria > Bacillota > Clostridia > Oscillospirales > Acutalibacteraceae > RGIG3009. The sequence goes on along the minus strand of JAZOLU010000013.1, from coordinate 30,365 downwards.
CTTAAACGCTTGGTCCGATTCGAAATGAAATCCGATGATATGCCAATGTTTGTATTTGGCCCGCTTGATTTCGATAAAAGGTATTCCGCCATCCGCCGGTTTCCGGATGCGGGCTTGCACAAAATCATTTATCGTTACATTTTCCATCGTCTTTTCCTTTTCTGTAATCGCCCCGGGTTTCCTTATCCATCCGACGCAACAACCGGCGTTGTTTCCGGTCGTACTCTTTCATACAAGTATCCAACCCGTAAATAACCATCAGTTGCTGAACCATCAAATGAACATCGGCAATTTCGGTAATAACTTTTTCCGGGGTTGTCCGGCCGTCCTGTTCCCGTTCCAATTCGGTTATCAATTCGCCCATTTCTTCAATGGCCTTTCGCTTTTGGTGTTCCGGTCCGTAATGATGGACGGCCAACAACGGAACGGTCAACGGTTTTAATTTTTCCATATCAAAACAACCGTGGTGTCGGGTCCAACAAATGCGCGTTCAACGCGTCCAACTCTTTTTCCAACCGCCGGGATTCATCCAAGATTTCCGGTTTGCGGAAAGTGAAATACCGGCGTTGCGTGTGCCGGACGTGTGCGACGAACCGCACGTATTCGGACGCCTGTTCGGGCGTTATTTTTGCCAAATTTTCGATTTGCGGGCATTTCGTCCCGTCTTGGTACAACTTATCCATTTTTCTTTTTGCGTGTCTTTACGGGCTTGGAAATGGCCTTTTTCGCTGGCCGTCCTCTTTTCTTGGCCGGTTGTGCTATTTCGGCGGCTTTCCGTGCCGGTTTCGGGGTTTTCTGTTCGATTTCCGGCCGATTGTGTGCGCAATCAACGAAATTTTGTACGATTCCGCCCCGGAAATGGTCGCATTGCGTACACTCTTTCGAACCTACCTTGCGCCCGGGGTAATGCGGGCAAACAGGCGTTACGACAACAAAGATTCGGTCCATTATTCAAATTCCACAATTTCGGGTTCTTTGTCAAACCATCGGGCCGCGTCCATCGCTTTTTCCCGGGTCGAAAAAATCGCTTTGTGCTTTTGGGATGAAGCCCAATAATACAATATCAACTTTCCCGTTTCTTTGTTCCTCAAACCGAACAATTTTTGGTATTCGCTTATTCTCATTTCTTTACCTTTTTGAAATTAACCCAATATCCGGTTTTTACAAACAATAAACACGGCGACATCGTACATTGACATTTCCTTAACAAATCGCATTCGTTGCACCCATCAGCAACAGAACAAGACAAATGCCGAATGGCCCTATATTCAACACCGTTTATTGTAATTCCGTTTTTCATACTCAAAACAATTTTTGGTATTCGCGTTCCGGCAAATTTGCCTTTACCCATTTCGGTTCATTGACCAACGCCCAACGGCCAAAGTGCATTAACAACAGGGCATCCGCGTTCCATAACGTCACATTGACGCCCGGGTACAATTGCGCGGCCGTTTCCCTGTACCGGCGTTTCCGGTCGGCCTTTTCTTCGTGAACGCCACGAACCCGCAATTTCAATTTGGTTTGCCACGAAAGAGGATGAACCAATACATACGGAATCCCGGACGTTTCGATTAGTGCTTTAAGATGTTCGAAATTCGCCATCATCTTTTGCACCCGGTACAACTTTCCCATCGCGGCCCGGTCGCCCTGTACCATAACATCATCCGGACGGACCGACAATTTTTCCAAAAACACAATCGGTTTGAAATTGTCGGCGTAATACGTGAAGAAATCCCGCAATTCGGTAATGTCTTTCGGCATCTTTAACGCCTTTGTATTGTGGCCCGGAACAAACACGGCGATTCCGCCGCCCGCGCCCGGGTCAATGCCAATTACGCAATTTATTTTAATCTTGTTTTCCATCTTTCAAAAATCTAATATCATAATGCGAAACACGGGTAATATGGATTTTTCGCCCGGATTTGTTTGTTGTCTTGATACCATAACCACGGAACGATTGCCAAATTTCGACGATTTGCCCGGCTTTTATAACATCGCCCGCGTTGTTTCTCAAATCGCATAAAACAACCGCTTTTGCCCCAATTATCCGTCTTGGTTTTTTTAGACACGGCAAACAAATTTCGTTTATTTTTGACCAATCAATTTTATTCATTTTTTAATTTACTTAACCATTGTTCGTAAATTCTTGATGCAATTTGCGCAATCATTACAGGTGGAACACACATACCCGTGCAAAAGCCAATTTCGCGTTCGTTTCCCTTAAAATCGGCCGGAAATGATGACGCGCGGACACGTTCCCCAACACTAATATAACGCGGTACGGCATCCAATAATTGGTTATTATGGTCGCCAATCGTTAATGTCGGGCAAACTTTATCTTCGGCAATTAAGATATAATCAAAATAAATCCTTTTTCCGTAAAGTCTTTCGGCCGCATTACCCAAATTTGTTTCCCCGTGTATGTGTTCTTTCCAACATTCCAACGTACGGGTTGCCGTTATTTCGCGCCCATTATGGTCCGCAATTTCCGAAAATAGTATTTCCGGTTCGTTAAAATCCATATCAATTATTGGTATGCTATTAAAAAGGCCGCCGCAATCAATAATACGGGAAATATCATTACGAACACAAAGAAAGAACACACGGATTCGTTTTTGTGGTACGCCCATTTTTGAAGAATCCAATATAAAATGTTGAACGTTATAGCCCGCATCTTCGAACGATGTATATATCCGTTTCATATATTCCTTTGCGCTTCCCGTTGTTAATCCTTTGACATTTTCAGCAATAACAACTTTTGGTTGTAATTTCTTTGCAAGGTCTATAAAATCAAAAAACAACGTGTCCAAAACCTGTTCGGTTTGTCCTTCTCTAAATTTTTTCTCTTTTCCCCAATCTTTTTCGCGACGACCCGACGAAGAAAATGAAGAACACGGCGGCGACCCATCCAATATATCAAGTTGGTACAATTCTTCCGGCAAATCATCGCGCAATTTGAATGTTCTAATATCTTCGCAATAACTATATTTCGGGTTATGATTTTCGATATAAATTTTCATCATACGCGGGTCAATTTCATTGCATCCAATAACGTCGAACCCCGCCAATTTATAACCCATCGTAGAACCGCCGCCACACGCAAAACACGAAAACACCTTGCCTTTGTCTTTCGTAAAATTTGCGTCTTTTAACGTCCAATCATACGGGAATTTGTGTGTTTCCATTTCTATTCAAATTTGATGTAATCGGTTATTTTAAATTTCTTCGGCTTCATCTTCCAAAATAAGAACATCCGCATTGTTCGACCCTTTTACAATCCATCCATCTTCAACCCTACGAACCACATCGTGAATTGTGCCAACCTTTATATTGGCAAACGCTTCCGGATTATACCCGCGAAAACTTGTAATCTTAATTTTCATTTTTCTAATTTGATGTAATCAGTAATGTTTATTCCCTGTTCGGCCATCCGGCGGAATGTTGCGGCCAACGCCTTGCGCCGGGCCAACACAAACGAACCGTGTTCCAATTCCGGGTCGTCGGTTCCCGATTCCTTTAACCGGCGGACGTCCCCGACATATCCGCGCCGGGCGTAATCGTTGATTGTGCGTTGCAATATAACCTTTTGTTCTTCCAACGTAATTTCGATTTTGTCCGCAAGGCCCACGGCGGCCAATTCGTCGTAATACAACATTTCGGCAATTGGCGACATTTCGGGCAAACGGCCGGTTTCCTTGAACGATTCGAACGCCTTGATACATCCTTTCCGGGTTTCGTTCCTGTAATACCTATCTTTGGCCGGGTCGCGCTTTGGTTCCTCTTTCGGGACCGCTTCGTGTGCTTTCTTCAATACCCACGCCCGACGGCCTTTGTAGGCGTTTAGAATCTTGCACACGTATTCGGCGTTGAATTGTTGGTAATGGTTCCGGTCGGGTTGGCCATCGCGCCCACGCGGCAAGAAATCGTCCAATTCGCCGGTCAACGACATTTCAAAGGCCATCCGGAAATCCTTTAACGACAACCCGGCGTAATACCGTTTCAGTATTTCGGCGGTCCGGATAACCAAATATTGGCGGTCGCTTTCATCCGGGGACCTGTACCCAACATCTTTGCAAATCCATTTCAAGGCCGTTGCAAGTTCGGCCGCAAGTTCGGCGGCGTCGTATTCGGCAATGGTTTTCGCCGTGGACGCAAGAAACACGGCCTTTTCAACAGGACCCAACGCGCCCATAACGGCGGGAATCTTGACCATTTCCCGGCGTATCATAACGGCCGTTTTCTGTACCGGCCGGACGGCAATTTGGTTGTTGTTCTGTTCCATCGCTTAATCGGCCATATCTTGCAAGTATTTCAACGCATCGGGCGACAATCCCGGGCCGGTCCCGCTTTTACGGTGCAACTTGCCCTTTTCCATATCGCCACGAATGAAATTCCGCGCCGTTGCAATCCAATCTTTCATTTTCTTGCCCTTTTGCGCGGACCAATCCGCGACGGCGTGGTAATAATAGACCATATCCACGTCCGCAAATTCCGGGGCCGTAAATTCGGCGGCAAACGCGTTGTATTCGGCGAACCGGGAATTTTCGAACAGACACGCGGCCGGTTCGGCGGTCCGGCGCGGCCGGGTAACTGTAACCGTTTCAAACGCGGGTTCGGTCGGGAACAAACCGCCGTCGGCGGTATCTTCTATCTTATCAATAGAATTATCTTTATTATCAATATGCGTTGCCGTTTTAGTAACGGGGGGTGTTGCTATTTCAGCAACGCCCGTGTTGTTGTTTTGATAACGCCCCGTTGCTATTTCAGTAACGCCGTATCTGTTTGCAACATAATGGCAAAATTTCACGCCGGAAAAGTACATTTCGCGTTTCTCAATCAATCCCCGGTCAATCAATCGGTCAATAATCTTTTTGGCGTTCTGTTTCGTCACGTTCAAGGCCGATGCAACGTAATTCAACGACCCGCGAAATTCGGTTTCTTTGTCTTGGGTAAATCCGTATATCAACGAATAACACAACAATTCGTTCCCGGACAATCCAAGTTCGACGATTGCGAACCCGGGAACGGTAATGTAATTGTCTATTCTAAACGTTCGTGTTTCCATATCAAAAAAGAATCCCGGCATTTGGGCCGCGACGCACCAAATACCGGGATTGTTGCGGGGTTAATCCGCTAATCTTCCGTGTACGTTGGTCGCGGGCAACGTTATTTGATGCAAATATACGGTTTATTCGGACAATAACAAATTTTTCGTTGATTGTTCCGGTGCCAACATCGCCCGAATATCGTTTACCCGGTTGTCGTTGGCAACCAACGAAACAACAGGATAACGGGACGACACGCCGGGTTTGTTGCTTTTGGCAAACTGTACCGACAAATCAAACACGGTTTGCGTTACCGTCCCGCGCATCATCCGGACGCCATCGAACGATTCCCGGATATTCCGGACGCTTGACGCCTTGCCCTTTGTCGAAAATTGCCATACGCCCACGATTCCCCGGACGGCCGGGATGATGAACCGCAACGTTAAGACAATATCCCAATTGTCGGCCCCGCGTTTGGTCGGGTTGTTCTTTGCGATTTGGTCCATAATATCGGGGTACGCATCCACGGAATACGGAACATAACGTTTGCCGTCCCAAATTTCGAACGTCCGGCCGTCGCCCTTTGCAACCAACGCACCGGCATTGTCGCGGTATTCGTACCGTTCGTTGCATACCTTTTCCGGGGAATCATCCGGGAATATTACTTGGATTGTTTGCGGCTTTTCGCCCAACGCTTGCGTGAACATCCCGGCATACTTTCCGGCCGGTATGAAATAATCCACGGAAACCGGGTATTCCTTGCCGTTTTGGCCCATCTGTTTTTTGCCGATGTGCAACCGGCCGATTTCGGGTAATTCAAGGATTGCCGCGCCCTGTTCGGGCCTGTATATTCTTCCGCCCATAATTAAAATTCTTTTGGTGTTGACGGTTCGGCAAACGCGTAACGTTGGATTGCATCGGCAAACGCGTTTTGTGCATTTTCCATCGCCTTTTTCAATTTTTCGACGTATTCGGAACGGCGCATAAGTTGGGCCAATTCGGCATCCTCAACGTTGACATACCAAACCGTTTCCGACGAATTGATATTGCGCATTTCGGTTGCATCTTCCTTGGCATTGCAACGCGGTTTCCACGATGCGTTCAATTCAACCGAACGCGTCCCATCTTGGAATTGCTCAATAAGACGAACACGGAAAACGTCTATTGAATCCATTTGCACCCGGTAAACCGGCGACCCAATTTGTAAATCTTTGACTGTCATATTACAATTCATTATCAACAAAATATTTCATATCGTCACGGAAAATTTCACGTTCGGATTCTTCCGCCGCAATCAATTCATCATACAATTGTTCGTCGAATATTTCGGCCACGGCATTATCCAACAATGAAATCAATTTTTCGGGTTTTACGGCATCTAATTCAACTTGCCCCAAACCGTCCCAATTCGCCGTCCGGGAATCGGTCAATTTTGCCGGTGCGGGCGGTAATTTCCACGCCAAAACCTGTTCTTCCATCAAACACACGCGGCGCACCTCAATATCCGGACATCCCAAATTTATGATGTTTTCTTTTAATGCCCGGGGTATATCTTCCCCGGATGGGTCGTAATCGCCGAAATACAAAATGATGGGTATTTTTCCATCCATCGCGGCGGCCCGAAAACGTATTGCGGCATCGTGTAAGAACGTCAACGACGGGTAACCCTTACACGCACCAAGGGCAATTCCATAACGTTTGCACGGCTTATAAAAAACGCCCTCCAACGCTTTCTTTTCAATGAAAACTTCCGGATAATATGGTTGGTTTTCCCAACGGTTTTTGTGGTATGATGTCATCCACAAACGGACCTGTTCTTTTGCGATTTCTTCCGCATCTTCCAAACAGGTTAATTCGGATGATGTGGAACAGGCCAAGGCCCGGTCGCGGTCACTAAACGCGTCAAACGCAATAACGCCATCCCAACGGGCTTGACCGGTTGCGGCAACAACGCGTTTATAATGTTGAATGTCGTTTGTCATTCCCCGGCTTACTAATTGATAATGCAAACCGCGAATTGTCAAAACGCCGGGTTCGTATCGGCTTAATATATCAACGGAATTTTCAATAATCCAATCCCGCGTAAACATATCTTTCGTTCGTTGTGCCATCTTACAATTCGATTTCGTCGTTTAACAAATTATCCTTTGCCGCCTGTTCCGGGGCCGGTTCGAAATAACGGGCCATCACTTTCACGCCATCGTCGGTTTTCTCAATCTCAATGCCCGTTCCGTCGGCCATATCCTTTTCCCACGGTAATTTTTCGTCAATTTCCGTTTTAACGGGCTTTTCCGGTTCGGACGGGGAATTTATCGGTTCGGGGTCTTTCGTCGCTTTTACGGCCCGTTTACGGCCTTTTTGGGCGGGTTCCGGCGCATCCGTCTTTTCCGGGGCTTTCGCCGCCTGTTCGGGTGCGTCCTTTTCGGCCGCTTTCGTCTTGATAAGTTCGGCCAACGACAAATTCAAGATGTTGTCGGAAATCTTGCCTTTGTCAAGGTCCAAAACGCCGCGTACAATCGTCAACGTGTTATCCCGCTTTTCATCCTCAATCGTTGCCAACGCCAACAGGTACGGCAATTTCTTTGCGTTCACGGAATCCGTTTGGTCTTTCAAATTGTACGTCGGGGCCTTGCGCCAATCTTTCGGGGAAAAGTTGAACACGCGGGTAATTGGCATTGATTCGTACCAACAATTCCACGCATCTTTGTACAAATGCAATTGCAATTCGTGTTCTTCGTAAAACCCTTTCCGGCCGCTTTTGAAATCAACCAACGCCGTAAACGATTTTACGGTTTTCGGGTCCGTCATAACGCACGGCAAGTCAAGGCAACCGGCATAATGGAATTTCGGATGGTACAAACCGATTTCCACGGCCAACGGCTTTACGTTCCAATCCTTGATGAATTGGGCGAACGCCAACACGTCCTTTCGTACTTTCGGCAACCATTCGGCAAACACCTTTTCGGGCAAATTTTCCCGTTCCATATACGCCAACAGGGCGGCCGGGACGGAATCAAAGTCGTAACGGCGGTTGATAATCAGTTTTTCAAATTCGCCGTGCATAAACGTTCCATACGCGGCGGCCAAATCCCGCTTTTCCGTTGAACCATCCTTGCCGTTGGCAATCATCCAATCCAACAGGGCCGGCGGGGTCGGCATAACCTGTTTTAACAACGTCGTGACGGACGGGTAAAATTCCGGTTCCCCGGCATCGTTAAAGCGGTAATAATACCGGTGTCCGTCGGAATTGAGTTGGAACAATCGGTACGCGGGTTCTTTCAACGCATCAGCATTGAAATACACGGCGCGGATTTCTTCAACAGTCATTCCGGGCGCAATTTCCGTCGCCTGTTCCTTTTCGGGTTCGACCAATGCGGCCAACGCCGGGTCAATTGTCTTTTCGTCTTTCATCGTATCGCCTGTTTATTATTTCATCCGTGCGAAACGGATAAATTCACGTAAAAACACACCAAAGAAAACCGCCGCAATGACGGCAACGGCATAAACGGCCGGTTTCCAAAAGATACCGACAATTGCCGCGATAAGGACAACGCCCCAAACGATTGTCCAAAACAAATTCAATGTACTTTCGTATTTCATAACCTTATTCATTTGATAGTCCAAACAGGAAATCGGCCGTGCATCCGGTCATTTCGCAAATGATGTTTACCCATTCCGGGGAAATGCGGGCGGTCGCACCGTTACACAACGCCGTCATATTTACTTGTTGGGCGGCCGTTGTGGAATCGGGCCAAAGACGGGCCGCAATGTCCTTTTTGAATACCTTTTTGCCCTGTTCCTTTGCGCGGGCAATCGCTTGTTCAATTCGCATCATAATTCGGTTTCGGATTTAATGGTTTCGCCGCAATTGCGGCATTCGTAAATGTAGTTATCAATTTCGTAGGAATTGGGCGTGTAATAGTCGCCATCTTTCAGTTCGTGGCCCTCTGTTTCGATAAACTTTAATTCGCCGCCGCAATGCGGGCAATCCCCGTCGCCCATAACAGTAAGGGCGCAAAAGGCATCGAACACGTCCGACGGGATGGAATGGGATTCGTCGCCATACAGGTATTCGGCCAAGACGGCGCACACATCGGAAACATATTGCGGGCCGGTTGCCGCCAAGACGGATTCGCCCCAATTGTCGGGCGTGTCCTCAATCATTCCGGCATCAATGAAACGGGCGCAAAGTTCGACCGCCACGGTTTCGGGTTCAACGGGTGCGACCATTCCGGCCGCAACCACGTTCAAATTTTTGTCAATCTTGAATCGCATAACAGTTCCGGGAATCTGCCCGGTCGGGGTCCTATTTGGATGATAAAACAATTTCAATGCGTCCCGCGTCAATGTTCTTTCCGATATGATGGTAACGGCCATCGGTTGTTACTGAAAATCCCTTGCCCCAAAGGTCCATACAATGTTGTTCGCGGGCGCGGACGGTTTCTTTGAACGCGTCGTAATCGGCGCAACCATCGGACGGGTCAAATTCCTTGGATTCGAATATAACGTTGCGTTTCCTACCAATGCAAGCGACAACGCGGTAAACCTTATTTGCCATAACTCTTTTTGTTTTTGGTCCCCGGAACCCGCCGGGTCGGTTGGGTTGCATCCTCAACCCGGGTACAAAGATAGGTATTATTTTCTAATTACCAAAAATATTTTCATAATTTTTTAAGTTTTTGACCGGGAACCCGAAAAACGAAAACCAAAAGTCCGAATCGGACTACCAAAGGAAACGCCCGGCGCACCCCCGACAAAACCTTAATTTTCCCGAATTTTCGATTTAAGACACGTTTGGCGCAAAGATGGTCCGTTGGTCCACTTTCGCGGAAAATCCCGCCAAATCGCCCAAAACGGGCCAATACGGGCCAAAGCACAAACGGCCGACGTTTCGCAACGTTGGCCGTTCCTGTCACAATATTAAACTCAAAATCTTAACGTGACAAAGATACGAAAAACCCGGGATGATTCCCGGGCCAATCGTTATTTGTATATTTCATTGAACATATTTCCAAACGAACCCGCCCGCCGTCTTACGTTTCCCCGCTAATACTGAAAAGATATGCGAACCGTATTTTTCGCGGGCGTCTTTGATTTTGTCGTATGTTGCAACCAATATCCCGCCGGTCGTATATTGGCCAACCGCCTTTGAACGGGATTTGGCGGCACGTTCACGGCCTGTTCCATACGCATTGTTATATTTCGCCGTACACCATTCTAAATTTTCCGCCCTGTTATCGGTTTTGATTTCGTTTTTGTGGTTGATTTGTGGCAAGCCGTCCGGATTCGGTACGAACGCCATTGCAACCAATCGGTGTATGAAAATACGATAAACGCGGCCATTCCTGTACAACCGAACACGGTAATATCCTTTTACTGAATCCGGGGCCAAAACACGGTAAAAAGAACGGACGCGGCCCGCGTTGCTTACTTGATACCCGGGGAATCCGGGCGCATCTTTCCAAATTTCGTTTCTCATAATAAAAAATCCCCGGATTCGGCTACCACACACGAACCCGGGGATTGCGTCAAACTTGCGTTTAACTTGTATGTCCTTTGTTGGTGGTAGTCAACGCCACAAAGGTACGAAAAAATTGCTATCTTTGGCGCATAACCCATTAAATTTTACAATTATGCCCGTTAAACGTGTGCCGGGCGGCTACCAATGGGGCCAAACCGGCAAAGTCTATCCAACCAAAGCCCAAGCGGAAGCGCAAGGCCGCGCAATTTACGCATCCGGTTACAGGGAAAAGCCCGCGCAAAGCAAAAAGAAATAGGGAATTATCGGTTTTGCCGATTTTTCCCTATCTTTGCCGTGTCTTTTTACCACGTATCGCCCACACGGTATTTTGACCGCCGCGCCCGGGAAACCGGGTGCGGTTTTTTATCGCCTGTTGTGCGGGTTCCGGGCCGCCATTCTTTGGGCCATTTCCGGCCGGTATCGCTTGAAATAATTGTACAAATATAATTCCCCGTAATACCCGGTTTCCGCTTGATACATTGACATTGTGCCGCAATCCAATTCGATGCAAGACACGTAAATTTCGTTACGAACGTCACGATGCAAGGCCCGTTCAAACGTCGGGTCAATGTATTTGTCGCCGACCTTGACAAACGCGTGTTCAATTGCCATAATGCCATAACAATACGCGAAGCCCTCAACGTATTGCGAAACCGGTACGTCCGGGTCGTAAACGTGCGCCATCAATTCAATTCGTTGGACCAATTCGGCGGCGTTCTTGTAACACATTTTTTGGTGCGTCTTGTAACCCATCGTTTGGAACAGGAAACGCAATTGGTCCGGCGTGAATACGTCGCGCATCCGGACGCATTGAACCGGCCGTGCGTCCTTTGCCTGTTGGGCGAAATACGCTTTTTGTTCCGGTTCCCAATCGAACGCGGCTTTGGCGTTCAATTCATCAATGATTATGTTTGTTTCCATCTTATCGCAAATTCGGGGTTGTCTTTTCGCCGCCATTCTTCGCCGCAATGGCAATGATAACGGCCGCGTTCTGTTCGTCTTTCAGGACAACGACGTTGGCGTATTTTTCCCAACAGTCGAACACGAAATAATCGGGTTTTTCGGCCATCAATCCGTAATGGAACATTTCGGTTTGCATTTGGTATTTGAACACGAACGACAATACCTTGCAATCTTCCCATTTCCGGCCCTCTTTTTCGATGATTTCCCGGTACGCCTGTTCCCGGGTTGATTTACTTGTTTTCTTTGCCATCCGTGAAGAAATCGTTACGGTAAAACCCAATTGCCAACCGGGCGGCCGCCGCCGGGGTTGTTGCGGTTACTTGGTACGTCTTGCGCGGGGCTTTGTTGTTTTGGCCGAATCCCCGGCAAAGACAATCGAAAATGGAATACCGGTTGCCCGGTTCCGGACGGTCCAACGGGCTTTTTGAAACCTCAACGACCGATGCCGGGTTGGAAAATCTGTACTTTTGCATTTTCAATTTGTTTTAATATTGGATTCGAATACGGCACGTTTCGCGCCATCCTTGCGCGGTTCGCATTTCTTGGTAAGCAACGGGCCATAATAGTAAATCGAGATGTCGCCGTGATATTCGGAATATGAAATTGATTCAACGCGTATAATGTCGGTTGCGTCGCCTACAATATCCCCAATTTTATATTTTGCGTTCGATAAGACAAATTCACGGTAAACGGCTTTTTTCTGTAATGACGCAACACGTTCAATGTGCGCAATCTTTTGTTTCATTTCTTCGTTTGTCATATCCGATGGGTTTTTAAGACTGAATCAATTACACGTTTCGCCCATTCAAGCGACGAAACCCATTTGCTGCCGGTTGCAAAATCAATCCGGTAACGGGTCCCGTGTTGAAAGATTCCAACGCCCCGGTATTCGAACATATTTCCGGTTACGTGACCGGGGAAAACGGTGTTGTGCAATTCTTTCATATTTCGGGGATTAAGCAACGTAAAACGAAATCTTGATGCCGCGACGCAATTTGCAAACGCAAACGTCGGTCATATCGTTAAACGCACGGTCCAAAAGACGGTTGGTTAATTCAATGTCGCCGACCAAGCGGATAAGGCCGGACACGCCAACCAATGTGTTGATTTTGGAACCCTCATAAAGCCCGGAAACCTTGATTTTGTAATTTCGGTTGATTTCCTTTGTGGTGTATTTTAACGTTGCCATAACTGTTGTTGTTTGTATCGGGGAACCGGCCCCGGCCGTCGGGTTGTCATATCAACCACGGCACAAAGGTAGGCATTTATTTTAAATTCCAAAAGTTTTTTCTATATTTTTTCAGTTTCGGGCCAAAATAAGTTATTTTTTGCGTTTCTTCGATTTAAGACACTTTTACGGCGCGGATGATAAGTTGTGCCACCCGGACCGCAAAAGCCCCGGAAATCGCCTAAAAACGGCCAAATCCGGGATGGAACGAAAAAAACCGCCCCAATCGGGACGGTTAACAGGCCGAAAACCTATTGTTGCGTATAAGAATCGGTCGGTTGGTGCAAATATCGTTATTTTTCGATTACGACGTGTTCGATTCCCATTATTTCCGTATGCGGGTTTTTGCTTACAACGTCCAATTGCCGGTCCTCAACTTTTCGTGTTTTCCAAAGGAAACCAAGGAATCGGCGGTATTTGACCGTTTCGGCCAACAACAGGGAATCCCGGTTGGTCAACTTGCCCGTGAATTGGTCGGCCGTCAAGATGCCGTCAAAGTCAAACCACGCGTCGCCGCAATGGACCGCGACCGCCGGGGTTATGATGGAATCCCGGACCAACACGACGGTATCGCGTGGGACCGCCCGCAAATCAATGATGGTTTGGGATTGGGTTTTGTTGACGGCGGCCAAATCCCGGTTGCGTTGCTTCAACTGTTTTATCAATGCCGCATCGTCGGCCCGGAACCGTTCGTATTCCTTTACGGTCAATTCAAGCGATTGCACCCGGGCGGCGTTCAAGGAATCCCGGACACGGTAACGTTCGACGTCGGACAATAACGCCGCCGTGTTCCCGGCGTACCGGTCCCGTTCGGCGGCCAACTGTTTGATGCGCCGTTGTTGCCCGGCACATAACAACAGGATTGCGGCCAAAAGGACCGCAACCCCGATTTCGATTTTGGTACGAACGCCCATTATCCCGCGATGTTGGTTTTGTCCGTACTGTTGTACGCCCATCCGCTTTCCGTATGGTCATACGACACGGTTTCGACCGTGGACGCGTCGGTGTACGTCAAACACAAACCGCCATTTTCGGCGTCTTTGTACGAAACGACGTACAGGTGTTGCGCGGTTCCGGTTTTCTTGGCGACCTTATCGCCGACGTTCAACGAATCCAATTGGTCGTCGGTTAAACCGGTAATGTCGGCAACCTCAATCGGCGCGGACGCGCCCGCAAGGGCCAACAGGATTTCGGCCAAAGCCCCGCCCGCGTCAAAGTTCGTTCCTTGACCGGCGATTTTCGCGTTAATCAACGCAATAAGTTGTTGTTTGTCCATAATACTTTAATGTTAAAGGTTTATGCAAAGGTAATCAATTTTTCGGCCGTACAACGCCGCCCAATTTATCGGCCCATTTTTCAGTATAAAAAGCGTAATACGACCCGCGTTTGTGTTTCCTGTACCAACAGGCCCACAACAACGACGGTATGCCAATGACGAACAGGTACAACGGCCCAAGAATCCGGGATTGTTTAACGTGGCCGTATTCGTGTGCGTACAATTCCGGGGATTCGATGAAATAATACCGAACCAATACCGTTGCGCCAAGCGATATTCCGCCGCCGTGCAAATCCGGAACGACCCGGTACGTTACGTAGCCGCAATGATGGTCGTACAACAGGACGACGGCGACACGGCCCCGATACCAAAGACGCAAGGCAAGCCCGACAATGTTTTGCGGGGCTTGCCATATCCACAACAGTATCGAAAGAATCGTTTTCATCGTTTCGCCGTGCAAATCGCCATTGGAAATTCCGCCCGTACATCGAAACACGGACATTGTTTTATCCATTCGTTCCGTTCGATTTTCCCGTTTCCGTTTTTGTCCGGGCTTGCGTCCCGATGCCCGATAACCTCAACAATCGGGTATTCGTTGATAAGACGGTAAACCAAATCGGCCAATGCCTGTTTCTGTTCCGGCGTCCGCGTGTCGGCCGGGTTCCCGTTTTCGTCAAGGCCGCCAACGTACACGATTCCGATTGAATGTTTGTTGTACGATTTCCCGGACAATCCGGCCGTGTTGCAATGCGCCCCGTCACGCGTCAACGGCCGCCCGTCCTCAACCGTCCCGTCAAGGTCCACGACGTAATTGTAACCAATCATCGCAAACCCGCGTTCTTGGTGCATTTTGTCAATATCGGCGGCGCGTAAATCTTGACCGGCCCGGGATGCCGTGCAATGGATAACAATTGCGTCAATGTTTTGTTTCTTCATTTCTCAAAGGACATTTTTCTAAATCTTTCGGTTTCAAAGTACACGTTCCAGCAACGTTATATTGGCAAGATGCGCAAATTTCGTCTTTCCCGGGTTTTTGTGCATCCTCAAACGTCATTCCAATTTCATCTTCCAATTTGAATTTCATAAACCGGCGCAACCAACGGAAAATTGGATGGTCCGAAATGACGGCCGCGTTTTCAAGGAACGACCAAAATTCCACGCCGCAACAAAATGCCGTAAAGTAATTGGCGAACCGCAACCGGGATTCGTTGGCAACGGTTTGGTCCAACATTTCGGCCAATACAATACCAATCAAGATGAAAACGTATTTGTATATCGTGCGCCACGCCTTGATTGATTCGAACGCGAATTTTTGTTTTGACCGCTTGGCAACCACGGCCGATTTTATAACGCCGGTTATGAAATCAACAAATTCGAATACCGTTACCGTTATGAACAACGGCAACAGGTTTTCCACGAACAGGGAAAGGAACCCGGCAAGGATTCCGGCCAAAATCTTTGCCGGGTATATTGTCATTGTCCGAATCATTGCATTTTGAATATTACGGTTTGTTCTGTAACCAATCGGTTGTTAACGTCGCCCGGAATATCCGGCGTTCGCCTGTAATATTTTGTGTATTCCGGGGAATTATAAACCCAACGGGAACAATCCGAATCATTCGGGCCGAACAAAACGCGGCTTTCAACCTCTGTAATGACGCCGTGGCCCTCATAATGTATTCTATTGCCATTGCTAATAAATTGGTTTGCAATAGTTGTAGAACCATCGCCCAAATCGGTTATTGTGTTCACATTTTCCGGCATCGCCTTTTCGCCTAAATAACGGGAAACACAACAGATTCCGCCGAACGCGTAAAAACCAATGTTTTGAACCAAGAACAATTCATTGCGGCATTTATAACCATCACGCGTTATTTCTGTTTCTTTCAAATGCCACGCGGCAATCGTTCCCGTATCTCTCCGGTAAATCGGGGAATATTCCCGATAAATGAAACTTGAACAGGGCTTTAACGGCAAGTCCTTTGCGGGTTCTGTTATAATTTGGCCGTCAATAATAAATTCGACCCACGCGCCGGTTTCGTTGATGGTTTCGCCGTAGTGGAAACCGCCGGAAAAGTTGCCCGAATAATTATAATCGTTTCCGCCCGCCCATTGCAACACAAATTCGTTTTCGCCCGCGACCAACGCTTGTGATTGAATGGTTGTCCATTTGCCGTTTTCGTATTTCATCAAATTGGCGCGTTCCATTCGCCAATATCCGTTTGGATAACCGGCCGCGCCCGAATATGTGTAATATCCAATTGCAATAAGCATATAATATCCCGCTTTCAACGGAACATAAATGGCAAAATGGCTTTGTACATTCCAAAGCGTGGAATCTTTCTTGAATAGGTACAATAAATTGCCGCCTTTCAAATTCTCAACCTTTTGTTCAAGTTCTTGCAACTGTACGTCAATGTCGGCAACGCTTTGAATTTCGGCCGGTACGGTTACATCGGTAACGCCGACGGCCCCGGGCATACTTGCAAATCGCGCATATTTCTTTTGGATTCCGCCGATTTTGGCTTTGATGTAATACAAAGTCATTATCGAATTGTAGCCGATTAACGAATAGTCAATTGCGGAGGTTGTTTCTTGTGTTCCAACCTCTATTCCATCCAAATAAACGGTGTATTCGTATGTGCTTCCGACAATGGACGTTAATTCGACCCGGATAACCTGTATTGCGTTCCAATCAACGTTTCGTTGGTCTTGGTAAGTAAAGTTAATGGCGGTTGTGAAACGTACTTGCAACGTGCGTTGTGCCGTATATCGAATTTGGGGTTGATTGTAAGATGTTGGCTTTCTCAAAATCGAACCGGCCGCGCCATTCGCATTTACCTTAATTTCGATAAAATCGCCAACTTGTGACAACCTTAACGTGTTTTCCAAAGTAATGTTCGGCGTTTGTGCCGTAAACGTCGAATATTGGAAAACATCGGCCATAAATCCCAATGTCTTGATTTCATCCAATTCGTGGTCGTAATCTTGCCCGATGGTCGCCGTTTCAACCGTCCACGAACCGTTGTATTTGAACACGGCAATTTTGTTGATGGGAACCGTTGTGTTGTTGAAATTCGGGTACGTTCCAACGCCCGCGATGTATGCAACGTTGTGGTCGGGTGTACCCGGGTCGGTTGACGGTGTGGCAACGCCACAAAATTGATATTCCGCGCCCAACGAATTTATCATTGCCAACAAAGATTGTTGAAGCAATGCGCCGGTTATTTCTTCGTTACCATTGGTTTTAATAACCTCTTGTATCGCCGCCTTTATTGTTGCGTAATTTGCCATAATTTGGTTTGTTTAATTGTTATCGTAATCGTTGTTGAAATCGTCGTTGTAATCGCCGCGTTGGGCCTTTACGTAACCCAATCCGATTTTCTTTGCCACGGTTGCCGTATCAAAAACCGCTTCAACCGCCGCAACGTCGCCGTTACTTTCCCATTCCGGGGTAATTAAGAACGTGTCCAAACTGTACGTTTGCCCGTGGTATTCGATTTCGGCAAAATCGGACATTCGAATAAATCGCATAACGTCCAACAGGTATTCGGACGCAAGGAAATTGAACCGGTATCGTTTTTCGGAAATTTGCTTTGTCGGGAAAAAGTAACCATCCCGGGTTTCGCCCTCTTCTTCAAACGGATATTCGGGTTTCGCCAAATCGCTTTGAAGATACAAAACGTTCTTGAAAACCGGATTGTTGTAAACGATAACGCCCGCGTCCATAATGAAATCGTCCGTGTCCCACCATTTAATTTTCAAATACGGTTGGATGTCGTTTACAACTGTAAATATTTCCGAATAGTAATAAACGCCGTTAATTTGGATTCGCAAATAATACCGGCCATTCGGCAACGTCGTAAATGCGGGCAACAAACCGGGATAAACGCCAACGGTGTAACCTTGCGATTGAAAGTTTTTGAATTGGAATCCGGTGTTGGTTAATTTCGCCGCAACGCCATTGTCAACGATTGCGCCCGTATTAGCGTCGTACAAAATACATTGGTTCACCGTTGGCGAATATCGCCAAGGTAACAGAATTTGGAACGGCAACAGGAATCCGGCCGGTGTAAACAAAGGATAAACACGGCCATACGCCCACCATTTGCGGGCGTTCTGTTGCTCAATGGATTCATACCAAGGCAAAACGCTTAAATTGTTATTCGGTATCATATTTTAATGTTGCGTTTGCGTTCCTTGACGACAAATTTACGGACAATTTTTCAATCATTCCGTTACCCAAATTTGTTTTGACTAATTGCACCAAATCCGGGTCGTTCAATGTCGGGAAACGTAATGTTTGATTCTTTAACTTTTTAATGCCTTGCGCGTACATTTGAACGCCATTTATTGAATAATGACGGGCGGGCATATCGAACGCATAATATCGTTGTAAGATGCAAAACGCCACATACGCGTTTTGCAAATAATGGTCTTGGTTATCAACAACATAATTGTAATACGGCAACGCGTAACCGCTTGAAACCTCATAAACCGTTACAGTCGCCCCGATTACCGATGTATTAACAATTAACCGGCCGACGTTATCGGGAACGTTAAGTGTTTGCGTAACGATTCCATCCGTTGAATAAAAACGTGGACCGCTTGAAATACCCGTGCCGCCCGCCGTTGCAAAACGTACAACCGCGTTACCGGAATCAACCTTTATTCGAATCCGTATTTTCGCGCCTTGGTCGCGTGTAAACGGCATTATCAGACCATAACCGGTTGAACCGGATTGTGTGGTTACAATCGTTTTTGTTTCCGACAACAGATTGTTTGCAATACCCGCCAATAATACAAAACCATCTTTGGATATTTCGCCCGGGTTTAACAAAATGTAATCAATATCGGACGTAAAACGCGAAACATCAATTTGTTCGATGTTGTCCGGGTTCACATATTTCGAAACAATATCAATCGGGTAACCCTCAAACAATTGGGTTACATCGTCCATCCAACCAAATTGATAACGTGCCGCCATTTCCGGTTTGTCGAATTTGTATTGGTCACGGCCAAACGCCCACGCCTTGCCGTTGCGCGAAACCTTTTGTGTCGTCAAATCAATACCGACAACCGGCGAACCGGAATACGAACCGCCGTTGCGGAAATATTGTATATGTTCGATTCGGAACCGGTTTTGTTCATCAACGAACCAATAACAACGGAAACAATCGCGCAACATATCCGTAACGTTCTTTAACGTTATTGGGGCCTTTTGTGCCGGTTGGTCATAACCCGCCGTTACAATGTTCGATTTCGGGGTAATCAACAACGTTTGGGTTATTCCAATAAGATTTTCGCCATACAGGAATTGCGAATAATCCGTTGTTGCTTCGTGGGTTATTTCGGGTGCAATCTTGGCCAATAAAACCGAAATTACAGACGAAAGCGGGTACGCGTGGCGAATCGTGAACGGTTGCCGCCCGGATTCCTCAACAATCCAATCGAACGCGGAAAAGGTAAACCAAATTGAAACGCGGCCCCAGGCGTTACGGGCAACCGGGAACAAATCGGGCGACCAATACAAATACGGCGGTTGGTAATATTGTCCGGGTTGGTACAATCCCCATTGGTTTGGCGTCGTTGTTAATGACGTTGAAAAATAGATTGTGTCGGGGAAATAATACCCGATTACGCGGGTATAATTCCGGTTATTTTCCACAATATCGTCGTCCGGAATCGGGTATGTATCCAACCCGCTAATCGTTGGCGTGTCCAAAACATAACGCGAATAAACCGGTATGTCGTGAACATACAATGTAACGTTCCCCGTTGCGCCTGTTCCGGAAACCGGCGTTAAAACAACCGTTTGTGGTAGCGTAATATCCGGCATCGTTCCGCCGGACCAAGATTTTTCCCACAATACGGTCGAATCCGAATTACGCAAGATTTGCCAACGTTGTGTTGCGCCGCCGCCGCCCGCATAAAAGTAATAACGCATCGTATATTCGGAACCCGGGAAATCGGTTGTTCCCATCATACCCGGGTTAAATCGTTCATCGCCGGGGAATGTCTTATTGAAAAATGAAGGTAGTTGTGGCGATATTGAACCGGAAACGTCCGCAATCGTCATTACCTTATTCAACGCAAACTTGAAATCATTAACCAATTTCGTTTCGTCGCTTTCGGGTTCCGCTTCCTGTTCCCACCACATACCAGAAAGAAAACAACCGATAACAGATTGGCCCGGGACGTAAACTTGAATCATTGGCCGTTTATCGGCCTTTACATACGCGATTTCGGGCGTTAAATCAATAAGGTTATATTCCTTATCTAATCCGGCCAAAACGTCGTTATATCGGTCCCAAACGGTCGGTTTGACAACAACGGTTTTGGAATCATTGTCAAATTCGCAATCGGTTTTCCAAAACGTCCCGCGCCAATATTCCGTCCACGTCCGGCCCGCATCATACGAAATAAAGATGGTAATGATAAATTGGAAATCAAACGCACGGCCAACAATCCAATCATATTCCGGTCCGGAAAAAGTAAGATTCCCGGACAACTTGGCCCGGAAAAACTCTTGCCCGGATTCCTTTTCAAAATCCTTTGTTAAATCATCCTTATAAGTCGGGTACGATTGGGGACCAAGATACGGGCTATAACTTGCGTTTGTTGGTGCGAATGAAAGTGTACGCCCATTTGTGGTTATTGGAAAAGAAAACCGGATAAAACCGATTCCATCACTTGGGATTGTTACTTGCGAAACGTTCGTTGAACCATACGAAAACGATTTATCGGGTTCATAAAATACGACAACAGGAACCACAACCGCGTTATTGTTGTTGTCTTTTATCATATAAGTCGTTCCCGGCGTTACGGCAATTAAACCCGATGTTTGGTAATTATCATCGGGGTACAAACCGCCATCGCCGGGTTCAAGCAACCGCCCCGGGATTATTTGTGTTGGGTCTAAAAGATTAACGCTTTCACGGTTCAATTCAAACTTGTATATCGGGTTCATTACGATTTGATTTTACGGGTTAAATTCTTGTACCGGATAATCGTATTTCCTTGGCCATCCACGTAACGGGTTTCGTCGCCCTGTTGACGGATTGCGGCAACGTCCTTTTCAAGCCCGGAAACGTCCGTTGCACCGCCGCCAACCATTTGAACGGCATAACCGGCCATTGCGGCGTTTGCACGTTGGTAACGGTCCGCAAACGTGCCATCATTGAACGAATTGATAACGTCCGGGATAACGTCACGGAACCGGCGCGAATTGCGTTTGTTGATAATGGCGAAAAATTCGCCGCCCTCTGCACGTCGCCGGGTTCCGTCTTTCTTCGTCCCCAAATCAATGTCGTGGCCGCTTGCGTGGCTTCCGCCCTGTAACAACTCAACCGTACCATCGCCGTATTGTTCGGTTTGTTGCTTCGACACTTGCGCCGCCCGAATCTTGGCGGCCGCAAATGAAGCCCACATTGTAACCAATGCGGCGGCGGCCAATCCCGGACCAACAACAGGAATACCGGACAACGACGCCCAAATATTTGCCGACGCGGTTATAAGGCTTGACGCTTGCGTTATGGAATCAATCGCCAATTGGGCCTTTTGGGCTTTCTGTTGTTCCTTTAACGCCTTTTCGCGGTTTTTCTTGGCCAATTCCAATTCCTTTTGCGCGGTTTCAACCTCATTGGCGTAACCGGCGTTCCGGGCTTCAATTTCCGCATCCAAAGTCCGTTGCGCGGCTTCAACTTGCGCATTGGCCGAATTAACGGCCGCTTCCGCCGCTTGGTTCCAAGAATCAACCAACGATGAAATGGATTCTTTGACGGAATCAATGGCGGTGTTCAATGCGCTTTGTTGGTCCGAATCAAGGCCGATTCCCAATAATTCATAAAGATTGTTATACGGTAATTTCTTGGATTCCTTTTCAATGGCCTTAATCGTGTTTTCAATGGTCTTTCGTTCCTGTTCGGTCATTTTCACGGATGCGGTCGCGTCCAATTCCAATATCTTTTGCAAACGTTCCTTTTCCATCTGCAATTGAAATTGGGTCTTTTGGCGTTCGTTCTTATCCAACAACGAAAATTCCGATGCGGCCAATTCCTGTTGCATATCCAACAGGTACAACGCCCGCTTTTGCGTTAATTCGGTTGTTTGGCGCATTATGACCGCATCCCACTTGGCGTTAATGTCTGCATCGCTTTGGCGCACATCTTCCGCCAATTGGGCGTTTTCCGCCAATTCGATTTCACGTTGTTTCTTCAACAACTCAATGGACAAATCAACCTGTTCTTGGGAACCGTCCCGGGCCGCATCCAACCGCAATTGAATACGGGCCGCATCGGCGTTCATTTGGTCAATGGTAATTTCCCCGTCCAACTTGGCCAATTCCTTGCGGTATTGGTCGCCCAACAACAACATTTGGTCGTACATTTCCGCCACTTGTTTTTCGGTCAAGTCGCGTTCGGTCGCCAATGCCGTTGTCAAATCCTCAATGCGGCGTTCATATTGTACCCGCAATTCGGTACGTTGCTTTTCGGCCCCGTCCGCCATCAATGCAATGCGCACATCTTCCGTTTCACGTTGGGCGGCCAAGTCAATTGCGGCATACCGGTTGCGCAAATCTTCCGCATCCCGGTTATATTTTTCTTGGATTGCCAAAATTTGGTCGTTCAACGCTTGCCGGGCCTTGCGCGTCAAATTGGATTCGGTCTTTAACCGGGTCTTTATGTCCTCAATTTGGCGTTGCGAATTGGCCTTTAATATGGCCGATTCACGCGTGTACGAATCCCGGATTAACGCCAACCGTGCGTCTTGCGCGGAACGCAACACGTCTGTTTCGGTCTTGGCAATTTGTTGGCCCTCATTCCGACGTTGGGCCAACTGTACGGCGCGTTCCTTGGCAATGTCCGCGCCCTCTGTTTGCAAATCAACGGCAATTTGAACGGAACGGCCGTAATTGTCAATTTGTCCTTGGACCGCTTCAATGGCTTTGTCAATCTTGGTGTTTTCAACCTTGCCGTCCAAGTCCACATCCACACGTAAACGATTCTTTCCGGCCGCTTGCGCCTGTTGCAATTCCAAAAGCGTTTTTTGCAATTGCTCAACCTTTGCGCGGTTCGCATCAAGTCCGGCGACCTGTTCTTTGTAGATGTCCATTTGGCGGTCGTGCGCCTTTACCCGTTCATTGTAAATTTCATCTTCCAATTTCCGGGTTTCGCCCAAACTTGCGTTGCGGGCCTTGGCAACATCCAATTCGTTTTGCAACGCTTGGATTCGTTCATTGTTGGCCCGGGTCGCCGATTTGGCGTATTCTTCCATATAGTCCAATTGGGCGGCCGTCGCTTTGTTCAATTTGGTTTGTTCCTTGGCGGCCCTGTTGGCCCCGGCGGCCAACGCCACCAATGCGCCCACAACAGTAACCAACGCGATTGCCAACAGGACATAAGGATTGGCGGCGGCAACGGCATTGAATATGCGTTGCGCAACGGTCGCGCCGGTCGTGGCGGCAATGTTCTTTTTCTTGGCCGCCGTGTCCAATTGTTCGGCTTTGGTTGCCGCCTTTGTCTGCAACGTCCGAATACCGGTCATTAGGTTGGATTCCTTTTGCAACGCGTTTTGTACGGCCGTCAATCCGGAAACAATACCGACGGCCGCGCCCAAATTCTTTTGCGCATCCGTGGCGGTTTCCGATGTTTGGCCCATCAACGCCATTGTACCCGTAACGGCCGACATACCGCCGGACGCGGCGGATGCCGCGCCCATCGTCGCGTCCAACGTTTGGGTATCGGATGCCATCGCCTTAACCTCTGTTTGCGCATCCATCATCGCGTCTTTCAATTCGCCCGCCCGTTGGGCCATCTTTTGGTATTCTTCCGAATTTTGTTCCCCGTTGGTTTTCAACAACGCCATTTGTTGAATCAACGACGTTAATTCCATCTTCAAACCCTTTGCCGCATCGGCGTAATTACCGACGTTCAATTGGTGTTTTCCGGTCGCTTCCTGTAACCGCTTCATTTCTTCATAAATGGCGGCGGTTTCCGCTTCCAATGCCCGGCCCGCTTCCGTACTTTGACGTTCGGCGGCCGACATTTCGTTAAGACGTATTTTGTTCAACCGGTATTGCGCGGACAACCTGTTATACGAACCCTCAACCGACGTGTTGATTTGGGTAACAAGTTTGTCAATTTGGGCCGATTCCTTTTTGGCGGCGGCGGCTTCCGCGAACGCTTGGGTTGCTTTCCATTGGGCGGTCGTAACGTCCCGGTATTCGGCAACCAATTTGTCCGATTGTTCCGTGACCAATTGGATTGCCTTTCGTTGTTCTTCGCTTGCGCCCGAAACGCCCTGTATGCCCTTGACCATTTCGGCGGCCGCGCCCTGTATTTTTTGTTTGGCCCCGTCGTACTTGGTAACCAGTTCGTCCAATTGGTCCATCAACTTTGTAATGGAATCATCGGGCGTTATCAAGTCGCGGTAATAAATCGGGTTCGGATTGTCCATAACTTATTTTTGTTAAAAGTGCCGTATTTCGGCGTTTCTTTTCGTGGATGGTAAATTATACGTCTTTATGCCTTAACGTCGCAAATTGGCCCGTTTTTGGGCCTTTTCCGCCTTTTTCGCCCGTTCCTGTACAAAATCGAATGCGTTGTAAAATTCCAAAACGGAATATTCCTTGGGTTTGACGTGCAATTGTTCGGACAAAACCAAACAAAGGTTTTCAAATTGGCGGTCAAACTGAATTTCCACGCCATCGGAACCGGCAAACGATTTCGGGTTGGAATACGTTATTAACGCCGTGGTCAACTTTTCGATTTCCGGGGTTGCATCCGGGTTCATCTTTCCGGCAATGATGTTTTCCAACACGGCCAACGTTCGCTTCCTCAACAAGTCGTAATATTCTTTAATTTCGGAATCGGCGAATATGCCGGGAAAATACAACCTTAATTCCCCGTCAATTTTTTTTTTGACCGCATCCAATTGGGCGGTCAATTCGCTTTCGGGCGCATCGTTCAACGTTTCGGTCAACTTGGCCAATCCATCGTCGGAAACGTCGCCGCATTCCACGCCGTCCAACTTGGCGACCAATGCCGCAAACGCCCGGTGTTTCGGGTTGATTCCGGATTGAATAAGGAAAACGGATTGGCGCAAATTTTCCAATTCCTGTTGCGCTTTGTCCGTCTTGCCGTCCATAAGGAACCGGCGCATTTTCTCAATGCGTTGGTCGAATGCGTTGATGTCCGCACCAATCCCCGCATCAATCAACAACAACTTTTGGTATTTGTGAAACCGCACAATCGGCAATTCTTCGATTGTGTCGTACATTTCGACCGTGTGTTTTCCTATCTTGACCGTTACCATAATTCCCGGGCAATTACTGTTGAACAAACCGGCACGGCCAACAAAACCCATTGGCCCGTTGCCACGCACAAAGTTAGCGAAATAACGACGGAAACCCACCACGAACAACAGAATTTACAATTAAACAGTTGGTTAAAAAAGTCGTTCGGCGCGTGGGTCTGCAACCATTCCAACCAATGCCATTTCGCGGCAAGCCCCAACAGGAACGCGGCCGCCAATGCAACGACCGCAACCCAACAAACAAATTCGATTATTCCAAACATAATTCGTCAAATTCCAAAAGCCCGTCAAACCGGAACCCGGCGAACGGGTGCATTAAAAATTGATTGTCAATTTCCGAAAGCGTATAACCCCGGTATATGTTTTCGGCGCGTTCGTAAATCTTATTCAAGGTAATACGACCGCCGGTTAAATGCCAACCGGCCCGGCCGTTCAACACGCGCAAGATTTGGGCTTTGATGTATTCGGTATTCCGGTTGTCCGGTTCATCATACACCCGGGTTAAATCGAACCAAACGATAAGGCCGAACGGGGCTTTGATTTCACGCGCCCACGGCCCCGCATCAATGGTTTGCGGGTCCTCAATTTCGAAAAACGAAAAATTGCCAATCTTGGCATCCGGGGACGTTTCGATGTAATCGTTTTCGCCGTGGCCGTTCCATCCGCCGCAATAGACATTCGGCGTAATTATCTTTTTGCCGTTCATCATCTTTGTAAGACGTTGGGAACGGCCAAAGGCCGCGTCCAACCACGGCAAATTTTCAACCAATCCGGTTTGTATTTCCCCAATTACCCGGTCCAACATAACCGGGTTTTTGATGATGGGTGCGTTTGTGTTAGACATAAAGACGTGTTTTTAATTCGTTCATCAATTCATCGTATGCGCCGCGTTCGACAAATATAACCATCCAATTTGCCATCATCAAACCGAACGTGGAAATGCCATATTTGGCGATAATCCCTTTGGAATATCCGGTTGTTCCGACGATTCCCACGGAATCCCCGGCAAACTGTACGCCCAATTCATCGTGAAACCGGCCGTTGATGTACAGGTTTGGCGCATCCGGGTTCCTGTTGGCCGTGTACGGGTAATTGATTCCGTCTTTTTTCCACGCGGCATAACGCCCGGCCGATTCGACGGTGTAAAAATATCCGGACGGCTTCAAATCTTCCGAATAATACGGGCGGATGTCTTGGCCGTTGGACGCTAAACCGGCGAACAACTGTTGTTTTTGCAATTCCAAGATGTCGTCGGGATGCTTAACAACGACGTTGCGGACCAATTCGCCGGTCTGCAAACCGTCGTTCACGTCCGCAACACGTTTCCGCAAGTCGTTTAATATTCCCATAACCCCGTTTTGGCCGTTTTCGGGCGATTTCCGGGCGTTTCGTCAAAAAGACGGGTAATTTATCATCTTTCGGCCAAACGCCCGTTATACGCCATTTCTTGCAAAATTAACTTATACCGTGCGATATTTCACGCCGTGGTTGTTGCATTGCAAACACACGCGGTCCAATCCCCGGGTGTCAAGCGACAACGCCCGGTACGCCTGTTTCAGTTCGTACCCCAACCCGGACGCACGGCCGGTCGGTGCGCCGTCAAGTTCATACAACAATTCGTCACGCGTGACGTTCACTTGATTTCGGTTTACCCGAACATCCGGATTCATTGCGATTGTTCGCAACACATTAGCCGCAACTTGGCGTTGAATGACCGTTGCAAAAATCCCGCGTTGGGAAATGATGAAATCGGTTAAATCGCAACCAACGGATATTTCGACGTTCATTCCGTAATTCATCGTGTTCGTATAACCGATTTGGCCAATATCGAACATTTCCGGGTATTCGGCGAAATCCAACGGTGCGTGAATCCCGAACGGGGAAACCTGTAAATACTTGGTCATTTGCCGCCACGATTCAATCGAACCGCCAAGGCACGTTTGGCACGGCTCAACCGACCAATCCTTTGATACGTTCAACGCCCGCATCCCGGCGGGCAATTCGTTTTGATTGTAACAGAGGAACCACGCGCCGCCGGAATCGTTGCCGTTTCCATCCGTTCCGGGGATGTAAGGCAAATAAATGGGTTCGGCCGGTGTAAACCATTGGAACCCGCCGTTGGTGTTGGTAAACGCCAAATCAATTACACGCATTGGCGCAACTTGCGACGAATGGAACAGGTACAAACGTACCGTCCCGGTTCCGCCAACCATTTGCAACCCGATTCGTTCAATTTTCGTGGTAACGCCCATCGCCCGGACCGGCACGATTTCGAAACCGACAATCTTTCCGGTCGGGTCTATTGTTGCGGCCAATCGGGCGGCCCCGTCAAAGAACGTGCGACGTTCCAAAAGATTGCGGGTTTCCTGTTGCAATTGCTTTTCCTGTATGAACGTTTGAACGGCGGTATTGATACCGTTAATTGTCAAGTTCCGCACAAAGTCCGAAACCATATCATATTTTACCCACGCGCCCGCCAATTCCGAACCAAAGTCGTTGTTAAAGTCTTGGTTGAAATCGTTTGCGGCGGGGACAATCCCGACGTTATCGTAATTGGCAATCCATACAATGTTGTCGTGGCGCACCTTTGTTCCACGCTTGTATGTCACAATTTGATTCCACGCGGGATAACTGTAAAAGTAATCGTCCGGCATAATCGCCCGGACGTTTGCCAACGTGCAAAGCGGGTGCGCACCTTGGAACGTCAACCCGCTTTCCGATTGGCACAATTCGTTGTCAATTTGTTTTTGCGGGTTGTAATCCTGTTGCCAACCCACGACGGGCAACAACGCGGTTTGTATGTCTTGCAATCGTATCATTGTCGAACCTTTTTGAAATGAAAAACGGGGACGGGGTTTTGTTACCCGTCCCCGCGAAATAGTGGTTTAGGATGCGCCCGTGATTACTGTACGGCTTGCGTGTAAACCGGGTTGGTTTGTCCGTTCACGACCTCAACCGGGGCGGCGAAAGGATTGGCCGTGCCGGGCGTTGCGACCTCAACTTTGATAATCGGGTTAGCAACGGTCGTCGGGTCGGAATTGTACGCAACCAAAAAGGCCACGTCAACAGAGAACCCGAAATATTCCTTGACGTTGCACACCATATCGGCGGATGCCGCACCGGCAATTTCGGATTGGTCGCCAACGGCGGTGTAATAGTGGGAACCCACGGGCAAGTCAATGTAAGGCAAGCGCACAACGTCCCATTCGTGGAAATTGGCGCGGGTCCTTGCAAGGGCTTCGCGGTCAACGCGGGTCAACACACCAACGTTGCCATCGGCCACAACGTAACCGGTTGCGAAGATGCCGGAACCGTTCACAATGTTGTTGGTATAGTGGAACACTTTGTTGTCGTATTCCAACCGCTTGTTGACGTCGTTGTAAATGTCGTGTTCGGCCATCTTGCGCACAAGGGAATCGAATCCCGCGCCGCCGATGACGTGCAACATTTCCGGATAAGCGTTTGCACGCATCATCGCGTTCATATCCGACAAAAATTCCATTCGGGCGTTCCAAGGAATTTGCACGGAATTGGACGTGACGGTGTAATACAACGAATCCTTGAACACTTGGGTTTTGTTCGCTTCAAGGGCGGCAATTGCTTGCACGTCCATTGCGGTTGCAAGGGCGCGGCAAACCTTTTCCATCTTGCGGGCAAAGTCGTGTTCGTAGGAAATTTCGTTGTTCCGGTACAGTTGGGGAACCATCGTAAAGCCGACGGCCAACGTTACCCAATTCACGGTGTACAACGCGGACGTGTTTTCGTCGTCGGCAATGACGCACGAACGGACGTTGGAAACGGTCACGTCGCCATCGTAATTGATAACGGGAATTTGCACGGTGTTGCCGATGGATTCAAAGGCTCGGTCGCGCAAATTGGGGTTGATGATGGAATTTGCGGCGTTGGTTTGCTCAATGAAGAAATCCAACGCACCATATTCCAACGGGCGGGCCATATTACGGTCAAATTCCGGGTTTTCGACACGCCAATTTTGCAAGCGGGTTGCTACAAGTGACATAATGCGTAAAGTTTTAATTGTTAATGTTTTTGCCGGATTGACCCTTTACCCGGTGTTGTTCTTTTTTCTTGTTAACGGATGGGTAACGCCTTGATGATGTCGCGGTTGTCTTTCCACGCCTGTTGCATCGCGTCGTTAAATTCCTTGGAACCGTTGATTTTGCCCGCCGCCATCAATTGTTTTGCAATGATTCCGTGGGCTTCGTCCTGTGTCCGTGCGCCGGAAATGTCAACCGTTCCACCGTTTCCGGTTCCGGTCGGTTGGCCCTTTGTTCCCGCGCCTGTCTGCACGCGGCCTGTTTCCAACACACCCATCGTTTTCAGTTCCCGGGTAACAAGTTCGGCCGCAGTATAAGGCCGCAAATTATTCTCCGGGTTGCGCATGGTCGTACCGTTTTCGTTGAAGGCCAAAATCTTGCCACCATTCCCATCGTCTATAAATTCCGGGTTCATGGCTTTGACTTTGGCAACCGCTTGGGACAAAAGGACGGCCGTAACGGTCTGCGGCAAATCGGCCTTAAACTTGATGCCGGTTGTGGCTTTCGCCAATTCGCCATCAATCCGCATTCCAAACAGGGCCTTTTGATGCTCGGATTCTGCATTGTCGAACTTGGTTTTGAGTTCCCCGTATTGCCGGGTTACATCTGCCAAATCCGCGTTTGCTTTTTCCAACTGCCGTTTCGTTTCAGCATCCGCGCCACCCTTTGCAATGACGGATTCCAAACGGGTTTTCTCTTTTTCCAATTCGGAAACCTTGTTTTGCAATTCGGCGGCGTTCCCGGCCTGTACCTTGATTTCGCCAATTACCCGTTTGGCATAATCGTAGGTTTTTTCGGTCCCGTTCTTTGCGATTCCGGATGCGGCCAAAATGTCTGCATCCAAACCGCCATAGATTTCGCCGGTCTTTTGTCCAATTACGGCCGTTTCGTCATTCTTGGACATTTCGTCCTCCGCGTTAATCTGTTCGTCCGAAAGTGCCGCAGTCGCGGCGTTACCTTT
>JAZOLU010000012.1:0-37421 GCA_045653425.1 Acutalibacteraceae bacterium | reverse complement strand
CCGCGGAACCCGTTTACGGGTAGTAAATAATCGGTGCGTGGCTGGCAGGCCAATAAAAAGCGCACTTGTGCGCAGCCAGTATCGCATAGGGCTATGCCCGAAAATGAAATACCCCCCGCTATGCGGGGGGATTTTTATTCTGTTACACCACTATGTGTGATAAAAACGGGCAAAATCCATTTGCGGAGTTTGCCCGTTGCAGGGGGTTATTCTTTTTTGGGAGTTACCGCTTGCAGTGCTTCGCGCAGGATGTCCAGTGAGGAGAGCCCCGGCTTGCCTTTTACCGCTAAATACGGTTTGGGGCCGGCGTTAATCATTACGCGGCCGGGCAGTGCCGCGGACATTTGCGAGCCGACCGATAAATCCAACGTGCGTTGATACAGCAGCAACGCATCGGCACTTTGGCGAATCTCGTAAATGCCCAGATTGGCGGCTAGGTTGCGCAGTAACGCCACGTCAATTAACCCTTGCACTGCCTCGGGCGGCTCACCAAAGCGGTCAATGAGTTCGTCGTACACGTCCAACGAATCTTCCTCGGTGCGGATGTCCGCAATGCGGCGGTACACATCCAAACGCTGGGCGTTGGCTTCAATATAACTTTCGGGAATATGGGCAGATACCGGCAAGTCAATGACACATTCCGGTTCACGGCGTGCGTGGTGCACGCCTTTTTCTTCGTCCACTGCCTCTGCCAACAGGCGCAAATACAAATCGTAACCTACGGCTTCCATATGGCCGTGTTGCTGCGAACCCAGCAGATTGCCCGCACCGCGAATTTCCATATCACGCAAGGCAATTTTGAAACCGGCACCGAACTCCGTGAACTCCCGAATGGCCTCCAACCGCTTGGCGGCTACGTCACTGAGCACCTTGTTGCGCACAAAGGTGAGGTAGGCAAAGGCGCGGCGCGACGAACGCCCCACCCGCCCGCGCAACTGGTGCAGTTGGGATAAGCCAAAGCGGTCCGCGTTTTCAATGATGAGGGTATTGACGTTGGGTACGTCCACGCCGGTTTCAATAATGGTGGTACACACCAGCATATCAATTTCGTGGTCCAACACCTGTCGCCAAATATCTGACATTTCTTCCTCGGACATTTTGCCGTGTGCAAAGGCAATGCGGGCTTCCGGCAGGCGTATTTGCCATGCGGCGGCGCACCGTTCAATGGTCTCTACGCGGTTGTGAATGTAATATACCTGACCGCCACGGCGCAATTCGCGACGAATGGCATCTGCCAACAAATTGTTGTCGTGTTCCAGTACGTAGGTTTGTACCGGACGGCGGTCCTGCGGGGCTTCCTCAATAATGGACATATCGCGAATACCGCTCATTGCCATATTTAAGGTGCGGGGAATGGGTGTGGCGGATAAGGTGAGTACGTCCACTTGTGGGGCGAGTTCTTTAATGCGTTCTTTTTGCGCCACACCAAACCGTTGTTCCTCGTCCACAATAAATAACCCTAAATTGCGGAATTTGACGTCCTTGGACAACATACGGTGGGTGCCCACCAAAATGTCAATGCGCCCCGCCGCCGTATCGCGCAGAATTTGCTCTTGTTGTTTGGGGGTGCGGAAGCGGGAGAGCATTTCAACTTTTACGGGGAACCCGTCAAAGCGGGAAACCAACGTGCGGTAATGCTGAAACGCCAAAATGGTGGTGGGGACCAGCATAACGCACTGTTTGCTTTGGGACACGCATTTGAAAGCCGCGCGCAACGCTACCTCGGTTTTGCCGAAACCCACGTCGCCGCACAACAGACGGTCCATTGGGACGGGACGTTCCATATCGGCTTTAATTTCGTCAATACACCGCAACTGGTCTTCGGTTTCCTCGTATTCAAAATGGCGTTCAAAATCGTATTGCCATTCGGTGTCGGGGTCAAACGCGTAACCGGGGGTGGCCATACGTTGCGAGTACAGGGCAATGAGTTCCTTGGCAATGTCTTTTACGGCACTGCGTACCCGCGCTTTGGTTTTTTGCCATTCTTGCCCGCCCAAACGGTGCAGTTTTACCTTAACTTCGTCTTTGGTGCCGATGTATTTGGACACCAAATCCAGTTGTGTAACGGGAACGTACAACATATCTTCTTTGGCATATTTTAAGGCAATGTAATCTTTTACCACGCCTTGCACGTTCATTTGGCGGATGCCCTCGTACAAACCAACGCCGTGGGCGGCGTGAACAATATAATCGCCGGGGATAAGTTCTGAAAGACTGTGAATTTCCGCCCCTTTTTGCCGATTTAGCCGACGGCGTTTACGAGGAGCCGACACACGCCCGTGGGTGAGAATGGCTAGGTGAATATCGGGAAATTCTGCGCCGGCGGACAAGCCACCGCGCAAGACCAGCACCTGTCCGCGCACCGGTGCTTGCGGCGCGGGAGCGTAAATGGCGGGAATACCGCGGCGCACCAAATCGTCCGCCAAGGCGGTGGCGTTGCGTTCTTCCGCACCCGCCAGCACCAAACACGCATGGCGGCGAGCCAACAAATCCTGCAAATCCTCACACAGTAAATCCAACCCGCCCGACCACACGGGAAGTTGACGGCAGGTGAGTGAGTGCAGACCGCCCAGCGGCAGGTCGGGAATACTGCGGGCAAACGTCTCCAACAAATACGTTTGATGTGAGGTTAATGCGCGGTTAAAATCTTCCCAGTCAGCTTGGTAGCGGCACAGTTCCCGACACAAACGGTTTTCTTCCAACAGGGATTGCATATCCTCCTGCAACTGCCATTGCGCCGAGCGAATCCGTTCACGGATTTTTTGCGTTTCGGACAAGAACCACACGGCATCCTTCGCGTAATCCAGCACGGTGGCGGGTTCGGGGTAAATGAGCGGGAGGTATTTGTCCGGCGCGGCGGGGCGAACACCACCGCGCAGACGCTCGGCATCGCCAAGCAAGTGTTCCCGCACCGCCGCGGCACGTTTGCCGCCAAGAGATTCCGCCAGCGATTCTATGCGTGCGGCTAATTCGGCGGCGGAATCGTACGCGATTTCGGCGGCCGGGGGGATAGAGACAACGTCCAGCGAATCGGTGCGGCGTTGGGACAGTACGTCAAAGCAGGCAAGCGTGTCCACCGTGTCGCCCCACAATTCAATGCGCAGGGGGGAGGCGTGTTGCGCGGGGTACACGTCAATAATACCGCCGCGCACGGCAAATTGGCCCGCGCCCTCCACCTGAGAGCAACGCTCATAGCCCGCGGCGGCCAGTGCCGCCGGCAGGTCGGCTACCGTCAGAGGCGCACCGACGGTGATGGTGAGTGTACGGCTCAGTAGCGTGGCGGGGGATAGCGTGTACCCCAGCACCGCATCAATGCCCGCCACCACCATATCGTAGTCACCGCGTGCCATTTGTGCCAACACGCCCAGGCGCATTTGCTCGTATTCGCGGGAGGCGGATTCTGCCCGATGCAGTGCCAATTCCCGCGCGGGGAGCAGCAGTGCTTTGGTGCCCAGTGCCGTGAGTTCCTCGCACACGCGGGTGGCTTCCGCTTCGTCCGCCGTTAAAAAAAGGCCGCGTTGGCCGCGGCCGGCGCAGATGGTGTGTGCCAGCAATACTTTGTGAATATGACCGATACCGGTGAGCATTACCGGTGAGCGGGTGGCAAGGTCGGCCTGAGCAGCGGTAACGACCGACAGTGCCGACAGAGCGGATGAAAATACCGACATAGTACCCCCTGTGCTATCTGGATGTGTTATCTGGAAAAGCGATTCATCGCGGTTTGCATATCGTCGTTTACAATGAGCTCTGCCGCTTGAACGGCGTTGGCAACCGCCTCCTGTAACGGCGGCTGCTCGGTGGCGGAAAAACGGGAAAGCACCCACGCCGCTAAATCATAATCGGGATGGGGTTTTTGCCCTACACCTACTTTAATGCGCGGAAATTGCTCGCTACCGCACAGCGAAAGAATGCTGCGCATACCGCGTTGGCCGCCGTCGCTGCCTTTGCGGCGAATGCGGATGGTGCCTACCGGCAGGGTGATATCATCACACACCACCAAGCACCGTTCCGGCGGCAGTTTGTAAAACGACAACGCTTCGCGCACGGCTTCGCCGCTGTTGTTCATCATAGTTTGCGGCAACAGTAACAACACCTTTTTGTCACCGATAACGCACTCGCCACACAACGATTTGAACTTGGCGCGGTTTACGCGCGTGTTCGTGAGTGCCGCTAACGCCTCCACCACCATAAAGCCCGCGTTGTGGCGGGTGGCTTCGTATTTTTTGCCGGGGTTGCCCAAACCGACAACCATAAAATCAACCGCGCCGAGCGGTGAGCGTTTGCGAAAAAACATAAGGACCAACCTCTTTTAATACAATATAAACCTATTATGGCAAAAAAAAGAACGCTTTGCAAGGGGGGATACGCAAATAATTTTTTTGAAAAGATGGGGTGAGCACCGTAACACAAAGCACCGCGCTGCCAAACGGCAAGGCGGTGCTTTTGGTAAACGGGAGAACTAGTCCTCGTCGGTATCGATTTCGGGTAAGGTGAGCAAGGCGGGAACCTCGGCGGCATCTACTTCTTCCACCTTGTTCAGTTTGCGGCGAATCATATCGTTGCGGTGTTGAGCGTCGTCCAGCGCGGTACCGGCTTCGTCAATTTTCTTTCTTGCTTTGGCCAAAAGACCCTCAAATTTATCGTACTGCGTTTTAGCCGCGCCCAGTACTTTCCACACCTCGGCGGCGCGTTTGTCAATGGCCAGCGTGCGGAAGCCCATACGCAACGTGTTAAGAAACGCGGTAACGGTGGTAGGACCACACACCATAATGCGGTAGCGGTTTTGCAGTTCCTCCAACAAACCGGGGCGGCGCAGCACCTCGGCGTACAAGCCCTCGGTGGGCAGGAACATAATGGCAAAGTCGGTGGTTTTGGGCACGTCAATGTACAAATCCGCAATGGTTTTTGCCTCGCTTTTCAGCACACGTTCCAGTGCTTTGCCGGCGGCTTCCACGCCGTCCTTGTCCGCCTTTTCGGCGGCATCGCACAAACGGACGTAATCTTCTTGCGGGAATTTGGAGCCGATGGGCAGCCACACAAACGAATTGTCATCCTCACGTGAGGGAATGCGAATGGCGTATTCCACCAACTCGCCGTTATTGCGAATGGAGACATTGCGGCTGAATTGCTCCTGCGTGAGCGTTTGTTCCAAAATGTTGCCAAGCTGAACTTCTGCCCACGTGCCGCGCGCCTTTACGTTGGTGAGTACGCGTTGCAAGTCCGAAACGCCGCCGGCGAGTTCTTTCATCTCGCCCAGTGACTTGTACACATTCTGCAACTGCTCGCCCACTGTTTGAAAACTGGAATCCAACCGTTTGGTGAGCGTACTTTGCAATTTCTCGTCCACCGTCTCACGCATTTGGTCGAGTTTTTTCTCGTTGCTTTCTTGTAACCCGCGCACCGCGGCGGTGAGAGCCGCGTTCAACTTTTCTTGATTTTCGCCGGATGCTTTGAGCGTTTCCTTTTGCCCCTCCGCCAAAATACGGGACATTTCCCGCAGAGCTTCGTTCAGTTCGCGGCGGGTGCTGCGCATTTCTTCCCGCAAGCGGCTTTCCGTTTCCGCCAGATTTCCCAAGGCGGCGTTGCTCGGTTTGCGGAACAGCAGTATGAGAAGGCACACCAACACCACCGCCAGCAGTGCCCAAAGGATATACAGCTCCATATGACTCACTCCTGCTCGTTGTTATTGGCGGGTGCGGGCTTGCCCTTGCCGCCTTTGCCGTCGCGAATAATGGTTACTTCGTCGCGGTGCATGGTAACCGGCGGCGAATCGGGATTCTTTTCCAGCCGCACTTTAAGCGAACCGGTGAGCAAATTGACATCCACCACCGTGCCGTGACCCTCCGGTGTGTTAACAAGCGCGCCTTGGCGCGGTGTCGTTTTAAGAAGAGAGGTATAGGCCTCCTGCTCGTATTTTAGGCAGCACATCAAGCGTCCGCACGTGCCGGAAATTTTGGTGGGATTGAGCGATAACCCTTGGTCTTTCGCCATACGAATGGAGACGGGATGAAAATCCGACAAAAACTGGGAACAGCACAACGGACGACCGCAGATGCCCAACCCGCCCAGCATTTTTGCTTCGTCACGCACGCCCACCTGCCGCAGTTCAATGCGGGTGTGGAACGTGCTTGCTAAATCTTTTACCAAGTTGCGGAAATCCACGCGGCCGTCAGCGGTGAAATAAAACAAAATTTTTGAACCGTCAAACGCACATTCGGCACGGATGAGTTTCATATCCAACCCGTGTGCGGCAATGCGTTCTGCGCAAACTTTTAGCGCATGGGTTTCGCGTGCGGCGTTTTCCTCCACACGGCGGATATCCTCCGGCGTGGCGGGGCGAACAACGGGGCGCAACGGCTGAACAACGTCTTCCTCCGCCATATCGCGATTTGCCATACCTACCTCGCCGCATTCTAACCCGCGGGAGGTTTCCACAATTACCGCATCGCCGACGTTCAGCGTATATCCGGCGGCATCAAAGTAATACAATTTTCCCATGTTCTTAAAGCGAACACCAATAATGTTTATCATAACCGTTCCGACCTTTCTATTTTCCGGCCGCGCGCCGCAAACGAGCGCACAGCAAGGTGAGTAGCAGTGTGTAATTCATGTTGCGCAGACGGTTCGCCTGCAATTCGCCCAGTTCGTCCAATACTTCCAGCAGTTGCCGGCGGGTAAGACTGCGCGCCAACGCTTGTGCCGATTCCGGCAAAGGGCTAAGGTAAGGTACGTTCCCGTAGCGGCAAAGCAAAGCGTCCCGCACAATGAGTTGCAAACCGCCCAACACGGCGGTAAAGGCATCCTTGTTTTTTTCCAGCGGCGCGGTGGCTTTGAGCAACGCCAATTCCGTGGGAGCAACCAACCCGCGTGCCAGCGCGGGAAGCAACTCCAAAATATCGCGGTACGAGCCATCTTGCAAACTGCGCGCCGCCTGCCCAATAACACCACCCCACAATGTGGCGGCACTGAGCAACTCCGCTTCGTCTCGCGCGGGGAGTAGGCGGCGTAACACCGGCACCGCCTCTGCCGGTTCCACACCGCCCAGCGTTATGGGAAACAACCGTGAACGCACGGTTTCCAGCAGTTGAGACTGATTTTCGCACGTTAAAATCAGCCGCACACAGGCGGGCGGTTCTTCCAGCAGTTTCAGCAGGGCGTTTTGTGCTTGCTCTGTCATGGTTTGTACATCGCACAAAATAAACACCCGCACCGGCGCTTCGTTGGGAAGAATGTGCGCTTCCTCCCGCAGAGAACGCACCGCATCAATATGAAACGAGCGGGATTCCCCACTGCCGCCCAGTTCCGTAATATCGGGATGCAGGGCGTGCAACGCTTTGTGACACGCGGCGCAGTGACCGCAAGGGCGGTCACCCGATTCACGGCACACCAGTGCCGCGGCAACCAACCGCGCTAAGGTGCGGCGGCCGCTGCCGATAGGGCCTTCAATAAGCAGAGCGTGGGGGAGAGCGTTGCTTTCCAGCCGTGCAGAAAGCAGGGCTTTGACAGCGTTGTTGCCGACAAAAGCCGAACCGTTCGGCAAAGACCAGTTCATAGCACGTCCTCCGTTTCACAATACTCCATTTTTTATTATACTCTATTTTAATGATGCTGGCAAGAATTTTCTTGACATTTACCGTGGAAAGACGTACCATTATTGCAAATGGATTGCATTAAGAAACACAAGGGGGATTCCGGTGAAACAACATTACGGACAAATTGCCGCTTTGTTGGCGGGGATTACCGCCGTGTCGCTGGGGTTAACGGCGTTGAGCGGTGTGCGTGTTCCGGCTAATCGGCCGGATACCTTATCGGTCACCGCCAGTTTTTATCCGATGTACACCGCGGCGTTACAGGTGGTGGGCGATACACAGGGGGTGGAGGTGCGTTGTTTAACGCAACCGGCTACCGGTTGTTTGCACGACTACCAACTGTCGCCGGCAGAGCGTTCTTTGTTGGAGGAAACGGATGTGCTTTTGCTTAACGGTGTGGGGGCAGAGGCATTTTTGGAGAATACCTTGGCAGCGTTGACGGAGTTGGACACGGTGGATACTTCGGTGGGGCTGGTGTTGGAGGAAGACGAACACGAGCACGAATACGAAGGACATACTCACGCGCGCAACGAGCATATTTGGATGAACCCGACGTATTATGTGCATCAGGTGGCGGCCATTCGCGATGCGTTGTGCGCCGCCGACCCCGCGCACGCCGCGGCATATACGCACAACGCC
Organism: Acutalibacteraceae bacterium; assembly: GCA_045653425.1. Classification (GTDB taxonomy): domain Bacteria; phylum Bacillota; class Clostridia; order Oscillospirales; family Acutalibacteraceae; genus RGIG3009. The sequence continues at coordinate 29,193 of JAZOLU010000012.1, read as the reverse complement.
GCGCAATATATACAAAAAATTAAACAAAGTGCCGCTGCCCTCAGCGAGGCGGCGCAGGCGTTGTTAATGGACACCGCGCTGGTGTTTCACGATTCTATGACCTATGTGGCACACACGCTGGGATGGGACGTGCTGGCCACGTTGCCGTTGGGCGAGGATTCCGGTATTTCGGCGGCGACGGCCGCCGCGGCGGCAGATGCCGTGCGCGGGCGGGACACGGTGCTTTTGTACGATACCCAATATGCCGTGCAAATGACGGATTTGGCGCAGTATGCTGCCCGCAGTGCCGTGGTGGTATTGGACAGTGCGGTGCTCCCTCGCGCCGGGGTAGCAGACTGTGACGCGTGGTTACACGCGATGGCGGCGAACACACAAGCGTTAAAGGAGGCGGTAAAATGAGCGAGTGTCGGTTGCATTGCTTAAAAATTGAGAACATCGGCGTTACGGTGGGTGACAAGGTGCTGTTGCGGGATGTGGGATTGCACGCACACTGCGGTGAAATGACGGCGCTGATTGGACGCAACGGAGCCGGAAAAAGCACGTTGTTAAAAGCCATTTTGGGCGAAATTCGGCACACCGGTAGTGTGGAGTTTTCGGGGCATAACGGCACGCCGGTAAAGGGGCGCCGCCCTCGCATTGGATATGTGCCGCAAACGTTGGCGGTGGATAGCCATTCGCCCGCCACGGTGTACGATATGTTGTTGGCGTTTACCGGTGCCTATCCGGCGTTTTTGCCGCGCCGCCGCCATACGGTGGCACGGTTTGAGCAACATTTGGAGCAATTTCACGCGCGAGAGTTGTTGGACCAACCGCTGGGGCGGTTATCCGGTGGCGAATTACAGCGGGTGTTGTTGGCGGCGGCCACGTTGCCCTGCCCCGATTTGTTGATTTTGGATGAGCCGGTTTCCGGCGTGGACCGCAAGGGGTTGGCGGAATTTTATCGCGTGGTGGAAGAACTGAAAGAACGGGAAGATTTGGTGATTATACTCGTCTCTCACGATTTGGAGTATGTGCGCCGCCACGCTGACCGCGTGGTGTTGCTGGACCAAACCGTGCGTGCTTGCGGCACAGCGGAGGAGGTATTTGCCTCGGCGGCGTTTGCCGAGGCGTTTGGCGCAAAGGAGGGGTACCACGATGCCGATTGCTGAACTGTTTGCCTATGATTTTTTGCGCCGCGCCGTGATTGGCATTGTGCTGATGATGCCGCTGTTCTCCTTGCTGGGCACGTTGGTGGTGGATAACAAATTGTCCTTTTTTTCCGACGCGTTGGGACATTCCGCGCTTACCGGTGTAGCGGTGGGAATGATATGCGGACTGGCCGACCCCGAACCCGCCATGGTACTGTTTGCGGTGGTGTTTGCGTTGCTGATGAACGCCATTCGCCATTCCCGTTTATCCTCTACCGACACGGTTATTGGCGTGTTTTCTTCTTGCGGGGTGGCACTGGGATTGGTGTTGATTTCGCGCAACCAAGGGTTTGCCGGATATCAAAGTTTGCTTATTGGGGATATTCTTTCCATTACGGACAATCAACTGTGGGTACTGGGCGGCTTGTTGTTGGCGGTTGCGGTGGTATGGTTGTTATGCTTTAACGGATTTTATGCCGTATCGCTCAGCCCGTCGCTGGCACGCAGTAAAGGGTTGCGTACCAAGTGGCTGGACAATTTGTTTGTGGTGGTGTTGGCACTTTCGGTGATGCTCGCCATTCGTTGGGTGGGGTTGTTGCTGATTAACGCCATGCTGGTGTTGCCTGCCGCTGCCGCCCGCAACGTAGCACGGGGAATGCGCCGTTATCTGACGTTGGCACTCATCTTTTCGTTGTTTTCCGGTTTGCTGGGATTGGTGCTGTCGTGGCTAAACGCGGTGGCCACGGGACCCGTCATTGTGTTGGTGAACACGGCGGTGTTTTTTGGAACGTTTTTCATAGCGCGCCGCGAGGGAAAATAAACCAAAGCCGAGGGTATGTGCCCTCGGTTTTTTGCTTGACAAACGCCGATAGCGGCATATATACTGAACTTGTGATAACACTGAAAGAAGGGGAGGAGTGAGCCGATGCAACGGTATACCGTGACAGGGATGAATTGTGCCGCGTGCAGTGCGCGGGTGGAAAAAACCGTGTTAAGTGTGTTGGGGGTTACCGCTTGTTCGGTAAATTTGTTAACCCATACCATGCAGGTAGAGGGGACGGCCACACCCCAAGCCGTGATTGCCGCGGTGGAGAACGCGGGTTATGGTGCACAATATCAGGATGAGCCAACCGCCGCGCAAAAGCAAGACGAACGCGGGGCGGATACGGAAACGGCGGTGTTGCGCCGTCGGTTGGTGGCCTCGCTTGGGCTTTTGGCGGTGCTAATGTACGTGTCCATGGGGCACGTGATGTGGGGTTGGCCGTTGCCGACTTTGCTTAGTGAAAACCCCGTGGCGGTGGGGCTGGTGCAGTGCCTGCTCACCGCGGCGGTGATGGTGATAAATCAAAGCTTTTTTGTTAGCGGGGTGCGCGGGTTGCTTCACGGTGTGCCCAATATGGACACGCTGGTATCGCTGGGTGCGGCCGCGGCATTTGGGTACAGTACGGCGGTGTTGTTCGGCATGGTGGGGGCACTGGTGCGCGGTGATAGCGCGGCTGCCGCGCACGGGTTACACGATTTGTATTTTGAATCGGCGGCTATGATTTTGGCGTTAATTACGGTGGGGAAACTGTTGGAGTCGCACTCAAAGGGAAAAACCACCGATGCGCTGCGAGAATTGATGCGCCTGGCACCCAAAACGGCGGTGGTATGGCGTGACGGAACCGAAGTTACCTTGCCGGTTGAGCAGGTGCGTGAGGGCGATGTGTTTTTGGTGCGGCCGGGCGGCAGTATTCCGGTGGACGGCGTGGTGTTGGAAGGGCACAGCGCCGTGGATGAATCGATGTTGACGGGAGAGAGCGTTCCGGTGGATAAAGCGGCGGGTGACCGCGTTTCTGCCGCCACACTGAATCGGTCGGGCTTTTTGAAATGCGAGGCGACCCGCGTGGGTGAGGATACCACCTTGTCACAAATTATTCGTATGGTGAGCGATGCGGCGGCGACCAAAGCCCCGGTGGCTAAAATTGCGGACAAGATTTCCGGTGTGTTTGTGCCGACGGTTATGGGCATTGCCCTGTTGACCGTTGTTGTATGGTTGCTTTTGGGTGCCGAGGCGGGATTTGCGTTGGCGCGCGGCATTTCGGTGTTGGTGATTAGTTGTCCGTGCGCGTTGGGGCTGGCAACGCCGGTGGCCATTATGGTGGGCAGCGGCGTGGGTGCCCGACACGGTATGTTGTTCAAAACGGCGGCATCGCTGGAACAAACCGGCAAAGCGGCGGTGGTGGCACTGGATAAAACCGGCACCATTACCGCCGGCGAACCGCAAGTGACGGCGGTATTGCCCGCCGGCGTTACGGAGGAGGAGTTGCTAACACTCGCCACCGGATTGGAGCAACACAGTGAACATCCGTTGGCGAAGGCGGTAATGCGTGAAGCGGAGTGCCGAGGAATTGCCCCGCCGCCGGTGACAGCGTTTGAGGCGTTGCCCGGCAACGGCGTGTATGCCGAGCAAGCGGGCGAGCCGCTGCGCGGTGGCAGTGTGGCGTTTATGAGCCAACACGTGGAGATAGCCGAAGAACAACGGGCACAGGCACAACAGGTGGCCGATACGGGGGCGACACCGTTGTTGTTCGCCCGAGGCGGACAGTTGTTGGGAATGGTGGCGGTGGCGGATACCGTAAAACCGGACAGCCCCGCCGCCGTGCGCGAGTTGCGCCGTATGGGGTTGCGTGTGGTGATGGTAACCGGTGACAATGAACGCGCGGCGCGCGCTATTGGTGCGCAAGTAGGCGTGGATGAAGTGGTTGCCGGTGTGTTGCCGGACGGCAAAGAAGCCGTGGTTCGGGAATGGCAGCAACACGGCGGCGTGGCTATGGTGGGCGACGGCATTAACGACGCACCGGCACTGACCCGCGCCGATATTGGCATTGCCATTGGTGCGGGTGCCGACGTGGCAATGGAGGCCGCTGACGTGGTGTTGGTAAAAAATCGGTTGGCGGATGTGCCGGCGGCCATACGGCTGAGCCGCGCCACGTTGCGCAACATTAAACAAAATCTGTTTTGGGCGTTTATTTACAATCTGCTGGGTATTCCGTTGGCGGCGGGGGTGTTTATCCCGCTGCTTGGCTGGCAGATGAGCCCAATGTTCGGCGCGTTGGCAATGAGTTTGTCCAGCGTGTGTGTGGTATCCAATGCGTTGCGGCTGAACCGATTTCGGATTGATGCTACGAAAAGATAAAAAAGAACCGCACCCATTTGTTGGGTGCGGTTTTGCGTTTATTCGGTTTCGGGAGGGGGTGTGGGTTCCACGCGGCGAATGTGCACCAGTTCCACGCGGCGCTCATCCATTTTTAACACGGTGAATTCTAAATCACCGTAAGATACTTGTGCGTTTTCGTCTGCGGTGGGAATGCGCCCCAATTGGTCAATGAGGAAACCCGCCAGCGTTTCGTAATCCCCTTCGGGGAACGTGATGCTCAGCAGTTCGCCCACTTCGTCAATTGCCATAGCGCCGTCCACTTCAAAGGAGTTGTCCGCCCGTTGCTTAACTTCTTCTTCCTCGTGGTCGTATTCGTCTTGAATACTGCCCACAATGGATTCCAACAAATCTTCCATAGACACAATGCCCGCCAGACCGCCGTATTCGTCCACCACCATAGCGAGGTGAACGTGTTTTTCGGTCATTTCTGCCAGTAAATCTTGGCAGTTTTTGGTGCCCGGCACAAAGTACGCGTCCCGCAACAGCGAGCGCAGCGACAAGTTCTCCGGCAAGGGTTTGCCCACATAAGGCAACAAATCTTTAATGTACAGAATACCGATGACGTGGTCAATATCTTCCTCATACACCGGCACGCGGGAAAACCCTTCCTCCACGCTGATGTTCAGCGCGTCTTGCACGGTGTCGTCGTCCGCGTCCAGGGCTTCCACCTCGGTGCGGGGGGTCATAATATCTTCGGCGGTCATTTCGCCAAATTCGAAGATATTGTTTATCATATCCTTTTGAGAACCTTCGATGACGCCTTTTTCCTCGCCGGCGTCCACCAGTTCCAAAATATCCTCCTCCGTTACGTTCTTGTGACGGTCGGACAGACGTTTGGACAGGGATTTCCAAAACGAGTTGGCGGGCGTTATATTCCCATCAGGAGCAGGGTCTGCCATAATGTAAAATTTCCCCTTTCAAATTTTGTTGTTTTCATCATAACGGGTTTTGCCAAAAATGTCAAATCCGTGAAACCGCGTTGGGGGTGTGTGCGCGGGATTAATCCGCTGTTTTGGTCAAATAAGTAAGGCGCAAGCGGGTTTTTGCGGAAAAATTGGCTAAAATGCGGTTTTTTGAAAAATTTCTGATAAATCCCCTTTTTATTCTTTACAGTTACCGCAAAATGTGCTATCATTATGCTTGGTGTGTTGTGCACCAACTAATTGTTTCTATAATCCTAAAAGGAGGACATATTTCTATGGCAAGAAAGTTCAAAACCATGGACGGTAACAACGCGGCGGCGCACGTATCCTATGCGTTCACCGAAGTGGCGGGTATTTACCCCATCACGCCGTCCAGCCCGATGGCCGACTACGTGGACCAGTGGTCTGCGGCCGGTCCCAAAAACATTTTCGGTACCACGGTTAAGGTGACGAAAATGCAGCCCGAAGGCGGTGCGGCCGGCACGGTGCACGGTTCGCTCGCGGCGGGTGCAATGACCACCACCTATACCGCGTCGCAGGGCCTGTTGCTGATGATTCCCAATATGTACAAAATCGCCGGTGAGCTGTTGCCCTCCGTGTTCCACGTGTCCGCCCGTTGCGTGGCGTCGCACGCGCTGAACATTTTTGGTGACCATTCCGACGTGTATGCTTGCCGTCAAACCGGTTTTGCTATGTTGGCGGAAACCAACACGCAGGAAGTAATGGATTTGGGTGCCGTGGCGCACTTGGCAACCATTAAGAGCCGCGTGCCGTTTATCAACTTCTTTGATGGTTTCCGCACCTCGCACGAGATTCAGAAAATTCAAGTGTGGGATTATGATGATTTGGCCGAAATGTGCGATATGGATGCCGTGGCGGCGTTCCGCAAGCGCGCGCTCAATCCGGAACATCCGGTAATGCGTGGTTCGCACGAAAACGGCGACATTTTCTTCCAGCACCGTGAGGCGTGCAACGCTTACTACGACGCCGTTCCCGGCATTGTGGAAGAGTATATGGGCAAAGTGAACGCCAAGTTGGGCACCGATTATCAGTTGTTCAACTACTACGGCGCGCCGGATGCTGACCGCGTGATTGTGGCGATGGGTTCGTTCTGCGACGTGGCGGAAGAAGTGATTGATTACTTGACGGCTGCCGGCGAAAAAGTGGGTTTGATTAAGGTGCGTTTGTACCGTCCGTTCTCTGCCAAGCACTTGGTAGCGGCCATTCCGGAAACGGTGAAGGCCATTGCCGTTCTGGACAGAACCAAAGAACCCGGCGCACTGGGCGAGCCGCTGTATTTGGATGTTGTGGCGGCGTTGGCTGCACAGGGTCGCACGGGGATTCGCGTGTTGGGCGGCCGTTACGGTTTGGGTTCCAAAGACACCCCGCCCTCCAGCGTGTTTGCCGTGTACAAGGAAATGACCAAGGACGAGCCGAAGACGCAGTTCACCATTGGCATTAACGACGACGTAACGCATTTGTCCTTGGATGAGGAAGAAGCCCCCAACACGGCGGCTGCCGGCACCATTGAGTGTAAGTTCTGGGGCTTGGGCGGCGACGGTACCGTTGGCGCGAATAAGAACTCCATTAAGATTATTGGTGACCATACCGATAAGTATGTGCAAGCGTACTTCCAGTATGACTCCAAAAAGACCGGCGGTATTACCATTTCGCACTTGCGTTTTGGTGACCAGCCGATTAAGAGCCCCTACTACATTAACAAGGCGGACTTTGTGGCGTGCCACAACCCCTCTTATGTGCTTAAGGGCTATCAGATGGTGAACGACGTTAAACCGGGCGGCGTGTTTATGATTAACTGCCAGTGGAGTCCGGAGGAGTTGGACAACCACTTGTCGGCGGATACCAAGCGGTATATTGCTAACAACAACGTGCAGTTGTACACCATTAACGCCATTGATTTGGCTATGCAGATTGGTATGGGCAAACGTACCAACACCATTTTGCAGTCGGCGTTCTTCACGCTGGCTAAGGTTATGCCGCAGGAAGAAGCCATTCAGTATATGAAAGACGCTGCCACCAAGTCCTACTCCAAAAAGGGTATGGATATTGTGGAAATGAACCACAAGGCAATTGATGCCGGCGCGACCGCGTTTGTGAAGATTGACGTGCCCGCCACTTGGGCCGAGGCTGTGGACGATACGGTTCAGGAGAGCGAGAACGGTCCTGCCAAACTGGTGAAAATGGTGGATACCATTATGAAACCGGTGGGTAAGATGGACGGCGATTCGCTGCCGGTGTCCGCGTTTGTGGACCACGCAGACGGTACGTTTGAGTTGGGTGCTGCCGCGTACGAGAAACGCGGTGTGGCCGTGATGGTTCCCTCTTGGGAGGAAGAAACCTGCGCCAAGTGTAACCGTTGCTCGTTTGTGTGCCCGCACGCCACCATTCGTCCCTTTGCGCTGAGCGAGGAAGAAGTAGCGGCGGCTCCCGAAGCAATGAAAAAAGCTCCTAAGCCGGTTATTAAAACCAACTACACCTACACGCTGGCCATTTCCCCGATGGATTGTATGGGTTGCGGCGTTTGCGTGGGCGTGTGCCCGACCAACTCGCTCAAAATGGTTTCGCGCGAGTCGCAGCAAGACCAGCAGGAAGTGTTTGATTACTGCGTGGCCGAAGTGGCAGATAAGCCCGAAGTGCAGAGCAACACGGTTATTGGTAGCCAGTTCAAGCGTCCGTTGTTGGAGTTCTCCGGTTCTTGCGCCGGCTGCGCCGAAACGGCGTATGCCCGCCTTATCACCCAGTTGTTTGGTGACCGTATGTATATCTCCAACGCCACCGGTTGCTCCTCCATTTGGGGCGGCCCTGCGGCAACCTCTCCCTACACGGTAGACAAAGAGGGCCACGGTCCTGCGTGGGCGAACTCCTTGTTTGAGGACAACGCCGAGCACGGCTTTGGTATGTACTTGGGTCAAAAAGCCATTCGTGCCAGCTTGATTGAGCAGGTGGGCACTATGGCGGAATCCGACAAGGCCTCGGCGGAATTCAAGGCCGCGGCGGAAGCGTATTTGAACTCGGTTAACAACGGTGCCGACAATGCGAAAGCAACCAAGGCGTTGATTGTTGAACTGGAAAAGGCGGCGGCTGAGGGTTGCCCGACAGCACCAGCTATTTTGGAAAAGAAAGAGTATCTGTCCAAGAAATCCGTGTGGATTTTCGGTGGCGACGGATGGGCTTACGACATCGGTTTCGGCGGCGTGGACCACGTGTTGGCATCCGGTGAAGACGTGAACATTATGGTGTTTGACACCGAAGTGTACTCCAACACCGGTGGTCACGCATCCAAGGCGTCTCAAATTGGTCAGGTGGCACAGTTCGCCGCGGCCGGTAAAGCGATTGCTAAGAAGAGCTTGGCGGAAATTGCCATGTCTTACGGCTACGTGTACGTGGCACAGATTGCGATGGGCGCCGATATGAACCAGACCATTAAGGCCATTGCGGAAGCCGAAGCGTATCCGGGTCCGTCCTTGATTATCGGCTACTCCCCCTGCGAGATGCACAGCATTAAGGGTGGTATGGTGAACTGCCAAGCGGAGATGAAGAAGGCTGTGGAATGCGGTTACTGGAATATGTTCCGCTTTAACCCGGCTGCCGAGAAGAAGTTCGTTATTGACAGCAAGGCACCGTCCACCAGCTATCGCGACTTCATTATGAACGAAGCGCGTTATTCGTCGCTGACTCGTTCGTTCCCCGAACGTGCCGAGGAGTTGTTCTCCGAAGCGGAGACCGCGGCGATGAAGAAATACGAGCATTTGCAGAAGTTGCAGGCGTTGTATAACGACTAATCTTCGCTTAAAACCGTATTAGTTTAACAGTGGCGCCTTCTGCGGAAGGCGCCACTGTGTTTGAGAGGCAAGTTCAGAAAAAAGGGTTGCGCTTTCGACAAAAAGAGATTATAATGATGAATATAACCGAATACGCCTAAATGATGTTGGCAGGAAATGCGGCGGGCCGCAACCGAAGGAGTAACACTCTCAGGTGTCTGTTAAGACGGGGACTGTTAACAGATAGGACTTTGGAGACACTCATTGTATGATGAGGGCCGAAGGGGCAAAACGCTGGCAGCGTGAATCTCTCAGGCAAAAGGACAAAGGACACACACCGGTAACGGTGTTCTTTTGTGTTTTGCAAACCGCGCTGTTTGGCGCGGTTTGTTTTTTAGGAGGGTAAAGAAATGGAACAGTTTTTTAAGGGGTTGGAAACCGTTAACAACGCTATCAACGGCGTTGTGTGGAGCAAAGTGGGCTTGTGGTTGCTAATTTTTTCCGGTGTGGTAATGACGTGCTGTACCAAGTTTTTTCAGGTTTCCCACATAAAGCTTTGGATTAAGCACACAGTTGGCAGTTTGTTCAAAAAAGAGGTTATCGGCCACACGCGCGAAAAAGGCGCGATTTCTCCGTTCCAAGCGTTGTGCACGGCGTTGGCGGCAACGATTGGTACCGGTAACATTGCGGGTGTTTCCGCCGCTATTTGCATTGGTGGCGCGGGCGCGGTGTTTTGGATGTGGGTTGCGGCCTTTTTTGGTATGATGACCAACTATTCCGAAAACGTGCTGGGTTTGTATTATCGCCGCAAGAATACACACGGTGAGTGGTCCGGCGGTGCGATGTACTATCTGCGCGACGGTTTGGGCAGCAAAAAGGGAATGAAAATTGTCGGTTCGGTGCTGGCGGTGCTTTTCTGCATTTTCACGTTATTGGCATCGCTCGGCATTGGCAGTATGGGACAGGTGAACAAAATTGTTGCCAACGTGGTGAGTGCGTTTGACGTGCCGGCGTTGTCCTCGGTTCAGGTGTTGGGTGGCGTTTCGTTGTACAACGTCATTATCGGTGCCGTTCTTGTGGTGCTGGCTTCGTTGATTATTTTGGGCGGGTTAAAGCGCATTGCTTCGGTTGCCGAAAAAATTGTACCGCTTATGGTGGTGCTGTTTGTGGCGGGCAGTTTGGTGATTATCGGTATCAACTATGCCAACATTCTGCCGGCGTTCCGTGCCATTTTTGTGAATGCGTTTTCGCCCATTGCCGCGATTGGCGGCGGTGTGGGTACCGTAATCAGCAAAGTGGTGACGCAAGGCGTTAAGCGCGGCGTATTTTCCAACGAAGCCGGCTTGGGTTCTTCGGTAATGGTACACTCCAATTCCAACGTGAAAGAGCCGGTTAAGCAGGGAATGTGGGGCATTTTTGAAGTGTTTGCCGACACGATGGTGGTTTGTACCATGACCGCGTTGGTGGTGCTCACTTCCGGCGTTTACGATATGCAGACCGGTGAAATTTTGTCGGGGTATACCGATGCGACGCTGGTGGGCGGCGCGTTTAACAGTGTGTTCTCTTGGGGTAATTTGGGCGAAAGATTTGTAGCGATTGCGATGTTCTTGTTTGCGTTTACCACGGTGCTGGGTTGGTCGCATTACGGCACCAAAGCGTGGGAGTATCTGTTCGGCACAAAAACAACGGTGGTATTCAAATTGATTCACATTGCCACCATTATGCTGGGTGCCGTTATGACGTCGTCGCTCGCGTGGGATATTTCGGATACCTTTAACGGATTGATGATGCTTCCCAACTTGATTGGCGTGTTGGCGTTGTCTCCGTTGGTGGTGAAAATTACCAAAAACTACGTTCAGCGCGAACTGAAAGGCAAGGCGGTGGAGGCGATGCTCTCCTACGAACAGACAAAAAGGGAAAAAGAAAAACAAACGGTTGAGGGTTAACAAACCATAAACAAAAGCGCCGTGCCTATTGGGTAGGGTTGCTAAGGACAATAAAAAAGATGCACGAAAATTTCGTGCATCTTTTACTTTTGTCTTATACCGTAACAAGCAGGGAAAATGTATGGCACATTTCCCATTTGCTAGGAGAACCTAAAATCCTTTTACCTATCTTAAAGAAGTGATATTGTGAGACGAGTCTCACAGTTATATTTTGCCTAACGGCAAAGTGTTATTAAAACCTATCGGTTTTAGTGCTATTTTATTCGCCACAAACCTGCCGAAGGCGAATAAAACTAGCCACGTGTCCTTAAGAACACGTGGCTATGGGCACGGCGTTTTATCTGTTCTTTATCGGTTGTGGCGGGTTGCCATTTCGGAAAACAGGGCGGCAAAGGTGGGGGATTGGCGCATAGAGATATAGTCGTCCCGCGCAAACACCATATGGTCAAGCAAGTCAATGTCCACCATTTTGAGTGCTTTGCTAATGTCGCGCGTGGCGTTCAAATCCTGCGTGGAGGGAACGGCAAACCCCGCCGGATGATTGTGTGCCAGCACCACACCCGTGGCTTGGTGGCGCAAGGCGTTTGTGATAATTTCGCGCAGACGTGCATCTGTGCACGAAACCGTGCCGGTGCTTAACACGTCGCAACCAAGCAAGTCCCAACGGTTGTTAAAGGAGAGCATAATGGTTTTCTCTACCGATTCATTCACAAACTGAGGGTACAAATATTCTCCGATTTCTTCCACGGTGGAAAAAGTGGTGTGGTTATTCAATTTTTCGTGGTGATAGCGTTTGAGCAGTTGCCCGCACAACCGCAACAGAGTGGCACTGTGCTCGGAAATGCCTTTTACGCGACACAAATCTTGCACGTCGGCATCCAACACGGCGGGCAGAGACCCAAACGTTTTGAGCAATTCGTGCGCCAGCGGATTGGTATCCCGCCGCGGAATGGAGTAAAAGAGGAGAAGTTCCAGCACTTGGTGCGGTTCAAACGATTCCAGCCCGTGCTCTAAAAAGCGGGCTTTTAGCCGTTCGCGATGACCGTCGTGAACGCCACCCGACATACCAACTCCTCCTTTTTGATTGATATAGTTGTATTATACCAAACTATGCTGTAAAAGCAAAGTGTTTTTCGACAAAAGCCGACAGTGTGCAAAAAAGCACTTCGAAAAAAGTGAAATAGAAAATGAGAAACCGAGAAAACAAAAGAGAAAACAAGAGAAAACGAGAGAGAAAGGGATATAAATTAAAAAATCCGGAAATTGGCTCTTGACAGCCGAAAATGAGTGTGTTATGATAGGCAAGCTGTGAAAAAAGATATTAAAAGCAGGAGGTTTTCACCATGTCCACGTATATGGCAAAAGCCGGCCAGGTCGAGCGTAAATGGTATGTTATCGATGCCGCCGGTAAGCCGCTGGGTCGTGTGGCTGCTCAGGCCGCCGTGTTGCTCCGCGGAAAACACAAGCCCACCTTCACTCCTCATGTGGATTGCGGCGACCACGTTATTATCATTAACTGTGCGCAAGCGGTTCTCACGGGTAAGAAGTTGGAACAAAAAGTTTGGTACCGTCACACGGGTTGGATTGGCAACCTGAAAGAGACCAAATACGCCACCTTAATGGCGCAGCGTCCCGAAAAGGCGATGGAACTTGCCGTGAACGGCATGATTCCCAAAAACACGTTGGGTCGTCAGGCAAGCACGCGGTTGCGCGTGTATGCCGGTGCGCAGCACGAGCACGCTGCACAAAAGCCCGAAGCGTTTGAGTTTTAATGAGGGAGGTTGTTCACATGGATTACAATAAAAGACCGTATTTTTACGGTACCGGCCGTCGTAAAAAGTCTGTTGCGCGTGTGCGTTTGTACAACGGCACCGGCAAAGTGACCATCAACGGTCGTGATATTGACGATTATTTTGGTCTGGAAACGTTGAAAGTTATTGTGCGTCAGCCCCTGACTCTCACCGGTTTGACTGAAAAGTTCGACATTGAGTGCCGCGTTGGCGGCGGCGGTGTGACCGGCCAAGCCGGTGCTATCCGTCACGGTGTGGCGCGCGCGTTGTTGCAGTACAACAGCGATGAACTGCGTTCCACGCTGAAAAAGGCGGGCTTCTTGACCCGCGACCCGAGAATGAAGGAACGCAAGAAGTACGGCCTCAAAGCCGCTCGTCGTGCGCCGCAGTTCTCCAAACGTTAATCAGCGGTTTTTACGGAGACTTCCGACTTGTTCGGAGGTCTTTTTTCTTTTTGGTAACAACATTGTAATGTGCAGACGGTTGTCAAATGGTGAAAAATGTGGTATGATGACTTTGTATTGTGAAAAATTCTGCCCCGAGCCGGAAAGGAGAGGACGAGATGGCGTATTTGGACAACAGTGCCACCACCGCGGTGTGTGCGGCGGCGGTCACGCAAATGACACGTGTGATGACCGAGGTGTACGGCAACCCGTCCTCGCTGCACACCATGGGTGTGCGGGCGGAGCAGGAGTTGAATGCCGCACGCGGTGCGGTGGCGGCTCTGGTTGGCGCGAAAGCGGAACAGATACTTTTTACCGGCGGGGGAACCGAGGCGAACAACCTGGCTATTTTAGGCGGCGCGGAGGCGTGCCGCCGTCGTCCGCCGGTGGCGGTGACCACTGCGGTGGAGCACGCCTCGGTAGCGGCGTGCTTTGACGAATTGGAGCGGCAGGGCTGGACGGTAACGCGCGTGGCACCCAATGCCGACGGCACCATTATGCCCGAACAGATAGCGGCGGCGTGCACGGCGGACACCACGCTGGTGAGCGTGATGGCGGTGAATAACGAGACCGGCGCGCGGTTTGATATTCCCGCTATGGTGGCGTTGGTGCGCGAGCGGGCACCGCAGGCGTTGTTCCATACCGATTGTGTGCAAGCGGCGGGCAAACTGCCGATAAAAGCGGAGCGTTGGGGCGTGGATTTGCTCTCGTTAAGCGGGCACAAACTGCACGGGCCCAAAGGGTGTGGCGCGTTGTACGTGCGCCGTGGTGTGCGCATTGCACCGCGTGTGTTTGGCGGCGGTCAAGAGCGCGGGTTGCGCGGCGGGACAGAGCCGTTGCCCGCATTGGTTGGGTTTGGTGCCGCGGCGGCTGCGGTAGCACCGTTTGCGGCGCAACAAGCGCACTACCAATCGTTGCGGGATACTTTACGCCGTGAATTGGCAGAGTTGCCCGATATTCGGTGGCATTTGCCGCCGCAAGGTGTGCCGTATATTGTGCATTTTTCGGTACCGGGTATTCGCAGTGAAACGCTGCTGCATTTTTTGGCGGAGCGGGAGATATACGTATCGTCCGGTTCGGCGTGTTCCAAGGGCAAACACAGTCCGGTGCTGGAAGCCATGGGGTTACCGGCGGCGGAGATTGATTCCTCGTTGCGCGTGAGTTTTTGCTGTGAGAATACGGAAGACGAGGTGCGCGCTTTGGCGGCGGCACTGTACGAAGCGGCGGCAACATTGCAAAGGAGGCGTACGCAATGAAGCAATGGTTTGAAAAAATGGGGCAGGGTTTATTGCGCGGATTATACGCCGTTGTCCCGATAGTGGGGGATAGCCGCCGCGAATGGATTCGCAAACTGGCGTTTTGGCTGGCACTGGTGGTGCTTTTGTGTTCGGGATATTATTTGGTGGATGAGTTGTGGTTGCAACCGCGGTATACCCAACAGGTAACCCACTCGTTGCGGGATTTATACACCAAAGGTGAGGTGCCGAACAGTTGGCAGAGCGACCCCGATGTTACGCCGGTGGAATTTCCCGAGGGGATGGACGAGGCGTTTGAACCGCTGTATCGGCGAAACCAAGACGTGCGCGGGTGGTTGACGTTTGCCACGGCGGGCGCGGAAGATTTGTTTGAGGGCGCTATTGACAACCCCGTAGTGCAGGCCGAGGATAACGATTACTATTTGTACCGCGATTATTTGGGTCAGCACGACAAAGCGGGTACGTTGTATTTTGATTATCGGAACAATATTCTTGATATTGTCAACGAAAAGAACACCATTATTTACGGGCACAACCTAAACAGCGGATTGATGTTTTCCAAGTTTAATCGGTTGGTGGGTGGCAATGTGGAGTATGCGCGGCGTTTGAACACCGTGAGTTTGGACACGTTGTACGGCGAAACGGTGACGTACAAGGTGTTTGCCGTGATGGTGATTGACGCGGATGCCACCGGTCGGGCGGCGTTTAATTATATTGACACTACGTTTACCGACAAGCAGTTTGCCGCGTTTGTGGAGAATGTTCGGCAACGGTCACTGTACGATTTTGGCGACGTTTCCGTGGAAAACGGTGACCAACTGTTGACGTTGTCCACTTGCAGTAATAAGCGGGACACCACGTTAAAAAACGGGCGGACGGTGATTGTGGCGCGTCGTTTGCGTGATGGGGAGGACCCCGCGGTGGACACTTCGTTGACGGTGAAAAACGAGGATGTGCTGATGCCGAAAGCGTGGTACGTGAACAAAGGCAAACCGTTGCCGTCGGTGTATTAATAAAGGAGAACGGAATGACACAAGAAGTTTTATTGATTAAAAACGGCGAATTGGCACTGAAAGGGCTGAACCGCAATACGTTTGAGGAAGTGTTGCTCAAAAACTTGCGGTGGCGGTTGCGCCCGCTGGGGGCGTTTACGCTGCGCAAAGCGCAATCCACCATTTACATTGAGCCGCAGAGCGAGGACGTGGACTGGGACGAGGTGTGTGAGCAGGTAGCCAAGGTGTTTGGCATTTCTGCCTTTTCCCGCGCACAGGTAACCGAAAAGGAGTTTTCCGCCATTTGTGAGGCGGCGGCTACCTATTTAGAGCAGCCGTTGCGCCGTGCCGCCACGTTTAAGGTGGAGGCCAAGCGGGCGGACAAGCGGTTTCCAATGACCTCGCCCGAGTTGTGTGCGCAGGTGGGTGCCTATTTGCTGGAAAAATACCCGCATCTTACGGTGGACGTGCATCATCCGGAAGTAACGGTGTGGATTGAGGTGCGCGATTTTGGTGCGTATGTGCACGGGCCGCAGTTGGCGGGTGCCGGCGGAATGCCGGTGGGTACCGGCGGCAAGGCGGCGGTGCTGTTATCCGGTGGTATTGATTCCCCGGTGGCGGCGTATATGATGGCGAAACGCGGCATTGAACTGACGGCGATTCACTTTGCTTCGCCTCCGTACACCAGCGAGCGGGCGGAACTGAAAGTAAAAACTCTGCTGGAACAGGTGGGGGAATATGCCGGACGGTCGGCACTGTGCGTGGTACCGTTTACTCATATTCAGGAAGAGATAGGCAAGCACTGTCCGGAGGAACTATTTACGTTGATTATGCGGCGGTTTATGATGCGCATTGCCTCCCGCATTGCCGAGCAGCGGGATTGCGGCGCGCTGATTACGGGCGAAAGCGTGGGTCAAGTGGCCAGCCAAACGCTGCACGCGTTGCGGTGTACCGACGCGGTGGCAACGTTGCCGGTGTTCCGTCCCGTGATTGGTATGGACAAAGAGGAGATTATTGCTGTGGCACGGCGAATTGGGACGTTTGAAACATCTATTCAACCGTACGAGGATTGTTGTACGGTGTTTACCCCGCGACATCCGCGTACCCGCCCCAAATTGGAGGAGTTGGAACGCGCGGAGCAACAACTGCCGGTGGAAGCGTTGGTGGAAGAGGCAGTAGGCGGTGTGCGGGTGGAGTGGCTGTAACGCCGCTGATAACTTTAAAAGGTGGTGAAGTGCGATGTACGCAGAGATTTTGACCGTGGGTACCGAATTGCTGTTGGGAGATATTATGAATTCCAACAGTCAGTTTTTGGCGCGTGAACTGGCTATCTACGGCATTGACACGATATACCAGTCCACGGTGGGGGACAACAGTGAACGGCTGGCAAAGGCGGTGGAATTGGCTTTGTCGCGGTGCGATATGGTCATTTTAACCGGTGGCTTGGGGCCTACCGAAGACGACTTGACCCGCGAAACGGTTGCCCACGCGCTGGACATCCCCTTGGAGTTGCACGAAGACAGTTTGGCGCGTATTCGCGCGTATTTTGAACGTACCGGCAAGGAATATACCGAAAACAACCGCAAGCAAGCAATGTTGCCGCAAGGATGCACGGTGTTTATGAACGAGCACGGTACGGCACCGGGTTGCGCCGTGGAAAAAGACGGACAATGCGTGGTGTTGTTGCCCGGTCCTCCGCGGGAAATGGTGCCGATGTTTGTAAACCAAGTGGCGCCGTTTTTGGAGCGATTTTCCGGCGAGACAATTCGCTCGCACACGGTTGGCGTGTTTGGCGTGCCGGAAGCCGCGGTGGACGAGCGGTTACAGGATTTGATGGAGAACAGCAACCCCACGGTGGCACCGTATGCCAAATCGGGCGAGGTGTTGTTGCGGGTAACGGCGAAAGGCACTTCTGCGGAGGCCGCCGATGCCTTGTGCGCGCCGGTGATAGCGGAAATTCGCGAGCGGTTGGGTGCCGCCGTGTATGGCGTGGATACCGATGGGTTGGCCCACACGGTGGTGACACTGCTGAAAGAAAACGGCAAAAAAGTTGCCACGGCGGAATCGTGTACGGCGGGGATGCTCTCGGAACGGTTGACCGAGATTGCCGGCGTATCGCAAGTGTTTGAGTGCGGCATTGCCGCGTATTCTGCAGAAATGAAACGCCAAGTATTGGGCGTTCCCGAGAGTGTGTTGGACGAGCAGGGCGCGGTATCGCCCGAAACCGCCGCCGCCATGGCCGCCGGTGTACGCCGCGTGGGCGGGGCGGATATTGGTTTGAGCATTACCGGCGTGGCGGGACCCGAACCCAGCGAGGGAAAAGAAGTGGGCACGGTGTACGTTGCACTGGCGGACGACCGCCGCGTGTGGGTAAAAAAACTGTGTGCCGGTCACGGCGGGCAAGACCGCGAGCAAATTCGTAACGCGGCTACCCTGAATGCTTTGGATATGGCGCGCCGCTATTTGGAAGCGTTACCCGGTGTGATGGCGGGCGGACAATTGGTGGAAAAGGTGCAACACCCCCAAAAACCTAAGCGGCGCTTCTTGTTTTCGTTAATGAAAGGGCGTCGCTGGGTATGGTTGCCCGCCGCGGTGGTGGCGTTGATTGCCGCCTTGATGATGTTGTATGTGTACGTTATTACACCGTATCTTAACGCACGCACGTTTGATTCGTTGTGGGCCATTTATATGCAAGAGCAGGATGTGGATGACTCCGAGCCGGTGAAATATCCGGCGGGTATTTTGCAACAATTTATGTCGCTGTACCGTGTAAACAACGACGTGCGCGGATGGTTATCGGTGGAGGATACCGCCATTAACTATCCCGTGGTGGTGAACCCCGAACCGGGGTACTATACCGGCCGCGATTTTTATGAAAAAACCTCGGTGTACGGTGTGCCATATTTGGAAAACGGCACGGTGTTGCAGGCCGGCGCAGTCAATCGCGCGCTGGTGGTATACGGCAACAATCCCGGCAACGGGCAGATGTTTTCCGATTTGGCGAACTACACCAAATTGACCTATTTGAAAGAGCATACCACCATTGATTTTAACACGCTGTATCAGGAAAATGGGTACAAGGTGTTTGCCGTGTTGTTGGTGCAGGATGGCGATACATCGCCGGAAGCGTTTGACTACGCGGCCGCCGATTTTGACAGCGAGGACGATTTTTTGTATTACGTGGCGCAACTGCGGCGGCGTTCCCTGTTTGATACGCCGGTGCAGGTGCAGGAGGGCGACGACCTATTATTGCTGACCACCCCGATTGAATACAGTTTTGAGGGGGCGCGGTTGATAGTGGCGGCGCGGCAAACGCGTGCCGGCGAGAGCGAGGAGAACGACCTTTCCAAAGCGCGGGTGAACCGTGCGGTG
This sequence comes from Acutalibacteraceae bacterium, assembly GCA_045653425.1. GTDB lineage: Bacteria > Bacillota > Clostridia > Oscillospirales > Acutalibacteraceae > RGIG3009. The sequence goes on along the minus strand of JAZOLU010000012.1, from coordinate 10,363 downwards.
TTAATGCCCGCTGCGTGGCAACAACTGCAAGGCACGGCTACCACGGTTACGGAGACCACAACTACCGTGACCACCACACAGACCACGGTGGTGAGTACCACGGTATCCACCGCGACCACCACACGCAAGCCGACAACCACAACCACCAAAAAGCCGACCACAGTGGCGACTACCGCCCAGACAACCAAGCCGAGCACAACAACCGCCTTAAACGAGGAGGGCGATTCGCTGCTGGGGGAAACCACCGCCAAAGACGAGAACACTACCACGGCTTCTCGTCCGTCGGTAACGCGCCCGCCGGACAGCACGCCTACCCCGGTGCCGCCGAGTGCGGGTACTCAGCAAGGCACGGTGGACGAATACGAGTTTATGAGTTACTTTGCGCTGAAAGATTCCAACAACTCGGTGACCGACCCGATGCAGGATAGTGAGGGCGTGTTGCGGCCCAAGACCCGTGAAGAATTGCAGCGTGCGGTGACGTATGTGGTAAAAAGCGAACTGGGCAAAGCCAGCACGATGGCAAATTCCACCGAAGCGCAAAAAGCACAGGCGGTGGCTTCGTATACGTACATTTTGAATTACAATGTCACTTACAACAAACCGTTTGTGTGTGATATTAAAGTGCTGGATTTGTCCAACAAATGGGACAAGAAGTTGTACGACGCGGTGGGCGATGTTGTGGGCGTAAAATTGCTGGACACGTCAAAATCCTCTGTTGCGAAAATGCCGATTGCCGCCCAGTATTCGGCGGCTTCCGGCGGGTATACTGCTTCCAGCAACAAGGTGTGGACCGGTACGTTGCCCTATGCTAAAAGCGTTACCAGTTTGTATGACAACTCTACCAGCTATGCAAAATACGGGGGTAGTGGTTCGTTTGAAACGTCGGTGACGTTTACACGAGAAAAACTGTACAGCAAGGTGAAAGACTGGTTTGAAAGTGCGGTGCTGAGCCGATATCCGACCTACACCATGCCGGAAGAGCAGTTTACGGTAAAGGAAGGCAAATCGCCGCTTACGGTGTTGTCGTATGACGGCAATGGCTCGGCGGGCGAAGGCGAACTGTGGAATTACGTGTACCACACCGACTTTTATTACGTGGATAACCAGGGTGCCAAAAAGCCGATTACCGGCTATAACCTACGTTCTGCACTGGGATTGCGTTCACACGCGTTCCGTGTGACGTACGATGCCGCAACCGACAGTGTTACCATTGTTACACAAGGTTGGGGCCACGGTGTGGGGCTTAGCCAGATGGGCGCCGTGGGTTACGCCAACGAGGCGGGTTGGAACTATGTTCAGATTTTGCGCCACTACTATTCCATAACCGACAAAACCAACCACCAAGTGGTTATGCCGGTGTGGTAAAAATTTGTTTGCAGCGGAAAGTGAGATGAGGATATGTCCTCGATATTTGGGCGGAAATTAAAGGTGAGCGTGTTTGGACAATCCCACGCCGAGGCGATTGGTGTGGTGATTGACGGGTTCCCTGCGGGATTTACCGTGGACCGCGCGGCACTGCAAGCGTTTTTGAATCGCCGCGCGCCGGGCAACCATGCGTTTGCCACCCCCCGCCGTGAAGCGGACACGGTGGAATTTTTGAGCGGATTGGTGGATGATGTGACCTGCGGTGCGCCCATTTGTGCCATTATTCGCAACACCAACACGCGTTCCGGTGACTACGAGGGGTTGCGTGACCAGCCGCGTCCCTCTCACGCGGATTATCCCGCTACGGTTCGGTACGGCGGCGCGCAGGACGTGCGCGGCGGCGGGCACTTTTCCGGCCGGCTGACGGCACCGCTGTGTATTGCGGGCGGTTTGTGTTTGCAGTATTTGGCAAGCAAAGGCGTTGCCGTGGGGGCGCACATTGCCGCGGTGGGCGAGGTGTGGGATACGCCGTTTAACGCAGTGAGCGTAACAGCGGCGGAGTTTTCCGCCGAGCCTTTTCCGGTGAACGACCCCGCGGCGGGCGCGGCAATGCGTGACGTGATTGATGCGGCGCGGCGGGACGGTGATTCGGTTGGCGGTATTGTGGAATGTGCCGCCGTGGGGTTGCCCGCCGGGCTGGGCGACCCGTTGTTTGACGGGTTGGAAAACCGCCTTTCGGCGGCGTTGTTTGGGATTCCTGCCGTGCGCGGCGTGGAATTTGGCAACGGATTTGCGGCGGCGGCTTTGCGCGGCTCGCAAAACAACGATACGTATTATCTTGACGGTGACACCGTGCGCACCCGCACCAACAACCACGGTGGGGTGCTGGGGGGGTTAAGCACCGGTATGCCGCTTTTGTTCCGTGTGGTGTTTAAGCCGACCCCCTCCATTGCCAAGGAGCAACAGACGTTGCGGTTGAGCAGTGGGCTGGAAGAGGCGTTGTGCATTACGGGGCGGCACGACCCGTGCATTGTGCCGCGCGCAGTCCCCTGCGTGGAGGCGGCTTGTGCGATTGTTTTGTGTGATGCAATGCTGTGACAATTACCGCAATTTTGTTAGGTAATGATGAGGTGTCGGTGTATACCGAGGTGATGTAATGGAACGATTTGGATTGTTGGGTGAACGGCTGGGTCACAGTTTGTCACCCCAAATTCACGGGTATTTTGGGGATTACCCGTATGAATTGATAGAAAAACTGCGGGAGGCGTTGGCGGATTTTTTTGCCGACCCTACCTTTCGCGCGATTAACGTGACCATTCCTTATAAAAAAGAGGTAATGGCTTTTTGTGACGAACTGAGTGAAACGGCGGCACGCATTGGCAGCGTGAACACCATCCGTTTTGATGAGGATGCGGTGCGTGGATATAACACCGATTACGATGGGTTTCGGTACTTATTGGAAAGCAACGAAATACGCATAGTCGGGCGCAAAGTGCTGGTGTTGGGCAGCGGTGGTTCGTCGGTAACGGCGTGTTGTGTGCTGCGGGATATGGGTGCTCGCGAGGTGGTGGTGATTTCCCGTACAGGCGAAAACAACTATGACAATTTGGAACGCCACGCCGATGCCGACGTGATTGTGAACACCACGCCGGTGGGGATGTTTCCGAACAACTTGAACGCACCGGTGTGTTTGGCGGATTTTCCCGCATGCAAAGCGGTGGTGGATATTATTTATAACCCGCTGAAAACGCAACTGTTACTGGATGCCGAACAACGCGGTTTAATTGCCGTGAACGGGCTGGCTATGTTGGTGGCGCAAGGGCGGCGCGCGGCCGAGATTTTTCACAACTGTGCCATTGACGATGCGGTGGTACAAAGTACCGTGCGCGATATGCAACGGCGGTTTTGCAACGTGGTGCTGGTGGGTATGCCCGGTTGCGGCAAAAGCACCGTAGGGCGGATGCTTTCGCAAACGCTGGGCAAACCGCTTGTGGATACGGATACGCTGGTGGAGCAAACGGCGGGGATGTCCATTCCCGCGCTGATGGAAGCGCAAGGCGAGGCGGCGTTTCGCGCGGTGGAAAGCACGGCGGTGGCGCAAGCGGGTGCGGCGTTGGGACAGGTGGTTGCTACCGGCGGCGGCGCCGTGTTGCGGGCGGAAAATCGGCAAGCGTTGCGGCAAAACGGCGTGGTGGTGTTTTTGGAACGGGAATTGTCGCGGTTGGCAACGCATGGGCGCCCGCTTTCCAAAGGTGGCGCAGCGTTGCAGGAGTTGTACGAACAGCGGTTGCCGCTGTATTTGGAAACGGCGGATTACCGTGTAACGGTTGAGGGTTCTCCACAGGAGACCTGCCAACGGATAATGGAGGTGCTGAACGGTGAAGTTTTTGGTAATTAACGGCCCAAACTTGAATATGCTGGGCGTGCGCGAGCCGGAAATTTATGGCAAGCAAACGTACGAGGCGTTGGTAGAGCAGGTGGCGGCGTACGCTACTCAATGTGGTGTAACGGTGGATTTTTTTCAATCTAATCACGAGGGTGCGCTGGTGGATGCCATTCAGCAAGCGTATTTTGACAAGGTGGACGGTATTATCATCAATCCCGCCGCATACACCCACACCAGCGTGGCGATTTTGGATGCACTTAAAGCGGTGGCGATTCCCACGGTGGAGGTGCATTTGTCCGACATTCACAGTCGCGATGAATTTCGGCGGCACTCGTACGTTAGCCCCGTGTGTTTAACCACCGTGTGCGGCAAGGGGTTTGACGGGTACAACGAAGCAGTGGACTGTTTACTGGCACATTTGTGTAAATAATGAAGAAGTTGCCGCGGTTTTACAAAAACCGCGGTATTTTTATATTATATACCTTATTATAATATAAGCCGCCGTGCGGCTAAAAAATTTTTGAAAAAATTATGAAAAAACACTTGCTTTTTTTGAATATTTGCAGTACAATAGCAAGGCACGATTATGGAAAGTGGGGCATTTTGCGCCCTTTTTGCGGTCGTGCGGACTGCACAACAAGCGATGACGCGGGAGGTTGCGGCCTTGCAACAGGCCGGTTTTTCCGCCGAGCATGTCCGATTTCAAACCGGGCGACAGGAACAACTGTAAGAGTCAGACCCACAAACGGGTGGTGCGTTGCACACTGCCTTTGCGTACTTGCGGCGCAGGTCTGTCACAGTCTTTCAAGACGCTTACATCGCACCCGGAGCTTGGACCCACAGGCATCCGGTTTTCAAATGCCGGGGTAGAAACACCCGGCGGAGTGTGCGGTTTTGGCGTTGCCCGCCAACTAAACAAATTTAAGGAGGCGTTTTTCAGTGGCAGTCAAAGAGAAAATCCGTATTCGCATTAAGGGGTATGACCATCAATTGGTGGACCAATCCGCCGAAAAGATTGTGGAAACCGCCCGCCGTACCGGCGCGCGTGTGTCCGGCCCCGTGCCGCTCCCCACGGAGAAGGAAGTCGTTACCATTCTGCGTGCCGTGCACAAGTACAAGGATTCCCGCGAACAGTTTGAATCCCGCACGCACAAGCGATTAATCGACATCCTGCGGCCCTCTAACAAAACGGTCGAGGCCCTTATGGGTCTTGAACTCCCCGCCGGCGTGGAAATCGAAATCAAACTGTAATGCCGGTTTGACGAAGGCGGTGCCTTCGGTTCCGTTCCAGCGAGGTCACGTTCCCCAACGGGAACCAATAACCAAGGAGGTATAGACAATGCAAAAAGGCATCATCGGCAAGAAAATCGGCATGACGCAGATTTTCGACGAAAAGGGCAATGTCGTTCCGGTTACGGTCATTGAGGCCGGTCCGTGCGTCGTTGTTCAAAAGAAAACCGCCGAAAACGACGGCTACACCGCGGTGCAGCTCGGTTTTGGCGATTTGAAGGCAAACAAGGTAAACAAACCCATGAAGGGTCACTTCGACAAAGCGGACGTGGCACCGAAAAAGGCACTGCGCGAGTTCCGCTTTGCGGATTGCGACGCTTACAACGTGGGCGACATCGTGAAGGCGGACACCTTTGCGAACGGCGACGCGGTGGACGTGGTCGGCGTGAGCAAGGGTAAGGGCTACGCCGGTGCTATCAAGCGCTGGAACCACAGCCGCTTGAAGGAAAGCCACGGTACGGGCCCGGTTGCCCGTCACGCCGGCTCATTGGGCGCGTGCTCCTCTCCCTCCCGTGTATACAAAGGGATGAAGGGTGCCGGTCATTTGGGTGCTGAGCGTGTAACTGTTCAGAACCTGAAGGTTGTGAAGGTTGATGCGGAGAACAACCTCATTGCAGTGCGCGGCGCTGTTCCCGGCCCTCGCGGCGGCTTGGTGTTAATCTCCGATTCCGTGAAGGCGTAAGGGAAGGAGGAAGTAATTATGGCTCAAGTTTCTACATTTGATATGACCGGCAAAAAGACCGGTACGATGGAGCTGTCGGATGCCGTTTTCGGTATCGCTCCCAACGCCACTGTTTTGCACAGTGCGGTTGTCAACTACCTTGCCAATCAGCGTCAGGGCACTCAGTCCACCCTTACTCGTTCCGAGGTGAGCGGCGGTGGCCGCAAACCGTGGAGACAAAAGGGTACCGGACACGCCCGTCAGGGTTCCACCCGTTCTCCTCAATGGACGCACGGCGGTATCGCCCTTGGTCCGAAGCCGCGCAGCTACAACTACGTGCTTCCCAAGAAGGTGCGCCGTTTGGCTTTGAAGTCCGCGTTCTCGTCCAAAGTGCTCAGCGGTGATATGTTGGTGCTGGACGAACTCACGCTGGACACCATCCGCACCAAGACCGTGGTTGCCACGCTCGCGGCACTGGAAGCGAAAAAGAAGGTGCTGATTGTTCTTCCCGAGAAGGACGAAAAAGCAATTCTCTCTGCTCGCAACATCCCCGGCGTAAAAACCACGTTGGTTAACACGCTGAACGTTTACGACGTTTTGAACTGCGATACCTTTATTGTGGTGAAAGACGCTGTTGCTAAGATTGAGGAGGTGTACGCATAATGAACGCCCGTGACATCATTCTGGCACCTGTCATTACGGAAAAAGCGGTAGCGATGCTGCCCGAGAAAAAGTACACCTTCCGTGTTGACGACCGCGCCAACAAAATTGAAATTGCCCAAGCGGTGGAAGAAATCTTCGGCGTAAAGGTTGCCAAGGTGAACACCATTAGCATGAAAGGGCATTTGCGCCGCATGGGCCGCAACCAAGGCTATACTTCTGATTGGAAGAAAGCCGTTGTTACGTTGAAGGCCGACTCCAAGACCATCGAGTTCTTCGACGGTATGTTCTAAAAACGACCGCAAAACACGAAGGTCGGCAATGTATGGGACACACCTCCCTGTGAGGAAGCGGCCGTGTCCCGCTAAGCCAAGAAATAGGAGAGTGAATCGGAATGGCTACGAAACTTTATAAACCGACGACCCCGGGACGTCGCGGTATGTCCGTTTTGGATTACAGCGAACTGTCCAAGGTGGCGCCGGAGAAGAGCTTGTTAGCTCCTCTGGACAAGAAATCCGGCCGAAACAGCTACGGCCGAATCACCGTTCGCCATCGCGGCGGCGGTAACCGTCGCAAGTACCGCATTATTGACTTTAAGCGCAACAAGTTGGGTGCCGCCACCGTTTTGACGTTGGAGTACGACCCGAACCGCAGCGCGAACATTGCGTTGGTGCAGTACGAGGACGGCGAAAAACGTTATATCGTTGCTCCGCAGGGCTTGTCCGTTGGTGACGTTATCGCCTCCGGCGCGGATGCGGACATTAAACCCGGCAACGCGCTGCCGTTGTCCAACATCCCCACCGGTACGTTCATCCACAACGTGGAGTTGTATCCGGGCAAGGGTGCTCAGCTTGCTCGCGCCGCCGGCGTGATGGCGCAGTTGGTTGGTAAGGAAAACAACCTCGCGATGATTCGTTTGCCCTCCGGCGAGATGCGCAACATCCCGCTGAACTGTATGGCAACGGTTGGCCAGGTTGGCAACCTCGACCACGAGAACGTAAAAATCGGTAAAGCCGGTCGTAAACGTCACATGGGTTGGCGTCCGACGGTGCGCGGTTCCGTAATGAACCCGTGCGACCACCCGCACGGCGGTGGTGAAGGCAAGTCCCCCATCGGTCGTCCGGGCCCGGTTACCCCGTGGGGCAAGCCGGCACTGGGTTACAAGACCCGCAAGCATCATAAGGCATCCGATAAATTTATCGTGAAACGCCGCAACGGCAAGTAAGCGAAAGGAGATTCATTTTTATGGGTAGAAGCGTAAAGAAGGGTCCTTTCGTACAGCCCGTTCTGTTGAAAAGGATTCAAGAAATGAATAAGGCCGGGGAAAAGCGCATCCTCAAAACGTGGAGCCGCGCCTCCACCATTTTCCCGGACTTTGTCGGTCACACCATTGCGGTGCATGACGGACGCAAGCACGTGCCGGTGTATGTTACCGAGGATATGGTCGGTCACAAGTTGGGCGAGTTCGCGCCCACCCGTACTTTCCGCGGTCACGTCGGTTCCAAGACTACGAAGTAAGCGGTTGAAAGGAGAGAAACGTTATGGAAGCAAGGGCGCAAGTAACCTACGTCCGTATGTCCCCTCGCAAAGTTAAAATCGTTCTCGCCCTCATCCGCAACAAACCGGTTGATGTCGCGCTTGCGATTGCACACAACATCCCCAAAGCTGCGGGTGAGCCTGTTGAGAAACTGCTGAAATCGGCGGTAGCCAACGCGGAAAACAACTTCAATATGGATAAAAACCAGTTGTATGTTTCCGAGTGTTTTGTCTGCCCCGGTCCGATTCTCAAGCGCGTTCGTCCGAGAGCGCAGGGTCGTGCGTTCCGCATCGAAAAGAGAACTTCACACATCACCCTTGTGCTCAAGGAAAAGGAATAAGCGAAGGAGGAGAATTATGGGACAGAAAGTCAATCCCCACGGTCTGCGTGTCGGCGTAATCAAGGATTGGGATTCCCGCTGGTTCACCAAGAAGAACCTGGTTGGCGATACCCTCGTATCCGATTATAACCTGCGCAAATATCTGAAAGAGACGCTGTTTGCCGCCGGTATCGCGAAAATTGAAATTGAGCGCGCCGCCACTCGTGTCCGTGTGAACATTCATTGTGCCAAGCCTGGTCTGGTTATCGGTAAGGGCGGCGCGGAGATTGAAAAACTCCGCCTGACCTGCGAAAAAATGCTGGGCAAGACCACGTTGGTCAACATTGTTGAGATTAAAGCCCCCGATGTTAACGCGCAGTTGGTTGCCGAGAACATTGCACAGCAGTTGGAGAAGCGTATTTCTTTCCGCCGTGCGATGAAACAGTGCATCGGCCGTGCTATGAAGATGGGTGCTCGCGGTATTAAAACGCAGGTTTCCGGCCGTTTGGGCGGTGCGGAAATTGCCCGTGTTGAGCAATATCACGAAGGTACCATTCCGCTGCAAACGTTGCGTGCAGACATTGATTATGGTTTTGCGGAGGCAAACACCACCTACGGCCGTATTGGCGTTAAAGTGTGGATTTACCGCGGCGAAGTTCTCGCCGGTGCGGTTCAGCAGAAGCCCCGCCGGGAAGGAGGCCGCAAGTAATGCTGTTGCCTAAGAGAGTAAAGCATCGTCGCGTTCAGCGTGGCCGTCTTACCGGTAAAGCGTTGCGCGGCAACACCGTGAGCCACGGCGAGTTCGGTTTGGTGGCGTTGGAGCCCGCGTGGATTAAGTCCAACCAAATTGAAGCAGCCCGTATCGCGATGACCCGTTACATTAAGCGTGGCGGTCAGGTATGGATTAAGATTTTCCCCGACAAGCCGGTGACCGAGAAACCCGCCGAAACTCGAATGGGTTCCGGTAAAGGTTCTCCGGAATACTGGGTGGCTGTGGTAAAACCCGGCCGCGTGATGTTTGAGATTGCCGGTGTGCCTGAAGAGACTGCCCGCGAAGCTATGAGACTCGCAGCCAACAAGCTGCCCATCAAATGCAAGTTTGTTTGCAAGGAAGAAACGGATGGTGAGCAGAAATGAAGTCCAGTGAGATTCAAAAAATCCGTGAACTGAGCGAAGCTGAACTGGAGAAGAAACTCCAGGACCTCAAGGAAGAGCTGTTCAATCTGCGATTCCAGAACGCTATCAATCAGTTGGAAAATCCGATGCGTCTGAAGGCCGTTAAGAAAGAAATCGCGATTGTGAAAACGATTATCCGCGAGAACGAGCTTAAAAACGGCGCAGAAGCGTAACGGAAGGAGGAAACATTGTGAGCGAACGGAATCTTAGAAAAACCCGTACCGGTATAGTCGTCAGCGACAAAATGGATAAAACCGTGGTTGTGGCGATTGAGGACAATGTCCGTCATCCGTTGTACAAAAAGATTGTTAAGCGTACGATGAAGCTGAAGGCCCACGATGAGACCAACGAGTGCCGCACCGGCGACCGCGTGGAGGTTATGGAAACCCGCCCGCTGTCCAAGGATAAGCACTGGCGTGTGGTGCAAATCATCGAGAAGGCCAAATAAGTCGGTTAACTTGAAAGGAGGAACACCCTGTGGTACAACAGCAGACCTACCTCAAAGTGGCCGACAACACCGGCGCGAAAGAACTTATGTGCATTCGTGTTCTCGGTGGTTCCGGCCGGAGGTATGCCAATATCGGCGACGTTGTGGTTGCTTCGGTTAAAAAAGCAGCACCCGGCGGCGTTGTGAAAAAGGGCGATGTGGTAAAAGCCGTTATCGTCCGCTCAGTCAAGGGACTGCGTCGTGAGGATGGCACGTACATCCGTTCCGACGAAAATGCAGCCGTCATCATTCGTGATGACAAAAACCCCAGAGGTCCCCGTATTTTTGGGCCTGTGGCGCGTGAGTTGAGAGAAAAGGATTATATGAAAATCCTGAGTCACGCTCCCGAAGTGCTTTGATGGGAGGTGCCGAAATTGAGTAACAACGTACATGTGAAAAAGGGCGTCACCGCCCTGGTCCTCAGCTGTGATGACCGCGGCAAGAAGGGCAAGGTGCTGGAAGTTAGCCTCAAAGAGGGGAAA
>JAZOLU010000011.1:0-30637 GCA_045653425.1 Acutalibacteraceae bacterium | reverse complement strand
TGAAGATGATGAAAAGGCTTTCGAAGAATTGCTTATTGAAGCTGAAAACGGACATGATGTTCTTGTGATTGAACGCAATGAAAGAGTTGCAAGAAAGGTTATGATAACCGGTAAAGGTCGCTGCAACGTGACCAACAACTGTACGCCCGCGGAATGCGTGGCGCAGGTGCCGGGAAACGGTCGTTTTTTGCACAGTGCGTTTGCGGCGTTTTCACCGCAAGATACCATGGCGTTGCTGGAAGAACAAGGCGTTGCGCTTAAAACGGAACGGGGTCGCCGCGTGTTTCCGCAGTCGGACAAAGCGGTGGACGTGGTGGATGCGCTGGTGCGTTTTGCACGGTTCGGCGGTACGCGGTTTGTCACCGGCCGTGTAACGCGGTTGCTTTTGGAGGACAACGTGTGCTGCGGCGTGGAATTAGAGGACGGACGCACCTTGTCTGCCTATGGCGTGATTGTTTGCACGGGTGGTTGTTCGTACCCCGGCACCGGCTCTACGGGCGATGGATACGCACTCGCCGCACAGGCGGGGCATACGGTGATTCCGCCGCGCCCGTCACTGGTGCCGCTGGTAACGCAGGAGGACTGGTGTGCGGATGTGCAGGGGTTGTCTTTGCGTAACTGCTCACTTACCGTTACCGATACACAAACCAAAAAACCCGTGTTTCACGAGTTTGGGGAATTGATGTTTACGCATTTTGGTGTTACCGGTCCGCTGGTGCTCAGTGCCAGCGCCCATATGCGGGCAATGGCAGCGGGGCGGTACCGTTTGTCCATTGACTTAAAACCCGCGCTCACGCCGGAACAGGTGGATGCGCGGTTAGTACGGGAACTGGAAGCAAAGCCCAACGCTTGCGTGGGCAATGCACTGGCGGCGGTGTTGCCCCGCTCGCTGATTGCGGTGGTGTTGCGTTTGGCCGAAGTGGCGGGGGAAACCAAGTGTCATTCCGTTTCTCGCGCGGCACGGCAACGGTTGGGCGCGGTGCTCAAAGCCTTGCCGCTTACGGTGCAAGATTTTCGTCCGCTGGCAGAGGCGGTTGTTACGGCGGGCGGTGTTAACACGCGGGAGATTGACAGTAAAACCATGGCTTCGCGCTTGGTGAGCGGGTTGTCGTTTGCCGGCGAAGTGATAGACGTGGATGCCTATACCGGCGGGTATAATTTACAAATTGCATTTGCCACCGGCGCGGTTGCCGGTCAACATATTTAATGGCAAGGATGTGTAGATTGGTATGACAGAAAAAACAGTGGTGGCGGTTGCTATTGACGGACCGTCCGGTGCCGGAAAAAGCACCATTGCCCGCATTTTGGCGGCAGAACTGGGACTGGTGTATGTAGATACGGGTGCGTTGTACCGCACCGTGGGTTTGGCGGTGATCAGTCGCGGTATTGACCCGCACGATGAAGCGGCGGTGGAGGCGTTACTTCCCGCGTTGACGGTGTCGCTTGGCTATGCCGACGGTGTCCAGCGCGTGTTTTTGAACGGTGAGGACGTAAGCGACCGTATTCGCACGCCGGAGGTGTCAATGGCGGCCTCCGCCGTATCGGCACTGCCGCCGGTGCGCCGGTTTTTGTTTGATTTGCAGCAGGATACCGCCCGCCGCCAAAGCGTGATTATGGATGGGCGGGATATCGGCACGGTGGTGTTGCCGTTTGCGCAAGTTAAAATCTTCTTAACGGCATCCGCCGAAGACCGCGCCCGCCGCCGATTTGACGAATTGCGGGAAAAGGGTATGGAAGTCACCTTTGACGAGGTGCTGAGCGATATGAAAGAGCGCGATTATAACGATTCTCACCGTGCCGCCGCGCCGTTACGTCCGGCGGACGATGCGGTGTTGGTGGACACTTCCGGCAACACGCTGGAACAATCGGTGGAACTGCTGAAAGAGCTGATAACAGAACGTTTGAAAGGATGACAAATCAACCATGTGGCTGGGTCGCTGTTTAGTATACCTGCTGACACCGCCGGTGCGGTTGTTAATGCGGGTAAAAATCATCGGCAGACAAGAGAATATGCCGCCGGTGGGTGAGCCGTTGGTGTTGTGTTGCAATCACATCTCCAACTGGGACCCGGTTGTTTTGGAGGTGTCACAACCGCGACGGCACATTTATTTTATGGCAAAGGCAGAACTGTTTAAAAACCCGTTGTTTGCGTGGTTTTTTGGGAAACAGATTGGGGCGTTTGCGGTGCACCGCGGCACAGGGGATACCGGTGCCATTGACAAGGCGGAAGAACTGGTGCGCGAAGGCAAAGTGATGGGCATTTTTCCGGAGGGAACCCGCTCGCGGGACGGAAAGTTGTTGCGTGCCAAATCCGGTGCCGCACTGATTGTGGCGCAAACGGGTGCTATGGTACAGCCGGTTGCCATTGTTACCCGCAACCAAAAAATGCGCCTGTTTCAGCGAACCACGGTGGTATACGGCAAGCCGCTTACACCGGCAGACCTGCATTTGGACGGCGAAAAGCCGGATATTCGCTATGCGTCCCGTAAGTTAATGCAGGTGATTGGTCAGTTAATTGAGGAGCATCGGCCGGAGGGGAAGGTATGAGGATACGCGTAGCCGAATCTGCCGGGTTTTGTTTTGGCGTGAAGCGGGCTGTGGATGCGGTGTACGATTTGCTGGACCAAGGCAAAACCGTGTGCACGCTGGGTCCCATTATTCACAACCCGCAAATGGTGGAGGCGTTGTCCCGCCGCGGCGTTTGCCGTGTGGATGAGCCGGAGCAGGTAGCGGGGGATGCCACGTTGGTGATTCGCTCTCACGGTGTGCCCGAAAGTGTTTATCGCACGCTGGAACAAAACGGGGTTGCGTATCACGATGCCACCTGTCCGTTTGTGTCTAAAATCCACACCATTGTGGCGGAGCATTCGGCGGCGGGTGCCGTTGTGCTGATTGCCGGAGATGCCGCGCACCCCGAAGTGATGGGAATTCGCGGGTATTGCCGCGGCGCATCGTATGTGTTTTCCAGCGAGCAGGAACTGTTGGAAAGAATCGAGTGTGGGACTCCCGCGCCCGATGAACCGATAATTTTGGTCTCACAAACCACATTTCATACCGAAATTTGGAAAAAATGTTCCGAAATCGCAAAAAAACACTATACAAATCTCAAAATATTTGATACAATATGTAACGCTACCGCTCGCCGTCAGGCGGAAGCGGTGTCATTGTCACAACAAAGCGATGTGATGGTGATTGTCGGGGGGCGTCAAAGTTCCAACACCGCCAAATTGCGGGATGTGTGTCAGCCGTATTGCCGTACGATACTGATTGAAACGGCATCGGAACTGCGCGCCGAGCAATTTGCCGGGGTACAGACCGTAGGGGTCACCGCCGGAGCCTCAACGCCCGCCGATATTATAAAGGAGGTACTTTCAACTATGTCCGAGATTGTCAACAACAGCGAAGTCCAAGAAAACGAGGTGGCTGTGGCCGCCGAGCCCGTCAAGTCTTTTGATGAAATGAGTTTTGAGGAGGCACTGGAAGCGTCTCTTCAAAGTTTAACTACAGATGAGAAAGTGCGCGGTATCGTTATTGGCATTGCCCCCAACGAAGTACAGGTCGAGGTTATCGGCCGCAAACAAACAGGTTACATTCCGGTTGACGAACTATCGGCCGAAGGTGCAGACCCGGCTCAGCTGGTAAATATTGGCGACGAGCTGGAACTGCTGATTATGCGCACTAACGACCAAGAAGGCACCATTATGTTGTCCAAAAAACGTGTGGACGCCAAAAAAGGTTGGGAAACCGTGGTGGCCGCCGGCGAATCCGGTGAGGTGCTGGAAGGTGTTGTAACCGACGTAATTAAGGGTGGCATTTTGGTTGCTTCGCACGGCGTTAAGGTGTTTGTGCCGGCTTCGCACGCTTCGCTCAGCCGTATGGAGGATTTGTCTCCGTTGCTGAAAACCACCGTGCGCTTTAAGGTTTTGGAAACCAATCAAGCGCGCCGCCGCGCCGTTGGTTCGGTGCGTGAGGTATCCCGCGCGGAGCGCAAGGAAAAGGCAGAGGCCTTCTTTGCTCAGGCGGAAGTCGGTCAAAAATACACCGGTACGGTGCGCTCGCTCACCTCGTACGGTGCGTTTGTGGATTTGGGCGGCGTGGACGGTATGATTCACGTGTCCGAATTGTCTTGGAAGCGCATTAAGCATCCTTCCGAAGTGGTCAACGTGGGGGACACCGTGGAAGTGTACATCCGTGACCTTGACCTTGAAAAACACAAGATTTCCTTGGGTTACCGCCGTGCGGAAGACAATCCGTTTGAAATCTTTAAGAGCCAGTACGCTGTTGGCGATGTGGTTACCGCCAAAATTGTGGGTATGACCACGTTTGGCGCGTTTGCTCAAATTTTGCCCGGCGCGGATGGCTTGATTCATATTTCGCAGATTGCCAACCGCCGTATTGAAAAACCGCAGGATGCGCTTAAAGTGGGCGAAGAGGTGCAGGTGAAAATTACCGGCATTGATGTAGAGAACAAGCGCATTAGCCTGTCCATTCGCGCGTTGTTGGACGATGCGCCGGTGGAAGAGGTTGCTGAGGAGGCGGCTGAGGAGACGGCTCCGGAAGCAGCTGCGGAAGTGGAAGCAGACGCCGAATAAGAGAAACACAATCAAAAGAAAACGGGCGTTCCCCGTTTTCTTTTTTTAAGGAGGAAAATACAATGATTGCCATTGCTTGTGACCACGCCGGTCCCGCTTTGAAAGAAGAAATTAAGGCACTGCTCGCCGAAATGGGGGAGACTTGTCGCGATTTTGGCACCGACACCGCCGACAGTGTGGATTATCCCGTGTACGCCTCTCGCGCGGCTCGCGCCGTGGCGTCGGGCGAATGTGAGAAAGGCATTGTGATTTGCGGTACCGGCATTGGTATTAGCATTGCCGCTAATAAGGTAAAGGGTGTGCGCTGTGCACTGTGCAGTGAACCGTTGTCTGCCGCGCTTACTCGTCAGCATAACGACGCCAATATGGTGGCTATCGGTGCGCGTATTACCGGTTCGGAACTGGCGAAGGAAATTGTGCGCACCTTTTTGACCACCCCGTTTGAGGGCGGTCGTCATCAAAATCGGGTGGACTTGATTAGCCGTATTGAAGAGGGGCGGGTACTGTAATATGGCGGAATACACATCGGTTGCGGCACTGGAATCGGTGGCAAATGCATTGCGCCGCAATCAAATGGAAGCCTATTGTGTAAACACCGCCCGCGAGGTAGTGCCGCTGCTGCGCACCTTGATGCAGGCAGGGGATACTGTGGCCGTGGGCGGCTCGCGCACGTTGGACGAAGCCGAGGTGTTGCCGCTGCTGCGCAGTGGCGAATATCGTTTTTTTGACCGCTATGCACCGGGGCTGACGGCGGAGCAAGTGCGCCGGGTATTTGTGGACAGTTTGGGGGCAGATGTTTATCTTTGCTCGGCGAACGCCGTGACAGAGCACGGAGAGATTTACTGTGTGGACGGTAACGGTAACCGCCTGGCGGCCTTGTGTTTTGGCCCGAAATCGGTAATTTTGGTGGTGGGGTGCAACAAAATTGTTCCCGATTTGAACGCTGCATACCGCCGCGTAAAAACTGTGGCGGCACCCCAAAATGCCGTGCGGTTGCAGTGTGCTACGCCGTGTTCAAAAACCGGATTTTGCGCGGCGGTGGACAGCGATTTTTGTGCCGACGGATGCAACGGTACGGCACGGATTTGCAGTTCTTATTTGACGTTGGGGTGGCAGCACGTAAAAGACCGCATTAAAGTGGTGCTGGTAGCGGAACCGCTTGGTTTTTAATGAAAAAAATTGGAAACGCATACGGGCGTGTGTGCGTTTCTTTTTTGCTTGGAAAAAGCTTGTGCGATTAAAATTGTAAACTCTGTCGATACTAGATATGGTGGTTTGGAATAAAAAAGTGCAAGAAATTTTAGAAAATATTTGATTTTTTTAAAATCTATGGTATACTGTATGTTGGAGTGAATTATAGGGGACGTCGGTCTTTGAATATAACTATCCTACATAGCAGAATTTTATCACGCTTGCGGGGAGTGGGTACCTTTGGATAAATACGTTATTAACGGTGAACGGCGGCTTACCGGCACCGTTGACATTAGCGGTGCTAAAAATGCGGTTGTGGCTATTTTGCCTGCCGCGGTGTTGTGCAACGGCGTGTGCCGTATTGAGAATATTCCGTGCATTGCCGACGTGGATACCGCGTTGGAAATTTTGTCGGCATTGGGCGCCATAGTCCGCCGAATTGATGCCCACACGGTGGAAATTGATTCGCGTACCATTGTAACGCAAACCGTACCGCACGATTTGGCTAAAAAAATGCGTGCTTCGTATTACTTTATCGGCGCGTTGCTGGGGCGGTTTGGCAAAGCCAGTGTGCCAATGCCGGGTGGTTGTTATTTTGGGGTTCGCCCCATTGACCAGCACCTGAAAGGGTTTACGGCGTTGGGTGCGCGCGTGTTACCAATGAAAAATGGAATGATAAGCGCTTGTACCGAAGGCTTGGTTGGCAGTTCCGTGTATTTGGACGTGGTATCCGTTGGCGCAACAGTGAACATTATGCTTGCCGCGGTTTACGCGCAGGGCATTACGGTGATAGAAAACGCCGCTAAGGAACCCCACATTGTGGACTTGGCAAACTTTTTGAACTCTATGGGTGCGGACATTCGCGGCGCGGGAACGGATGTTATTAAAGTGCGCGGCGTGGAGCGTTTGTACGGCACCAGTTATTCCATTATTCCCGACCAAATTGAAGCCGGAACCTATATGGCGGCGGCAGTGGCAACGGGTGGCGACGTTACCGTGCGCAATATTATTCCCAAGCACTTGGAATCCATTACCGCCAAGTTGCAGGAAATGGGTGCCAAAATTGAAGAATTTGACGAGGAGATTCGTGTTTCGGCCACCGAACCGTTGCGGCATTGCAATATTAAAACCATGCCGCATCCCGGTTTTCCCACCGATATGCAGCCGCAAATTGCGGTTCTCCTTTCATTGGCGGAAGGAACCAGCATTATTAACGAAGGAGTATGGGACAACCGCTTTCGGTACGTGGATGAATTGCGGCGTATGGGTGCCGAAATTCAGGTGGATGGTAAGTTGGCAGTGATACAAGGTGTGCCGCGCTTGAATGCGGCTCCGGTTAAGGCGATGGACTTGCGCGCCGGTGCAGCAATGGTGATTGCGGCGTTGGCAGCCAAGGGCGTTACCGAAGTGGAGGAAATTCAGTATATTGAACGCGGGTACGAGAACTTGGTGGACAAACTGCGGAGTCTCGGCGCCGATATTCGGCGTGTTTCGGAAGAGGAGCCGGCGTTGCAATCGGCACAATAAGGAAGTTAGACGGCGCACACGGGCGTGTGCGCCGTTTTTTTAAGAAAGGAACGGCACTATGGCGCGGTTTTGTCCCTTGTTTAGCGGCAGTAGCGGGAACTGCTTGTATGTTGGTACGGCGACGGATGGCTTGCTGATTGATGCGGGCGTGTCTGCTCGCCGCATTGAGCGCGCCTTGTGGGAACGGGAGATTGCCTCCGATGCCATCCGTGCCGTTTTGGTAACGCACGAACACAGCGACCACATTCGCGGGTTGCGGGTGTTATGCAAACGGTTACGTATTCCGGTGTATGCCACGGCGGGTACGTGCGCTGCTTTGCGTGCCGAGGCGGTTTTGGAGCCGGAAACTTTGTGCTTGCCGCTTTTGGATTCGCAAGCGGTGGGGGATTTTTTGGTAACGCCGTTTGCCACCTCGCACGATAGCAGAGAAAGTTGCGGTTACCGCATTACCTTACCGGATGAACGGCGGGTGGGCGTGGCAACCGATTTGGGCGTGATGACAACCACCGTGCGTGAACAACTGTGCGGGTGCGATTTGGTACATATTGAATCCAATCACGATGTGCGGATGCTGGAAAACGGGCCGTACCCGTATCCGCTTAAACGCCGCATTTTATCGGATATCGGTCATTTGTCAAACGAGGCTTGTGCCCGTGAATTGCCGGCGCTGGTACGAAGTGGTACGACACGGTTGTTTTTGGGGCATTTAAGCCGTGAAAACAACCTGCCGGCACTGGCGCAATCCACCGCGCAAGCGGAACTGACGGTGGCGGGAATGACGGAGGGTGTGGATTATTTGCTGGGCGTTGCCGCGCCGGAAAGCGACCGGCCATATTTAACCTTTTGAGGGAGGGTTGCCGATGCTGACCGTAACCATTGCCTGTGTTGGCAAGTTAAAGGAAGCTTATTGGCGCGACGCGTGCGCCGAATACGAAAAACGGTTGTCGGCGTTTTGCCGTTTACATATTGAGGAAGTGGCGGAGGAACGTTTGCCGGACAATCCATCGTCGGCGCAGATTACCGCGGCACTGGAAGCGGAGGGACATCGCCTGCTATCGCGTATTCCCGCCGGAGTGGCGGTGGTGGCGTTGTGTATTGAGGGGAAACCTTTATCCTCCGAGGATTTTGCAAGGCAACTGGCGGCTTGGACGGTGGATGGCATCAGCCACGTAGCATTGGTTATCGGCGGTTCGTTTGGTTTGTCCGATGCGGTAAAGCACGAAGCGCGATTGCGGCTTTCTTTTTCGCCTATGACATTTCCTCACCAGTTGGCGCGTATACTGGCGCTGGAACAACTATACCGCGCATTCCATATTCAATCCGGTGGTAAATATCATAAGTAATTTGCTACAAATTTGTTGTTTTCTGTTCACACGGTGTTCACGGGTGTCTGGTATATTGAAAATAACGAACAAAAGAATGAGAGGAACCAGTGATGAATGTTGCCTATTTTTTAATTCCGCGTGGCCAAGTGGGATATATTTACGATGACCATACCTTGCGGCAGGGGCTGGAAAAAATGCGGCGTTCGGGGTATACGGCATTGCCGGTGGTTACCCGTCAAAACCAGTATGTAGGTACCGTGAGCGAAGGGGATTTTTTGTGGTATTTAATGGATGAGCAAGGTGCATCCGCACCGCAAAAAACCTCTATGCGAGAGATGGAAGAAGTGGTAGTGAGGGACGTGTTGCGGTTCGACCGTAATCCGCCGGTACGCGTGACGGCCGGTATGCAGGAACTGGTTGGCCGCGCGATGAATCAAAATTTTGTGCCGGTGATTGACGATTTGGGCTCGTTTATCGGCATTGTTACCCGAAAAGACATTATTCGGTATTTTGTTGAGATGACAACAGAACAACGTGAAAAAAGTGTGGATAATCGGGTATCGTAAGCAGGGGGAATGTATTATGGAAAAGAATCGCATAAAGATGACTGTTGCGGGCAACACCTACACCATTTTGTCGGATGAACCGGTGGCGTATGTGGAACAGTTGGGCCGCGAGGTGGATGAAATACTGACCGAGCGTATAACCAAAGGGCATTTATCGCCTGTAAAAGCAGCGGTGCTGGCGTTGCTCGCCGAGCGCGACCGCGCCCATAAGGCGGAAGAGGCCATGGACAATCTGCGCACACAGGTTCGCCAGTATGCCGAAGAAAATGCCGCGTTGCGCACCAAATTGGGAACGGCACGCCGTGGGTAAGCCGGAATTACTGGCACCCGCCGGTTCGCGAGAATCGCTGATTGCCGCCGTGCGTGCGGGTGCGGACGCGGTGTATTTGGGTGTGGGGGCGTTTAACGCCCGTGCCAACGCCCGTAATTTTTGTATAGAGGCAAAGGACGACGCTGCTTGCTCGCTGGAGGAGGCCGTGTCGTTTTGCCATACCCGCGGTGTGCGGGTGCATATGGCGTTGAACACGCTGGTGCGCGAACGGGAGTTCCCGCAAGCGTTAGCAATAGCCGAAGTTGCTTGCGCTTGCGGCGCCGATGCGTTGATTGTGCAGGACCGCGGCTTGGCACGGGTCATTCACGCCGCCGCACCGACTATGCCGTTGCACGCATCCACGCAGTTGTCTTGCCATACCCCCGAAGGGGTGCGCCGCCTGTGTGAGGCGGGTTTTTCTCGCGTGGTGTTGGCACGGGAAATGTCGCGCCAAGAAATTGCTGCCTGTGCCGACTTGGGATGTGAATTGGAAGTGTTTGTCCACGGTGCTTTGTGTATGTGCGTGTCGGGACAGTGCGAGTTATCTGCGATGTTAGGCGGACGCAGTGGCAATCGCGGCGTGTGCGCGCAACCTTGCCGTTTGCCGTTTGCGGTGGGGCATCGCCCCAAAGCGGGGGAAGCGGTGCTTAGTTTGAAAGACCAATCGTTATACGGTCATCTGGATGAATTGTGTGCGTTGGGTGTTGCTTCACTGAAAATTGAGGGGCGAATGAAACGTCCCGAATATGTGGCAGCCGCCACGGCGGTGTTGCGCCGTTTGCTGGACGGGGAAACACCGGATGCGCAGTTAACAGACGATTTGCAACGGGTGTTTTCGCGAAACGGGTTTACCGACGGGTATTTTACCGGTAAGCGCGATGCCTCACTATTTGGCAGCCGTCGGGCAGAGGATGTGGCCACACCGGAAGTGTTATCTCGCTTGGCGCGGTTGTACGACCGTGAAACACAGCGTGTGCCGGTGAACTTGCACCTTACAGCTCACCCGTTGTCGCTTACGGCAACCGATGGTGAGGGACATATGGTTACAGTGACTGCTCCAACGGATACGCCGTTGTTGGACAAGACACCAACGACCGAACGGGTGGTAGCACAATTAACCAAAACCGGTGGCACGCCTTTTGTGGCAACCGCCACGGCGGATGCCGCACCGGCGGTACCGCTTTCTGCCGTAAATGCTTTGCGCCGCGAGGCGTTGGACGCATTGGCGGCCAAACGCGCTGCCCCTGTGCCGATGCCGTTTAACAAGGCGGCACAACCTCCAACGCTTGCATTGCCGGAGGGGGTGTTGTCCGGATTGGTAGCGCGGGTGACATGTGAACAACAAATAGCAGGACAAGCGGACCATTGGGTGGTACCGCTTGGGTGTGTTCCGTCGGTGCCGCATTGGGGTGTGGAAATTCCCCGCGGTATGTTTGGACAGGAAGAAAAGGTGCGTGCCGCCTTGCAACGCGCCGCCGCGGCGGGTGCCGCCTTTGCGTTGTGTAACAACGTGGCCGCCGTGCCGCTGGCAAAGCAAGTGGGTTTGGCACCGGTGGCGGGACCGTTTTGGAATATTACCAACACCGAGGCGTTGTACGCCGCGGTGGAAGACGGTGCCCGGGCGGCTATGGTATCGTTTGAACTGACATTTCTGCAACTGCGCTTTGCTGAGCAAGCCGGTGGGTGTGTTGGGTGGTTTGCCTACGGCCGTCAACCGTTAATGTTAATGCGTGCGTGTCCGGTTTCGGCGGCACAGGGTTGCGTTTCGTGCGGGGGAGACCGTGTGCTGGTGGACCGTATGGGCGCGGCGTTTCCGGTGCAGTGTAGCGGCGGATGTGCGGAATTACTTAACGCCGTGCCGCTGTATTGGGCGGATAAACTGCCTGACCTGCCGCGAATGGCTTTTCGGTATTTGCACTTTACGGACGAAACGCCGGAGCGCGTGGCGCAGGTGCTGGAAGACTACCGCCGCGGCGGTACACCGCCGCCGACGTTTACACGTGGTTTGTACAAGCGCGGGGTGGAATAAGTAACCAAACAAAGCGAAACGGGAAAATATCCCGCTTCGCTTTTTTGATGGCTTGGCATAAACGGCGTGGTACGCTCATAGAAATGTACAAACACTGATGTGAGCGGAGGAAGGACTATGACAACGAGCAATACCATCTACCAAGACATTGCCAACCGCACCGGCGGCGATATTTACATCGGCGTGGTTGGTCCGGTACGGACGGGAAAATCCACCTTTATTAAGCAATTTATGGATACGCTGGTGCTGCCGAATATCGACAGTGAATACAGTCGTGAGCGCGCGGTGGATGAATTGCCGCAATCGTCGGCGGGGCGTACCATTATGACTACCGAACCTAAGTTTATTCCCGAACAAGCGGTGGGCATTACCGTGAGCGGCACCGCCGGTATGAAGGTGCGGATGATTGATTGCGTGGGGTACGTGGTGCCATCGGCACTGGGATACATTGAGGAAAATGCGCCGCGTATGGTAAAAACGCCGTGGTTTGAGGAGGAAATTCCGTTTAATATGGCGGCAGAGGTGGGCACGCAAAAGGTAATTGCGGAACATTCCACCATTGGATTGGTGGTGACCACTGACGGGAGCATTACCGAGATTCCGCGTAAGGAATATGCCGAGGCGGAAGAGCGCGTGATACGCGAATTGCAGGCACTGAACAAACCGTTTGCGGTGCTTATGAACACCACCGACCCGCACAGCACCGCCACGCAGTCGTTGTGCAGCGAGATGAGCGAAAAATACGGTGTGCCGGTGTGTCCGGTGAATTGTTTGGATATCGGCGAGGCGGAAATTCGCGAAATTTTGGAAACCGTGTTGTTTGAGTTTCCGGTACAACAAATTGGTTGGCGTATGCCGCCGTGGGTTATGGAATTGCAACGCGAGCATCCGGTGCGGCGGTGCATTGTGGAAACCATACGCGAAGCGGCAGCGGGGATTGGAAAAATCCGCGAACTGAACGCCTTGCCGACCGCTATGAAAGATTGTGAATTTTTGGACGGTGCTTGGCTGGATACCATAGACTTGGGAAGCGGCAGCGGTGTGGTTAAACTGGCTATGCAACCCAGTTTGTTTTATCAGGTGCTTAGTGAGACCACCGGATTTTCTGTGGCGGGCGAAGGCGAACTGATGCGGTGTATGAACGAACTATCCGACGTGCGCCGTAAGTACGATAAAATTAAGGCGGCCCTTGACCAGGTGGAGGCAACCGGCTACGGTATTGTGATGCCGGCGATGGATGAAATGGCACTGGATGAACCCGAGATTATTAAGCAGAGCGGACGATATGGCGTACGCTTGCGTGCCACCGCACCGTCGATTCATATTGCTGACCACAAACAGAAGTATAACAAAGTTTGGCAAGCGGCATCCTGGTTTTTGGAGAGAAGGGATGTCGCTTGTGTTTTTCTTAGTTGAAAGATATCCGTATGAAAAAATATAAGGGTTGATTTATTGTGATTGTCTATGGTATAATAATAAAGATTATAAGAAAATGTATAGATTTGACAATAAAACAAGAAAACAGGTAGGAAATACAGGAGGATGCGGAGTGTATCGGAATTGTATCAAACGAGTTCTTGATATTATTTTTTCGACAGTGGGTATCATCGTATTAACGCCGTTTTGGATTGTGTTAGCTATTGCCATAAAAATAGATTCTCCCGGTCCCGTCTTCTTTCGTCAAAAGCGCATAGCAAGGGACAAAAATGGTGAAAAGCAGTTTTTTACAATTTACAAATATCGCTCTATGAAGATGTGCACACCTCATAATGTACCCACACATTTGCTTGGTAACCCCGAACAGTACATAACAAGACTTGGTCGGTTTTTAAGAAAAACCTCTATGGATGAGTTGCCGCAAATTTTTAATATATGGCTTGGGCAAATGTCGATAATTGGACCACGCCCGGCACTTTGGAATCAAGACGACTTGTATGAAGAAAGAGCGAAGTATGGCGTTAATGCATTAATGCCCGGATTGACCGGGTGGGCACAAATTAGTGGTCGTGACGAACTGGAAATTGAAGTTAAAGCAAAGTTGGATGGTGAGTATGCTGAAAGGATAAGTTTCCTTTTTGACGCAAAATGCTTTTTTAGTACAATCGTCAGAGTGTTAAAGCACGATGGTGTTGTAGAAGGTGGGACCGGAGAACTGAATAAACAGGAAACTCAGAAAAAACCCGAGAAAGAGAAAAAGACGGTGGAAACATGAAAATACTCGTTGTATGCCAGTATTACTATCCCGAACCTTTTCGTATAACTGACATCTGCGAAGAACTTGTTAAATGTGGTCACGAGGTTACCGTTATCACCGGGACCCCCAATTACCCAATGGGAGAAATATATGACGGATACCAAAACGGTATTAAACAAGACGAGAACATCCGTGGTGTGAAAGTGCACAGATGCAAAATTCACCCTCGCAAGACGGGAACGTTGCATCGCTTTCTCAATTACTATAGCTATGCTTACGTATCGAGTAAATACATACAGTCTTTACCGGATGACTTTGATGTGGTGTTTATTAACCAACTTTCTCCGGTTCTGATGGCGAAAGCCGGAATTAAATATGCAAAAAAGAATGGCAAAAAAACAGTACTGTATTGTCTTGATTTATGGCCCGAAAGCCTTGTTGCCGGGGGCATCAGTAGGAAGTCTCCAATTTACAAATTGTTTCATAAGGAATCGGCGGCAATTTATAAGGCTGTGAGTAAGATTATGGTTACATCTCGCTCTTTCTCTGAGTACTTTAAGCGCGAATTCAGTGTTAACCAAGTGGAGTATTTGCCGCAGTATGCAGAAGATTTATTCACTTCGGAGCAATGCCACAAGGAGCCTGACGCATATATTGATTTGATGTTTGCCGGGAATATCGGTACAGCACAGAGCGTGGATACCATCATTAAGGCAGCGGCTTTGTGTAGGGATATTGAGAATCTTCGGTGGCACATTGTTGGTGACGGTAAAGAGATTGATAATATTAAGAAGCTGGCAGCGGAACTGGATATTCCGGTTGTTTTCTACGGCCGCAAGCCGGTTGAAGAGATGCCGATATATTATGCAAAGGCTGATGCAATGCTTGTTACAATGCAGGAAGATCCTGTAATCAGTTTGACTTTGCCGGGTAAAGTTCAGTCATATATGGCCGCCGGCAAGCCGATTATTGGCGCAATTAACGGAGAAACGGCAGCCGTTGTGGAAGATGCGCAGTGTGGCTTTGTCGGAAAAGCTGAAAGTCCTGAAAACCTTGCGGAGGTTGTTAAGCAATACGTTTCACTGGGCATTGAGGAAAGGGCGAAACTTGGTGTGAATGCAAGGAATTATTACGAGAATCATTTTGCACGAGATAAGTTTATTTCAGATTTGGATAACGCCCTGAAAGCAATATGAATTGACGATGGGGGAGGACGCAATGAGCGAGAATACCTATCAGATGTGTAGTAATTGTGTTATGGACACGGTTCAGGATACATCTATTAAGTTTGATGACAACGGAATGTGTGATTCATGCAAGTTGTATTATAGCCATGTCCTTCCCAGATGGAACTATGGAGAAGGTCACAATGTAGAACTTGAAACACTAATTAACGATATCAAGAAAGCCGGTAGCGGTAAAGAGTATGATTGTTTGCTGGGATTCTCCGGCGGTATGGATTCGGCTTATTTGTTGCATTTAGCAGTGACAGAATGGGGATTACGCCCATTGGTGTTTCATATTGATAGTGGATTCAATTTGCCTGTTGGAATCCGAAATATTCAAAAGATGGTAAAAAAGCTTGGCGTAAAATTGCATATTGAACATGTTGACGAAGAAGATATGAGAAACTTCCAAATTGCCTGTTTTCGTACTGGCCTTGCCGGATGTTTAGATGTGCCACAAGACCATGCGTTTATTGCCATTTTGGATGAATATGCCGTAAAGCACAAAATTAAGTATATATTAAATGGCTACAACACTTCGACGGAGGCAATTGCCAATCCCGATTCCCATAGTAGAGGTTGTGGAAAGGGTTCTGACAGACGGTTTTTAATGGATGTGTTAAAAAAGCATTCGCCGGCCCCATTAAAAAAGTACCAGTTTACAAATGTTCTTAGAAGAAAAGTTGTGTTACCTTACATAAAAAGGGTTCACGTTGTTAAGCCTCTGGAATTCGTTCCATATGTGAAGAAGGATGTTATTGATACTTTGGTAAGAGAATACGATTATGAACCGTATCCTCAGAAGCATTTTGAGAGTATGATGACAAAATTTCTGGAAGGATATTGGCTTCCCAAGCGATTTGGATTCGATGTTCGCAATCATCAATTAAGCAGTTTGATACTGACGAATCAGATGACAAGGGATGAGGCTCTTAACATATTACAAGCGCCTCCTCTTACCGATGAAGAAGGAAGAGATTTGTTTAATCAAATTGCCAATAAGCTTAAAATCAGTGAAGAGGAATTGCAGAGCTATATGGATATGCCGCTGTGGCAAAATCATTATAAAACAAGTGATCGGGTATATAAACTTGGCAGTAAGATTATGTTTGCTCTGGGTTTGGATAACAGAATTAGGAAGTAACATAGAAACCGAGAATGTCTTCAAATAGGTGCCACAAGGTTATGTGAGCTTTAATGACTGAGGGAATGGGCCGATTATGAGAGTTCTACTTGTTGATGTGAATTGCAAACATTCGTCGACCGGAAAAATTGTATATAGTCTTTTTCAACTATTGAAAGAAAATGGACACGAAGCAGCCGTTGCTTATGGACGCGGCAAGCCGATTAAAGAAGAAGGGATTTTTAAATTCGGTTTAGACTGGGAAACGGTGTTTCATGCGGGTATGGCAAGGTTGACCGGCTTAAATGGATGTTTTTCGCATTTTTCTACAAAGAGACTTTTGCAATTTATTGAGGAGTTTCAACCGGATGTGATTCATATCCATGAGTTGCATGCTTATTTTGTTAACCTAAAACCTTTATTGGATTACATTAAACAAAGGAATATTCCGGTTGTATGGACTTTTCATTGTGAGTATATGTATACCGGCAAATGCGGGCACGCATACGATTGTGAGCGATGGAAAACCGAGTGTGGTAATTGTCCCGCTATCAGAGAATATCCCAAAAGTCAGTTTTTTGATAAAACCAAGCAAATGTTCCGAATGAAGAAGGTGCTATTGCAAGATTTGAACATGACCATTGTTGCTCCTTCGGATTGGTTGGCGAATAGAATCAAGTCGTCATTTTTGGGGAATAAGCCCATTTGTGTTGTACATAATGGGATTGACGTTGAGCACACATTTTTTCCTCGAAATGCAGCTGAGATAACGGCACTAAAACAAGCCTATGGATTGGAAAACAAAAAAGTTGTGTTGTCGGTTGCTCCAAACATTATGGGAGAGAGCAAAGGCGGACAAACCGTTGTGGAAATAAGCAAACGCTACAAGGAAAGTAATGTGGTTTTTGTTTTGGTTGGTGCTGATGATAACAAGTGGATTGATAACTGCATTTTTGTAAAAAAAACAAATAACCAGGCCGAACTTGCCTGCTGGTATTCTTTGGCAGATTTGTTTTTAATTTGTTCCAAAAAAGAAACTTTTCCAACCACTTGTCTTGAGGCGTTGTGCTGCGGGGCGCCGATTGTAGGAATTGATTCAGGAGGAACAGCCGAAACGGCGCCTGCTCCTTTTGGTATATTTGCGCAAAACAATACCGATTTATTGTGTGAGGCAATTGATATGCAGCTGTCTAAATTATGGGATAAAGATGCCATTGGTAACGTCGGAGCCGCATTGTATTCGCACAATACTATGTATCTGAATTATCTGGACTTGTATAAACAGAGTATAAAATACCAAAGGAAAGATACAAATGGATAGTTCGTTTCGTGTTTTGATTACAACCAATATTCCTTCGCCTTATTTTGTTGATTACGCGACAGAACTGGGAAAAAAGTGCGACTTAACCGTTATTTTTGAAAAGAGCAACGCCTCGGACCGAGACGGAAAATGGTATGGGACACAATTTGAGAATTTTACAGCCATTTTTCTCAATGGAATACGCTTTGGTTCTGAAACAGGGTTAAGTTTTAAGGTTTTACGACATCTTTCCGTTAAAAAGTATGACCGAATTATTATAGCCAATCCAACCACTCCCACGGGGATAATTTCTTTGTTATATTGCAGATGGTTTGGTGTGCCCTTTGTGATTCAAAGCGAAGGCGGATTCCCGGGGTCCGGCAAGGGCGTTAAGGAAAAGTTCAAAAAGTATATTATGGAAAAGGCCGATTTCTATTTGTCCGGAATGAAAGCGGAGGGGGATTATTTTTCGGCCTATGGAGCAACGAAAGACAAACTAAGGAGTTATCCCTTTACATCTCAGCGTGAAGAAGATATCATAAAGAGTGCCGCTTTATTAAAGGGGGATAAACAAAAATTAAGAGAAAAGTTGAATATGCACGAGGAAAAAATCGTCCTTTCGGTTGGTAGATTTAGTTACCGGGCCGGCTATGGTAAGGGATACGATATTTTAATGAAAGTTGCGGAACAGAGCTCTAGGGATATTGGCTTCTATGTAGTCGGCGACGCACCAACACAGGAGTTTGTGGCATGGAAAAAGGATAAGAATTTAACAAATGTGCATTTCATTTCTTTTCAAGGGAAAGAGGCACTGGCTGAATATTATGCAGCGGCCGATGTTTTTGTTTTACTTACTCGTGGTGATACATGGGGATTGGTTGTTAATGAGGCGATGTCCTTCGGTTTGCCGGTGATAACAACGGATAAATGTGTTGCCGGGCTTGAATTGATTAGGAATGGCGAAAATGGGTATATTGTGTCGCTTTCTGATGTTACCACAATTAAATCGCAACTTGACGAGTTGCTATACGACCCTCAAAAACGCGAAGAGATGGGTAACAACAATCTGGAGTTGATTAAGTCGTACACAATTGAGAATATGGCAACAACAATTTATGAATATTTAGCGGTGGGCCGTTGAGTGTTAGCAAGTATAGTTGAGAACCAGAGTATTGTGTTTCTTGCTACAAGAAGCAAACAGAATTAGGAGGAAACCCGATGAAAAAAAGATTGCCCGTTTCCGTTTTGATTCCGACAATGAATCGACCGGAGTCTTTGCAAAAGACTTTGATGGGATATTTGGATAATGAATATATTCCCAATCAGATTGTTATTGTTGATCAAAGTAATTCTGAATTTTCTGATAAAGTCAAATCTGTTTTACATAGTTTTCCCGAGGAACAAGATGTTTTAACGTACATATACCAAAGCGAACCATCTTCAACGAAGGCAAGAAACGTGGCTTTACACGCAGCCAACAATGAAATTATTGCGTTTTCGGATGACGATATAGATGTTTATGCGGATACGTTAGTCAATATTGTTGAGCTTATGAAACGGCGTGAACTCGCTTTGATTGGCGGGATTGATGATAATACTCCTGCTTCATCATCCAAAATTGGGTATTTGGCGGGGACAAAATCCTATTCAAAACGTGCTATTGGCCACGTAACGCTATCTATGGTCAGTCGGTATCCTGATACTGTGATTGATGAAGTAGAAACGCAGTGGGCAATGGGATATTTCTTTGTTTTGAGGAAATCGCTTGTTGAAAAATGGGGATTGTTATGGGACGAGCGGTTAACAGGGTATGCGTATGCGGAAGATTTGGATTTCAGTTATGGCTACTATAAAATGGCACTTTCCGAACATTTGAAATGTGTGTTAAATAATAAAGTGCGTGTGAAGCACTGTGCCAGCAGGGAATATCGTATTCCCAGTAGGGAAGTTACGTTTAAGTATGTTATAAACCGATTGTATTTGAGTTATAAACACGAAATGGTGTTTGCGTCACGAGTTGCCATGCTTTGGTGCAATTTTTGTACGCTAATTCAGCGCTGTATTAACCGGGAAGCCCCTAAAGATTTGTGGGATGCCATTCTGTTCTCCATAAGGAAAAGACACGATATAAAGCGGGGCATTTTTCCTACCTTCAATTAGAGAGCAATACGCATTATAGAAAGAGCAAAAGGAGGAGCGATAATGTTGAAATATCAGCAAAAGCAGTTATACGCGAATGAAATTGATATTTTTTCGTTTATTTATTTGACAACAATATTGCTCCCTATTGTGGAAAGAGTTTTTAGTACCTACCTATTGGTCGGAATCGTTTTTTTACTTAACATATTACTTTTCTTTCGTTATAGTTCCTATTTTAACAAAAAAGCGCTATTGGCCATTTCGTTATTACTTGTTTTGGAATTTGTTGAAAGTATCAGCGAGGGCGGGAATCTGATTATTCGCATTTATGATTTTGCAAGGACAAGTGCTTTGTTGTTAATGGGGATTCATTATTCTGAAGAAGCAAATATAAAAAGGGGAAGAACCTTATTTTATCTTTCGATATGTATGCTTTCTATAACGGCGGTCACATCGTGCAGGGTGTTGGTGCAAAACGCGGAAGCGGCCCGTAAGTTAGCGACTGTTTCTGATTCGCAAAGTGCTTTTGCAATCGAAATGAGTATGAAGAATGTCGGCGGATTTAACCTGGTATATCTGTCCGTGTTATTCGTTCCGTTGTTAATATGGCTTGTTACATTGTGTAAAACTTTGGGTTCCCAAAAAAGTTATATAAAACCTTTTTTGGGGTTATCCGCGATATTGTTAATGGTTTTTGTTATGTATGCATCGTATACGACAGCTATAATAACGATGCTGCTTACGGTTGTATTGGTTCTTATGGTGACGCGGACTAAGCAGAAAAATGTTATGCTTTTTTTCATTGTTATATTTGCCCTCATTCTATATTTGCTACGATATCAACTGGCAGATTTTATGACAATGATAGGGAACAATATGGGGGGCGCGGTTGCTAACCGAATGTCATATTTGGCGGATGCGATAAACGGTGTTGAAAACAGTAGCGATGCGCAGCTTCGAATTACGTACTACGAGCGTGCTTGGCAAACATTTTTAAGGCATCCCATTATAGGGGGATTACCGGTTGGAGATTTGCAAATCAGTGGTCATTCTATGATTTTGGATGTGTTGGCTAAATACGGTTTCATCGGTGCGTTTTTACTGGTGGGATACTATAAAGGAATTTATACCTACTTTTTCAAGAAGTATGCATCTGAACCGGCACACAAAATTTTGATTATGACTATTTTTCTCTTGTGTGTGCTGCTTTCAATCCTTAATCCGGTAAATAATCGCTTGTTTATGTTCTTCTTGTATCCACTGGGGCTTAGTATTTTTGTGCCGGCTACACGAAATGTAAAGAGGACAGGAATTAGCTTATGAAAATCATGATTTTTTGCAGCGGCAGGGTATCGGATGGAAAACTTGTTGCAGCTAGTTGGGTTGAGGCATTAATCGATGGTGTTTTGAACTACACCGATAATGAAATTGTACTGGTTATGCCTTCTTACGGTGGAAAAACCACCACAGGAAAACTTGAAAAGGTATCGTTTTGCCTGTATGGTCGCCGAAAAGAAGAACATCGTATAGATAAAAACGCCATAAATGAACTCAAACTCTTGTTTGCTAAGGAAGTTCCCGATGTTATTCATATTTGTGGGACGGAATATATATATGCTCTAGAAGTTGCTTTGGCGGCTAATTCGCTGGGAATCGAAAATAGGATGTTGCTTGTGATACAAGGGTTATGTTCTCAAATTGCTCGGCACTATTATGATACGATTCCAGTCTTGGAACGGTACCGCTTTACCGTGCGTGACTTTTTGAGGATGGATAACATTTGCTTGCAAAGAAAAAAGATGGCCAAGCGTGGAAACCACGAAAAAAAAGCGATACAATCGGTGCAATATATTTCCGGCCGTACGGATTGGGACGAAGCAAGCGTTTTTGATATCAACCCGATGGCTAGGTATTTGAAGTGTGGCGAGATTATACGTCGCGAGTTCTACGAGCATCAATGGAGCGTTTCTCAGTGTAAAAGACATTCTATTTTCGTATCGCAATACTATTACACAATTAAGGGCTTTCATATTCTTTTGGATGCGGTTGGTTTGTTGAAAAGCGAATTCCCGGATATTACCATTCATACGACAGGTAAGAACATATTGCAGAAGAGTTTGCGGGATGGAGTCTATGCCAAGTATTTAAGACGGAAAATCGAGCGTCTGGGATTGCAAGAAAGCGTATTTTTTCACGGGCCACTAAATGCGTCACAAATGTGTGAACAATATAGAAATTGTAATGTTTTTGTCTCTCCTTCTTTGATAGAAAATTCGTCGAATTCTATTGCTGAAGCACTTATAGTGGGCAGTCCGGTCGTGTCATCTTTGGCTGGGGGCGCCGGTAATTTTGTTTCGCATGGGGAAACGGGGTACTTGTACCAAGCCAATGCACCTTATATGCTTGCCCATTATATACGAAAAATTTTTCGCTCCGATGAAATAGCGTGTCAATTGTCATTAAACTCCAGAAAATCTGCGTTGGAGATGTATAACACGGAACAAAGCATCGATGCCATGATTCGGATTTATCAGACAATTTCCGAATTGGCAGACGAAACGGACGGGTAATTATGAAGTATGCACCACTGATAGTTTTTGCCTATAACCGCCCCGAGCATTTGCGTCGGACATTGGAATCCCTTGCCGCCAATGCGGAAGCGGTTGAAACAGATTTGTTTATATTTATTGACGGTCCTAAGGAAAACGATTCTACAGGTAAAACCAATCAAGTTTTACAAGTTGCCAAAAATTTGCCAGAGAATTGGTTTAAGAGTGTTTCGATTACAGCTTCTTTAACCAACCGTGGATTGGCAGCGGCTGTAATACACGGGGTTAGTGAAGTTATTAATCAGTATGGATATGCCATTGTGACGGAAGATGATTCCCTTGTGGACATTTCCTATCTTAAATTTATGAATGAAGCGTTGAACTTCTATGAGAACGTCAAAGATATATGGTCGGTAGGGGGATACTGTCCTCCTATGCGCTTGCCGGAAGAGTATAAGTATGGTGTTGTTAAAACCCAACGGTGCAGCAGTTATGCGTGGGCGACCTGGAAAGATCGCTGGCAACGGATTGATTGGGATATGTCGAATTATAACAAGTTTAGATTTAATTTTTCGGCAAGGAAAGCGTTTAACCAGTGGGGCGAGGACCGTGCATCAATGCTAGACGACCAAATGAACCACCGAGTGAACTCTTGGGCGATACGCTTCGATTATTCAATGTATGAGAATAAAATGTATAACATTGTTCCCGCGGTATCGTTGGTGAAAAACATAGGACATGATGGGAGCGGTACTCATAGTACCGTAGATTCATCCTCAAACGATAGTTTTGCCGTTGATTTAAGAAATGAAAAACTGGATTTTGAGCTGGGAATAGTACAGGAAAACGAAGATATACGGCGTGAATTTTGTCGTTTTTTCCAAACATCAAAATGGGACTTGCTTAAAAGGTTTATCAGCAATCTTTTTATGAATTGGAGGAATCGTTGATGGATGTGAGCCCCTATTTTTCCATTATTCTGCCCATTTACAATGTAGAACAATATATCGACGAATGCTTGTCATCGCTAACCAATCAAACCTTCCAAAACATTGAAATACTATGTGTTATAGATGGTTCTCCTGACAGGTCATATGAAATATGCGAAATGTATGCTAAAAAGGATGCCCGGGTGCACGTTATTTATCAGGATAACCAGGGGGCCTCCTGTGCACGTAACCGCGGATTGAGACAGGCTACCGGAAAGTATATACACTTTGTTGACCCGGATGACAGAATACATAATGCCGATGTGTATGCCAAACTGTATGCAGAACTGTCAAAAAGAGACGTTGATGTTATGGTTGTAGGTTCTGTTTACTATGAAAACACTTTTGACAACTATGTAAAGAACGGAGAGGTGCGTGACGAAGAAAAAATAGGAAGTAACAGTCTGAAATTTATACTTGAAAATAACTATTTCTTTGCTCTGACCAGCGGTGTAAATAAACTGTATAAACGTGAATTGCTAATAAAGCACGATTTGTACTGGCCGTTGAATGTTACTAATGAAGATGACAGATGGTTGCCACAAGTAATGAACAAAAGTGAATCGATTGTTTTTTTGCCGTTACATATATACGATGTTCGTCGAAGAGGTGGTTCACTTACTTCGATAAAAAGCACCCAATGGTTATACAATCGTGCAAGAGGATATTGTGAAACTGCATTGATGAATTGCCAATTAATTAAACACGGCAACTATGGCGCATTGGCCCAATCCAATGGTTTTGAGTATTATATTCAACTATATTTTGGGGCGCTGAAACAATGTAGGGATAACGGCGGAACAGAAAAAGGGGATTTAAGCATTATTGATTATATGCAATATGTTAAGAATTGGAAAATGTGTGCGGTGTATAGTTTATCAAAGTTGTTTGGAAAAAAATTTGCCTTTTACATTATGAAAAGGAGATATAACATTGACTAGGGAACAGCCGTTAGTTTCAGTGCTTATTTGCTCATTTAATCCCAATTACGAGTATTTGGTTGCAGCGATGCAAAGCATATTGACACAGAGCTACACCAATTTGGAAGTGGTATTTGTAAATGACGGTTCAACCATTGAAGGGGTAAAGCATTTCATAGAAAGTTTTGACGACGAGCGGATTCGGTTTATTGACAATAAGGAAAACAAAGGTCTTACTAAGTGCCTTAATCAAGGATTGGAGTTTTGTCGCGGAGAATTCATTGCGCGAATGGATGATGATGATATCTGTATGCCTCGGCGTATAGAAGAGCAGGTTGCTGCTATGCAGACGGACGAAAACATTCAGGTGCTAGGCTCGGATGCAGAGGTCTTTGGAAGCGAATCGAGGATTTCTCATTACCTACTTGCCAACACACGTCAAGAGCAACAGGTAGAGCTTTTTTTTCGCAATGTAGGACTTGCCCATCCAACCGTAATGTTTAGGGCGAGTTTTCTGCGAGAGCATCAGTTGACATACGATATACGATACGAAAAGGCCCAAGACTATGGCCTTTGGGTAGATTGTGTTTGTTACAGCCGATTATACTGCTTGAATCAGACGCTTTTGAGGTATCGAGTACACCCGCATCAGGCGTCGAAATTGAGTCGGGACAAACAGTGTTCAGCAATGAAAAAAATTCGGTATGAGCAACTCTTGCGGTTGGGTTTAGAGCCGACCGATGAGGAAGAAACGCTACATCAATTTTTTTGCGACGATGTTATGGAGGAACTTGTTAAGTCCTTTGATGAACTTAATAAATGGGTGTACCGATTAATTTCGGCTAACTCCAAAACAGGATATTTGGATAAAAAAGCATTCAAAAAGAAACTTCGCAGGAAGTTGCTACCCTTGTATGGGTTTCTTTTTCAAAAAAAAGGCGTAGCCAGTAGCGTGGGGGCTATCATAAAGAACATCTCTACACTTTTTGCACTCATTTAGGTTGGGGGATAGGTATGAGAGCAGATAATGTGCTGAAAAACGGGATATGGGGAACGGTCTATCAACTTGCAAATATGGCACTGGGATTTGTAGGACGCACCGTCTTTATTCGTTTCCTTAGTGCCGATTACTTGGGTATTACAGGTCTGTTCAGCAATATACTGAACCTGCTTTCTTTAAGTGAGTTAGGCTTTTCTGCCGCAGTTGCTTTCCATCTGTATAAGCCCATTGCCGAGAACGATACCGATAAAATCGCCGGCATTATGAATTTCTATAAAACCGTTTATAGAATTGTGGCAGCCGGTGTAACGGCCATAGGACTCGTTATTCTTCCTTTTTTGGGCTATATTATCAAAGAATCTGAGTTTTCACTATCGTATATTAGAATTGTTTATTTGCTCTCTTTGGCAAGCACGGTCTTTTCCTATTTTTTCTCCTACCGATACACGTTAGCCATTGCAGACCAAAAAAACTATTTATTAACAAATGTTGATACGTTTTTTAGATTCGTTTCCACGCTGGTTAATATTATCGCGTTAGTTCTGTTTAGGAACTATATTGTGTATATCCTATCGGGAATGGCTGTGAATACGGTTTCGCAGTTTATAAAAGCAAGACGAATCACAAAAATATATCCACTCTTGAGGGGCAAGAAGCAAATTGAACCTCAGGTTAAGAAAAAAATATTGAGCGATGTGAAAAACATTTTCGCCGGAAAAGTTTCAACAGTTATTGTAACCTCAACAGATAATATTCTTATTTCGCTATTTGTGGGTCTCAAGGTTGTTGGATATTACTCGAACTACGCAATGCTTATTGGCTATATCCAATCTTTTCTTACCCAATTTACATCGGCAACACAAGCCAGTTTTGGTAATCTCATTGCTTCGGAGAGCAAGGAATACGCCTATTCTGTTATGAAACGCCTTACCGTTATTATCTATTTTTTCACCTCCTTTTGCAGCGTGTGCCTGTTTAATTTACTCAACCCGTTTGTTGAACTGTGGGTAGGAAAGGACTACTTGCTCAGTGTGGGGGTTGTAGGTTGGTGCATAGCCTCGTTTTATATTCAAATTATGAAAGCTCCGGTTTGGTATGCGTTGGGTGGCGTTGGCTATTTTAGGGAGGATAAACGTATTGCCATAATAGGTGCCGTCTCGAACCTGGTAATATCGGTGATTTGTGCCAAACTATGGGGTCTGAGCGGTATTTTTATGGGAACGGTGTTTTCTCAACTTATTCAGTGGGTACTTAAAACGAGGTTGTTCTTAAACAAATATGTTGGGCAAGAAACAATAGAATATCACCTGTTATCTCTGCGGTTAGTTGCGGAGACGGTTTTGCTATGCGCGGTTGGGTACGGAATCACATCAATTATTACATTTGAGAATGTAATTGCCAATTTTATATTTAAGATGTTTGTGTGTGTTACGGTCCCCGCGGTGTTTCATCTGGTGTTATACAGGAAATCGGAGGCTTTTAATTATGTTCTGGATTTTGCGAAAACTAAATTAAAAATATTATGCACAAAGAAGGGGTAAAAGATGAACAGCGACAAGATTATATTTGCTTCTTTTGCGTATATTGACTCGGTTCAGTCCGGAATGAATATTTCAACCAACAAAAGAAACATAGTGGATGTTTATATGAAAAACATTGCTGTGGCATTGGCGTCTGCAAAGCGTTTTGCCCCGGACTGTGTGGTAGCACTCGTTACGAATTTAGAGAATAATGATATTCCGCCGGATATCGTCCGCCTATTTTATAATCACGAAATACAAATTAAGCAGGTGCCCTTTGACCGTTTTTTTATGGGCCAACAAATGAAATGGGGGTTGGCATTCTATAAGCTATGTGCTCTTTCTCACTTGGTTGAAGAAGAGTATAAGGCATATTGTTGGATTGATTCGGATGTTGTTGTCCAAGAAAATTTTGATGCTATCTGGAAAGAAGTAGACGAGAATATTTTGTTATATGACATCAACCACGGATTGAATACGCCAAATTATCGCACTTTTTGTAACGAGGTACATTCCTTTTTGGGGTGTGAATCTTACATAACACATTTCGGCGGGGAATTTTTTGCCGCGGGCAAGGAAAATGCACTTGTTTTTGTTAATGAGGCCGAGAAAATTTATAATGAAATGAAAGCGAGTTCTTTTGTTACAACAAAAGGGGACGAGTTTATCACCGGCATTGTAGCCAACCGACTCAAATTGGTAGTCAAAAATGCGGGTGCCTATGTGCACCGTTTCTGGACGTGTGATTTCCGGCTGACTTCAACATGTTACAAATACAATAAAGTAATCATTCTTCATGTTCCGGATGAGAAGGAAATTGGGATGATAAAGTTATATGAGAAGTATATCAAGAAGGGGAAGTTCCCTCGGGATACGATTGTTTGGCGTTGTTTAGGGTTATCTCATCCACACTATATCAGAAGCGTCAAGTCGTTAATAGTTAGGACAATCAAGTGTATGATGAATCGGAGGAGAGTTTAATGAAAAACTGTACCTTGCTCGTCTCAAGCTGCGATAAATATGAGGATGCGTGGTTTCCCTACTTTTCATTATTAAAAAAATATTGGCCGGAAGTTGCGGATTATCCAATCGTGCTATCAACAGAGACAAAAACTTTTTCAATGGACGGCCTTGATATCCGCTCCTATAATTCGAAAGAAGGTAGTTGGAGCAAAAGGTTTCGACTTTGCTTGGAGTCCATTGATACAGAGTTTGTAATTGTATCTCTTGAGGATTTTTTTCTTCAGAAAAAAGTAGCTAATCAAGAAGTGCTTCGTTGTATAGAGTGGATGAATCAGGACCCGTTAATTGCTGCTTTTTATTTTAAAAGAGTTTCAGATAGTTATTGCAAATGCCAATATGAGAATTATTACGAAGCTACTCCCGATTTGAAGTATCGCGTAAACCTTCAACTGGGATTATGGAGACGCTCCCATTTGTTGAAGTGCTTAAATGATGAAGAAAACGCATGGGAGTTTGAATTGATGGGTTGTGAGCGTCTAAAAGATTCCCCGCTTAAATTTTATTGTCACAAAGCGTCTGATGATAGTCATAGAAATGTTGATGGCCCGTTTCCTTATCTGTTTAGAAGGCATACCGGCTATGGAATTGTACAAGGCAAGTGGATGTGGAACAATAAAAAGTTGTTTTGGCGCAATGGTATTTTTAACGTGAATATGAAGCGACTGGGCGTTCACCATAAGTATACTTTTAACATCGGCTTTGTTGCGCACGTGTTTAATTTCATAGCTCCACCATTGGTAAAACTACGGGATAAATTGAGGGCCTGCTTGCTGAATAATTAGGAAAGAGAAACATAGGTGTTGTGTATGATTTTGTATTTTAGTTCCTGCATTCCCGATAAACATTTCACTGCCGCTTTTACTGAGGGCGATATCACTTCGGGTCATCAGGCTCAAAAATTCAATCATTTATTAATAACCGGGTTGGCTCGACACACAGCGGTAACAGCACTCGCCAATCCGCCGTTCAACAAAAAGAAAAAAAGCGTAATTATTAAAAATGATAACGTTAAGTATTGTGTTTCGGGCGGCAGTAACTATGGATTCAGCCGAAAAATTATGAATGTTTTTTATATGTTGAGATATGCCATTAAAGCATCCCACGACGAAAAACCAGCTGTGGTTATTGTCGATGCTATCAATTTGGGAGCATTAATCTCCGCAAAGTTATATGCCATTATTAAAAAAATCCCTTCCATAGCCGTGATAACGGATGTTCCGGAAATAATGGGTGGATATCGTTCCGGAACAACTTTGAAACTTACAGCGTGGCTTATGAAAAGAATGGATGGATATGTATTATTAACCGAGGCTATGAATAACCTGGTGAATCCTAAAAAGAAACCGTTCATAGTTATGGAAGGCCTTTGTGAAACAGAGGGGGATATCTCCCCAAAACCGACAACAGGGCCGAGTTTTAGGAAAACCTGTTTGTTTACGGGAACTATAGGGGTCACCTGCGGAGTTGATCGACTAATAGAAGCATTTAAGGCTGAGGAATTATCAAATGTGGACTTGTATTTATATGGCATATGGAAATTGCGGGAAACGCCGGAAACGCTTTTAGACGGATGCTCCAATATTTATTATTGTGGAGTGGCGGATAACGATACCGTTGTAAAAAAACAGCGCATGGCGGATTTGCTAATTAATCCTCGCCCGTCGGATGTTTCTTATGGCGAGTACTCGTTCCCCTCGAAATTGATGGAATATATGGCTTCGGGAACGGCGGTGTTAACCACAAAACTTCCCGGGATTCCCAAGGAATATTATAATTATGTGTATTCTATTGCCGATGAATCGCCTCGTGGGATAGCGGACGCTGTACTGGATTCACTAAACAATACTGAAGACAGAGGGAAAATCGCGCAAGAGTTTGTTTTTACTAAGAAAAACAAATATGAGCAGACGCATCGTATAGTTAAGCTTGGGTTGTCTATCCACCGTAGTAAACATAGTGCTGGAGGGAATGACGAAAAATGAAAAGGCTAACGTCTGAAGAGGTTAAACATCTTGAATTTGAAATACTGAAACACATCCACGAAATCTGTGTTAATAATGGATTGCGCTATTCGCTGATTGGCGGGACCTTGATAGGTGCTATTCGACATAAGGGCTTTATTCCGTGGGATGACGATATTGATATATGCCTTCCGTGGGAAGACTATATAAAACTTCTTGGCATATTACAAAATGACCGCAAATACGAGTTGTATTATGATATGTCTTCTAAAGGATATTCCTATTGGTTTGCTAAACTTGTGGATAGAGAAACCATAGCTTATGAAACACATCAATTTAAGTACAATGCTCTGGGAGTGTGGGTTGATATTTTCCCCCTGGTTGGTATTCCGGAGGCCATTCAACCGGCTGATTACTTAAAAGAACTTGATTATGCAAATCGAAGTGTTTCGGATTCAATTCGTTACAACTATTGCTATGATGCTAATATAATAAAAAGGCTGATAAAAGTTGTGGTTTTATTGCCTAGAATGATTAAAGCAAAATTGATTGGCGAGAAAAAACTAAAGGATAAACGTGAAGCGTTATATACCAAACAAGACTTTGAAACTGCACAAATGGTTGGTATTGTCCCGACTGTGTATGGCGAAGGATGCATCTGGCGGCGTCAATGTTTCGACGAATATGTCGACGTGGAATTTGAAGGTGCTCAGTTAAAAGCGTGTAAACAGTGGCATGAAGTTTTAACAACCACATACGGTAACTACATGGAGTTGCCACCGGTTGAAAAACGAGTAGGCGACCATTTTGTGGTATACCGCAAGTAATTTTTGTGTAACAATCAAACCAAACATTTCCCCCTGTGGGGTGAGGGGGTGAAATGTTCATAAATGTGAGGAGCGGAGATTGGCGACTTACTACTCACTATTACTTTATATAATGAATATCCGCTCTAAAAGAACTTAAATTCTTCAAATAGAAACACGAAAGCGCTCGTTAACATAACGAGCGTTTTTTGTAAACGAAAACCACGCGATAGTCGCGTGGTTCAAAAGAGGTTTACCGATGAAAAGACCTCCGATTGTGTTAAGATAAAAGCGACCTGCCAGTCACGAGAACAAAAAACACAATTGGAGGAAAAAGCAATGAAAAA
>JAZOLU010000010.1:0-73336 GCA_045653425.1 Acutalibacteraceae bacterium | reverse complement strand
ATACTACGTTGATACCGCGGGGAAGAACACCAAAGCGATTAAACAATATATTACAGATCAATTAAAAAGGGATGCAGAAAGCGATCAGTTAAGTATGTTCGACCCGCGGAACCCGTTTACGGGTAGTAAATAATCGGTGCGGGGCTGGCAGGCCAATAAAAAGCGCACTCGTGCGCAGCCAGTATCGCATAGGGCTTTGCCCGAAAATGAAATACCCCCCGCTATGCGGGGGGATTTTTATTGTTGGTGTGTGTTATGTTGGCAAAAGATAACCGCCGGCAATGCCCAAAACGGCAGATAACCCAATAATGGCAATGGGGTGCTTTTTTTTGAATGCCAATACAGCGGCAATAAGGAAAATCCCCAACGAGACGTAAAACGAAAAGTTTTGAAATACCGCCACAGTAACCTCGGTGGGGAAGAACACGGCACTGCCAATGGAAACCAGCGCCGAGCCGATGAGCCCTACCACGGCGGGTTTAAGACCGCTCATACACGCTTTAACGTGGCGGTTATCCTTGAACGTTTCGAACCACCGCGCCACCATTAAAATAATAACAAACGACGGAAACACCGAACCAAACGTGGCCAAAAACGCGCCCAAAACACCGCCCCCAAAGCTGCCGCCGGCACCGCCCATCTGCGAGCCGACAGCCGTGGCAATGTTAATTGCCAGCGGACCCGGAGTGGATTCCGAAATAGCCACAAAATCCACCAACGTGGCGGCATCCATCCAGCCGCGGGAAATAACCTCACTTTGTACAATGGCGAGCATGGCGTAGCCGCCACCAAAGGTAAAAGCACCGATTTTAAGGAAGGTCCACAACAATTCCCAATATATCATTTGATGCCCCTCCTTGCGTTTATCAGTGATACCGTTAGACCGACCGCTGCGCACACGATAATTACCGGCAACGCACTAATGCCAAAAAACGCCACGGCAACAAACGCCAAGGCCATTAAAATGTAGGACATTAGGTCGTGCGGGGATTGGCGGCACATGGACCACAGTGCTTTAAGAATCAACGCCAGCACGCCGGCGCGGATGCCCTGAAATGCGTAAGTGACGGCTTTTAGGTGGTAAAATTGTTTCAAAACACCGGTGACTAACAAGATGACAACAAAAGAGGGAATGACAACCCCCAACGTTGCCATAAGCGAACCGAGCACCCCGGCGGTGCGATAGCCCACGAAGGTAGCCATATTAATGGCAATGGGGCCGGGTGTGGACTCCGCAATGGCAATAATGGAGAGAATATCATCATCGGTGAGCCAATGCTTGCTTTCCACCACTTCTCGCTGAATCAGCGGAATCATAGCGTAACCACCGCCAAAGGTAAAAGAGCCGATTTTTAAAAACGTGAAAAACAGAGCCAGCAGGGTGGCGGCGCGGCTGCTTTTTTGAGGTGTTTCTCCCATAAATAGTATTACCTTCCTTTCGGTTGATGACAATGGTAGTATACACGATTTTGGCGGCGAAAGCAATCCATATTGTGAAAAAAGCGAAGACACTTGACAGACAGGGGGGAGTTAGGTATAATATGTCA
This sequence comes from Acutalibacteraceae bacterium, assembly GCA_045653425.1. Lineage (GTDB taxonomy): Bacteria > Bacillota > Clostridia > Oscillospirales > Acutalibacteraceae > RGIG3009. The sequence continues at coordinate 71,789 of JAZOLU010000010.1, read as the reverse complement.
TAACGCAGATATTCTGCCCAAAGGAGAGTCAGTAATAGTATGAACGGTGACAGTGATAACGGCGGTGAACGACCTCCCTTATGCACGGTAATCGGCAGTGTTTTATAGCATAGCCTGTTTTTGCAAACGCAAAATACGGGCTGTGCTTTTTTGCATTTAGAAAGACAAGGAGACAGATATGACAGATTCTTTGTGGTTTATGTTGGCGGTACAGGTAGTACTGATAGCGTTAAACGCGATTTTTGCCAGTGCGGAGATTGCGGTTATCAGTTTGAACGAAGCCAAAATAGAAAAACTCGCCGCCGAGGGTAACAAGCGCGCCAAGCGATTGTCCCATCTTAAAAAACAACCCGCTCGTTTTTTGGCGATTATTCAAGTGGCAATTACGTTGTCCGGCTTTTTGGGCAGTGCGTTTGCGGCGGAGAACTTTTCCGACCGGCTGGTTTCGTGGTTACTCAGCGTGGGCGTTGCCATGCCGGAAAAAACGCTGGATACCATTGCGGTTGTGGCCATTACGCTGATTTTATCCTATTTTACGTTGGTGTTTGGTGAACTGGTTCCCAAACGAGTGGCTATGCGCAATTCCGAAAAACTGGCGTTGGCACTTTCCACCGTGCTTTCGGTAATGTCCACTGTGTTTGCGCCGGTGGTTTCGTTACTCACTGTGTCCACCAATGGTTTGTTGCGGTTAATGCGCATAGACCCGAACGCGGATGACGAAGAAGTCAGCGAAGAAGACATTCGTATGATGGTGGATGCGGGCAGCGAAAAGGGAGCCATCGACAACGATGAAAAAGAGTTTATTCAAAATGTGTTTGAATTTGACGATTTACGTGCCGATGACATTGCCACCCACCGAACCGAAGTGACGTTGCTGTGGGCAGACGAAACGGACGAGGAATGGGCACGCACCATTTACGGTAGTCGTCATACTCATTACCCTGTGTGTAACGAAACGGTGGACGACGTTATTGGTGTGCTTAACGCCACGGATTATTTTAGGCTGGAAAACCGTGAGCGTTCGGTGGTGATGGAAAAAGCGGTACGTCCGGCGTATTTTGTACCCAAAACCGTAAAGGCAGATGTGTTGTTTAAGAATATGAAAAACAGCCATAACTCCTTTGCCGTGGTGCTGGATGAATACGGCGGTATGTGCGGTGTGGTTACCATCAACGATTTGGTGGGAGAACTGGTTGGCGAGTTTGGCGAGCAACCGCAGGATAATGAGGACGCACCCATTATTGAGCGATTGGATTCCCACACGTGGAAAATCAGCGGCAACGCGGCACTGCGCGATGTGGAAGACGCGTTGGAGATTTCGTTACCCACGGACGACCACAGCACGTTTAACGGCCTTATTTTCGGCGCGTTGGGCTCCGTGCCGGAGGATGGCAGTCAATTTGAACTGGAAGCGCACGGGCTATCAATTCGCGTGCGTAAGGTGACAGAACATCAAGTGCGTATTGCGATGGTGACGTTAATTGACCCGCCCATAACAACATCCGAGGAAGAATGATAAAAAACATCCGCGACCGAAATGGTTCGCGGATGTTTGGTTATAGGGTTTTGTATTAAGAAAAATCCACCGTATCATCGTTTTCAATCCCAAAATCAAATGCAAAGTCCTCGTCTTCGTCATCCAAATCTTCGGCGTTTAAGTGCAACTTTTCTTTGGGAACCAAATAAATGTCTTCATCGTCTGTGAAGTTTTGCAATTTATGCAATTCAAAAAGTGTAGCCGCCATTTCACTGAGGAAACGCTTTTTGTCTTCCGGTTCAAGTTGACGGTAACTCATCAACAGAATTTTTTCTTCCGTTTCCAAATCCAAGATATCCTGAGGCACAAGTGGTGAATTTTCCAATTCCGCCTGTTTATCATACAACACAGATTGTAAAGCCGCCTCTCCCATAAACTCATCCAGTGACAAACAAAAAGACGCTGCTAACCGGCAAATACGGCCGGTTGACGGTGCAATTTGACCGGTTTCATAAAAAGCGATGGTAGAACGGTCAATGCCGGAGATGGTCGATAAGGCACCTTGCGTTAACTCGTAAAGGTTACGAAACAGTTTAATACGTTTACCAACATCGGTTTCGGTCGCCAGCGCTTGCTCGTAATTTTCCCGCATCTGTGTTGTCACCTCGCTTTCGTATATTATTAGTAAACCATATTTCGACACATTTTGCAACAAAAATTTGAAACGAATAAAAAATACCTCTTGACGATATAGCAGAACTTTGTTATAATACTAACGCTATCTATGCTACCGTGGCTCAGCAGGTAGAGCAGCTCACTCGTAATGAGCAGGTCGTCCGTTCGAATCGGATCGGTAGCTCCAAAAAATCTCGTTCTTCGGAACGAGATTTTTTTATCCAAGCCGACAAGGATTGGTATATCATCACGGCGCAGTCGTGTATATCATCGCCGTAGGCGAATATCATCACACGAAGTGTGTATTTCTGTCGGCTTGATGATATACAAAACTTCGTTTTGATGATATGCAATTCCTGTGGAATTGATGATATACAATGCTCCGCATTGATTTATTTCCGCTTTTATGTTATAATACATCCAAGGCGGTGGTGATATGAAGGAGCCACATTTGGCAGTCAAAATAATACTAACAGTAGTTATTGGAATAGGGTGTGCATTTGCATCTATTGTCCTGCTCTTACTTCTTTCATTCGGTGGATTTTGGAATGTAACTGTATTAGCAAGTCTTTTTCTCCTTCCACTTCTTATTCCTTTAATATGGCTTAAGAGAAGAAAACCTTATTTCATTGCTTATGTATCATACCTGCTATGCTTCGCCATCCTTGTAGGTACTCAGGTGGGAATAAGGACCTATAATGATGCCATAACGATTGATGTTACGCCAAATATCAATGTCCGCGAATATCTTCCGTTTGATGAAAATTCGAAAGTAGTTAAGATTCGGAGCGAAGTTCTTGATTTTGACAATGTACCGAAGCAACAGTTGCCTATTATCGACGGCGCAACGGCGGCATTTCCGGTTTATTCAGCGTTTGTTAATGCAGTGTATCCCGATTCGACGAAACTTTACGACGGAGTTTTCGAATACCATAACACGCTAGGTGGATATGAACTGCTTGCCGAAAAAAAGACTGACATTTTTATTGGTGCTGCTCCTTCAAAAGAACAGATTGATGTTGCAGAGAAAAACAACACAACTTTCCGGTATACACAGATAGGATTCGAGGCATTTGTTTTCTTCGTTCATAAGGATAATCCCATAGATAGTCTTACTGTAGATCAAATAAAGGGAATCTATTCAGGTAAGATCACCAACTGGAGCGAAGTAGGTGGCAAAAACGAGAGAATTGTTCCTTTCCAGCGAAACGAAGGTAGTGGAAGCCAGAGCATGCTCATTCGCTTTATGGGGGACACACCCATCATTGAGCCGGATATGCAGACAAGGGTCGACGGTATGGGAGGTATTATAGAGGAGGTTGCAGATTATAAAAACAAATCCACCTCCATCGGTTTCTCTTTTCGTTTCTATGTTGAGGGAATTGTTCAAAATCCTGATGTAAAAATGATCGCTATTGAGGGCATTTCTCCCACAAAAGAAAATATAAAAAGCGGCTTGTACCCGATAATTGCTCCTGTATATGCTGTGACATATGAGGGAAACCCCAACGAAAATGTGCAAAAGTTAATAGACTGGATGACTTCTGATGAGGGACAACATATTATCGAAGCGACAGGATATGTTGGAATAAGCAATAAATAATGGAAGAAGTTTCGGTGTTGACGATGCCGACCAAATATATAAAATATGTAGTGGTTTGAACACATAACCCCTTTACTTACCGTAAAGGGGTTTTTGCTTGTTAAAAACGTGGTTGTGCTTTTTATGGCTATGTGATATGATTAAACGAAAGAAATGTCTTTTCAAAGGAGAATGACAATGGGGCGGCGTGTGTTGCTGGGAATGAGCGGCGGTGTAGATAGTTCTATGGCGGCGTTGCTTTTGTTAGAACAAGGAATGGCGGTAGAGGGGGTAACCCTGCGCTTGTGTACCGGTCTGCTAAAAGATGCCTCCGCCGTTTTGCAAGCAGAGCAAGATGCTGCCGCGGTAGCGCAGCGACTGGGAATTTCGCATCGAGTATGGGATTATACCGCGCATTTTCACGACACCGTGGTAACGGATTTTGCTGAGGTTTATGCGGGTGGCGGAACGCCGAATCCGTGTATCACCTGTAATCGGTGCGTTAAGTTCGGGCGAATGTTGGAGCAGGCATTGCGCGAAGGATACGATGCGATAGCCACCGGCCACTATGTTCGCTCGGAATGGGACGAAACGACAGGCCGTTGGTTGTTAAAAAAGGCGGCTGACCCCGCACGGGACCAAAGTTACGTGTTGTATATGCTCACCCAACACCAACTGGCGCATTGCGTGTTTCCGTTGGGGGAGTATAGCAAACCGCTTTTGCGAGAAATGGCGGCGCAGCGAGGTATTGTAACGGCGAATCGGCCGGATAGTCAGGATATTTGCTTTGTGCCGGACGGCGATTACGCGGCATTTTTGCAAGAAACGCTGGGGCAATCGTTTACGGCAGGGGATTTTGTGGACGAAGACGGACAACGGCTTGGCACGCACCGCGGGGTAGCGGCATATACCATTGGGCAGCGCAAAGGGCTGGGAATTGCTTTTGGCGAACCCCGCTTTGTGGTGGCAAAGGATGCTGTTTTGAATACCGTGACTTTGGGAAAAAGTGAATTGCTGTTTTCCACCGGTTTGCTGGCAGAAAACGCAAACTGGATTGCCATTCCGGAATTGAGTGAGCCGTTACGCGTTACCGCCAAAACGCGGTATCAGCAAAAAGAGGCACCCGCCACGGTATATCCCGAAGGGGAAAACGGGTTTCGGCTGGTGTTTGACGAACCGCAACGGGCACTCACTGTGGGGCAGGCGGTTGTGTTGTACCGCGAAGACGTGGTGGTAGGCGGCGGCACCATTGTGAGTGCCGTGAAATAAGAAAAGAGTGAAGAAAAGAACCGTGTTATGTGATAACACGGTTCTTTTGCGTATACTACTAAGAAGGGTAAAAGGGGGAGAGGACTTGATATTTGGCGTTTTGAAAGACGACAAGAAAGGTGAAAATCGCGTTATTTGCACGCCGGTAGAGGTGAAAAGCATTGTAGCGGCGGGGCATAGGGTGCTGGTTCAACGCGAGTGCGGTGCTGCCGCCGGATTTTCAGATGATGAATACGCAGCGGCGGGAGCGGAAATTGTGCAATCCACCGCAGAAATGTACGCTCGGTGCGATTTTTTAGCCAAGGTTAAGGAGTTGTCGGAGCGCGAGTATCCCTTGCTTCGCGAGAATCAGATGGTGTATTGTTGCCTTCACCCCGCGAGTCATCCCGAAGAGGTAGAGGCAATCTTGAAAAGTTGGTGTATTGCGTTGACTGCGGAGGACAGTCACCGTTACGGTTCCCCGAACTGCGAAGCCGCCGGTAAGCAGGGCGCGTTGTTCGGTTTGGAATCGATGCTCACCATTAACGGTGGTAAGGGCAAGTTTGTGGGTGGTTTTGCCGGTGCACCGGGTATGAACGTGCTGATTTTGGGCGGCGGCTTGGTGGGGCAAGGCGCGTTATCGGTGTTGTATGCGTTGGGTGCTAACGTAACGGTTATGGACATTCAGGCGGGGGTGTTGCGTATGTTGAGTGACCGGTATCACCAAAAAATTAATACACAATTTTGTACAAAAGAGGCCATTGCGGCGTTGTTGCCAAGCATGGATATGGTAATCAATTGCGTGAAATGGCCAAAGGAACGTACCGATTTTTTGATTGATAAGGAAATGCTAAAAACTATGGAGCGGGGGAGCGTGTTGGTGGACATTTCCAACGATGACCCTGGGGCCATTGAATCCAGCCACCCAACGCATCACGATGCCCCGCGCTACGTGGTTAACGGTGTGGTGCACTATTGTGTGAGCAATATTCCCGCGGCGGTGGCACATTCCGCTTCTGTGGCGCTGGCGGCAGAAACCTTGCCTTTGTTGCTGAACATTATGAACAACGGGTTGGTGGAAGCGTGTGTGCGTGATGGGTATCTGCGTCGTTCTCTGGTAGCGTATCAAGGGATGCTAACCCACGAGGAAACCAGCGCCGTTCAAAACCGACCGTGGATTCGCCCGGAGGAGGCGTTGGGAATAACCGACCGTGTTTTAGACCCCGCGCCGCCCGCTACCACAACAAGAAGTACCAATTATGGCGGCGTGCGGTAGAAATGCGGCGTAACAACTAAAAAACACCAAAACCCGCTGAAACAGCGGGTTTTGGTGTTTGGCGGAGAGTTAGGGATTCGAACCCTAGGTACTTTCGTACACAGCATTTCGAGTGCTGCACCTTCGACCACTCGGACAACTCTCCAGAACATTCCTTATTATAGTGGATAAGGAACGGTTTGTCAACGGATTTTTTGCAAAGAAATGAGCGGATTTAGTATTTGGTGAGGTGCCCCTGCGTGCGTAAAGCGGGGAAGCCCCATTGACGCAATACCTCGTATACGCCGACGGCTACCGTGTTGGACAAATTGAGCGAGCGGGCGGCATCGTCGTTTAGCATAGGCAACCGTACACAACGTTCCGGATGGGCGTGAAGCAATTCTTCCGGCAGTCCGGCAGTTTCTTTACCAAACATTAAAAAGGCACCGTCGGGGTACGATACATCCGAGTAAATGTGGGTGCCTTTGGTGGTGAAATAGAAAAACGGACCGTTGTTTTTTTCAAAAAACTCCGTTAAATTTTCATAATAAGTAATATCAAGCAAATGCCAATAATCCAACCCGGCGCGTTTGAGTTTACGGTCGTCAATGGTAAAGCCCATTGGTTTTACAATATGAAGGCGACTACCGGTGGCCGCACAGGTACGGCTGATGTTGCCGGTATTTTGCGGAATTTCCGGTTCTACCAATACAATGTTGAGTTGCGGCATAACAAACGCCTCCTTATAACGGAAGATAGTATATCATAGTTTTCTCAAAAAAGCAAACGCGGTTTTATTGCACGGTTGATATGGGTTGTTTTTGTGCATAAAATCAAATTAAGCAGCGTAAATTGATTGAAAAATGGAAAAAAGTAGACATATTGAATAACTATTGCAATTTTTTTGATTGTAGTATATACTGTAATTACAGCAATGTTGATTTATAGAAAAAGGGGATAGAACCGTGGCTTCTACCAAAACCAACAAAGTGAACTTGCCGGAGACGGCAGTGCTGCGTGAGGAACTGTGTGCCAAATTGTTAACGGCATTCTCTGTAACGCCCGAGCAAGCAACCAACGAGCATTTTTATCAAGCGTTGGCACTGGTGTTGCGCGACCGCATGCGTGCTTCGCGTATTCGTTACATTTCCCAAACACATAAGGAACAGTCCAAACAGGTGTACTACCTGTCTATGGAGTTTTTAATGGGGCGTTCACTGAAAAACACCCTGTTTAACTTGAATTTGACCGAAGCCGCGCAATCGGTGCTGGCTGAGTATCGGGTAAAATTGGATTCGTTGTATGAATTGGAGCCGGATGCCGGCCTGGGTAACGGCGGATTGGGACGGTTGGCGGCCTGCTTTTTAGACAGTTTGGCTACCGCGTCCATTCCGGCTATCGGTTATTCGTTACTGTATGAGTGCGGCATTTTCCGTCAAAAGCTGGTGGATGGTTGGCAAACCGAATTGCCTGATTTTTGGTTACCCGGCGGGCAATGCTGGTTGTTACCGCGTCCGGAATTGGCCAAAGAAGTGTTGTTCGACGGCGAAATTCGCGAATGGTGGGACGGCGGTTATCACCACGTGGAACATGTGGGTGCCACCCGTGTAATCGCTCAACCGTTTGACCTAATGGTGGCCGGTAAGGACGGCAACGGTATTTCTACCCTGCGTTTGTGGAAAGCCACCGCGCCGGGAATGGATATGTCGTTGTTTAACCAGGGCGAATATATGCGCGCGGTAGAACAAAAAGCCATGGCGGAGATTATTACGCAGGTGTTGTATCCGGCGGATGACCACCGCGAAGGTAAGTCTTTGCGTTTGTCGCAACAGTACTTTTTGGCATCGGCTTCGGTTCAGGATATTGTGCGCCGTCATTTGGAACAGTTTGGTACGCTGGATAATTTGCCCGAAATGGCGGCTATCCACATTAACGATACGCACCCCACACTGGCAATTCCGGAACTGATGCGGTTGCTTTTGGACGAGTGCGGTTACGGTTGGGAGCAAGCGTGGGACATTGTTTCCCGTACGGTGGCGTATACCAATCACACGGTTATGAAGGAAGCACTGGAATGTTGGCCGGAGGATTTGTTCCGTCAGCGGTTACCGCGTATTCATCAAATTGTATCGGAAATTAATAACCGATTCGGCGCGGCAATGATGGAGGCCACCGGCGGTGACGTGGAAAAGGTGAGCCGTATGGCCATTATCAGTTACGGCGTGGTGCGTATGGCAAACCTGTGTGTGGCGGCGGCTCATGCAGTGAACGGTGTGGCACAGATTCACAGTGAAATTTTGAAAGAAACGGTATTCCGCGATGCATACAGTGTTATGCCGCACAAGTTCCGTAACGTGACCAACGGCATTGCTCATCGCCGTTGGTTGTGCCAGGCCAATCCGGAACTTACGGCGTTTATTACCGAACACATCGGTGACGGTTTTGTGCGAGATGCCGCGCAATTGGAGAAACTGAAACCGTTGGCAGACGATGCCGCCGCCCGTGCGGAGTTTATGGCGATTAAACAACGCAACAAGGAACGGTTGGCGCAATATATTCGGCAGAACAACGGTGTATCGGTAGACCCGACCTCGTTGTTTGACGTGCAGGTAAAACGGTTGCATGAATACAAACGTCAGCACCTCAATGCCTTGAACATTTTGGATACGTATTTGGCTTTAAAAGAAAATCCTTCGTTGGATATTACACCGCGCACCCATATTTTTGGTGCCAAATCGGCACCGGGGTATTTCTTGGCTAAGGAGATTATCCGCTTTATTTGCAAACTGTCGGAAGAAATTGAACGCGACCCGGCCGTGCGTGACAAACTGCGCGTTGTGTACTTAGAGGATTATCGCGTTACGCTGGCAGAATTGCTGATGCCGGCGGCGGATATTAGCGAGCAGATTTCGTTGGCGGGTACCGAGGCCAGCGGTACCGGTAATATGAAACTGATGATGAACGGTGCCATTACGCTGGGTACGTTGGATGGTGCCAACGTGGAAATTTGCCAAGAGGTGGGTGCCGAGAATATGTTCTTGTTTGGTATGAACGAACAGGAAGTAACGGCACGCAAGCAAATGGGGTACCACCCGCAAGATTTTTACCACGCTGACCCGCACATTCGCCGTGCCATTGATACGATGTATCACGGTTTTGGCGGGCGTAAATACGCGGAAATTGCGGGGTCGCTGTCTGGCAAAGACCCGTATATGGTGCTGGCGGACTTTGCCTCCTACCAGGCGGCGCAGCGGCGTTCCGGCGAAGTATATCGCAATCGTGATGCGTGGGCACGTATGGCATTGCTTAATACCGCGTGCAGCGGCAAATTTGCTTCTGACCGTTCCATTCGTGATTACGCGGAGACTGTTTGGGATGCTCGGCCGCTGAAAGGATAACAACAAAAAGCCGAAAGACGGTAAAGTCTTTCGGCTTTTGTTCATTCAGTAATCTTGTGAATTCGGTATACACCAGGCATACCGAATTGTCAAGAAAAACGGTTAGTTTTGCTTTTTAAAACGGTACGCTCCGCTGCTGAATATTGCCAAGTTTGCCAGCACGCCGGGAGCACAACCGTCAATGCCCCACGGTTGGTGTAAAACGAGATTCCATAAAATACACGTGAGTGAGCCGATGGTGATACAAAGCACAAAGGTGCGGAGGTTGGTGCGAATGCCCAGTAACGCCGCCGCCAGCGGTACCAACACAGCGGGAGCCCAAAACGAATACGCTATTAGCAAAATGGAAAATACATTCGGCACTGCAAAAGCCAGCAACATTGCGGCGATACCGGTGAGTAGGTTAACTCCGCGCAAACAACGCAGTTGGTTGCGGTCGCTCATATTCGGATGGGCGGGGAGTATGGTGTCGCACACCAAACTGACGGTAGCACCGTTCAAAAACCCATCAGCCGCGGACAGAATGATAGAAGCCATTGCCGCCATAAGCAGTCCACGCAAGCCAACCGGCAGAATCCGCAAAATGAGGTCCGGCATAATGGATGCCGCTTCTTGCCGGATACCCAAGGCACGGGCGGTTAAACCAATGCCGGCCGTGACCAGAAAAAAAGGGAAAGAAAACAATCCGCTCCACACAGTACCCCGCGCTGTTTCGCGCGGGGTTTTTCCAATTAACAGGCGTTGCATATAGGGCGGTGCCAATGCTTCGCCGCACATCATTGATATGAACAGAGAGATAAAAGCGGGTAAAGTGGTGCCGTTCAGCGGGTTTAGCAATTCGTTGGGGATGTTTTGCCACACCTCCGTTACACCGCCGCCGGAAATGACGGCTACCCAGAGCAACAACGGCATTCCCAACGCCAAAAGAAAGAATTGGAGCATATCGGCAACCAATACCGACTCCATACCACCGAAAGTTGTGTACAATAACACCACGGAACATCCGATAAGCGTGCCAACGCGTGGCGTAACACCCAACAACGAATGAAACACCAGTCCAATGGAATTCATTTGCGCGCCAACCACACCGGCGCAACACAGAAATGAGAACAAGCCCGTGGCACGGCGGGCGTCGGCTCCGTAAACGGCTCCAAGAATACCACCTACGGTTTTGGCATGAGGAAACCGCGCCACACCGGGTGCTAAAAACTTGCCGATGAGCAACATCCCCACCCCAAACCCGAATAGGGTCAGTGCCGTGCCTATACCGGTTTCATACGCCGCGGCGGCGTTGCCGGAGGAATATCCGCCGCCCACAAACGAGGCGGATAACGTGGCAAAGAGTACCAGCGACCCGCACTGCTTGCCCGATGCCGTAAAGTCGGCGGCATTGCGTACGTTTTTTCCGCCGCGTAACCCCACTATCACCAATAACGCCAAATACCCAAACACAATGCCTTTATCCCACATACGCAACCCCTCCGTGATACTGTATGTGGAGATACAATAGCAAAGAACACAGACGCCCGCTCACCGAGCGGGCGTCTGTGTTTATGCTTGAACAAGTTGTGCCGTTTTTAATACGGCAATTTGGGTTTTAGCATCGCGGATTTCGCCGTTTAACACCATCTCCACCGCTTTGTTCAGGGGGATGCGTTCCACTTCCAAAAATTCATCGTCGTCGGGTTGCGACGCGCCAAAGGTGATGTCGCGCGCTAAAAACAAATAAATTACCTCGTTGCAAAAACCGGGGGTGGGGTACACAGAGCCCAGTGATTGGTACACGGCGGCGGTAGCACCCGTTTCCTCTAACAATTCCCGTTTTCCGCATTCCAGCGGGTCTTCGTCGTTGCGGTCACGTTTACCGGCGGGAAGTTCCAGCAATACCTCGCCGTATGGATAACGAAATTGCCGCACAAACAGCAATTCGTTTTCCCCGGTTAGTGCCGCAACGCAAACGCCGCCTGGATGTTCTACTACTTCGCGTCCGGCGGTGGCACCGTTAGGCAGCAGAGCCGTGTCGGTGCGCACGTTGATAATGTGTCCCCGAAAGCGGTAGGTGCTGGTAAGTGTTTTTTCTTGTAAATTCATAGTGCGTTCTCCTTAAACATAAAAATGACGTTAGAGGGGGAGTGGATAATGCCGCAGTTAACAACAACACAACCGATGGATTACGGTGCGGTATGCGGTTTGGTGCAAGCGTTAACGGCGCGCTATCGGTTTTTGTGTGCTGCACCGATAGGGAGCAGCGTGTGTGGGCGCCGTTTGTGGGGATTAACATTGGGAAACGGACGACACCGCGTGTTAATGGCGGCGGCATTTCACGCTCAGGAATGGCTGACCTCTTTGGTGTGCTTGCGCTTGTGCGAAGAACTGTGTGAAGCACTGGGACGGGACAGCGATTTATCCGGATGGGACGTGCGGCGTGCGTTATCCGGCAGACAAGTGGTGTTTGTGCCGTTGGTGAACCCCGACGGTGTGGAGATTACCCTGCACGGAGCCGATACGGCAGGCAACCGCGCCCGTGCGGTGCGTGCCGCCGGCGGTGAGCAAGCGGGACGTTGGCAAGCCAACGCCAATGGTGTGGACATCAACCATAATTTTAACGCAGGTTGGGAAAAATTGCAAGAAGCAGAACGACAAAACGGAATTGTTGGATTTTCGGCACGCCAATGGGGCGGCCCCGCGCCGGAGAGTGAACCGGAAACGCGTGCGCTGACGGCGTTGTGTGAACGAATGACGTTCCAGCACGCGGTAGCGTTGCACAGTCAGGGTGAGGAAATTTATTGGCAATATGGGGAACGCACGCCGCCGGAGGCGGAACTCATGGCGCGGGCCATGGCGATTTCGTCCGGCTACGCGGTGGCGCATCCCCGCGGATTGGCATCGCACGGCGGGTTTAAGGACTGGTTTATTGAGTACTATGCACGTCCGGCATTTACCATTGAGTTAGGGCGGGGGACAAACCCGTTGCCACTAACTGACTTTGAAAATTTGTACACCAAGGCGCGGGAGATGTTAATGATTTCGTTGTTTCTCTAATAGTTTCCTGTTGCAAATAAAAAGAGAATATATTATAATGAAAATGTTGAAAAATTGTGCGATATAATGGGACGAGGGAAACGTATGAAACCGAGATTACGGCGCGGCGATGTTATGGCGGCAAGTGTCGTTGGTTTGGCGGCACTGCTGTGTGGTATGGGGTTTTGGTTTCAGCACACACCGGCGGCTCGGGTTGCCATTCGGTATCCCAACGGTTCCTCCGCCTTTTTTTCAATGACCGAATCGCGGGAGGTAACCGTGGAAGGAAATGACGGCATTGTGCTTGCCGTAACCATTGCAGATGGCCGTGTGTGCGTGAGCGAAAGCACGTGTCCGGACCACACTTGCGTGCGTAGCGGCTGGTTGTCTAAAAACGGACAAGTTGCCGCTTGCGTGCCGGCGGGGGTGTATGTGCAGGTGGTTGGCTGCAATGGCGAAGTGGACGGGGTGACCGTATGAAAAACACACCGATTCAACGCTTGACGATTACCGCTTTGCTGGCGGCACTGGCATTGGCCCTTTCGTTTTTAGAGGGGTTGTTACCGCCTCTACCGGTACCAGGTGCGCGGTTTGGTTTGGCCAATGTGGTGGTTATGGCGGCATTGGCGCAACTTTCTTTTTCCTGTGCGGCGGGCATTACGGCGGCAAAATCCGTATTTGCTTTGTTGGTACGTGGCCCTGTGGCGTGCTTGATGAGTACGCTCGGCGGTGCGTTGGCATTGTTGGCTATGTGGGCCGCTTACCGCTTTGGGAAACGATGGTTCAGTTTCATTGGTGTGGGCGTGATTGGTGCCGCCGCACACAACATTGGGCAACTGCTCGGTGCAGTGGCTATGTTGGGTTCGGCTATGTGGTATTATACGCCCATTTTGTTGTTGGTTTCCATTCCGACGGGTGTGGTTACCGGTGCGGTTTTGAATATACTCTACCCGCATATTCGACAGTTTTCTTGATAATTCGAATCCTTAGGAGAGGTGTGATACTATGTCTCAGTTTACTCGGCTATGGAAGCCGCACGGTGGCGTGCATCCGGCGCAGTCTAAGTACACGGCCGATATTGAAAGTGTTACCATGCCCATTCCGGACACCATTGTGCTTTCTATGGCACAACACATCGGTGCACCGTGCAAACCTACCGTAAAGGTTGGGGACACGGTAGAGGTCGGTCAAGTGGTGGGCGATAGCGATGCGCCAATTTCTGCTCCCATACACAGCAGTGTTTCCGGAACGGTGACCGGTACCAAAGAGTTGTTATTGCCCGGTGGCCGCAAGGCGGAGGCGTTGGTAATTGCATCGGACGGTGAACGTCGTCCGCACAGCAGTATGCAACCGCCGCAAGTGGGCACGTTTGAAGAATTTATTGCCGCCGTGCGTGCTTCCGGTATTGTGGGTCTCGGCGGTGCGGGTTTCCCGTTGCACGTTAAACTGAACCCCAAAAACCGTAATGCGATTGATACCATTATTGTGAATGCCGCGGAATGTGAGCCATACATCACCTCGGACTACCGTGAATGTATGGAAAATTCGTGGGACATTATTTCCGGATTGCGCACGGTTATGGAGTATTTGGGGGCGTCCAATGCCGTTATCGGCATTGAAAGCAACAAACCGGCGGCTATTGCCGTGTTGTCGCATATGGCGGCTACCATTAATGACCCCCGCCGTTCCATTACGGTTAAGGCGTTGCGTACCCGTTACCCGCAGGGTGCCGAAAAGGTGTTAATAGCCGAATGTACCGGCCGTATTGTTCCCACCGGCGGGTTGCCGGCGGATGTTGGGTGCATTGTGATGAACGTTACCTCGGTTGCCAAGTTGCGTCGTTATTTCAAAACGGGAACACCGCTGATTCGTAAGCGCGTTACCGTGGCGGGTTCGGCAGTGGAACATCCTATGAATTTGCGCGTAGCCATCGGCACGCCCATTCGTGATATTTTGGCGTACGTCGGGCTTAAAAAACCGGTGCGCAAACTCATTAGCGGCGGCCCAATGATGGGCTTGGCACTGATGAACGACGAATTGCCCTTGCTCAAACAAAACAACGCCATTTTGGCGTTTGCGGAGGAGGATGTGCAGGAAATTCCCGCCAGTACGTGTATTCGGTGCGGCCGTTGTGTAGATGCCTGCCCCATGACTTTGTTACCCACCTCCATTACCAAAGCGTATATGGCGAAAGATTTGAACGAACTGCGCCGTTTGCGCACAATGACGTGTATGGAATGTGGGTGCTGTACCTTCTCTTGTCCGGCGCATCGCCCCATTCAGCAAACCATTCGTATGGCTAAGGACGTGCTTCGTGCCGCCGACCAGCCGAGAAAGGACGGTTGACGTATGCAACAGACATTGTTGGTTTCTGCTTCGCCGCACGTACATTGCGGTATGAACACGCGGGATGTTATGCGTGACGTTATTATTGCGCTGGTTCCTGCCTTAATTGCTTCGGTGTATCTGTTTGGGTTCCGCGCACTGGCGGTGGAATTGGTGTGTGTGGCATCGGCACTGGCGGCAGAATATCTTAGCCGACGGGTGATGAAACGCCCGCAAACCGTAGGTGATTTTTCGGCCATTGTAACCGGCTTGTTGCTGGCTTTCAATTTACCGTCCACCATTCCGCTGTGGCAGGCGGCGTTTGGCAGTGTGGTGGCCATTGTTATGGCTAAGCAGATGTTTGGCGGTTTGGGGCAGAATTTTGTGAACCCCGCTTTGGTGGGCCGTATTGTGTTGATGGGCAGTTTTCCGGATGAAATGAACAACTGGACGGTGCCGTTGCCACTGGCGGATAAGGTGGATGCGGCAACCTACGCAACACCGCTGGCAGAAATGGTGAACCACCCCGAGGCAGAACAGTCGTTGTTGGATTTGTTGTTTGGCTTGCGCGGCGGTTCGTTGGGCGAAACTTGCGTGGTGGCTTTGTTGCTCGGCGGTGTATATTTGGTGATTCGCCGCGTTATCAGTCCGATGATTCCGTTGGTGTATGTGGGCACAGTGTTTGTGCTTACGTGGTTACTCAGTGCCAATGCGCCGGTACACATTCTTTCGGGCGGGTTAATGCTGGGTGCCATATTTATGGCAACGGATTACGCTACTTGCCCCATTAACCGTACCGGTAAATTGGTGTATGCCATTGGTTGCGGCGCGTTGACGGTGTTAATTCGGTTGTATGGTTCGCTGCCGGACGGCGTGTCGTTTGCGATTGTTATTATGAATATTTTAACACCGCTGATTGAGCGCGTGACGCGTCCGCGTCCGTTTGGCGAAAAGAGAAAGGCGGTGCGGTAATGAAATCCATTCGTGAAATTTTAGTATCGGCACTGGCACTGATGCTCATTGCCGGCGCGATTACGGCGGCACTGGCCGGAACCAATGCGTTGACAAAGGACCGCATTCAAGCAGAAATTGACAAAACGGAAAACGCCGCGCGCCTGCAAGTGATTGACGCAGAGCAATTTGACAAGAAAATCTTGACCGACGGCGATAAGGCGATTGTGTATTATGAAGCACTGAGCGACGGAAAAACGGTGGGATATGTGTTTACCGCTGCGGTTTCCGGTAAGAGTTCCGGTTTAACCGTTTTGACCGCAATTCGTGCCGATGGGACGATTGCCGGTGTGAAAATAACCGAAGATAATGAAACGGCCGGATATGTGGATAAGATTGTTAAGGACGGATTTTTGGAGCGTTTGGCCGGCAAACCCGCGCAGGAAATCAAGTTCGGCGAAAACGGGGTAGAGGCGGTTTCGCAAGCCACCAAAACCTCCAACGGTGTCCGCAAGGCGGTTAACCAAGCCATTGATTGGTATCAGCAAATACAAGGAGGGGTGACCAATGAGTAATCGGTATTGGAACGCATTTTCCAAGGGGTTGCTGCGAGAAAACCCTACCTTCCGTTTGTTGTTGGGCACTTGCCCCACGTTGGCTGTCACCACGGCGGCGGCTAACGGTCTGGGAATGGGCGCGGCTGCCACGTTTGTGTTGGTATGCTCCAATATTGTTATTTCTATGTTGCGCAAGGTTATTCCCGATAAAGTGCGTTTGCCCGCCTATATTGTGATTATTGCCGGATTTACCACCATTGTGCAAATGCTGGTTAAAGCGTACTTGCCGGCAATTGACAAATCGCTGGGCATTTATTTGCCGCTCATTGTGGTAAACTGCATTATTCTTGGCCGTGCCGAGGCGTTTGCCGGCAAAAACAGTGTGGGTTTGTCTGCGCTGGACGGGCTGGGTATGGGTGCCGGTTTTACCGCCGCTTTGGTGGTTATGGGTTCCATTCGCGAATTTTTGGGCAACGGCACGGTGTTTGGTTGGCCGGAAAGCGGCATGTTCCCGCCCATTACCATTTTTGTGTTGCCGGCAGGCGGGTTCTTTGTGTTTGGTATGCTGATTTGGTTGGTAAACCGCATAACAATGAAATTGGAACAAAATGAAACCCGCCGCGAACTGTCCAATGTCACGGCGTGCGCGGCGTGCCCCATGGCGGGTGCGTGCCACGGAGAGGGGGCGAAAACGGATGAATAATCTGTTTGCAATTCTCATTGGCAGCTTATTGGTAAACAACTTTGTTCTTTCACAGTTTTTGGGTATTTGCCCGTTTTTGGGCGTGTCCAAAAAACTCAATTCCGCCGTGGGTATGTCGGCAGCCGTAATTTTTGTTATGGTAATGGCCTCGGCTGCTACGTGGCCTATTTACACGTATTTGCTGGTGCCGTTTGAGTTGGAATACTTGCAAACCATTGTTTTTATTCTTATCATTGCGGCTTTGGTACAGTTGGTAGAAATTGTATTGCGGCGCTATATCCCGCCGTTGTATCAGTCGTTGGGTATTTATTTGCCGCTGATTACCACCAACTGCGCGGTGCTGGGTGTTACCATTTTGAACATTGACAGCGGGTATACTTTTGTGGAATCCATTGTTAATGCGCTTGGTGCCGGGCTGGGATTTTTGCTGGCTATGGTGATGTTTGCCGGTGTGCGTGAACGGTTGGAAAGCGCGGAAATTCCCGAAAGCTTAAGAGGAATGCCCATTACGCTGGTGGCGGCATCCATTGTTTCGGTGTCCTTTTTGGGATTCCAGGGCTTGTTCGGACTGTAAGAGGGGAGGCGTTGTCGGTGAATTCCATTCTGTTAGCGGTATTGTTGCTTGCCGGTTTGGGACTGGTAGCGGGGTTGATTTTGGCAATTGCCTCGGTGCTTATGGCAGTGCCCAAAGATAAAAAAGCGGAGGCATTGCTGGAACTGCTACCCGGTGCCAATTGCGGCGCGTGCGGCTACTCGGGCTGTGAAGGATATGCCAATGCTATGGCAAAAGGCGAAGCCAAAGTGGGTTTGTGCTCACCGGGCGGCAAGGCGGTGGCCGATGCTACGGGGGATTTGTTGGGCGTTTCCGGCGAGGTAGAACGCAAAACGGCAATGGTCAACTGTGGCGGTTGCGAAGATTTTACCGCCCGCAAGCTGGACTACCACGGCATTCCTTCGTGCCGAGCGGCAATGCAGTTTTATGGCGGCAACTGGTTGTGCAATTACGGTTGCTTGGGTTACGGCGATTGTGTGGCCGTGTGCGAGTACGGCGCCATCACCGTGGAAAATGGGCTGGCGCGTATTGACCCGTTGTTGTGTAGAGGATGCACCAAGTGTGCCGATGCCTGCCCGCGTCACATTATTTCTATGTACGGTGGCACGGTGCGCGGCGTAGTTCGGTGCTCCAATAACGATAAGGGTGCCGCTACTCGTGCCGCATGTAAAGTGGGTTGCATCGGTTGCGGCAAGTGTGCCAAAGTTTGCAATTATGGGGCGGTAACGGTGGAAAACAATTTGGCGCGTATTGACCCTGCCAAGTGCGTTGGGTGCGGTGTATGTGCCGAAAATTGTCCGGTTCATTGCATCACCGTGGTTATGCCGGCGGTGGATGAAGTATAATCCAAAAGTTTTTTGGCAAATTACAAAAACAGGCTTGACAAACCACAGGGTTATACTATATAATAATCTGCGTTCCCACAAGGAGCGCATACGGCTGTATAGCTCAGTTGGCTAGAGCATGCGGTTCATACCCGCAGTGTCATTGGTTCAAATCCAATTACAGCCACCATCCGGCCCGATGGTCAAGCGGTTAAGACACCGCCCTTTCACGGCGGTAACACGGGTTCGATTCCCGTTCGGGTCACCATCATTATTTGGCTGCTGCAACAGCGGTGGCTGAATACGGGCGTATAGCTCAGCTGGTTAGAGCGCCTGCTTCACACGCAGGAGGTCAGCGGTTCGAGTCCGTTTACGCCCACCATAAAAACCCGAAAGTTAACACTTTCGGGTTTTTTGTTCAACAGTCATTGCCTCGGGAGAAAATACATATCATCTAATCAAATGAAAAAGGGGGAGGATGCGTATGGGTAAACGGCGATTGCAACTCGGCTATCCGCCTTTGGTGGCACTGGGGTTCGGTTGCGTTATTTTAATGGGTTCGGTATTGCTGATGTTGCCTATCTCGTCGCAAAACGGCACGGCAACACCGTTTTTGTCGTGCTTGTTCACTTCCACCTCTGCTACGTGTGTAACCGGGTTAATTGTGGCGGATACCTACCTGCATTGGTCCCTGTTCGGGCGCATTGTGATTATCACGCTCATTCAAATTGGCGGGTTGGGTGTTATGACGTTGATGGCCACCTTTTCTATGGCACTGCATCGGCAAATCTCCTTGCGTGAGCGCACTTTTTTGAAAGAAAGTTTTAACACGCCGGATATGGGCGGTATGATGAGACTAACTCGTAAAATATTGGTGGGCACCGCCGTTGTTGAAAGCATAGGCGCGGTTATTTTTGCTACCCGCTTGGTACCGCGGTTTGGTTGGGTCGGCGGTATTGGTCGGTCGGTATTTTTGTCCATCTCGGCATTTTGCAATGCGGGATTTGATTTGTTTGGCGACCAAGGAGCGTATTCCTCGCTCACAACGTTTGCCGATGACAGTGTGCTGATTATCACGGTGGCGGCACTCATTCTCATTGGCGGTATTGGTTTTTTGGTGTGGGATGACGTGGTGCGCCACAAATGGCATTTTCGCCGCTACCGACTCCACTCCAAACTGGTGTTAACGGTAACCGCGGCTATTACCGTCCTTTCCACAGCACTCTTTGTGTTTTTGGAACGCAACTTCACCGGTGCCGATTTGCCGCTGGGGCAGCAAGTGCTCAATGCGTTTTTTGCCTCGGTCACGCCGCGCACGGCGGGGTTCAATTCGGTGGATGTTAACCAAATGCATCCCGCTTCGGGAATGCTCACTACCATATTGATGCTGGTAGGCGGTTCTCCCGGTTCTACGGCGGGCGGCATCAAAACCACCACGCTGGCAGTACTCATCATTTGTTGCGCCAGCAACTTGCTCAATCGTTCCGGGTTTAATCTCTTCCGCAGGCGGTTATCCTCGGAGGTTGTGGTTCACGCCATTTGCGTGGCGGTTATGCAACTGGGAATGGTGTTTATCGGTATCTTTTTAGTAAGTGCCGTACAACCGGAACTGGGGTTAACCAATGTTATATACGAGTGCTTTTCCGCCATTAACACGGTGGGTATTTCTACCGGTATAACCCGTGATTTAAGTGTTTTCTCGCAGGTGGTAATAATTTTGTTAATGTATTGCGGACGGCTGGGAACGATGACGTTTGCCGTGCTGTTTGTGCAAAAGAAAAAGAAAGACTTGCGGCGGTATGCCGAAGAAACTATCAGTGTAGGTTAAATGGGAGGGTGAGCGTATGAAAAGTTTTTTGGTGATTGGTATCGGTCGGTTTGGTGAACATTTAAGCCGTCGTTTATCCCAGTTGGGCAATGAAGTAATGATTGTGGACGAAAATGAAGAAACCATTAATCGGCTGGCGGGTGAAGTTACCTGTGCTCAGATTGCGGATTGTAAAAACGAGAATGTTTTGCGCGGGTTGTCCGTTAACAGTTATGACTGTTGCTTTGTGTGCATTGGCAGCGACTTTCAAAGCAGTTTGGAAATTACCAGTTTGCTTAAAGAAATGGGCGCACGCCGCGTTGTGAGCAAGGCCAGCACGCGTATTCAAGAAAAGTTTTTGCTGCGCAACGGTGCCGATGCCGTCGTGTATCCTGAAAAAGATTTGGCGTATAAACTGGCGGTGCAATACACCGGCCGCAATATTTTTGATTATCACCAGTTAGCGGATAATGTGGCGGTGTACGAAATTGCCGTGCCGCGTGCGTGGGTGGGCAAGAGTATTCGTGAAATTGACGTACGTGCGGCGCACGGCGTGAATATTTTGGCGGTAAAACGCGAAGAAACTCTTGTGCTGGCAGAGGCGGGGTTGAGTTTTGCCGAGGGTGACCATTTGCTGGCATTGGGCAGCAACGAGAATGTTGCAAGGCTCACAAAAGGAACCTAATGCGGTATTTCGCCGCGGGATAGTCACCCGCGGCGAAAATATCTGCCGATTCTTTTGGATTTTTTTAAAAAAATACGTTTTAACTCTTGACTTTTGACAGGGAATCCACTATAATTCTATCTGTTGTTTGCGCAACACGCGCTCGTAGCTCAGCTGGATAGAGTGCTTGACTACGAATCAAGAGGTCAGGGGTTCGAATCCCTTCGGGCGCGCCAAAAACAAAGGCACCTCGCACAAAAGTGCGGGGTGCCTTTGTTTGTGTCCGGAGGGATTCGAAAGGCCGTAAGAACCGGTATCCCTTTTCTTCATAAAATATTATGAGGAGGAGACTATATGCGACAAATTCCTTATGACAGGGCGGCGGCAGTATCCTATGCCAGAAGGTGGGCTATGGCGAGAAACCCTGCCTATTACGATTTTGAAAAAATAGGTGGTGACTGCACAAATTTTGCCTCGCAGTGCATTTTTGCAGGGGCAAGAGTTATGAACTTTACAGAAATTCTAGGATGGTATTACCGTTCATCAAATGACCGAACCGCATCTTGGAGTGGGGTTGAGTACCTTTACAAATTTCTTGTAAATAACCGTTCTGTAGGTCCGTATGCACGTGAGGTTTCACAACAGGAGGTAATGCCGGGTGATATTGTACAGTTAGGTACTCATGGCGGGCACTTTTATCATTCACCCGTAATAATTTCGACCGAGCCGCAAATTTTAGTTGCGGCACATACCTTTGATGCGCTTGACCGCCCATTATCCAGCTATATTTACGATAAAGCCCGTTTTTTGCATATTGAGGGGATACGTACTTGGTAATAAATTAAGAGCCTCACAAGTTTGGACTGCTCCGATTTGTACTGTCCGCACAAATTGGGGCAGTCCACAACTGTGGGTTCTTTTCCTTTTTGCAAATGGAGGTGACGAAAGAGAAAAGATATTATTTGCTTTCCTCTTTTAATCTTGCTTTGGCTTCTTCAATGGTTTCGCCATCTTTTGCAAGAAAAGTCTCTACAAATTTATCTTCAATTTTGGTATAGCCATCAATCACACCTTGTTCAATTTTTTTGTAGCCGTCAACAACCCCGCTTTGAATTTTCTTATAACCGTCGGTTACTGCTTCGGCAATTTTTTCGTTTGCTTTAACAATTTTTGATTTAGCCATATCTACGTGTTTTCCTCCTATTAAATTGATGCCGAGAAACAGCACAATAATCCATACGGCTGTTCCCGTTAAAATGTTAAACAACTGAATTTGGGCCGGTTCCATACCGGGAAAAGACACAAGCATTGAGCGTTGCAGGGTATAAATTGAAACAAACGCATCGGCAAACGATATATTACGCAGTGTCTTTGTAATTTGTGATGCGACACGCTTTGCTTTTACCATTCCTATAATTGATATGGTAATTTTGGAGAAAGTGTACGTTGCAATGGCAATCATAACAATTTCGTGGAATACGGTTCCTCGTTCTTTGATGGTCGATAAAACGTTAACGCCAACCAAACAAAAGGAGAGAACGACCAACAAAATACCCGTAATTCGTCTTGCAAAAATTTCAATATCAAGGTTCCCGTTTGCTTTTTGCTTGATTTTTAATACAGAGAAGCGGGTGGTGGCAAGCACCGTGTAATAAGCACCTGTTGTGATAAACCACCACGAATGGACCAAAAATCCCACTACACAATTTACCACCGCATAAGCAATATTAACGGCAAGACTTATGTAGGGATTTTTCGCAATTTTTAACAGTTTCATTTGATGCCTTTAATCATTGGTATCAGTGAAATCAGCATAATAATGCCAAGCAAGCCAACAAGTGTTCCCCACACGATTTGCTCCCACACCAGGCACATACACATACCCACGCCGAGGATTAAAGTTGCCAGAACGGCGTAGACGATGCGCAGAATATTCTTGCCGTTCATTTTAGGCAACGTTCTGTTCTCCATTTTGCACCACACAAGCAGTGTGACGATACCTAAGATTATCCCGACACTGCCAAAGATAATGCCTTCTTTGAAAGCGTTCCGCTCCGGCAAAAGTGCCATACACATACCCAGAGCAAACAACACGCCGCTTACGGTTCCCAATATCAATGCAACAAAACTACTCTTTTTCATTTCCAAAACCCCTTTCATTAAACCAACACTTGTATTTTTATTGCAATTATAGTATACTGCCACTGTGTAAGCAAAACAATCATCAGATTTTCAACAATTGTTGGAATAATGGAGGAAGTTATGAACGTAAAAAACAATAAACGGCGGCGTGAATCACAAGAGAAAATTGAAAAAGCGTTTATCGAGCTGTTACAGAGGCGTGAAATTAAGGAAATAACCGTTTCGGATATTATTAAGCTTACGGGTTTGAACCGCAGTACGTTTTATGCTAACTACATTGATATATACGACCTTGCCGATAAAACAAAAGAAAAATTGGAAGCCGATTTTAGTGAGTTGTTTGCCGATTACGATTATTTTAATGAACGCAGTGGTGCGCTCAAAATGTTCACTCACATTAAAGAGAATCAAATTTTTTATAACACCTACTTTAAACTGTGTTATGACGATAAACACTTGATTTCTTTTTATGATACAAAACGCGCGGTGAAAGAGCATATTGACAGTAACATTAAATATCACATTGAGTTTTTTAGAAACGGGCTTAATGCCGTTATCAAAATGTGGCTTGCGGATGGGTGTCGGGAATCGCCGGAAGAAATGGCTGAGGTTTTGAAGGTGGAATACAGAGGAAGATAAAACCCCATTTTGCATGCTTTGGGTTCGAGCAAAATTGACTGCGGAATGACTCCTTGAAAAAATCATTATGGCGGTGTATAATAGGTCACATACTAGGGAAAAGAGGGATACCAATGTTGCCAAACAATGTGGAACTGAGTGGAAAAACCATTCTGGCAACCGGTGCGGCCGGTTTTATCGGCAGTGCGTTGGTGCGAGAGTTGTTGCGTACGGTTTCGCCCGTGCACATTGTGGGTGTGGATAACTGTAACGATTATTATGACGTTTCGCTTAAAGAGTACCGTTTGCGCGAGATTGAGCAGCAGGCGGCAAGCACTCCGCAAAATCAATGGACGTTTATTAAAGGCAACATTGCGGATAAAGCACTGATTGACCGGTTGTTTGCCGAGTATCGGCCCACTGTTGTGGTGAATTTGGCGGCGCAAGCGGGGGTGCGGTATTCCATTGACCATCCCAATGTGTATATGGAATCCAATGTGATTGGGTTTTATCATTTGTTGGAAGCATGCCGCCGATATCCGGTGGAACATTTGGTGTATGCCTCCTCGTCCAGTGTATACGGTTCTAACAAAAAAGTCCCATACAGCACGGACGATAAGGTGGACAACCCCGTTTCGCTGTACGCTGCTACCAAAAAAAGCAATGAACTGATGGCACACGCCTATGCGAAGTTATATAACATTCCCGTTACTGGTTTGCGCTTTTTCACGGTATACGGTCCCGCCGGGCGGCCGGATATGGCGTATTTTGGGTTTACCAATCAGTTGTTGCAGGGCAAGACCATTCGTATTTTTAATTATGGTAACTGCCGGCGGGATTTTACTTATGTGGACGACGTGGTGGAAGGCGTTTGCCGCGTAATGCGGCACGCACCCGAAAAGCAAGACGGGGAAGACGGGTTACCTTTGCCGCCTTATACGGTGTATAATATCGGTAATTCGCACCCCGAAAACTTGTTGGATTTTGTGCAGATATTATCCGAGGAATTGGTGCGTGCCGGCGTATTGCCCGCGGATTACGATTTTGAGGCGCACAAGGAATTGGTGCCAATGCAACCGGGGGACGTTCCTGTAACGTTTGCGGATACCGCCCCGCTGGAACGGGATTTTGGGTTTAAGCCGAGCACGCCGTTGCGTATGGGTTTGCGGCGTTTTGCTGAATGGTATGCGGCTTTTTATTCGCACCAAGAGTAACGGTAAAAAGTAACACGGGCACCCCTATGTGCACAGGGGTGCCCGTGTTTATCTGTGTGTGATTTATTTAGACAGTTTTTCAAGAATGAGTTTGGCGCAGTCAATTTGGTTCGGGATGTTGCCGTTTTCGTCCCGTACACGCCAAATGTCGGGGGTGATTTCGTCCACCACGTACATTTTGCCGTTCTCGTCGTAGCCAACTTCAATTTTGAAGTCAATCAGCGTTAAGCCCATACCGGCGAGTTCCTTTTTCAGCACTTCGCCCACGCGCACCACAATATCCAACGCTTCGTTATACTGGCCTTCCCGCAAAATGCCTTTCATAATGCACAGGCGTTCACTAATGAGCGGGTCGCCCTGTTCGTCGCTTTTGAGCGTAACTTCCGTGTACGGCGGGTCAAACACCAAACCCTCTTCCAGGTTAAACCGGCGGCACATACTGCCGGCGGTGAAATACCGAAGTACAAATTCCAGCGGGGGAACGGTAAGGTTGCGTACTTTCATCAACCCTTTTTCCACGTCGCCGCCGAGGTAGTGAGTGGGGATGCCGTTCTTTTCCATCAATTCAAAGAAATAATTGGAAACAGCCAAACCAATTTTGCCTTTGCCTTCTACGCTGCCGCCCACCGAGTTGGAACCGGGGTCAAACACGCCGTTTTCGCCGGTGGCGCTATCCTTAAAAAGCAGATGCACAATACCGGTTTCTTCGTCGAGAAGTACGTTTTTTGTTTTTCCTTCATACAATTTTTTCATACCAGGTTCTCCTTCCACTACCGCTGTTTTTCCCGTGCGGGAACTGTGCGATACCGTTTCAATTTGGGACAAAAATGTCCTATGGAAAAATTATAACACACGGGAAAGTTTGTGGCAATAAAAAATTAAAAATTTTTTGTTTTTTTATGTCAGTGAATCCCAATGTGCTCTTGACTTTACTGCGGGAATATGCTACCATTTATGCGAACTCATTGATAAGGGAGGCTATCAATTATGGAACACATTCAAACGATTGAAACCCGCAATTTGTGCGAAAGCGCGTAAAATGGCGCTTGCGGCGAATGCCAGACTTCCTGCCAGTCCGCGTGCAAAACCAGCTGCGGTATTGCAAACCAGCAGTGCGTAAGCACCAAGGAAAGCAAGTAAGGCAACCACTTAAATTGCCGCCGGCAGGCGGCATTTTTTCATACACGAGGTCTTTTTTATGATACATCAATACAAACTGGGCGGGTTTAACATTGTGCTGGACGTTTGTTCCGGTGCCGTTCACGCGGTGGACGAAGTGGCGTATGAAATTATTGCCCGTTTTGAACAACACAACCGTGCCGACGTGTTGGCCGAGGTGGGGGAATTGTATGCACAGCGTACAGACGTTACCGCGGCCGATATTGCCGAGTGTTACGAACAGGTACAACAACTAAAAGACAGCGGCAAACTGTTTGCACCGGATACCTTTGAGGCAATGGCGGGGCAGTTGAAACAAAAAACGGCGGGTGTTGTTAAGGCGTTGTGCCTGCACATTGCGCACACCTGCAACCTGAACTGTGCCTATTGTTTTGCCAGCCAGGGGAAATACCACGGTGACCGCGCGGTGATGAGTTACGAAGTGGGCAAGCAGGCACTGGATTTTTTGATTGCCCATTCCGGCACGCGCCGTCATTTGGAAGTGGATTTTTTTGGCGGCGAACCGCTGATGAATTTTGACGTGGTAAAACAACTGGTGGCATACGCACGTAGCGTGGAAAAACAACATAACAAAGAATTTCGCTTTACGTTAACCACCAACGGTTTGCTGATTGATGATGATGTGATTGGTTTTGCCAATCGCGAAATGAGCAATGTGGTGCTTAGTCTGGATGGCCGCAAAGAAATTCACGACCGTTATCGGGTGGATTATGCCGGAAACGGCAGTTGGGAGCGCATTGTTCCCAAGTTTCAACAGTTGGTGCAAGCACGCGAGGGCAAAAATTATTATATGCGTGGCACATTTACCCACGCCAACCCTGATTTTTTAAACGATATTCGGCAAATGCTGGATTTGGGCTTTACCGAACTGAGTATGGAACCGGTGGTGTGCGCCGCGGGTGACCCGGCAGAACTTACCGAAGAGGATTTGCTCGTGGTGTTGGAGCAATACGAACAGTTGGCACACCTTATGTTGCAGCGCGAGCGTGAGGGGAAACCCTTTACATTCTATCACTATATGATTGATTTAACGGGAGGACCGTGCATTTACAAACGCATTTCGGGTTGCGGTTCCGGCACGGAATATATGGCGGTTACGCCGTGGGGCGACTTGTACCCCTGCCACCAGTTTGTGGGGGAGGAACGGTTTAAACTCGGTAACGTGTACGAAGGGGTGACAAACCCCGCCGTGCAAGCGGAATTTGCGGCTTGTAACGTATATGCGCACCCCGAATGTCGCGATTGTTGGGCGCGGTTGTACTGCTCCGGCGGTTGCGCCGCCAACGCTTACCACGCCACCGGCTCGGTGACCGGTGTGTATGAATACGGTTGTAAGTTATTCCGCAAACGGATGGAGTGCGCCATTATGATTGCGGTTGCCAAAGCACTGGGGAAAACCAATGAACACGCCGATTTGTGATTTTGTGCGCCGCTATGCGGCGAGCAATACGCTGCGCGCTCATATGCCTGGGCATAAGGGCGTGTTAAATTTGGGTGCGGAGCCGTATGATATCACCGAAATTGCGGGCGCCGATAGTTTGTACGAGTGCTCCGGTATTATCCGCGAGAGCGAACAAAACGCGAGCACGTTATTCGGTGCGCCAACGTTTTATTCTACCGAGGGCTCATCGCAATGTATCCGTGCTATGCTGTATTTGGCGGTGTTACACGCCAAGCGGCAAGGAAAAAAGCCGTGCATTGCCGCGGCACGCAATGTGCATAAAGCCTTTGTCAGCGCTGCCGCTTTGTTGGATTTTGATGTGCAGTGGTTGCACACCCACCAAACAGAGTCGTATTTGTCTTGCACGCTGGATGCGATGCAACTGGAACGGCAACTCGCCGCGGCAAGCGAACCACCCACGGCAGTGTACGTTACTTCGCCGGATTATTTGGGAAATTGTTTACCGCTGCGCGATTTGGCAGAGGTGTGTCATCAGTACGGGGTGTTGTTGCTGGTGGATAATGCTCACGGCGCATACCTCAAATTTTTGCCGTCCTCGCTGCATCCGTTGGACCTGGGCGCGGATATGTGCTGCGATTCGGCTCACAAAACCTTGCCCGTGCTCACCGGCGGGGCGTATTTGCACATAGCACCCACGGCATCGCCGTGGTTTGCGGAACAAGCCAAAACGGCGTTGTCGTTGTTTGGTTCTACCAGCCCGTCGTATGTTATTTTACAGTCGTTGGATGCGGCCAATCGCTATTTGGCGGAGGGGTATCCTGCACGGTTGGCGGTGTTTGTTCAAGCGGTGGATGCTATGAAGGGGCGGCTAAAAACGCACGGGTTTACGCTTTGCGGCGACGAGTCACTTAAAATCACCTTGCATGCGCCGTCATACGGTTACCGCGGTAAACAACTGGCAGAACGGTTGGAAACGGCGGGTGTGATGTGCGAATTTGCCGATACCGACTTTGTGGTGTGTATGCTCACGCCAGAACTGGGTACCGATGGGTTGCAAAAACTGGAATCTGCCCTCAGCAACGTTCCGAGGTGTGCGGCAGTGTTAACCAACCCGCCTACGTGGCAGTTGCCGCCGCGTGTTTTGTCCATACGGGACGCGGTCTTGTTGGCAAGTGAGATTGTGCCGGTGGAACGCAGTGTGGGGCGGGTACTTGCCACCACAACGGTTGGTTGCCCACCGGCAGTGCCGATTGCCGTTGCGGGAGAACGGATTACGCCGTCGGTTGCCGCGGCGTTTACCTATTATGGCTTTAAGGAATGTACCGTGGTTATGGATGGAGAATAACATATAAGACAGCGGCATCGACGTAGATTCGTCGATGCCGCTTTTACAAATAAAAAATCCGAACAGTACTGTTCGGATTCTTCTGGTGGACGTTAACGGACTTGAACCGCTGACCCTTCGCACGTCAAGCGAATGCTCTACCAGCTGAGCTAAACGTCCATAACGATTTAAGGACGAGTGTTATTATACCCAATCGTATGGAGATTGTCAAGGGGTATTGCCCAAAATTTCCAAATTCTTTCGGTGGCGAAAAAACACGATTCTTTGCGAAACCTCTTGCAAGATATACCGTTTTGGTGTATGATGACAAAAGAAATCATCGGCGGAGGTGAGAGGCACCGGTGGACGGTTTACGTCACGAAAATAAATACTACATTAGCCAAGCGGGGTATCGTGAACTAAAAGCGCGTCTGGACGCCGGCTTGGCTCACGATTCTCACATTGTTCACCCCGATGGGACGTATTTTATACGCAGTTTGTATTTTGACGATTACTGCCAAAGCGGTTTGCTGGATAAGGTGGAAGGCGTGCAAACCCGCGAAAAGTTTCGTATTCGGTTTTACGATTTGGACGATTCGTTTATTCGTTTGGAATCCAAACAAAAATGGGACCAAATGACACGCAAGCAATCTGCCCCGCTCACGCGTGAGCAAACGGACCGGTTACTGGCGGGGGATACGTGGTGGATGTATAACGAAGAAGCCCCGCTGTTTCGCCACTTTTACTTAAAATCCCGCACACGCCTGCTCAAACCGGCGGTGGTTGTGGATTATTTCCGCGAAGCGTATGTGTTTGAGGATGTACGCATTACCTTTGACAGTCACATATCCAGCGGGCGGTTTGGGTTTGATTTGTTCAACGCCGCGTTGCCCACCGTACCGGTGATGCCGTCCGACCGTTTGGTGTTAGAAGTTAAGTACGACGAAGCGTTGCCGTATGCGGTGAGACAGTTGTTAAAAACCGTGCCGCTTGCACGGTGTGCAATTTCCAAGTATGCTTTGTGCCGAGATTTACAATAACGGAGGAATGTACCAATGAGTTTTTTGGATATGATTAAAAACAGTGTGGTGGAGCAATTTAATACCGGCGTTACAATGGGGCAAATGCTGGTGTCGTTACTGGCGGCGTTTTTAATGGGCGCGTTTATTCTGCTGGTGTACCGCCAAACCTTTCGCGGTGTGCTGTTTTCCAAAGGGTTTGCCTATTCGCTCATTTTGTTGTGTATGGTTACGGCGGTTATTATTCGCACCATCAGTTCCAATTTGGCGTTGTCGCTGGGTATGGTGGGTGCGTTGTCTATTGTGCGCTTCCGCACCGCCATTAAAGACCCGGTGGATACCGTGTTTATGTTTTGGGCCATTGCCTGCGGCATAATGAGCGGCGCCGGTTTGTATTTGCCGGGTGGGTTGGCTTGCTTGTTATTGGGCGCATTGTATGTGCTGGTATGTATGGTGTACCGCAAAAACAAGTGTCCGTATTTACTGGTGATTCGTTACGACCCGGAACGGTATGCGGGGGTAAAAAAGGTGCTTAGCACGCTGCCGAAATACCGTGTAAAATCCCGCACCGTTACGCGAAACGGCGGGGAACTCACGGTGGAGGTTTCTTTGAAAACCACCGAAACGGCGTTGCTGGATAAATTGCTGGCAACCGACGGCGTTTTGGATGCCAGTTTGGTAAGCTACGAGGGTGAATTCGGTATATAAAAATGCGAGCCGCGGATAATTTCCGCGGCTCTTTTTATTCGCGTTCGCAGTTTTCTAATTCCACTTGCGCTTGCTCCCACAAGGCAAACGCTTCTTCCAAGCGTTGGTTTTCTTGTTCCAGTTCGGTGCTCAGCGTTACCACACGGTCGTAATTTGCGGCAATTTCCGGCAACTCCAATTCGGCGGTTAATTTACGAATGGCTTCCTCACAAGCGGCTACACGCTCCTCACAGCGGGTTACCTGTGTTGTGAGTTTTCGCTTGCGGGAATCGCGCTCTTTGCGCAAATGGTAAGCGTTTTCCTTTACAGGTGTGGTGCGCGCTTTGGGCACGTTTTCGGATACCGATTGTTGTTCGGTAAACGCATCGTAATTGCCCATAAAACTTTGGCAACCGTTGGGGGAGAGCTGCAAAATACGAGTTGCCATACGGTTAATAAAATAGCGGTCGTGCGATACTACCAGTAACGTACCGTCGTACTGCTCCATTGCTGCCTCCAATGCCTCGCGGGAGGCGATGTCTAAATGGTTGGTGGGTTCGTCCAACAACAGCAAATTATCCTGCGCCAACATCAGTTTAAGAAGCAACAACCGCGCCCGCTCGCCGCCGCTGAGTTGGCGAATGGGCTGAAACACTTCGTCACCGTAAAACAAAAACGTTGCCAATGCGTTGCGCAATTCCGTTTGCGTGAGGGAGGGGTACGCGTCCCACAACTGGTCCAGCGCGGTTTTGTTGTAATCCAAATGGGCTTGGATTTGGTCGTAGTAACCAACGGATACGCGCGAACCGAGTTTGAAAAAGCCCTCGTCGGCGGACAATTCGCCGGTTAACAACCGCAAAAGGGTGGTTTTGCCGCATCCGTTAGGCCCCAGCAAAAACACGCGTTCCCCGCGTTGCAGTTGAAAAGTGAGGTCACGAAACAACGGTCTGTCAAACGATTTTGCCAGTTGTTCAACTACAAGTACTTCATTGCCGCTGGTGGTTTTGGCACAAAACCCAAAATGCAACGTGTTTTCCGATTTTTCCAACGTTACCTGCGTATCCTTCAACCGTTCCAGCCGTTTTTCGCGGCTTTCTGCGGCGCGGATGGATTTTTCGCGGTTCCATTGTTTAAGAAGCGCGATGTTTTCCTCCAATTTTTTAATGGCGCGGGCGGTGGACTTGTAATGACGTTGCGCAATTTCTTGGTCTTTTTCGCGTTGCTCCTTATGCGCGGTGTAACTGCCGTTGGTGGCATAAAGTGAGCCGTGTGTTAATTCCATAGTGCGGGTGGTAACACGATCCAAAAAGTAACGGTCGTGCGAAATGACAATCACGGCACCGGTATAACTGCACAAAAAGGATTCCAGCCATTCCACGGCGGCAATGTCCAAATGGTTGGTCGGCTCGTCCAACAACAACAAATCGGTGCCCGATAACAGTAAGCGACCCATAGCCAGTTTGGAGCGTTGCCCACCGCTGAGCGTCGCCACGGAACGCCCGTGAGTGGAGTTGTCGAACCCCAAGCCCGCCAGTGTAGAGCCCACACGGCTGCGGTAGTATAACCCGCCCGCCGCTTCAAATTGTTCTTGCAACCGCATTTGTTGCTCAATTAACACTCCGTCGGCGTTGTGCGACAAAGCGCGATTAATCTCCTCCAACTCCCGTTCCATACGGCGCAGTGGTTCAAACACGCTTTCCAGTGCTTCCCACACGGTGATATCATCGGTAAAGGTGTGTTGCTCTAAATAGCCAATACGCGCCCCACGCGCGGGGAGAATATCGCCGGAATCGGGTATTTCCTCACCGATGAGCAGGCGGAATAACGTGGTTTTGCCGCATCCGTTGGCACCGATAAGCCCTACGCGGTCGTGCTCACCAATATCAAACGATACCCGTTCCAACAAGCAGCGGTCACCGAAATTTTTTGTTAAATTGTGAACAGATAACACCGTCATAGCAACGAATCCTTTTTAACCGATTTGATACACAATTATAACAGAAAAATGCTTGTGTGACAAGCCAATTTCTGTTATACCATAAGAGAACCGAACCCCGCAATGCCTATGGGCAATCTTTTTGGCGATTTTCCCGTTTTTGTCGTTGGCAGGCGTCAGCCTGCCCGCCTTCGCAAACGAAAAAATCTCACAAAAATTTTTGCCCATAGGTGCAGGGCAGTTTTCGCCTGTCGTTTTTTTGTTCGGGTCACAAACAATTTTTTCGGCATGCTGGCGCATGGCGGAAAAATTTGCGGTAAGACGGGCGAAAAAACGCGGCGAAAACCATTGCGAGTTCGATTCCCTTATGGTATACTAAAATAATAATACTGTTTGAGGAGTCGAGGCACCTGTGAATTTTAACGAAGAACGGATGTATCACATTGGGTTAACCCCGTCACAGGGGGCGGAATACGCCATTATTACGGGTGACCCCGGCCGTGTCGAGAGTATTGCAAGTTTGCTGGATGCGCCGGAATATGTTGCCGCTAATCGAGAATACACCACTTGGGCGGGTACGTTAAACGGGCAGCGTGTGTTAGTCACCTCTCACGGTATTGGCGGCCCGTCCACCGCCATTTGTGTTGAGGAATTGTACCGTTGCGGTGTGCGTACGGTGATTCGCATTGGCACTTGCGGCGGTATGGCGTTGCCGGTGTGCGGGGGTGATGTGGTGGTAGCCACCGCCGCCATTCGCGCGGAGGGGACTTCGCGCGAGTATTTGCCCATTGAATTCCCCGCCGTGGCGGATTTTGACGTTGTAGCGGCATTAAAGGCCGCCGGCGAGGCGTTGGGATGCCGCGTTCACACCGGCGTGGTGCAGTGTAAGGACTCGTTTTACGGGCAACACTCGCCCGAAAGCGCACCTGTTAGCAGCGAATTGCTTGCCAAATGGGAGGCGTGGTTGCGTGGCGGTTGCTTAGCGTCGGAAATGGAATCGGCCACGTTGTACATTGTGGCGGCTTCTCGCGGGATGCGCGCCGGTTGTGTGTTGCACACTGTGTGGAACCAAGAACGCGAGAAAGCGGGTTTGTCCAACGTAACGGTGGAAAACACGGGGGCGGCCGCACGCACGGCGGTGGAGGCGGTGCGTCGGTTGCTGGTTGCACAGGGCAATTCCGTGTGGTAAAATAAACGGATAAGGATATATTGGGGAAAACGGTGGTGAGTGCGTGCGTATTTTGGGTATTGACCCCGGTTATGCCATTATTGGCTGGGGCGTGCTGAATTATGAGCGGGGGCGATTTACCCCGCTGGATTTTGGCACGGTAACCACAGCGGCGGGGACACCTTTTTTGGAACGGTTGGAGAAAATTCATACCGATATTTCCGCCATCATTGCCGCCCATTCGCCGCAAACATTGGCCATTGAAAAATTGTATTTTCAGAACAACCAAAAAACCGCTATTGAAGTGGCGGAGGCACGTGGTGTGATTTTGTTGGCGGCACAACAGGCGGGGGTTCCGGTGTTTGAATATACACCGTTGCAAGTAAAAAGTGCGGTTACGGGGTACGGACAAGCTCACAAACCGCAGGTAATGGAAATGACCCGCAGGTTGTTGCGGCTGTCGCAAGTTCCCAAACCGGACGATACGGCCGATGCCTTGGCCATTGCCATTTGTCACGCACAAATGGGCGGTACAACACTGAAACAACAGATTATGAGAGGGGTTTGACCGTATGTATTACAGTGTACGCGGTACCTTAATTCATCGCGAGGCGAACTTTGCCGTGGTAGAATGCGGTGGGGTGGGATATCAGTGCTTTATTACAATGAACACGGCGCGGCAACTCCCCGCCGTTGGGGCAGAAACGATGTTGTATACCTTTTTGAACGTGCGGGAAGATGCCATGGAACTGTTTGGCTTTGCCGACCGCAGTGAACTGGCGTGTTTTCGTCTGCTTACCGCGGTGAACGGTGTGGGCCCCAAGGCGGGGTTGGCAATTTTATCGGAATTAACGCCGGAACGCGTGGCGTTGGCAGCGGCATCGGGCGACCATAAGGCGTTCACCCGCGCACAGGGGGTTGGCCCCAAACTGGCGCAACGCATTGTGCTGGAATTGAAAGATAAAGTGGGGTTACCGTCGGCAACCGATGGCATTACCGTATCGGCGGATATGTCAAGCGGCGTGGTGAGTGCCTCCGGCAACGCCGCCGAGGCGGTTTCCGCACTGACGATGTTAGGGTTTACGGCAGGTGAAGCATCGGCGGCGGTTGGCAAATTGGACAGTGGCTTGGCAGTGGAAGAATTGGTGCGGCAAGCGCTTAAACTGCTGGGCAAACGCTGAGGGGGATAACCTATGGAAGAAATGGATTTTGAAAACCGAATGATGTCCACCGAGTATTTGCCGGAAGATGACGGTGATAACCCGTTACGTCCGCGGGCAATGGGGGATTATATCGGTCAGGAAAAAGTAAAAGAGAATTTATCGGTGTTCATAAACGCGGCGCGCTTGCGCGGCGAACCGCTGGACCACGTGTTGTTGTACGGCCCTCCGGGGTTGGGCAAAACCACCTTGTCTGCCATTATCGCTAACGAGATGGGGGTGAATTTCCGTATCACCTCCGGTCCGGCGTTGGAACGTGCGGGAGATTTGGCGGCACTGCTCACCAATTTGGAGGCGGGCGATGTGTTGTTTATTGACGAAATTCATCGCCTCCCGCGCACGGTGGAGGAGATTTTGTATCCGGCAATGGAGGACTTTGCCATTGATATTATTAACGGTAAAGGTCAGGGGGCGACGTCCATTCATTTGCCGTTGCCTAAATTCACGTTAATCGGTGCCACCACCCGTGCGGGTCAGTTGTCCGCGCCGTTGCGCGACCGTTTTGGTGTGATTTGTCGGTTGGAACTGTACAGCACCGAGGAGTTGGGGCGTATTGTGCAGCGCAGTGCGGATATTTTGGGTATTGCGTGCGATACTGACGGGGCACTGGAAGTGGCGTCGCGTTCCCGCGGGACACCGCGTATTGCGAACCGCTTGCTCAAGCGTGTGCGCGATTTTGCACAGGTGCTTAATCACGGTACTATTAATGCGGAAGTAGCAAAAATTGCACTGGATAAATTGGAAATTGACGAACTGGGATTGGATATGGTGGACCGCCGTATGTTGCTGGCGATGATTCAGCATTATAACGGCGGACCGGTTGGGCTGGATACGTTGGCGGCCGTTATTGGGGAAGAAGCGGTAACGATTGAGGACGTGTATGAACCGTATTTAATGCAGATTGGTTTTATTAATCGCACACCGCGCGGGCGTGTGGTATTGCCCGCCGCGTATGCCCATTTGGGATTGGAACATCAGATGACTTTTTGAGGTGCCTATATATGAGAACGGCTGAACATTGGGAGGACTATGAACTGCTGGATGCGACCGGCGGCGAGCGATTGGAGCGGTGGGGCGATTGTATTCTCATTCGCCCCGACCCGCAAGTATTGTGGGATACCGGCCGCCGTCATCCGTTGTGGAAAAAAGCGCACGCGCGGTATCACCGTTCTGCCACCGGCGGCGGTCACTGGGAAACCTATCGTGCTTTGCCGGATGTGTGGGAAATTGGGTATGGTAGTCCCGCGGGGTTATCCGGGTTGCGTTTTCGCTTAAAGCCTATGGGTTTTAAGCACACTGGCTTATTTCCCGAACAAGCGGTGAACTGGGATGCAATGGCACACCTCATTCGTGAGGCGCATCGCCCCATTCGGGTGCTGAATTTGTTTGGGTACACCGGCGGTGCTACGTTGGCTTGTGTGGCGGCGGGCGCGCACGTAACCCACGTGGATGCTTCCAAGGGAATGGTAGCGTGGGGACGTGAAAATGCCGTTTCCTCCGGTTTGGCTGACCGTCCGATGCGTTGGCTGGTGGACGATTGCACAAAATTTGTTCAGCGCGAACAACGCCGCGGCAACACTTACGATGCCATTTTAATGGACCCGCCATCGTACGGTCGCGGGCCGAACGGCGAAACGTGGAAATTGGAAGAACAGATTGACGGATTGGTAGCGGAATGTGCCAAATTATTGTCAGATACCCCGTTATTTTTCTTAATTAATTCGTACACCACCGGCTTATCCCCGTCGGTGATGCAGTATATGTTGGCATCGCGGCTTACACCCCGTTACGGCGGGGTTACAGCGGCGGACGAAATTGGTTTGCCGGTAACGCAAAGCGGGTTGGTGTTGCCGTGCGGTGCCAGCGCGTGGTGGACGGCGGAGGATACGCAATGGATATGATAACGGTAGAGTCCCTGCGTTTTTCGTACGATGAGGAGAACACAACCGCCGCCGTGGTGCTGGATGGTTTGGATTTGACCATTGCATCCGGTTCGTTTGTGGCACTTCTTGGTCATAACGGTTGCGGCAAATCCACGCTGGCCAAACATTTTAATGCTATGTTATTGCCGCTGGGCGGCCGTGTACTTGTGCGCGATATGGATACCACCGATGAGGAAAATAAGTACGCTATTCGCAGTACGGTGGGGTTGGTGTTGCAAAACCCCGATAACCAGTTGGTTTCCACCATTGTGGAAGAAGACGTGGCGTTCGGGCCGGAAAATTTAGGCGTTCCGCCGGCTGAAATCCGCGCTCGTGTAGACGCGGCGTTGCAGGCGGTAGGGATGTATGAATACCGCGACCACGCTTCGCACAAACTCTCCGGCGGGCAAAAGCAACGGGTGGCTATTGCGGGTGTGTTGGCAATGCAATCGGACTGTTTGGTGTTGGATGAACCCACCGTCATGCTGGACCCGCAAGGACGGCGAGAGGTGATGGATACCATTTGCCGCTTAAACCGCGAGCGCGGTATGACGGTAGTGATTATCACACATTATATGGAAGAAGCCGTGTTGGCGGACCGTGTGGTGGTTATGAACGAAGGTGCGTTGGTGTTGGACGGCACCCCGCGCGAGGTGTTTTCTCAGGTGGAGGCGTTGCGCGCTATGGAATTGGACGTGCCGCAACCCACGGAACTGTGTTACACTTTACGGCAGGCGGGTATGCCGCTGCCGGAAGGTGTGCTAACGGTGGAGGAATGTGCCGAAGCATTGCTTTCGGTATGGCAACAAAAGAAATAGGGTAGAGGCGTATGGCAATTATAGAAACCCACAATTGCATAGTGCGGTATTCCCCCGGAACGCCGTTTGAAAAAGAAGCACTCACGGATGTGTCGGTTAGCATTAACGAGGGCGAACTGGTTGGTATTATTGGGCATACCGGTTCCGGAAAATCCAGTTTTGTGCAACTGCTCAACGGGTTGCTTAAACCGGATGAGGGGCGCGTTTTGTTAGATGGTAACGATATTTGGGAAAACCCCAAAGACATTCGCCGCGTGCGTTTTGCGGTGGGAATGGTGTTTCAGTATCCGGAGTATCAGTTGTTTGAAGAAACGGTATACAAAGACATTGCGTTTGGTCCGCACAATATGGGCCTTTCGGACGAGGAGATTCATCAGCGCGTTTTGCGTGCCGCTTCACGTGTGGAATTGTCGGAAGCGTTGCTTAACAAATCGCCGTTTGAACTGTCGGGCGGCGAAAAACGGCGTGCCGCCATTGCCGGTGTTATGGCAATGGAACCGCGTATTTTAATTTTGGACGAACCGACCGCCGGTTTAGACCCGCGCGGGCGTGAACGCATTTTACAAATGATTCGTGCGTATCAGCAAGAAAAGCACACCACGGTGTTGCTGGTGTCGCACAGTATGGAAGATGTGGCAAAAGTGGCCGACCGTGTGTTGGTGCTCAACCACGGGCGGGTGGCTATGTTTGAAACCGCACGGGAGATTTTTTCGCACTCAGCCGAACTTGCTGCTATGGGGTTATCCGTACCGTCGGTAACGCAGGTGTTTGAGCGTTTGCGTGAGCGCGGGCTTCCGGTTTCCTCTGCCGTGTACACCTTGGAACAAGCGCAGCAGGAACTCCTCCGTTTGTGGAAAGGAGGTGCGCGCGATGTTATCTGATATTACCATTGGCCAGTTTTTTCCCGGTCAATCCTTTTTACACCGTATGGACCCGCGCGTAAAATTGGCACTTACGTTTGCGTATATCGTTGTTATTTTTTTGCCGGATAACTGGGTTGGATTGGGATTATCCGTGGCGTTTTTGGCGTTGTGCGTGGGGTTGTCACGCATTCCTCCCAAATTGTTGCTCAAAGGGCTAAAACCGGTGCTGCCGTTGTTAATTTTCACATCGCTAATTAACATTTTTTACGTAGAAGGCCGCGTACTGGTTAGTTTTTGGGTGTTGCGTATTACGGCAGAGGGAATTTATACCACGGTTTTTATTGCTTTACGCATTTTGTGCCTGATTGCGGCGAGTTCTTTGCTGACCTATACCACATCACCCACCACGTTGACCGACGCATTAGAGCGGCTGATGAGCCCTCTGCGCCACGTGCGTGTGCCGGTACACGAAATTGCTATGATGATGACCATTGCGTTGCGGTTTATTCCCACGCTGATTGAGGAAACCGACAAAATTATGTCTGCCCAAAAGGCGCGCGGCGCGGATATGGAAAGCGGCAATTTACTGCAACGTGTGAAAGCACTCATTCCGGTACTGGTTCCGTTGTTTGTGTCGTCGTTTCGCCGTGCGTACGATTTGGCAACGGCTATGGAGTGCCGTTGCTATCACGGCGGCGAGGGGCGTACTCGAATGAAACAGTTGCGTATGACAACCAGAGACGGTATGGCGGTGGCAGCTATGGTGCTGTTGGCAACGGCGCTGATAGTGAGTAACGGGCTGGTGCCGGCAACCATTTAAGACAACAGTGAAAGACGGTGAAACGCGGTGGCGAAGTGTTTGCTGACAATTCAATACGACGGCACCCGTTATCACGGCTGGCAGGTACAACCAAACGGCATTACCGTGCAACAAACCCTGCAAGATGCGGTGGAATATGTAACCGGCACACGTTCTGGAATTACCGGTTGCAGCCGCACGGATACCGGCGTGCACGCTCGCCGTTTTTATTGCACCGTGGAACCGGAGAGTAGGTTGACCCCTGACCAACTGGTGCGGGCGTTAAATGCGCGTCTGCCGGATGACGTGGTGGTGCTGGCGTGCAGGGAAGTAGCAAGCGATTTTCATCCGCGGTATTCGGCAATGGGAAAACGGTACGTGTATCACATTTGGAACGGCGCGGTGCGCTCACCGTTTTGGAAAGGGCACTCGCTTTACATTCGTTCGCCGTTGGATATTGATAGACTTAACCGCACGGCGGCGTTGTTTTTAGGTACACACGATTTTTCGGCATTTTGTTCTGCCGGCAGTTCGGTGGAAGATAAGCGGCGCACCATCTATCGTTCCGAAGTGTGCCGCGAAGGCGATATGGTAACCTACACGGTGGAAGCCGACGGGTTTTTGTACAATATGGTGCGCATTTTGGTGGGCACATTGCTGGACGTCCACGCCGAGCGGCTTGCCGAAGAATCGGTACGGCAGGCGTTGCAAAGCGGTAACCGCGACTTAGCCGGAGCCACGGCGCCGGCACACGGATTGTTTCTTGACGAGGTGTTTTACAAATGAGTCAAAAGAACGGCAATACCGAAGAAAAACGCCGCGGAGGGCGTACAAATTACGCGCCGTGGATACGGTTGTTTAAGCGTTTGGCAATTGTTGCGGCGGTTGTTCTGGTTGGGTTTTTAGTGTGGAAAAATTGGGAAAAAATTGCGCCGGAAGCCTTGCTGGACTGGACAGAACAGCAGTTCGGAAACGCCGAAACAGGCGAGGGGTTTCCCATTTCAACCAACGGTAACGCGGTTATTGATATGGCGGGGGTGAACCAACATTTGGCGGTGCTCACCGATACCACATTGCAATTCCGCAGTGGCAGTGCCGCGCTGGTGGCGGAGCGCAGTCACTCGTTTACCGCCCCGGTGATGTACACGGCGGGTAACTACGTGTTGTGTGCGGAATTGGGGGGGAGTCGTTTTCGCTTGGATACCCGTCGGGAAACCGTTTTAGAACATCAGTTGGAGAATCGAAAGATTTATGCCGCTGATTTGCTTTCCAACGGAACAACGGCTTTGGTGCTGAACAGTACCTCGCAAAGTTATTTGTCTGAAATTGCGGTGCTGAGTGACAAAGGAAAGGTATTATACGAGTACCGCAGCAGTAAGTATTTGATAACGGATATTTCTATGGCACCAAGCGGTAAACAGGTAGCCGCGGTGGGGACAACAACAGAAAATGGTATGCTTAAATCCGTGTTGTTGGTTATTACACTCTCTTTGGGAGAGGCGCGCGAGTATATTGGTATGGATGTGCTGTTGCATAATGTTACCTACTTTTCCGGCGGGACCATACTGGCACTGGGTGATACCGAAGTGTGGACCCTGAAAAATGGCAGTGAGCAGCCGGAAATTACGCCGTGCGAAGGGGTAGAGCCGGTGGGGTATACGGCTACCTCGTCAGTGGTTGGCGTGGCGTTACAACGCGCCGGCACTACCGATTCCGCTTTAATTTGGGTGTTCAATTCGCACGGAAAAAAGGTGCAAGAAGCGGCGTTGGAAGGCAATTTCCGTTCCCTTTCCGGTTATGGCGGCAATCTGTTATTGCTTACCGATAAAATGGTGTACACCGTAAACTCCGCCGGTGTTAAGGAACAGTATGCCGTTCCGGCGGATAGTTTAATGGCGGTGTCATACCGCCGTTCACCGTTGCTTTTAACGTTGGGTGAACTGAAACGATTAGAAAATTAAAAATATGTTCATATCCGGTAGTTGTACTTTGTATAAAAACGTGGTAAAATGGTAAAATTCCCAGTAATTGTGCGGAAGGGTGAGGCATATGTCTTTGGTCTTGGATATTATTCTGGTTGCGGTAATGGCTCTCACCGTGTTTTTGGGTTATCGCCGCGGGTTTTTGCGTACGATGATTCAGTTGGTGGGTTGGGTGGCCGCACTGGTTGTGGCACTCACGCTGAGCACGCCGGCGGCAACGTTTACCTATGATACGTTTGTGGCGGAGGGCATAGAAACACAACTCACCGAAACGTTTAACGATATTGCGGGTGAGCCGTCGGCTATGTTGGAGGGGTTGGTAGAAAAACTGCCTTCACCACTTGGCACCGCTCTGCAAAACAACCCGCACTTGTTAGAAACACTGGAAAACTTGGATGAAAGTGCAACGGATACCGCGCAATCCCTTGCCGTATCGGTGGCCAACACCGTGGTTCGGCCGTTGGTGGTTTCGTTATTGCAGTTCCTTATTTTCTTGGTATTATTCTTGGTGCTACTGGTGGTTATTCGCCTTTTGGAAAAGTTGGTAAAGCCCATTCGCAAGTTACCGCTAATTCGGCAGGCAGACGCCGTTTTGGGTGCGGTTTTGGGCGCGCTCAAAGGTGTGGTGTTTGTGTTGCTGCTCACGGCACTGTTGCAATGGTTGGTCACCTTGGGGGTAACCGCCAACTGGAT
Source organism: Acutalibacteraceae bacterium (assembly GCA_045653425.1). Lineage (GTDB taxonomy): Bacteria > Bacillota > Clostridia > Oscillospirales > Acutalibacteraceae > RGIG3009. The sequence continues at coordinate 29,763 of JAZOLU010000010.1, read as the reverse complement.
GACCGCCGACACATTGAAAGATGCTGCTATGGTGAATTGGGTATCTCAATTCAACCCGCTGATTACACTTTGAGTTTGAAGAAAACGGAGCATATTGTATGGGTAGTTTAAAATTTGTATGGAACATTCCAAACACACTTTCACTGGTGCGGCTGGCCTTGTTGCCCTTTTTCACCGTGTTGTTTTTTTGCGATGAAATTTACTGGGCGTTGGCCATGTTGTTGTTGTCGGGTTTAACCGACTTGTTTGATGGTGTTATTGCTCGCAAATGCAATCAAATTACGGAAATTGGCAAGTTGTTGGACCCGTTTGCCGATAAAATTACCCAAGTAACCGTGCTGGTGTGTTTAACGGTGCGTATTCCGGCATTGATTCCGTTGTTACTCATTTGTTTTGTTAAAGAATTGTTACAGGCCATCGGCGGATTTCTTTTGTTGTCACGCTTTGAAATGATTCGTGGTTCCAAATGGTTTGGCAAGGTTTCCACCTTTACTTTTTATGCAGTTATGTTACTGGTTGCCTTGTGGGACACTATGCCGGATTGGTTGTTCACCGTGCTGGTTTCGCTGGTGGTGGTAACCATGCTGTTTTCGTTTTTTGGATATATGCGCATTTTTATCAACTTACGCCGCGATGGTATTGCCGCCGTTGAGGCAACTCAAACCGCCGACCATTAATAAAGGAGACCGTTATGTTATGTTCTCGTTGTAAAAAACGCCCTGCCGTGGTATTCATTACCCGTATGGAGGGAAATGAAAGCCAAAACGAGGGGTTATGCTTAACTTGTGCCAAAGAACTGGGCATTAAACCCGTGGATGATTTGTTAAACAAATTCGGCATTGGGCAGGATGAATTGGAAGCTATGGACGAACAGTTCGGTGCGCTGATGTCTCCCGACGGGGAGGAGGATGCCGAAGGGTTTATGCCGGGCGGTGCCGCTACTTTCCCGTTTTTGCAGAATTTGTTTGGCAAACAGGCGGAAACGTCTGCGGAAGAAACTGCCGAAGAGTCCGTGCCGAAAAAAGAGAAAAAAGCAGAGAAAAAACGCAAATTTTTAGATAATTACTGCACGGATTTAACCAAACGAGCGCGGGAAGGACAGTTGGATGCCATTATCGGTCGCGACCGTGAAATTTACCGTGTTACACAAATCCTGTGCCGCCGCAGTAAAAACAACCCCTGTTTAATTGGCGAACCGGGTGTGGGCAAAACCGCCATTGCCGAGGGGTTGGCATTGCGTATGGCGGCGGGTCAGGTTCCGTATAAGTTGCAAAACAAGGAATTGCATCTACTCGATTTAACCGCGCTGGTTGCCGGCACACAGTTGCGCGGTCAGTTTGAAAGCCGTATTAAAGGGTTAATTGAAGAGGTTAAGGCGCAGGGGAACATCATCCTGTTTATTGATGAGGTGCATACCTTAGTGGGAACGGGCGATTCCGAGGGCAGTATGTCCGCCGCCAACATTTTGAAACCGGCGTTGTCCCGTGGAGAGATTCAGGTGATTGGTGCCACAACCTTTAACGAATATCGCAAACATATTGAAAAAGATGCGGCGTTGGAGCGTCGTTTTCAGCCGGTACGAGTGGAGGAACCCTCCATTGAGGATACGGTAAAGATGCTTTGCGGCATCCGCACCTATTACGAAGAATACCACGGTGTTGTGGTGAGCGAGGCCGTGGTGCGCCAAGCGGTAGTGCTGTCGGAACGGTATATTACCGACCGTTTTTTGCCGGATAAGGCGATTGACCTGCTGGACGAGGCCTGTACTGCCGCCGCCTTGCAAAACACAAAAGCAGACGACTATGCGCGTTTGTTGTTGCGTGCCGATGCACTCCGCCGTGAGGAAACCGAACTTACCGCCGGGGAGACGGTGGATTATGAAAGGTTGGCGAATTTGCGTGCCGAACTGATAAAAACAGAGCAAGAGATTGAAGCAATTCGTCCCGCTGCCGTGAGTGCACCGGTTACGGAGCAGCACCTGGCGGGTGTGATTGAACTGTGGACGGGTATTCCGGCATCCAAAATTCGGGAAAACGAACTGGAAAAATTGGCGGATTTAGAGGGCGAACTTAAACGCCATATTATTGGGCAGGACGAAGCCGTGTCGTTGGTTTCCGCCGCTATTCGGCGCAGTCGTGTGCAAATTAGTCCGCGGCGGCGTCCCGCATCCTTCATTTTTGTGGGACCCACCGGCGTGGGGAAAACCGAGCTTGTTAAGGTGTTGGCTGCCCAGTTGTTTGACACGCCCGACACACTGATTCGGTTGGATATGTCGGAATTTATGGAAAAGCACGCGGTATCGCGGCTTATCGGTTCGCCGCCCGGCTATGTCGGTTACGATGAGGCGGGACAACTCACGGAAAAAGTGCGGCGCAAACCCTATTCCGTGATTTTGTTTGATGAAATTGAAAAAGCACATCCCGACGTGCTGAACATTCTGTTACAAATTTTGGATGAGGGCCGTGTGACCGACGCTCACGGGCGCGTGGTGAATTTTGAAAACACAGTGTTGGTGATGACCTCCAATGCCGGTAGCCAGTTCCGTGAAAACCTGATGGGCTTTGGCAAGAGCGATGCCGAAGCATCGCGTGACCGCGCTACCAAAGCATTGTCGGATTTTCTGCGGCCGGAATTTATTAGCCGTGTGGACGAAATTGTGTATTTTAATCCGCTCAACGAGGAACATTTTTGCGATATTGCGGTATTGATGCTCGCCGAACTCCAAGGGCCGCTGAAAGAACGCGGCATTTCATTGGAATGGGAGGAAAGCCTTCCGGCGTGGCTGGCAAAGCGTGCCGCCGGCGGTAAACGCGGAGCGCGCGACCTGCGCAATGCCGTACGCCGCGAGGTGGAGGACCGCATTGCTTCGCTGTTGGTAGAATCACGCGGGGAACCCATTAATGAGATACATTTGACTGTAAAGGATAATATTTTACAACTTGCTTAAAAACACGGTATTATTCAAAATAAAAACGCCGCCCAAATACCGTAGGGTTGCTAAGGACAGTTAAAAAAGATGCACGAAAATTTCGTGCATCTTTTACTTTTTTCTTATACCGTGACAAGCAGGGAACTTGTACGACAATTTCCACTTGTTAGGAGAACCTAAAACCCTTTCAGCTATCTCAAAAGAAGTGATATTGTGAGACTTAGTCTCACAGTTATATTTTGCCTAACGGCAAAGTGTTATTAAAACCTATCGGTTTCAGTGATATTTTATTCGCCCATAAACTGCCGAAGGCAATACCACTCGGCGCTAGCCGAATATCACTGCGAAGCAATATAACTCGCCGCAGGCGAATAAAACTAGCCAAGTGTCCCTTCGAACACTTGGCTATTCGGCGGCGTTTTGCTTGTATAAATGGGGATTAGATGATGCCTTGCGCCATCATTGCCTCCGCCACTTTTTGGAAACCGGCAATGTTGGCACCCGCAATGAGGTTGCCTTCCATACCGTATTCGCGGGCGGCGGCGGAGAGGTTCTTGTAGATGTTTACCATAATAGCGTGCAACTTTTCGTCCACTTCTTCCTCGCTCCACGACATACGCAGGCTGTTCTGGCTCATTTCCAGCGCGGAAACCGCCACACCGCCGGCATTGACCGCTTTGGAGGGGGCCACGATAACGCCGTTTTCACGCAGATACTCCACCGCTTCCAGCGTGGTGGGCATATTGGACACTTCCACATAATATTTCACGCCGTTGGCGACAATCTTTTTCGCATCGTCCAGTTGAACTTCGTTTTGCGTGGCGCAGGGCATAACCACGTCCACCTTTACGCCCCACGGTTTTTCGCCGGCGTGGAATTCGGCGCCGAATTTGTCCGCGTAGTCTTGCACCTTGTCGCGACCGGAGGAACGCATTTCCAGCATATAAGCGGCTTTTTCCTCGGTAATGCCGTTTGCGTCGTACACGTAACCGTCCGGTCCGGAGATGGTGAGCACTTTACCGCCCAACTGATTGATTTTGAGAACCGCACCCCATGCCACGTTACCAAAACCGGACACGGCAAAAGTTTTGCCCTGAATGGTGGTGCCGAAGCTCTTAAGCATTTCGTCGCAGAAATACACCGCACCGTAACCGGTGGCTTCCGGACGAATTAAGCTACCGCCGTAGGTGACACCTTTGCCGGTGAGCACCGCGTTTTCAAAATTGTTTTTAATGCGTTTGTACTGACCGAAGAGATAGCCGATTTCACGACCGCCCACGCCAATGTCACCGGCGGGAACGTCCACGTGTGGGCCGATGTGACGGGACAGTTCTGTCATAAACGATTGGCAGAAACGCATAATCTCCGCATCACTCTTGCCGCGGGGGTCAAAGTCCGACCCGCCTTTACCGCCGCCGATGGGTAAACCGGTGAGCGAGTTTTTGAAGGTTTGTTCAAACCCCAAAAATTTGATGATGCTGAGGTTCACCGAGGGGTGAAAGCGCAGACCGCCTTTGTACGGGCCAATGGCACTGTTAAACTGCACACGAAAACCACGGTTGATTTGCACTTTGCCGGCATCGTCCACCCACGGAACGCGGAACATAACCACACGCTCCGGCTCAACCAAGCGTTCAAGAAGACCGGCGGCTTCGTACTCGGGATGTTTTGCTACCACGGGCGCGAGAGATTCCAAAACTTCTTTTACCGCTTGATGGAACTCCGGCTCGCCGGGGTTCTTGCGAATGACGGTTTCCAAAACGAATTCAATATAAGACATGGTCATTTCTCCTTGCTTAATAAGATTGTATCCATTATAACAAGGCACAACGCAGATTGCAAGTGGTTTGTATAAAATTTCAAATAAAATTGTTTTTTTGTAAAATACAATTGGTTTTCGACAAAATTTGAAAGTTTGAGGCTTGTAAATTGCGCAAATCAAAAATCATTGCACTACCGGTGGCAGTGTGGTACAATAAAACAAAGCAGAGTAAAGGACGGGTGCTTCCGTGCGAATTTTAGCGGTAGATTTGGGGTTAAAACGGACAGGGTTGGCGGTGTGCGACGAAACGGAATTGCTGGCATCGCCCGTGGGCACGCTTGCCCAATCGGATATGGGAATTTTATGCAGTGACGTGGCCGCCGTGGCGGCTCGCGAGGGTGTACGCGAGATTGTGGTGGGACACCCGCGCAATATGGACGGCAGCCGCGGCGAGAGTGCGCAGCGTGCCGAAGCGTTTGCGGCGGCACTGGGTGAGCGCACGGGTTTGCCGGTCACGTTGTGGGACGAGCGATTAACCACGGTTTCGGCCATTGGTTTTTTGAACGAAACCAACGTGCGCGGCAAAAAGCGCAAAGCGTTGGTGGACACGGTTTCGGCCACCATTATTTTGCAGGAGTATTTGGACAGCCGCCGCCAATAATAACCTCTTTTCGTTGTTCTGCATATATTGGTTTTGAGGTGAGACCAATGGAATGGACAACAATGTATGTCAGTTCGGTGACCAACGCCATGCGCGGTCAGCGATTACTGGAACGACAAGGATATACGGCACACGTACAGCGCACCTCGCAGGCAGCGGAAAACACCGGTTGCGGGTACAGTTTACTGGTACGTGGGAACGGCACCGCGGCGGCGGAGATACTGCGCCGCGCGGGTATTCGCATTTTGCGTACGGCGGGCGGAGGTGGCCCGCAATGATATATTGGGACAACGCGGCCACCACCTATCCCAAGCCGTCCGCGGTGCGGCAAGCGGTGGGGGAGGCATTGATGCGTTACGGTGCCAATCCCGGTCGCGGTGGGCACGTAATGGCAATGAACAGCGCCGCACAGGTGTATGCCTGCCGCGAGACGTTGGCGGATTTTTTTGGGTTGGACGACCCATCGCACGTGGTGTTTACGGGCAACTGCACCGCGTCATTAAACACGGTGATAAAAGGGTTATTGCGCCACGGCGGACACGTAGTGATATCCGATATGGAACACAATTCCGTGATTCGCCCCTTGCGGGCATTGGGCGAGGCGGGGGTTACGGTTACCGAAGCCGCGGTGTATGCGGGTGAACCCGCGCGCACGGTGGAGAGTTTTCGCCGTGCTTTGCGCCCCAACACGCGATTGGTGTTGTGTACCCACGCTTCCAACGTGAACGGATGGCGGTTGCCGATTCGGGAGATTGGCGCACTGTGCGCCGCGCGGCACGTTCCGTTTGCGGTGGATGCCGCGCAAAGTGCGGGATTGTTGCCGCTGAATATGGCACGGGATAACATTGATTTTTTGTGTATGCCGGGGCATAAGGCCTTGTACGGCCCTATGGGTACGGGGGTGTTGTTGTGCCGCGGCAACGTGCCGCTCATACCGTTGACCGAAGGGGGGACGGGCAGTTTGTCGATGCTGGCGGAACAGCCAGATGACCTGCCCGACCGTTTGGAAAGCGGCACACTGAACGTGCCGGGTATTTGCGGGTTGCACGCGGGTGTGCAGTTTGTGGCACGGCACGGCGTGGAAGCGTTGGCGGCGCAGGAAACGGCGGTTGCGCGGCGGTTGTACGATACTCTTGTCGGAGTACGGGGGATTCGTTTGTACACACCGCGGCCGGACACGGCGGTATGCGTACCGATGGTGACGTTGAACGTGGAGGGGTTGCTGTCGGAACAAACGGCGGCGTTGCTCTCAAAGCGCGGTGTGGCGGTGCGTGCGGGATTGCACTGTGCTTCCGGCGCACATCGGCGGTTAGGTACGTTGCCAAACGGAGCGGTGCGATTGTGCCCATCGGCGTTCACCACTGTTGCCGAAGCGGAAAGCGTGGCAAAAATCTTGCGTGAAATTGCAAGAAAATCCTTGCTTTCCCCGCAGAGTGTGTTACAATAAAAGTGGAGCAATAATTTTGCAGGATTGGAAAGCAGGTGAGGACACTGGGCACTTTTTTTGCTAATGTATGGGAAGGAATTACCAATTTTGTTCGCAGTTATCATCCGGTGCAGGACACGCTGGATATTTTGGTTGTTGCTTTTGCGGTATACGGCCTTATCAAATTGGTGCGGGATTCCCGCGCCGAGCAGTTAATTAAAGGATTTGCGTTGTTGGCACTGGCATACGGTGCCGCCTATTTGCTCGGCCTTACGGCAATGAAGTATATTTTGCAAGTGTTGTTTGACAACATCCTTATCATTTTGGTGGTGCTGTTTCAGCCGGAATTGCGCCGTTTGTTGGAGCAGGTGGGTCACGGCGGCTTTTCCCGCTTTAAGGTGCTGGGAATGAATGACGCGGAAAGTGAAGCGTACATTACAGGTTGGAAACGCGCCATTGCCGCCGTGTGCGCGGGTGTGGAATTGTTGCAACGCCAGCGTATGGGTGCGCTCATTGTGTTTGAGCGCAACACCCGCCTGGGTGACATTGCCGCTACCGGTACGGAACTGAACGCCGACCCCACGGGAGAACTCATCGGCAATATCTTTTTTAACAAAGCACCATTGCACGACGGTGCCGCGCTGCTACGCGACGGCCGCGTGTACGCGGCGGGCTGCATTTTACCGTTAACAGAGGATACGTCCATTAGTCGGCAGTTGGGAACACGGCACCGTGCGGGTGTGGGAATGAGCGAAAATTCCGACGCCGTGGTGGTTATTGTTTCGGAGGAAACGGGTATTATCTCTGTGGCAAAGGGCGGCGAACTTACGCGGAATTACACAACGGAGAGTCTGCGCCTTTTGTTGGAAAACGAACTGGTGTGGAGCAATATCCGCGACGATGTGGATAAGGGTGCGGGCGCGTTGTGGGCGCGAGTGCGGAGGTGGTTTGTGAAATGAAACGTAAATTTTCATTGAATGAACTGCTGCACCGTGACCGCGCCATGTTGGTGTTTTCGCTGGTGCTGGCAGTGGTGATTTGGGCATTGGTATCGTTTGGTCCCGGCAACGTGGAAACACGCACTGTCACCGCCACGGTAAAGGTGGATTTAACCGGCACCAGTGCCGGCTACAACGACTTGCGCGTAATTGGACAGGATACGTTTGACGTTAAGGTGGAAGTGGAAGGCACCCGTGCGGTAATCTTTAATCTGGACAGCGATGATTTTAACATTAATCCGTCACTCACGGATATTTTGGGTCCCGGCAAATCGGACGTGTCGCTTAATGTATCCGGCAAGGAGACGGGGTACACCATTCGCTCGGTGTCGCCGGCCTCGGTCACGGTAACGTGCGATTATTGGATGTCTACCTCCTTTACCGTAACGCCGGACATTAAAAAACTGGCGGTAAAAGACGAAAAGGCCCAGCAGTTGGGGGATATTTTGTTAGATTCCGTGGCTCTGCCCGACGGGCGCGTACAGGTGGAGGGCCCGCAAACGGTGGTTCGGCAAATCCAATCGGTGGTGGCGCGGGTAGACGAATCTCACGTGCTGGAAAAAACCACGCGGTTTGAGGCGCAGTTAGCCGCGTTGGATGCGAAAGGGCAAGACGTGGATATTTCCGATTGCCGCTTTATCGGTTTGCAGGGTGATACCGTAACGATGACCGTGCCGGTATGGGTACAACGCAAAGTGGACCTTACGTATGCGTTGGCGAATGTGCCGTCCGGTATATCGCAAAATGGGTTGGTTACCTTGTCGCACAACAGCATTACGTTGGTGGGTGAGGAGGATGACCTCGCCACGGCGGCAACCACCATTGGCAATTTGGGTACGTTTGATTTTGACCATATTCGACCGGAGGAATCGGAATTTACTGTGACGTTGGCGGTGCCGAGCAACGTGACAGTGATTGAAGGGGATACCGTTACGGTATCATTGGCAATTGACAAGTACACCACTCGCACGCTTTCGCGTACCGTGAACGGTATTGACGATGTAACGGTGGTAAACCCGCCCGAGGGCAAAACGGTGGCACTGTCTCAGGGGCAAAAACTCAGTGACATTGTGTTGTGCGGCAACGCCGCCACTCTGCGCCGCATTACGGCAAACGACTTGCAATTAACGCTGGATGCGTCCAGCAGCACCGGCAGCGGCACGGTGCGGTACACGGTGCGCATTGATGTGCCCCGCTACCCCAACGTGTGGGTGTACTACGGCAAAGACGAGACCGCCGGGTATAAACTGCACGGCACGTTGGAATAACTATAAACACAGACAACCCGCTCGGGAAACCGAGCGGGTTTTTTGCACCCTCCGATGGGTCGGTCATACACTGATAAAGGAGGGCACGCGCCCTCACAATGTAGCAAAGGAGAGAGTCACATTGGGCAATGCATCTTGCACGCGCTACGGCGGCGGTATGCCGCGCCGGTACGCTTCGCCGTATATGGCGAACAACCGTCAAACCGCGCCGGCACCGTGCGCTTGCGCTGACCGTGAATCGCCGAATACGCCGGAAGCGTGCGCGGCAATGGTGGTGGCAATGGCGTATGTGCCGTGGCAACAGTTGGAAACCGTGTATGAGCCGGAACAGGGCTTTTCCCGCGGGACAATTTTCCCCGAACTTGACAAACCGTTGATGGTGGGAGGGAACTGCCGTGGATAACTGTATGCAACTGAAACGGCGGATTCAGGCGTACCAATTTGCCATTTGGGAAATGACGTTATACTTGGATACGCACCCGCACGACACCTGTGCGCTGGCCAAGCGTGCAGAACTAATGGCGGCAAGCAAGCGGTGCCGCGAGGAATATGAGGCACAATGCGGTACGCTGATTATCACGTCGGAGGACGTACCGTGTGACGCCACGTGCTGGTCGTGGGTAGACAGCCCGTGGCCGTGGGAATGCGGAAGGGGGAATTGATATGTGGCAATACGAAAAGACCTTACAGTATCCGGTAAAAATCACCAATCCGAACCCGAAGTATGCGCAAATCATTATCAGTCAATACGGCGGCCCGGACGGCGAATTGGGCGCGTCTATGCGGTATTTAACCCAACGCTATTCCATGCCGTATAACGAGTTAAAGGGCTTGCTTACGGACGTAGGTACCGAGGAACTCGCGCATATGGAAATGGTGTGCGCGATGGTGTATCAACTCACGCGCAACCTGAGTGAAGAGGAAATTATGCGCTCCGGTTTTGACAAGTATTTTGTGGACCATACTTCGGCCGTGTATCCCGTTGCGGCATCGGGTTTGCCGTGGCGCGCCGAGTATATCGCCGCCAAGGGCGACGTGATTACCGACCTGCACGAAGATATGGGCGCCGAGCAAAAAGCGCGTACCACGTACGACAATCTGTTGCGCTTGATTGACGACCCCGACGTGCGCGACCCGCTGAAATACCTGCGCGAGCGCGAGATAGTGCACTACCAGCGGTTTGGCGAAGCTAGGCAATCGAAGTGGAATGACAACGGCGGAGTAGCTGACAAACCGCTTGAAATCGGGCTTTTTTAATACATACCGGACAGGCTATCTTGCTTAAAGTATAGTTAAAATTAACCTACAAATTTTCAAATTATTGTTGATTTGTAGGTTAATTTGTGATATACTATTAGTAGTCAGGAGGTAGCAAAAATGACTGATATTATTTTTGAATATAAAGAATTACTTGCATCAAAACTTGAAATCGAGCAACAGCTTAGTATTTTGCCCAAGGGATATATTTCTAAAAAGACAATTGCAGGTAAACAGTATTTATATCTACAAACCCGTAACGGCGATACTGTTGAAAGTAAATATATTAAATCCGATGAGGTTGAAGAAATAACTGAGCAACTTGCTTTAAGAAAAGAATATGAAGCAGAGTTGCCCGAAGTTATTTTAAGACTTGCGGATATTGAAACCGCCGCAGAGTTATTAGATAAAGCATTGCTTCGCAAATTAAAAATGTTAAAGCTTACAAACGGTATGGATAGCATATCTGCTGACGAAAAAGAGAAACGAATTTCTTTTTCTGATGCTATGACTGCAATTGAAGGTGTTCCCGTAAGCGATAGGGTTAAAAACGACCTTGCAAATTGGAAAAACGGAAATATAACATTCTTATCTGTTTTTGAGCAAACACTTAGAAGATACGGTTTTTTAACGGAGGTATAACAAATGCGTGTCCCTTATTTATATGATGACGTGAACGTGCTTAAAAATTTAGCAGATATAAAAGATTCGGAATTGCTACGCAGGGCAGAAGCCGACATTACCGGTCTTGCTATGGCAGCAATTTATGATTATAAATACGATAAGTTTAACACCGAAACCTTGCAGGATATCCACCGCAATATTTTTGGTCAAATATTTGATTGGGCGGGAGAATTCCGCACCATTCAAATGGTGAAATACGAAGACGTCCTCGGCGGTGATACTGTTCGTTATGCTTATCCGAAAGAAATTAAAAAGCAATTAAATGAAACGATGAAAGAAATCGCCAAGCTGGGGAGAACCGGCGATAATGATAAGGATATTGTTTTCAAGCTTGTTCGTATTATTGCAAGTATTTGGCAAACACACCCCTTTCGCGAGGGTAATACAAGAACAGTTATCGTGTTTGCCGTACTTCTTGCAAAATCATTGGGCTTTGAGGTTGAACACGAACTTTTCAAAACAAACTCCGCTTATGTTCGTAACGCTCTCGTTTGGGCATCACAAGGTATTTATTCAAAATACGAATACCTTGAACGCATCTTCTTCGACGCCATCCTCGGTGGAGATAACGAACCCGACGCTCCCACCGAAACCAAATCAAGCAAATACGATACCATTGGCGAGTATAAAGTTAAAGACTATAAAGAAAGACCACATGAGTATACAGAAGAGTAAAGATAAGCGTTGAAAGTAAATATTGAATAATACGATAACAACCCCGCCTTTGTGATTTTGTAAAGGAGGGGTTGTTTACATAGAGTCAATATTTAAAATAGTAAATCTCAAAATGCTCTGAAAAATTGAATATGCCCAAACTCCGTTTTTGCGCCTAATGTTTAACTTGATGGTTAAAGCGCAAAATAATAGTAGAATTAAAGATAAGAAACGGAGGTTTTGGTATGAAAAAAAGAATAATTACCAATCAAGTGCTGAATGCGTTTGAGAAATATTTAATCGAGAACGAAAAAGCACAAGCAACTCGTGAAAAATATATGCGCGATTTACGCTCCTTTGCGGAGTATGTCACAGACAGACCTTTGGATAAGCCGCTGATTTTGGATTATAAGGCATTCTTGGAACAGACCTACGCCGTTAGAAGTGCCAACTCTATGTTGGCGGCCCTCAATTCCTTTTTTCGATTTCTGGGTTGGCACGAACTTTGTGTAAAGCAATTCAAGGTGCAAAAAGAGGCGTACTGTTCCGAGGAAAAGGAACTCACGAAAGCGGAATACACCGCGCTGGTAAAAGCTGCCGAGCGAAAGAAGAATGAACGATTGTCCCTTGTGGTGCAAACAATCTGTGGAACAGGCATTCGTGTCAGTGAATTGCAAAGTATTACGGTGGAAGCTGTAAGGCGTGGTGAAGCAGTAGTTACCTGCAAGGGGAAGACAAGAAAGATATTCATTGTCAAGGCACTGCAGAAAAAACTATTGCGTTATGCGATGGAGCAAGGAATCACCGCAGGCGTACTGTTTGTAACCAAAAGCGGCAAACCACTTGACCGTAGTAATATCTGGCGCGAAATGAAGAGTTTGTGTGAACAGGCCGACGTTTCGCCGCAAAAAGTGTTCCCGCACAACCTGCGACATCTGTTTGCAAGAACTTTTTATGGCATTGAAAAAGATATTGCTAAATTGGCGGATATTCTTGGTCACTCCAATATTAACACGACTCGCATTTATATCATCACAACCGGTGCAGAGCATCAGCGCCGTATGGAAAATATGCGGTTGATTATATAAAAAACAAAACCGCCACACAGAGCAGCGGTTGAATACAACGTAATGGTTATTATGTTGTTCACAAAGCCGAACAAGCATATCTCGTTACTTTTTAAGTACGATGTATTATAGCATAGTACAAATGGAATATCAAGCAGTTTTTTCAAAAAAGTGAGATTTACATAAAATTGACGGATTTTGGGCGCGCAAAGAACGACCTTTTGGTTATTTTTTTAAAAAGGTCTTATTTGCTGTGCCTATTATTAATTGTCTTTGAGCATTTAATGGAAACTTACTGTCTACTTTTATTATTTAATACAACATAATAACCATTATGTTGCCCACTGTCGTTATTCATTAAGCATACACATAATCTTAATAGAGTGAGTTTAGTACCTCTGCATAATATGCAGAACCAACCCCAGCGCCTGAGCCTTAGAGCCTGTGCCATTTAATCGTTGTATACGATTATGGTACAGGCCTTTCTTTTTTAAGATTCTTGGGCGCAAGCGAGCACAAAACGAGGTGATTCCATTTGCAAAACACTTTGCAGCACATACCAATAGATGAGGATATAAAAACAGCGCGACGACGATTTTTCTGCCCTTTATGCGGCAAGCACACGGTACTCTGGTTGCTTCCCGACACGGAGATTAAGAATCTGCCGATTAAATGTAAACGATGCGGCAAAGAAAGCGTTGTAAACGTCAAACCGCTTGACTTACCTTAAAAATTACGCATCAAACAAAAACCTAAACGCAATTTCATAGATAATGCTGACCCTCACAAAAGATTATGTGTAAACCCAGCACAAACGTTCAGCGTTTGTAATTTTTTGCTGAACTTTGTAGTAAACACTTACAAAAGGGGAACACGAAAATGAAACAGGATGACTTGCGCCAGGCATTGATTGATGGCACTATCCATGTTATTGCTCAGAACGGACTTGACAAAGCCACAACAAAAGCAATAGGCAACGCAACAGGCATTAATGAGGTGTATATATACCGTTTGTTTGAAAGCAAAGAGAAACTGTTTGAAAAAGCATTTGAACACCTTGACAAACAACTGGTAGACAAAAGCTTGCTCCATATTGATGTTATGTATATGCGGGAAATGGATTATGAGACAAGATGCAGAATCTATTTTTTGGCAGTGTGGCGTTTCCTTGTTGGAAACAAAGATGAAATTCTAATGTATGTCCGTTATTATTATTCGCCGTATTTTAAGAAGCATTCTGCGGGAGCACACAAACTTAGATTCACGCCTGTTGTAAATAAATTCAGGGATGCTTTTAAAGACGAAGCGGATGTGTGGATGATACTGAACCACATATTGAATGTAATGCTCGACTTCGCCGTAATGGTGCATAACGATGAGATGCCCAAAGAGGACGATTATACCGAGCATGTCTTTCGTGTTATTTACGCTTCTATAAAACAGTATTTCAAAAGAGAAGAGGGGAGTGCGGGTTCTTAATATGAAAAAGGTGTTGCGTGTAGTTAAAACAACGCTCGTATGGCTGGTGTTGGTGGCGGCGGTGGGTATGATGATTTTCACCATTGTTTCGGCAACCGCCTTCAACCGCAACGATAGGAGTTTTTTGGGTTTCAAAATGTACACCGTCAATTCGGATTCTATGGCGGCCACCGATTTTAACGCCGGAGACTTAATTTTCGTAAAGGAAGTAGAGCCCTCCACCCTCAAAGCGGGCGATATCATCACGTTTATGTCGCAGGATGCGGACAGTTTTGGAGAAACCGTTACGCATAAAATCCGCCGAGTGACGGTGGATGCCGAAGGCAACCCGGGGTTTGTCACCTACGGCACGACTACCAACACGGATGATAAAACGATAGTTACCTATCCGTACGTGCTGGGTCGGTATCAAGGCCGTATTCCCGCGATTGGCAGGTTTTTTAACTTCTTAAAAACCACCCCCGGTTATTTCATTTGCATTTTCACCCCCTTTATGTTGATTATTCTTTACGAAGGCACGAAATTCTTTCACCTGTTCCGCCGCTACAAAAACGAGCAGATGGAGGAAATGCAAGCCGAGAGAACCAAAATTGAGGAAGAACGCGCCGCCAACGCCAAAATGCTGGAAGAGTTGCAGGCGCTTAAAGCGCAGTTAGAAGGTGCGCGACAAGCCGTCGCTGTGTCGGCGGAAGCGGCGGATGCCGCCGAGCGCAGAGAAAACCATTGTGAAAAAGAGACAGGAGATAGCGATGCCTGAAACCCATACAGATATTACTTTTTATTTACTCATCGGCATCGCCGCCGTGTGTGTTGCGATTTTTGTTCTGATTGGCGGCGTGTTGGTTTTCGACGATTTTTCGCGGGAGTTAAGGAACGTAAACAACGAAATCAAGCGCACCCGCGGCACCGAGCAAAAGTATTGGATACGCCGTAAACGGAAACTGTGGTTGTCCCTGCTTCCGTTTATCAAATATTAAACACCCCAACATTTTACCTCGCGCCGTCCCGTCTCTTCGGGGAGGGGCGGCAATCAAAGGACATAAGAGAATTTGCTTGTGTCTTTTGATTGCCGAAAGGCAATAAAGGAGAATTAAAGTATGAATAATACGATGAAAAAAATATGGAATATCGTATCAACAGTGCTGGTAGTGCTGATGGTACTTTCTGCTGTATTTCTTATGGGTTCCCGTCTGATCGGGTTCCAGTGCTACAACATTATATCTCCCAGTATGGAGCCTGAATATATGGTAGGCGATCTTATTTACGTAAAAAAGGTTGACCCTGCTACCATCAAGGAAGGCGACGTCATTACTTTCATCGTAAACGAGGATTTGGTAGTTGGTACCCACCGTGTCGTTCGTGTGGATGCCGAAAATCAGCGTTTCTATACCAAAGGCGATGCCAATGACGTCGAAGACGGTGACCCCGTACATTTCAATAATGTAATCGGTGTTCCGCAGTTTTCCATTCCGATGCTTGGCTACGTTTCCGATTTTGTTCAGAACCCTCCCGGTATGTATATCACTATCGGTGTCGGTGTTCTGTTGATCCTTATTGTCTTCATTCCCGATATGATCGGCAAAAAGAAAACAGATGAAGAGGATGCCGAAATTGCTGCTGCCCAGACTGAGATTGACGCTGCAAACGAAGAAAACGAACGTTTGAAAGCGGAACTTGAACGTCTTAAAGCGGAAACAGCACATTATTCATCCGGAGAGCTCGCTCAGCTCCAATCTCAAAAAGATAAAAAAGAGAGCGAATAACTTTGGTTTCCGATTCGTGCCTGTAAAGGAATTCCAACAGGCATGAGTTTGAAATAAATCTTGTGGAAAGGAGGAAAAAGAAATGAAACTTACAAAGAAAAAGGTGTTTGTTGCTGCTCTTGCACTTTGCCTTGTAGCGATCATCTCTGTTGGTACTCTTGCTTGGTTCCAGGCAACTGACGAGGTGACCAATATCTTCCAGGTTTCCACCGATTCTCAACAGAAGCCCGATTTTAAGATCGATTTGTTCGAGCATGAGGCTGATGAGGATGGCAAAATCAGTGATACCGAGGTTGATACCAACACCTATGACAACGTTGCCCCTGGTGACAAGTTGTACAAAGATCCTACCGTTCGTAACGAAGGTCAATATGACCAATGGGTACGCATTAAGGTTACTTTGAACGACTATGACAAGTGGCAGGCAGTTCTCGGTACAGGTTTTGATTTTAGAACTCTGTTCAACGTAAATACTGCTTGGTCTTTTGATACCATCATTACCGATGATGCTGCAAAGACTCTCACACTCGTGTACTACTTGAATAGCAAGCTCACCGTTGGCAGCACTTCTGCGGAATTGTTTGACACGGTAACCATTCCTTCAGCGTTTACGGTTGACAATATGCCTACCAACTTCAACCTGAAGATCGTTGCTGATGCTCTGCAGGCTGACAACACCGGCGACAACGCAAAGGATGCATTTGCTAACTACTGGAGCAACTAATCCGAGCAACTGTTATGAAGGTCTTGACTTTATGGCTTTATAAAAGACCGGATACCGTAAAAGCCAACCACTGCAATCGTTTTGTCGGCATATACGAAAAGCAGTTATTCATAGTGCCGACAAAACTGGAAAAGGAGGTCATAAAGATGACTAAAACAAAAAGCACCAAGCGTGCTCTGCTGCTTAGCGCACTTTCTCTTTTGATGTGTGTGTCTATGCTCATTGGTAGTACATACGCTTGGTTTACGGACGAAGTTACCTCTGCCAACAACGTGATCAAATCCGGTACTCTGGAAATTGGTTTCGAGTGGGCAAATGGTAAAGAAGCTCCGGCTTCTGCAAACTGGACTGATGCTTCCACCGGTCCTATTTTCAAAAATGATCTTTGGGAGCCCGGCTACACCGAAGCAAGACACGTTAAGATCACCAACAAGGGCACTCTCGCTCTGAACTGGAATCTTGCTATCGCTGCTAACGGTGAGGTTTCCGCTCTCGGCGACGTAATCGATGTATATTCCACTAAATACAACGCAACACAGATCAACGATCGTGATGTTACCGGCCTTGAGTACAAGGGCACTCTTACCGAGTGGAGCAGCACTGGTTTTGCTACCGGCAGCCTTGAAGCCGGCAAGGAATACACCATGACCGTAGTTCTCAAGATGCGTGAAGAGGCTGGCAACGAGTATCAGAATCTTTCCATCGGCTCTGATTTCTCTATCAAGCTCCTCGCAACTCAGAAAGTTTCCGAGAAGGATAGCTTTGACAACACCTATGACGAGTTCGCAGGCAAGACTGTTGTTAACCCCGAGACTGCTCAGGCAGCTATCTGGGCTGCTCAGGAAGGTGACGTGATCTATCTTGAAAGGGGCACCTATGGCACTCTCGTAATCGAGAATGAAGACGGCTCTCCCAAGAAGGGCATCACCATTGAGCACAGTGCTCCCGGCTACAATTCCATCTCCGATCCTTTCTCTGTTGGTCAGATCAACCTGAACAGTTCCGAGGATATCACCATTCGCGGTATCTATTTCGATATTAACAACGCACAACCTTCTTACAACCGCGTAGGGGAGGCTGATTACGTTGCAAGCATTGCAGGATCTAAAACCGGCGCAAACGTAGGTGCTAAGAACATCGTAATCGAGAACTGTAAGTTCAACGGAACTTCCAAGGCTGCAGACAACTACGTTTGCATTTCTTTTGAAGAACAGGGCAAGCCTACCAGCCGTGCAACCAACATCACTGTTAAGGGCTGTATGATGGATAAGCAGGCCTTCAACTTCCTCAGAGGAAACTACCTGGCTGATGGTACTGTTACCATCGAAGGCAACACTCTTATGGGTGGCGCTGCTCACAGCGCTTTCAACTTCACCGGTAACGCTGCGAACCTTATGATCAGAAATAATACCTTCGGTTATGCATCTCCTTTCACCGGTAATGTTATCGACAAGGGATGGAACACCGAGAAGGCAATGCTCGGCACCAGCCGTCAGGGCACTAACAAGATCATGATCGAAGTTACCGGCAACACCTTTATCAACAATGCTCTTGGTGCTGAAGGACACGTAATCGAGCTCAAGAGCTCTTATACTGCTGATAACTGCGAGCTTATCTTTGAGAACAACAAGTTCCAGGGCGGCTTGGCAGGTATGACCGAGGCCACCGTTCCTTGCATTTGGCACTAATGATTGCTAAATAGTAACTAATTAACCACGCACACCACTCCATCCATGTGGGTGGAGTGGTGTGCACCTAATCCGAGAAAAGGAGGATTATTATATGAACTCTAAGTTCAAAAGATTCTTAGCGTGTCTCCTTTCTCTTATGATGGTGGTCTCTTTATTCCCGATGAGTGCAATTACTGCATTCGCGGCAGAAAATGATGCGACTTCCGCTATATCTGAAAGTGAGAGTTGGTATTGGGACGGCAATACCTTGTATGTTTACCAAGGTAAGATTACCAAGGGCGAACTTTATAATGCTTTGGTAGAAAAGTACGGCTCCGGTACTTACAAGTATGGTACTTCCAAGCCTACACTCAGCTGGATACTGGGAGGTACCGAAGTTAAATCCGGTCAAACAGGCAATATAACTTTGAACGGTGGTACCTTGTTTGTAGGCAAGAAGGTTAGTTCATGGTCATGGACCGACTATTCATTTACCGTTCAAACCTATGGTTTCTCTGCAAATTTCCCCACTCTTCAGACTGCTACCGTCCATATGGATGGTAACGTGCAGGCCGGTGAGCAGCATGTTACACTTAAGGCAGCTATTCTTGCCGCTGTTGTAACGGATTGGGGCGATTATGCAGGCATTACGCCCACTGTTTATGCCTATGACGACGGCACATTATCATCGGGCTGGCATAAGCTTGAGTGGTTTATTGATAGCCTTTTAACAAGTGGTATCTATCCCGCTACAGCATCTCGTCCGATTAAATTTGAATGGCCCGCTACAGGCGATCTCCCTGCGTATACTGCGGAGGTAGGCGTTGTGTTTAGCGACCATAATCGCACAAGCAATCCCGTTGTAACTGCGCCTACTTGTACAGCTGGCGGTTACACAACCTATACTTGCGATTGTGGCTTGTTCACATGCAAAGGCGCTGAGACAGCAGCTCTTGGTCATACATGGGTAGATGCAACCTTTGAAGCGCCTAAGACGTGTACTACTTGTGGTGCAACAGAAGGCGAAGCTAAGGAAGCCATTACGATTCCCGAGAATGTAACCGGCGACTCTGCTGTTATTGAGGAAATCAAGAACAACACCGCACTTAAGGGTTATACTCCTGTAGGTCTTCCCGCAGGGGCCGAGCTCAAGATCGAGCTCGTAAGCGTTGGCGAAACGATAGTATTCAATGTTACTACTACCGCTGAGCTTACCGATGAAACCATAACCTTCCGTCTTCCTATTCCCGAAAGCGTAACTGAGAAATACGTTAAGATTTCTGTTAGTGCAATGAGAGCTTCCGAGGAATACGTTATTTATGAGGTTAATGGAGAAGGTGATGCTAAGTACGTAGAGGTCGTTACCAATACGTTGGGCAGATTTACTGTTGAGCCTATCGTTAGCGGTCTCATCGGTTCCGGTACTGAAGCTGATCCTTATCAGATCGGTTCTCTGGACGACCTGATCCTGTTCCGTGACAGCGTCAACGCAGGCGAGGGCAAGTATAACGATGCTAACGTCATTTTGACTGCTGACATTGATTTGTCCTCTGTTGAAAACTGGATTCCCATTGGAAATGTTGCTTACAATAGCAAGTATGCTCCTGCGGATACCACTAAGGTGTTCTCTGGTGTGTTCGACGGTAATGGCAAGGTTATTTCCAACCTGAAGATGACCAAGATCATGAATGGCGGTGCTGACGCAGAGGCAAACCTGGGTCTGTTTGGTATCACCGGTGAGGGCGCGGTCATTAAGAACCTGACCATCACCAATGTGAATATCGATACGGATGGCCGTAATGTTGGCGCACTTGTGGCCTTTGGCTATAAGGCTACCATCGATAATATTACCTTGAACGGTAATATTCAGATCAAGGGCGGCAACAATGTTTCCGGTGTCATTGCTATGACCCGTCACTATGCTGTATCCGTTACCAGCATCACCGTTAAGGGTGAGGCTGGCTCTGCAATCGTAGGTAATAACATCGTCGGCGGTATTTTCGCTGAGATCGCACCCAATGGCAGCGCACAGACCTTCAAGGACCTGAGTGTTGAGAATGTTGCCATCACCGGCGTTGGCGGTGTGGGTGGTATTGTTGGTCTGATGACCACCGGCACCGTGGAAAATATTGCTGTCAAGAATGTTGCTCTGACCGGCAAAACCGAGTATCAAGGCAATGCAATGGGCCGTATCCGTTTGGGCTCCGTTGCAGGTCTGATGGGCGGCAAGTTCTCTACCATTGCTAACGCTACTGTTGAGAATGTGACCGCAAAGAACCTGGATGGCAACGCTGTTGTTCTGCCCATCATCGGCGCAAACTACGATGCTTCCAGCAATGCAACCGAAGCTAAGATCGGCGATAAGTACTATGCTACCTTTGCTGATGCACTTGCTAAGGCAACTGACGGAGAAACAATTACTCTCCTTGCTCCTGTTGTGATCAAAGCAGGAGAGACCCTTGAAATCAACAAGAACATTACTATCGAATATACGTCTAACGTAATCAACGAGGCAATGTTCAACAACAAGGGAACTCTAATCATTGATAAGGCAAGTATCATTTACACCTATACTGGTGAAGGCGATACCGCATTCACTAAGGGTAACTACACGATCCGCAATGAGGGTACGCTTGTAGTAAACGGCGGTCTTATCGTGAACGCAAGTGCTCAGGCAGTTCACTGCAACCAGGCAGTGTTCCAGTACAGCGGTTCTACCACTATCAATGGTGGTACGGTTTCTACTCCTGCATATCGCTCTGCTCGTTTGTGGAAAGGTGATATGACCATCAATGGCGGTACTTTTGTTGGCCAGGTTTGGGTTCAGGCTGTAGATAACAGCTCGAAGCTTACCATCAACGGCGGTGAATTTGCTCCCGCAGGCGGCGATGCTTCCTCTGTATTTGTTACCAATTCCACTTACAACGTTGCGTTTGCTGTAACCGGCGGTACCTTCAACGGCAAGATCGGTTGCTCCGATGCTACCAAGTTGGCGGGTGCTATTTCTGGTGGCCTCTTTACCGAGAATGCAAAGATGGGCACAAACGCCGCTTTGTTGGCTGACAACTTCGTGTTTAAGGCCAATGGAAATGGTTACTATGGTATTGCTACTCCTGTTGCTTCTGTAAACGGTGTTGGCTATGCAACTCTTGCAGATGCTATCGCTAATGCCGACGCTGGCGCAACCATCACCCTCCTTGCTGATGTTAACGAAAACGTTACCATCGACAAGAACCTCACCATCGACGGTGCAGGCAAGAACTACACCGGCACGATGACCGCAAATGCAGGTTTGACTGTAACCGTACAGAATGTAAATTTTGTAAATGGTGGCTTTGCTAAGAGCACAAAGAGTACCACAGGCAATTACACTATCAAGAATTGTACATTTGACGGTGCAGGCAAATATGCTTATCCCTTCCTTTTCAAGGGAGCAAATAAGATCGTTATTGAGGATTGTACTGTAAAAGATTACATGTATTCTTTCCTCTACGTTTCTTCCGCTACAAGTAATGTATCTGTTAAGGATGTAACGGTTGAAAATTGTCCTAACTATGCAGTTTATTTTGCATCCGGTGTAAATACTGCAACCTTTGAGAACCTGATTGTTAAGAATTCTAACAACGGATTCGTTCTCAACAACAGCGCTAACAGAGCATTTACAATTAAGAACTGCACTATGGAAAACGTTGGCACTGCTATTAGCGAAGCTAATGGAACCAAAACCATTACTTGCACAGTTCTTGGCGTGAATGACTTTGGCGGCGCAGCGCTCAGCCAGTATGCAAATGTTATTGGCGTACAGGGTGGCACTAAGATCTACGAAACTCTGGCAGATGCATTTGCAGCTGCTCAGGATGGCGATACCATCAAGGTTCTTGGTAATATCGCAGTTTCTGAGGGTATTACCAACACCAAGAAGATTACTCTTGACCTCAACGGCAAGACCATTACCGGTACTGACAATGCTACCGGAAGCTTTGGTCTGATCACCAACAAGGGCGAGCTGACCATCACCGGTAACGGTACGATGACTCTTGTTGCTACCAACAACCGTGGCTGGAACGCTTACTCTTCTGTAATCTCCAACACTGTTGGCGGCAAGCTGATCGTTGAGAACGGTACCATCGAGCATCTCGGCGGCACCGATATGGCTTACGGCATTGATAACCTCACCAACGGTAAGGGCACCTATGCTGAAACCATTATCAACGGTGGTACTATTAAGTCCCCCTACCGCGCAATCCGCCAGTTCCTCAACGGCGTTGAAGCTCAGAACATTCTGACCATCAACGGCGGTGTTGTGGTAGGCGCTAACAAGTCCGTTTGGATGCAGGATCCCAGCAAGAATGCGAACACCGGTAAGCTGACTGTCGGTAAGAACGCTACTCTGAATGGTGACGTTTATCTCTTCGTTACCGAAGGTTCCACCGAGTGGCCGGTAGAAGTTTCCATCGCAGCTTCTGCTGTGAAGAATGATATTCTCACCGGAAACGTCCCTGCCAAATATATGCTTGAAAAGGTTAGTGGCAACTGGATTGTAAATGAGTATGTTGCCAAGGTCTCCAACGGTACTACTACCAAGTACTATAAGACCCTGCAGGAGGCTCTCGATAAGACTCCCAAGTATTACACTGTGACTCTGTTCGAGAACTATGAGGGCGATGAACTGGTTGTCGGCAAGAACAATAAGTCTGCTACCGATGGCATCACCATCAATCTGAACGGTTTCGAGCTGAACGCTGATATCAAGGTTAACAGCCCCAGCAGTAAGTTCACACTGACTCTGAAGAATGGTACTGTGAACGGTGATATTTTGGCCACCGACAACCTGACCATGTCGGGTGTCACCGTAATCGGCGACATTACTGTGACAGGTGGTACCTGCACCATCAAGGAAGATGCTGCTGTGACTGGCAAGATCGATGTTACTGGTACCGGTGTCCTGAAGATCACCGCCGGTGCAATGATCAACCGTACTGCATTCGGTGTGGCAGAGGCTCAGAATGTGAGCATCACCGCTGCTGCTTACGTTCTGAACTATCAGAGCAAGGCTGTCTACGGTTACTATGGTGACTTGGATTCCGCTGTGGCTGCAACTGCTAAGTACTATACTCTCGTTCTGATGTCTAATATTGAGGTGGAGAACACGATCAATCCCACCGCAAGCATTACCCTGAATCTGAACGGTAAGAAGTTGTATGGTACCGTTGCCGCCGGCGAGTCCCTGATCCTCAACACATATGGTTTGACCATCACCGGAAACGGCACCATTGAAGCCACCTTTGATGGTAATGTTGATAATGGCAAGGCAGTTAATGCCATCGTTAACAAGAGCAGTCTGACTGTTAACAGCGGAAATATTGCTTTGCTTGGCACAGGCGCTCAGCAGATTGGTTACGCTATTGACAACTACGGCGGCGCAACCCTGACTGTTAAGGGCGGCAAGATCACTGCTACTAACAGTAGTTGGTTTGATGCAATTCGTCTATTCTGCAGCAGCAAGGAAATCAAGGTTACTGTACAGGGCGGCGAGATTTCTTCCATTTGGGCACAGAACCCCTCTGCCAACAAGGCTTCTGAGGTATTTGGAACTGTTGTTGTAAAAGATGGCACCATTGGTGCAATCTACTACGAGAACTACACCACAGTTCAGGTTCTTAAGGCTCTTAATGTTAATGTTGTTGCCAATGGTGCAGGAGCAGAAAATGCTACTGTTAAAACCAACTCGGCTGGCTACAGAGTTTACGCTTGGTAATTTAACCCCTAAGTCCGTCCTATCCCCTTCGGGGGATAGGCGGCAATCAAAGGGCATAAAGAATTTCCTTTGTGTCTTTTGATTGCTGACAGGCAAAATTTGAACAAGGAGGGCATTATGTTGGGCAAGATTAAGGTAAAAATATTTGTTGCCGCGCTTGTGGCAGTGCTTATGACGTTTATCAGCACCTCCACGCTTGCGTTTTATTCTACCGTGGGCAAAGCCACCAATGTCGTGACCTCCGGTAATATTCAGTTTGTTATCCACGAAACGACCGACCAAGGAACCGCGTTCCCCAAAGAGGGCGTGTATATCGTCCCCGGCGACGTGGTGAGCAAAGAGGTCCGCATCGAGAGCGATTGCGAGCATCCTTTCTATCTCCGCGTCAAAATGGTGTACGGCGTGGATTCACGGGAACTCTCTGCCGCGGATTGCTTCAAACTCAATATTAACGACGAGCATTGGCAATTGCACGACGGCTGGTATTACTATACCGGCATCGTAAATCCCGGTGAAACGACTCCCCATGTGTTCTCCCACGTGGAAATCGTCGGCTCTAAAGTGGATAACGCGTATATCGGTAAAACCCTTACCTTAACGGTAAAGGCGCAAGCCGTGCAGAGCGAGAACAATCCCATCACAGACGGTAAGACCTATACCGCCTCCGGTTGGCCAAAGGAGGCAGATGAATGAAAAAGATAATTACTGTACTTGTTGTATTTGTCGTTGCCCTGTTCGCCGTTTTGCCCGTATCGGCGGCAGACGGCAAGGTAACCTACAACGGCAATGCGGGCAATTTTGTGTTTGAACCCGGCAGCGAGCATTCGCTGACCGACCTGTTTCCGCAGTTTAAGGGCGTGATGCCGGGGGATACCTTAACGCAGAAAATCACCCTCAAAAACGATGCGGACGATAGGGTAAAAGTCAAGATTTACCTTCGCTCCCTCGGCGCGCACGCGGATTCTGCAGAATTTCTCTCACAACTGGGGCTGAAAGTGCAACCGAGTGCGGAGAACGAAATGGCGTATATGTTCAACGCCGCCGCCAATGAAACGGCACAGCTCACCGATTGGGTATGCCTTGGTACACTCTATTCGGGCGGTGAGGTCAATCTGGACGTAACCTTAACCGTGCCCGTGGAACTCCCCAACGAATTTCAAAACCAAATCGGTTATCTTGATTGGGAATTTATGATAGAGGAATTTCCCGTAGAGGAAAGTGACCCAAAACCGCCGCAAACGGGGGAAACCAGCAACGGTTTGCCTTTGCTGCTCGTGTTCTGCTCGTTGTGTATTCTCGTTGTGCTTTTGGCGCGGCGTAGAAGGACGTCATAAGCAAGAAACTGTCGTAAAGCGCTGACAAGGAGGAAAAAGCGTGAAACCAAAGCAACAGAAAAAACCATACAAACGAATCGCTTTAGCCCTCAGTTTGTGCGCGCTCATTGTTTGGGGCGTTCTCGGCGCGGGCACCACGCTGGCGTGGTTTACCGACACCTCGGAGGAGGTAACCAACCTGTTTCATATGGCGGATTTTGAATTGGCGGTGTCCCACCGTTTGGATAACGGCACGTGGGAGCTAATTGAAAACGACACACCCGTTTTTGACGAGCAAGCCGTGTATGAGCCGGGTTACGTGCAAGTGGTGTACCTGAAAGTGCAGAATATCGGCGACCGTGCTTTTAACTTTAAGACCGCTGTGACTGTGAGCGATTATACGGTCGCCACCAATGCTTTCGGTCAAACGTTCAATTTGCAGGATTATCTGCGATTCGGCGTGGTTACCGCCGATTCGGAGACTGCCGTGCAAGAGAAGGTTGGCACTCGCCCCCTCGCGGCGGGCGTTGCCGATAGGAAGCTGAACAATTACTCAACAGAGACGGCGGCCCTTAACGCCGGCGATACCGCCTATGTGGCGTTGGTAGTTTGTATGCCCGAACAGGTGGGCAATCAAGCCAACTATCGCGGAGATACGGTTCCCCGCGTGGAGTTGGGGGTCGTTATCAACGCATTTCAGCAAAGCAGTTAACCGCAACCGATACGAGAAAGGGGCAGAGGCGTGAGAAAACTGTATAACGAGTTTTTTTACATACCGCAACACGGAAAAATCCGTGAAAAAGTAATGATAACGCGCGTTGCTGTCACCGTGGCGGTTATCGTGATGTGTCTGGCGGCTATGAGTATGACGGCTTACGCCTATTTTTCCGCAAACATCACTTCCGGTTCGAACACTATCAAAGCGGCAAATTTTGAAGCACAAATCATCGTTACCGATGCAAACGGTAACCACGTATCGCCTTCATCAAAAGAAAACGGGATAAGTGAATTCCATTTCACCGCTCCCGGCAAGTATACCGTGAAACTTGCCAAAGGCGATGATAGTACGGCAAGTACCGGGTTCTGCGTTGTTTCTGTTGGAACGGATGAATACCACACGCAGCAAATTGGTGCGGACATCGCCGCGGAGAACCAGTACAGGAAGTACGTTGAGTTTGTTTTGGAGGTTGAGAAACAAGCATCGGTTGCCATTGAATCGCGCTGGGGGACTTCCCCGTGTTACTCGGCTACCAACACGGGAAAAAACGAGTTTTACATCGTAAACGGTCCCCCGGCACCGGTAATTGTTGTCAAAGCGCCCGCTACCGCTGCCGATGATACACAGGAGAGTGCCGCACCCACGACATCTACCACAACGGGAACCACGACGTCTACACGGATGACAACGACGACGACAAAGGTAACCACGACCACCACTACAACCACAACGACGACAACGACAACGACAACGGCACTGTCCGCCGTTACCACCCAGTCAAGCGCAACGGTTGCGCAAACAACGGCCACAGAAACAGCAAGCACAGAAACAACCCAAGAAACCAGGCCTGTAATCGAAAGCACTGAAACCACAGGCGCAGCAACCACCGAGGTGAGCGAATAAATGAAGTTAAAACGGATTGCCAAGATTTTTGACAGTATGAATAATGCCCCTGTTACAGAAGAATTTGAGCGTTGCGTAATCTGCGGCAACTTAACCTGTATTCCCCTATCTATGCCGATTGATAGGCGCGAAAACTATGAAATTGGTCTTGGACAGATTTGTGCTGAGTGTGCTAAAAAAGAGCGAGAAGCAACAACTTGGGGAAACACACTCACCACCGCGCAAATTCTGCAAGCCGTAGAGGAAAGCAGAAAAGAAAATAATCAATAATAGTAGAGATATATCCTGCTAAAAACCAAGAGTATATACTTGAAACACAGTTCTTTTATTAAAAAGGGCTGTGTTTTTTATATTTGCTAAAAATAAGGTATGGAGAAGACGTGTTATGCAAAGCCCTTCACAAATGGGTGTGCAGCCACTTGGCATAGAGGACAAGACGCACATCATATTTTAATAAAAGACAAATACTCGCAAAAGGGAGGAGACGGACTGCATGATAAATTACGTTGCACAGATTTGGGAGCAA
Source organism: Acutalibacteraceae bacterium (assembly GCA_045653425.1). Classification (GTDB taxonomy): domain Bacteria; phylum Bacillota; class Clostridia; order Oscillospirales; family Acutalibacteraceae; genus RGIG3009. The sequence goes on along the minus strand of JAZOLU010000010.1, from coordinate 2,203 downwards.
AAAATCGGCAACAAAATAGTGTCGATTACCAATTTAACCCCCGGGTTTTCTGTGGACGAAAAAAGAGAAGTAAAACTACAAATAGAAGCAAAATTATATGATGTTTTTTGCAAATATATGTCCTGTAAACCTTGAAGAAAAAGGGCTGTTCCGGCACACTATATATGTCAGCAGCTCCGCTTCTTTTTGCGAAGAAGGGAGTGAAAATTGAATCTTTTTAACGCAATTTATGCAAGACAATCGGTTGACAGGATAGACAGCATATCCGTGGAAAGTCAAATCGAGTTTTGTAAAGGCGAGGTGACAGGAGAAAGTTATAAAGTTTATACCGACAAGGGTTATAGTGGCAAAAACATAGACCGCCCTGCGTTTCAAGAGCTGTTGCGTGATATAGAGGCGGGCAAAGTAAACCGTGTTATCGTTTATCGTCTCGACCGTATCAGCCGTTCCGTGCTTGATTTTGCCAGTTTAATTGAAGTGTTTCAAAAGAACCACGTTGACTTTGTCAGCACAATGGAGAAATTCGATACGGGGGCACCTATTGGCAAAGCTATGCTGATGATTGTTATGATTTTCGCACAGCTTGAGCGTGAAACCATTCAGCAGCGTGTTATTGATGCGTATTCATCACGAAGTAAACGCGGCTTTTATATGGGTGGCTGAGTACCGTTTGGGTTTGAACTGGTTGAAACAATTATAGACGGAATACGAACCAAAATGTATAAGCCAATCGAGGAAGAGGCAGAGGTTATTCGATTGATATTTTCAATGTATGCAAAGCCTCAAACCTCATTCGGCGATGTTATGCGTTATTTGGAAGAACACGGCATACGAAAGCGTGATGGAAAACTCTTTAATCGAAGCCGTTTGCGTGATGTGGTAATCAACCCTGCGTATGTAAAAGCCGATTATCAGCTTTATGAATTTTTTAAAGCGCAAGGGACGAACATTGTCAACAACCCAGGGGATTTTATCAGTATAAACGGAGCGTATCTTTATTCGGGCGACAGCTTCAAGCGAAAAACCATATCCTTAGTAGGTCACACATTGGTTTTGGCTCCGCACGAGGGGCTTGTTGATTCGGCAACGTGGATTAAATGCCGTTCCAAGTGCTTGAACAATCAAAGCGTTGCACGGCCCATCAAGGCAAAAGCAACCTGGCTTGCGGGTAAGATTAAATGTGCCAGCTGCGGATATGCTTTAACCGCTAAGATTTATAAATGCAAAACTAAGTCCGATAACCGCTATTATCTCTGCACAAACAAATATCACGCCGGTGGTTGTCATTTCGGCTCGCTGGATGCAGATGTTGTGGATGACATTGTATTTAAAGAAATGCAGAAGAAATTAGCGGAGTTTCAGACACTGTCAAGGAAAAAGCAGGACGGCTGTAACCTGCAAGTTGTAAAACTGAAAACACGTATAGAAGAAATTGACAAAGAAATATCCTCTTTGCTCGAAAAAATCTCTGCGGCAAATGACACGGTGATGCAGTACATAAATAACCGTATTGCCGAGCTTGATGCCGAGAAGAAAGAACTTAGCGCTGAGATTGTTTCGTTAGATAGTAACCGCACAAATGATGTGGGTGAAATCAGCGGATATTTTGAGCATTGGGATGAACTGTCGGTTAGCGACAAAATCACGGTGGTTGACTGCCTGATAGAGCGCATAACCGCCTCAAAAGAAAGCATTGAAATCAAGTGGAAAATATAATTATTTTTTTATCGCAAATCCATTCTACTCTGATTGTTCAGGTGAAGGGTTACGTCTTGCAACCGAGCGGTTGGACAGCCGCAATTTCTATGCGTGCAACCCGAGTTTTGACAAGGGCTGCGGGAAATAAGTTTACCATTATGAAAAGGAGAACCGCGGGCGGTTCGCCTTTTCTTTTGCCACTTTACAAATTACCGATTCGGTGATACAATAAATTTACCACACAAAACTTAATATTACGCTTGCGACAAGTATGTGTTTTTATTTTGGTAAAAATGCATGCTCTTTTCGCGTACTTGTTGTAGGCGTTAAGTTTTGTGTGGTAGCAAACGGAGTTATGCATTTTTCGGTGTGTGTAACTTTTGTTGCGCACACTTTTTTATTTTCAAAAAGGCTTTGCTTCTTTTTGTGCCACACACTTTGTGAAAGAGGGGGTCCGCAAGACTTCCTCTTTTTCTGTCTGTCGCATGACACCACAAATAATTTG
>JAZOLU010000009.1:0-24287 GCA_045653425.1 Acutalibacteraceae bacterium | reverse complement strand
CTATATCCTCACTCCCTTAGGCGGACAGTATTTCTATATTTTCTTTTCGGTGCTCATAACCGTTGGCGTATTTTTTGCGGCGACCCGCGCTCTGCCTAAGTTCCTTCGCGGCTTTAACTACGTTCATAAGACTGTTCTGCTCGCGACGGGGCTCGGCATCGTCACCATCTGCCTTCGCGCGGGAAATATGCTTTTGGCGCTCTTGGCATCGGTCTGCTACGGACTCGGCCTGCTATTAACGCTTTGCATCTTCTTCTGCGCCAGACTGTCGCTCAAGGAAAGCCGCGTGCCCGCATTTTTCAAGGGCTCGCCCATCGATTTGATTATAATCGCAATAATCGCCCTCGTTTTTAACGGCTTTAAGGGATAAAAAAAGACCTCGCTTAGCCAAACTTCCTGTATGGAAGTTTGGCAGTTTTATTCGTCTAAGACGAGTTTTATTGCTTTGCAGTGATATTCGGCTTGCGCCGAGTGTTATTTGCTTCGCAAGTTTTGGAGGCGAATAAAATATCACTAAAACTGAAAGTTTTAATATCACTTTGCCAAACGGCAAAATATCACTGTGAGACTTGTCTCACAATATCACTATTATAAAACTTTCCTTCTGAGACGGTAAAAGGGTCTAGGTTCTTCTAACAGGTGGAAACTGCCGTACATTTTCCCTGTTTGTTAAAGTATAAGAAAAAAGCTGCGTAGAAAATTTCTACACAGCTTTTTGCCGTCCTTAGGAACCCTGCTTCATACCGTCGGGGGACAAAAGGGGACAGTGTTTAATAATTGGTGGCGCGCAAACGGAAATAGGCACGTGGATGAGCGCATACGGGGCACAATTCCGGTGCCACTTTGCCAAAATGCAAATGCCCACAGTTGCCGCATTCCCACACGCAATCGCCGTCGCGGGAGAACACCAAACCGCCCTCCACGTTGGCAAGCAAGCGGCGATACCGCTCCTCGTGTGCCTTTTCAATGGCGGCAACGCCCTCAAACAACTCGGCAATTTTGTCAAAGCCTTCGGCACGCGCTTCCGCTGCAAAGGTGGCGTACATGTCGGTCCACTCATAGTTTTCGCCCTCGGCGGCATCCAGCAAGTTTTCCGCCGTAGAGCCAATACCGCCGTGCAGCAGTTTGAACCACAGTTTGGCGTGTTCTTTTTCGTTGTTGGCGGTTTCCTCAAACAACTCCGCAATTTGTGTAAAGCCGTCTTTGCGCGCTTTTGAGGCGTAGTAGGTGTACTTGTTGCGTGCTTGCGATTCGCCGGCAAACGCCGCCAGCAAATTTGCTTCGGTTTTGGTACCTTTCAAATCCATACAATCATCCTCCTTTTGTTACTAAGTTCAGTATACTAAACATTACCAAAAAAGTCAATTGTGTAATGCACGGCGGGCGCAAGTGCTACACAAAACGCCCCCTGCGTTTAACGCAGGGGGCGTCATTGCTAAACTTGTTTGTTACGCGGTTAGCGGGAATTAGCCGTTAATCTTGGTAACAACACCGGAACCGACAGTACGGCCGCCTTCACGGATAGCGAAGCGCAGACCCTCTTCGATAGCGATGGGGGTAATCAGTTCAACGTCCATTTCCACGTTGTCACCGGGCATGCACATCTCGGTGCCGGCCGGCAACTGGATAACACCGGTAACGTCGGTGGTACGGAAGTAGAACTGAGGACGATAGTTGTTGAAGAACGGGGTATGACGGCCGCCTTCTTCCTTGGACAGGACGTACACCTGACCGTGGAACTTGGTGTGCGGGTTGATGGTGCCGGGTTTGCACAACACCTGACCGCGCTCGATATCGGTTCTCTGCACGCCACGCAGCAAAGCGCCGATGTTGTCGCCGGCCTCAGCGTAGTCGAGCAGTTTACGGAACATTTCAATACCGGTAACAACCGTCTTCTTGCGCTCGTCGGTCAAACCGATGATTTCAACTTCATCGGACATATTCAGCTGACCACGCTCCACACGACCGGTAGCCACGGTGCCGCGGCCGGTAATGGTGAACACGTCTTCAACAGGCATCAAGAAAGGCTTGTCGGTGGTGCGCTCCGGAGAGGGGATGTAGCTGTCAACGGCAGCCATCAATTCCAAAATGGGAGCGTACTCGGCAGCACTCTGGTCGTTTGCAGCGCACTCCAAAGCTGCCAAAGCGGAACCCTTAACAATCGGGGTGTCGTCGCCCGGGAACTCATACTCGTTGAGCAGTTCGCGGATTTCCATTTCAACCAATTCGAGCAACTCGGGGTCGTCAACTTGGTCGCACTTGTTCATAAACACAACGATGTAGGGCACGCCCACCTGACGGGAGAGCAGGATGTGCTCACGAGTCTGGGGCATGGGGCCGTCCGCTGCGGACACAACCAGGATTGCGCCGTCCATCTGCGCGGCACCGGTAATCATGTTCTTAACGTAGTCGGCGTGGCCGGGGCAGTCCACGTGAGCGTAGTGACGGTTCTCCGTCTCGTACTCAACGTGAGCGGTGTTGATTGTGATACCACGTGCGCGCTCCTCGGGAGCCTTATCGATGTTTGCGTAGTCAACAAAGTCGGCAGCGCCGCCCAGCGACAGAACCTTGGTGATAGCCGCGGTCAGCGTGGTCTTACCATGGTCAACGTGACCGATGGTGCCAATGTTAACGTGGGGCTTATTTCTTTCGAATTTTGCCTTTGCCATTATGGTGTTCCTCCTTTTATAACCTCAAAATATAATTACAGAGTGTAGTTTTATTCTACCAAGTCTGTGAGCAAATTTCAAGACCTTTTTCAAAAGTTTCCTGTAAATTGCTCAATATTGGCAGATTAGTTCTTCGCGCGGCGGGAAATAATGTCTTCCGCAACGCTCTTCGGAACTTCGTTGTAGTGGCTGGGTTCCATCACGTACTGGCCACGGCCCTGAGAACCGGAGCGCAGGTCGGTTGCGTAACCGAACATTTCCGACAACGGCACGTTAGCACGAATCTGCACCGCACCGTTGATGTTTTCGGAACCTTCCATCTGTCCGCGACGAGAAGCAATGTCACCAACAACAAAGCCCATATACTCGTCCGGAACCACAACAACCACTTTCATAATCGGTTCCATCAACACGGGGTCCGCCTTGCGCATTGCCTCTTTGAATGCCATAGAGCCGGCAATCTTAAAGGCCATTTCAGACGAGTCAACCTCGTGATACGAACCGTCGTACAACGTGACCTTCACGTCCACAACGGGGTAGCCGGCAATGGTACCCGCGTGCATAGCACCTTGGATACCGGCGTCAACCGCAGGAATGTATTCCTTCGGAATGGAGCCGCCGACAATGGCGTTAACGAACTCGTAACCCTTACCGGTCTCGTTCGGTTCCACCTTAATTTTAACGTGACCGTACTGACCTTTACCGCCGGACTGACGGGCATATTTCTGGTCAACATCGGCACCTTTGCGGATGGTCTCTTTGTACGCCACCTGCGGCGCGCCTACGTCGGCTTCCACCTTGAATTCGCGCAGCAAACGGTCAACAATAATCTCCAAGTGGAGCTCGCCCATACCGGCAATAATGGTTTGGCCCGTTTCCTCGTCGGTGTAGGTCTTAAAGGTGGGGTCTTCCTCCGCCAACTTGGCAAGGGCAATACCCATCTTTTCCTGACCGGCTTTGGTTTTGGGCTCAATCGCCACACGGATAACCGGTTCCGGGAACTTCATAGATTCCAAAATAACGGGGTGCTTTTCATCGCACAGGGTGTTACCGGTGGTGGTGTTTTTCAAACCAATTGCCGCGGCAATGTCACCGGCATACACAACGTCCAAATCCTTGCGGGAGTTGGCGTGCATCTGCACAATACGGCCCAAACGCTCGTTGGAATCTTTGCTGGAATTGTACACCGTTTCGCCGGCCTTAACCGTACCGGAATACACGCGGAAGAACGCGAGTTTACCCACAAACGGGTCGGTCGCAATCTTAAACGCCAGTGCCGCAAACGGCTCCTCGTCCGAAGAGGGGCGTGTCACCTCTTCTTCGGTGTCGGGGTTCACGCCCTTAATGGCCGGAACGTCCAGCGGGGAGGGCATGTAGTCCACAATGGCATCCAGCAATTTCTGAACGCCCTTGTTGCGGTAGGAAGTACCGCAGCACACCGGCACCATCGTGTTGGCAATGGTCGCCTTACGGATAACGGCTTTAATTTCGTCAACGGTGATTTCCTCGCCGCCGAAGTATTTTTCCATCAACTCGTCATCCTGCTCGGCCACGGCCTCAATCAACTGCTCGTGGTAGGTGTTGGCCTGTTCCAGCATATCCGCGGGAATCTCCTCCACGCGCATATCCTTGCCCATGTCGTCGTAGTAAACGTCGGCTTTCATCTCCACCAAGTCCACAATACCTTTAAAGGTGTTTTCCGAACCAATGGGGAGCTGAATCGGCACCGCGTTGCACTTTAACCGGTCGCGCATCATCTGCACCACGCGGTAAAAGTCCGCGCCCATAATGTCCATCTTGTTCACGTACGCCATACGCGGTACTTGGTATTCGTCTGCCTGACGCCACACCGTTTCCGACTGGGGCTCCACGCCGCCTTTGGCGCAAAGCACCGTCACCGAACCGTCCAACACACGCAGGGAACGCTGCACCTCAACGGTGAAGTCCACGTGACCGGGGGTGTCAATGATGTTAATACGGTGTTTGTCCGCCGTGCCCTGTTTATCCCAGTAGCAGGTGGTGGCAGCGGACGTAATGGTGATACCGCGCTCTTGCTCTTGCGCCATCCAGTCCATGGTTGCGCCGCCGTCGTGGGTTTCACCAATCTTGTAGTTCACACCGGTATAGTACAGAATACGCTCGGTCGTTGTCGTTTTACCGGCATCGATGTGCGCCATAATACCGATGTTTCTGGTTTTCGCCAAAGATACATCTCTTGCCATAAGTCATCCTCCTTCTTCCATAATGCAGGTAACGGATTACCAACGGAAATGAGCAAAAGCCTTGTTGGCTTCGGCCATTTTGTGGGTGTCGTCGCGTTTTTTCGCGGCGCCGCCGTTGCCGTTCAGGGCGTCGAGGATTTCTCCGGCGAGACGCTCTCTCATCGTGCGCTCAGAACGGGCGCGCGAATAGTTTGTGAGCCAGCGCAGGCCCAACGTCTGACGACGGTCGGCACGCACTTCAATCGGAACCTGGTAGGTAGCACCACCCACGCGGCGGGCTTTTACCTCCAACAGAGGCATAATGTTTTCCATGCACTCTTCAAAGACTTCCAGGGGCTCTCTTCCGGTCTTTTCACGGATGATGTCAAAGGCATCGTAAACGATTTTCTGGGCAACGCCCTTCTTGCCGTCGTACATCACGTTGTTGATGAGTCTGGTCACCAATTTGGAATTGTAAAGCGGGTCGGGCAAAACATCGCGTTTTGCAATAGAACCTCTTCTCGGCACTTTACTTCCCTCCTTCATAGTAATGATATCATAGGTACTCGAAAGTGACATACTCCCGTTGGCGCCACAGTTGAGGCAGCATACAAAACGACGACAGCCGTTTATTGTAATCTGCCGCTACTATGTAGCCGCTGATGAAATGTCGAATTATTTGGCAGCACCTGCCTTGGGACGTTTGGCACCGTACTTGGAACGGGCCTGTTTGCGATTGGCAACGCCTTGCGCATCAAGGGTACCGCGCACAATGTGATAACGCACACCGGGCAAGTCCTTAACACGGCCGCCGCGAATCAGCACCACGCTGTGCTCTTGCAGGTTGTGACCCTCGCCGGGGATGTAGGACGTTACTTCAATGCCGTTGGAAAGACGGACACGCGCTACCTTACGGAGAGCGGAGTTCGGCTTCTTCGGGGTGGACGTCTTTACAGCCGTGCAGACACCGCGTTTTTGGGGAGAGCTTTGGTCGGTCGGAACGCGTTTTTTGGAGTTCCAGCCCTTCAACAGAGCGGGGGCCTTCGCCTTCTTTTCGAGTTCTTCTCTGCCCTTGCGGACCAACTGGTTAAAAGTGGGCAATCTTGACACCTCCTTGCATATCTGTTCCCGTTTCTGTCCGGTTTTATCCCGACAAGCCACGGGGGGGCGCACCCGTTTTTGGGCATACCTCACCCATTAGCGTATAACGCCACGCCTAGCAATTCTATCACACGCGCGGCGGCTTGTCAAGCCTTTTTACGCCGAATTTGCGCGGCTTTGCGGCGCAAATTTGTAACATTTCACAATAACAAAAAAATATACTTGAAAATACACTTGACAAGTGCCCCCAAGCGGAGTATAATAGCCACAGTCAACACCAATACTTGCCGGTGTGATGGAATTGGCAGACGTAGTGGACTCAAAATCCACCGCTGGCGACAGCGTGCCGGTTCGAGTCCGGCCACCGGCACCAAAAATCCCGCCCTTTTGCAAGGGCGGGATTTTTACGTGTTATTTGGTGTTTTTTATTTGTAACTTCCTCTTGCTTTTTGCGGCACTTGGGAGTACAATAGGTCAGATGTTGTAAAAAAGGAAGCGAACTGTTGTGAACGTGTTATTATCCGTGTCTGTTGCCCTGCTGGCGGGCTTGCTTATGACCCGCCTGTTCAAGCCGTTGCGCTTGCCGTCCGTCACCGCGTACCTTATTGCGGGCGTGCTGGTGGGTCCGTACTGCTTGGGCGCGTTGGGCATTAACGGCTTGGGCTTTGCCACGGGGGAAGCGGTTGCCGGCTTGTCGCTGGTATCGGAAGTGGCACTCGGGTTTATTGCGTTTGCCATTGGTAACGAATTTCGCGTGAGCGAACTCAAAAAAACCGGCAAACAAGCGTTGGTTATCGGCGTGTTGCAGGCGTTGGTTGCCACCTTGCTGGTAGATTTGGGGTTGCTTGGTCTGTATTATCTTATGCCGGATAAACTCACGTTACCGCAGGTGCTCACGCTGGGTGCCATTGCCACCGCCACCGCCCCCGCCGCCACGCTTATGGTGGTGCGGCAGTACAAGGCCAAAGGCCCCCTCACCAAACTGTTGTTACCCATTGTTGCGTTGGATGACGCCGTGGGTCTGGTGGTGTTTGCGGTCTCGTTTGGCATTGCCAAAACTCTGGTCAGCGGTGAGGTGGACTTGGTCTCCATTTTGGTCAACCCCTTGGTGGAAATTGCCTGTTCGCTCGCACTCGGTGCCGTAATGGGCTGGGTGCTCACTCAACTGGAAAAACTGTTCAATTCCAACACCAACCGCTTGAATCTCACCATTGCGCTGGTGTTTCTCACCGCGGCACTGTCGTCGCTGGAATTTCACGTTGGGCCGGTACACGTTCACTTTTCCTCATTGCTGGTGTGTATGATGCTCGGCACGGTATTCTGCAACCTGTGCCCGTTATCGCACGACTTAATGGCGGCATCGGATAAATGGACGTCGCCTCTGTTCGCGTTGTTTTTTGTCATCAGCGGTGCGGAACTGGAACTCGGCGTGTTCGCGGATGTGGCCATCGTCGGCATTGGTGCTATGTACATTGTCACGCGTTCGCTGGGCAAATATTTCGGCGCGCTGGGCAGTGCCAAACTGGTACGGTGCGAACCGAAAATTTGCAAATATCTCGGTATTACGTTGCTGCCGCAGGCGGGCGTGGCACTGGGTATGTGCACCACGGCCATGCAGTTGGGGGAGCAGGGGCATCTCATTCGCAACATCACGTTGTTTGCGGTGCTCATTTACGAACTGTTCGGGCCAATATGCACCCGCTTGGCACTCACCGCCGCGGGCGAAATTCACCCCATTGCGGAGGATGTCAAAAACCGCCGTCACCACAAACTGGCGGCTGCAAAAACGCAATCCGAGTAACACAAACAAAAAGGACCGAGACAGAGAGACACTTGGCAAGGAAGTTGTCTCTCTGTTTTTGTATATAAAAATGACACTTTGCGCAAAAGCGAAAGTGTCATAGTGGGTTACGTACTTTGAATAATACCTATCTCAAAGAATAAAAACGCAAACTGTAATAGTGATATTGTGAGACAGGTCTCACAGTGATATTTTTGCCTATCGGCAAAAGTGATATTGAAACCTTACGGTTTCAGTGATATTTTATTCGCCAATAAACTGCCGCAGGCAATAACACTTGGACAAAGTCCAAATATAACTGCGAAGCAATATAACTCGCCGTAAGGCGAATAAAACTGGCCAAGTATCCTTACGGGTACTTGGCCTACGGCTCGGTCCTTTTTATGTACGTTATTTTCCCTCGTAACTCACAACGGATTGTACGTTGTAACCGGCAAGCGGGGCGCGGCCGTTCAGTCCTTCCAGTTCCATTAAAAACAGAACTTTTTCCACCGTACCGCCCACTTCTTCCACCAGTTTAATGCAAGCGGCCATCGTACCGCCGGTGGCAAGCAAGTCGTCCACCAGCACCACGCGCTGGCCGGGCAAAATGGCATCGCGGTGCATTTCAATCACCGCCGAGCCGTATTCCAGTTCGTATTCCTGCCACACCACCTCGCGCGGGAGTTTTCCCTGTTTGCGAATGGGCACAAACGGCTTATGTAGGTTGTAAGCCAGCGGCGCGCCCAAAATGAACCCGCGCGATTCCGCACCCACAATCACGTCAAACTCCACGTTTTCCAGCAACCGTTGCAATTCCTCAATCGCCAACTGCAAGCCGTCCGCGTCCTGTAACACCGAGGTAAGGTCGCGAAACATAATGCCCGGTTCGGGAAAATCCGGGATAGTCACCACATAATCTTTTACCGTTTTCATAGGAAACGCCTCCTTTGAGATACCTCTACTGTAACAGAAATCCCCCCAAAAGTAAAGACGAGAAATTCCATTTTCTGCAAAAATGAGTTGCATACAAAAAGCACACCCCCACCCAAGCAGAAATGTTCTCAGCTAACATTTCTGCAACTCTATTCGCCTTACGGCGAGGGATATTGCTGCGCAGTGATATTCGGCTTACAGCCGAGTGTTATTTGGCGACGCCAAGTTTTGCGGCGAATAGAATATCACGAAACCCAAACGGTTTCATATCACTTTCGCAACGCGAAAATATCACGCTGACTTTAGTCAGCATATCACTTAACAGACAAAAAAGAGGGAGCTCATTGTAAAATGAGACCCTCTTTTCCGTTGCCTATGGAGTTTATTCCGCTTCAATCGGTTCGGCTTCCTCGCCATCTTCCAGCATACTGCGCAGCGCGGCCACATACGGGTCGTCGCTCGAAGCGTGGGTATTAATCACGTCCACGTTGTTGTACGTTTGCATACCCGTGCCGGCGGGGATGAGTTTACCGATAATTACGTTTTCTTTCAGGCCCAACAGCGGGTCAACCTTGCCTTTAATGGCGGCATCGGTGAGCACGCGGGTGGTTTCCTGGAACGACGCGGCAGACAGGAACGAATCCGTTGCCAGCGACGCTTTGGTAATACCCAGCAGCACCGGCGAGCAGGTGGCTTCTTTCAAATGAATCTCGCCGGCATCAATGCGGGCGCGCACACGGGCGTTTTCCGCATCAAACTGCTGACGGTCAATCATCGCACCGGCTAACAGATAGGTATCGCCGGCGTCGTCCACCTTCACCTTGCGCATCATCTGGCGCACAATCACTTCCACGTGCTTATCGTTGATGTCAACACCCTGCATACGGTAGGTGCGCTGAACTTCCTGAATCAGGTAGTTCTGCACCGCTTCCTCGCCGCTCACGGCCAAGATATCGTGCGGGTTAATGGAACCCTCGGTCAAGCGGTCGCCCTTTTTCACCACGTCGCCCTCGTGCACACGAATGCGCGAATCAAACGAGATGGCGTAACTGCGCTCGTCCACGTTGTCGGGGTCGGTCGAGGTGACGTAAATCACGCGCTTTTTCTTTTCCTCGCCCAAACGGACCACACCGTCAATTTCGGAAATGATGGCGAGCGATTTCGGTTTACGTCCTTCAAACAGTTCCTCAACACGGGGCAGACCCTGTGTAATATCTTCCGCCGATGCAACACCGCCCGTGTGGAACGTACGCATCGTCAACTGCGTACCGGGTTCGCCAATGGATTGCGCCGCAATGATACCCACCGCTTCGCCCACGGTCACGGGGTCCACTGTGGCCAGGTTGGAGCCGTAGCACTTGGCGCACACGCCGTGTGCCGCCTGGCAGGTCAGCACGGAACGAATGGCAATGCGCTCCACGCCGTATTCCTTCACCAGTTTGTTGGCAATCGCTTCGTTCATCATTGTGTCGCGGCTTACCACCACTTCGCCGGTAGCCGGGTCCACAAAATCCTCCGCAAGGTAACGCCCCACCAAACGTTCGGTCAGCGGTTCAATCATTTCCTTGCCGTCTTTAATGTCGTACACCGTAATGCTGGCGTGCGTGCCGCAATCGTCCTCACGGATGATAACGTCTTGCGAAACGTCCACCAAGCGGCGGGTGAGGTAACCGGAGTCGGCGGTACGCAAAGCGGTATCCGCCAAGCCTTTACGAGCACCACGGGACGAAATGAAGTATTCCAAAATGTTAAGGCCTTCGCGGTAGTTGGCACGAATCGGCACCTCAATGGTACGACCGGAGGTGTTGGCAATCAAGCCGCGCATACCCGCCAACTGACGAATCTGAGCAATGGAACCACGGGCACCGGAATCCGACATCATATAAATGGGATTGAACGGGTCCATATTGTTGTTCAATGCTTTGGTGACCTTGTCGGTTGTGTCGTTCCAGGTGCGGATAACCATTTGGTACCGTTCCTCGTCCGAAAGCAAGCCCTGATTGTACAGTTCGGTCACCTGGTCCACGGCGGCTTCCGCCTCGGCAATCAACTGCTTTTTCTCCGGCGGAATGGAGGCATCCACCACCGCCACGGTCAAAGCACCGCGGGTAGAGTATTTGTAGCCCTGCGCCTTAATGGCGTCCAGCACCTCGGAGGTGCGGGCGGGGCCGTGTACTTTAATGCACTTGTCAATAATCTGCGACAACTGCTTTTTGCCGACTTTGTAGTTCACTTCATACAAGAACATATCGTCGGTGGTGTTGCGCTCGGTCAACCCCAAATCCTGCGGCACCGGCTGGTTAAAGATAATGCGGCCCACCGTGGTTTCCACCAAACGGGACCGAGAAACACCGTCAATCTCCATCGTGCGGCGCACGCGAATTTTCGCGTGCAGACCTACCGCTTGTTGGGCATACGCCATCAGTGCTTCGTTTTCGTCGCGGAACACCTTGCCTTCGCCCAACTCACCCGGTTTTTCAACGGTCAGGTAGTAGGAACCCAGCACCATATCCTGCGTGGGAACGGTCACGGGGCGACCGTCAGAGGGTTTCAGCAAGTTGCCGGCTGCCAACATCAAGAAACGGGCTTCCGCCTGCGCCTCGGCAGACAGCGGCACGTGCACCGCCATTTGGTCGCCGTCAAAGTCGGCGTTAAACGCGGTACAAGCCAGCGGATGCAGTTTAATGGCGCGGCCTTCCACCAACACCGGTTCAAACGCCTGAATACCCAAACGGTGCAGCGTAGGCGCACGGATGAGCATAACCGGATGGTCTTTAATCACAATTTCCAGTGCATCCCACACTTCGGGGCGCACACGCTCCACCATCTTGCGGGCGGATTTGATGTTGCCGGCCACACCGGTTTCCACCAACCGTTTCATTACAAACGGCTTAAACAGTTCCAGTGCCATCTCCTTGGGCAGACCGCACTGATACATTTTCAGTTCCGGACCAACCACAATAACCGAACGGCCGGAGTAGTCCACGCGCTTACCCAGCAAGTTTTGACGGAACCGCCCTTGCTTACCTTTCAGCATATCGGACAACGATTTCAGCGAACGGTTGTTGGGGCCGGTGACAGGACGACCGCGACGGCCGTTGTCAATCAGCGCATCCACCGCTTCTTGCAGCATCCGCTTTTCGTTGCGCACAATAATGTCCGGCGCGCCCAATTCCAACAGCCGCTTTAAGCGGTTGTTGCGGTTGATAACGCGGCGATACAAATCGTTCAGGTCGGAGGTGGCAAAACGGCCGCCGTCCAACTGCACCATCGGACGAATATCCGGCGGAATCACCGGAACCACGTCCAAAATCATCCACTCGGGACGGTTGCCGGAAAGGCGGAACGATTCCACCACTTCCAACCGTTTGAGCAGGCGGGCGCGTTTTTGGCCGGAGGTGCCCTCCAACTCTTCTTTCAGTTCCTCGGCCATTTTCTCCAAGTCAATGTCGGCGAGCAACTTTTTAATGTACTCCGCGCCCATACCGGCGTCAAAGTCGTCCTCATACTTTTCGCGCATATCGCGATAATCTTTTTCGCTCAACACCTGCTTGGCCTGCAACGGTGTCGTACCCGGGTCCGCCACAATGTACGAAGCAAAGTACAACACTTGCTCTAACAAACGGGGCGAAATATCCAGCAGCAAGCCCATGCGGGAGGGGATACCCTTAAAGTACCAAATGTGCGATACCGGCGCGGCGAGTTCAATGTGACCCATACGCTCGCGGCGCACCTTGGCGCGGGTAATTTCCACGCCGCAACGGTCGCAGACCTTGCCCTTGTAGCGAATACGCTTGTACTTGCCGCAGTGGCATTCCCAGTCTTTGGTAGGCCCAAAAATGCGCTCGCAGAACAAGCCGTCGCGTTCCGGCTTTAAGGTACGGTAGTTAATGGTTTCCGGTTTTTTCACCTCGCCGTAAGACCACGCACGGATTTGTTCGGGGGAGGCAAGACCGATTTTGATGGAATCGAAAACGTTGAATTCTATCATACTGTTCAGCCCCCTCTCTTAAAGATTCTCGGAATCGTCCGAGTAATCTGCATCGTTGCCGTCAAACAGTTCAACACCGAATATGTCCTCAATCTCGGGCTCTTCCACGGCATAACCGTCCAACTCATCCTCGTTGGTAACGGTGCTAAACGCCTCGTCGTCGGCAGAACCCACCGTAATCGGCGTAAGGTCATCGTCGTCCTCAAACGTCTGCATTAGGTCAATTTCCTGCTTGTCTTTGTTAAGCACCTTCACGTCCAGACCCAACGATTGCAGTTCCTTCACCAATACCTTAAAGGATTCCGGCACGCCGGATTTGGGCACGTTCTGACCTTTCACAATAGATTCATAGGTTTTCACACGGCCCACCACGTCGTCGGACATCACGGTGAGGATTTCCTGCAACGTATAGGCGGCGCCGTACGCTTCCAGTGCCCACACTTCCATTTCACCAAAACGCTGACCGCCAAACTGCGCCTTACCGCCCAGCGGTTGCTGGGTTACCAGCGAGTACGGGCCGGTGGAACGGGCGTGAATTTTATCGTCAACCAGGTGATGCAGTTTCAAATAATACATATAACCCACCGTAACGGGGTTGTCAAACTGTTCACCGGTACGTCCGTCGTACAGCACGGTTTTACCGTTGGGGTTTTTGCCGGCTTGTTCCAGCAATTCCTGAACGTCGGTTTCGTGCGCGCCGTCAAACACCGGCGTCATCACCTTAAAGCCCAGTGCCGCCGCCGCATAGCCCAAGTGCACTTCCAGCACCTGACCAATGTTCATACGCGAGGGAACACCCAGCGGGTTCAACACAATATCCAACGGTGTACCGTCGGGCAGGAACGGCATATCTTCGCTCGGCAAAATGCGGGACACAACACCCTTGTTACCGTGACGGCCGGCCATTTTATCGCCCACGCTGATTTTGCGCTTTTGGGCAATGTAGCAGCGAACCACCATATTCACACCGGGGCTGAGTTCATCGCAGTTTTCGCGCGTGAACACCTTAACGTCCACAATAATACCGTACTCGCCGTGCGGCACACGCAACGAGGTATCGCGCACTTCGCGCGCTTTTTCGCCAAAGATGGCACGCAACAGGCGTTCCTCGGCGGTCAGTTCGGTTTCGCCCTTGGGCGTCACCTTACCCACCAAAATATCGCCCGCACGCACTTCCGCCCCAATGCGGATAATGCCGCGCTCGTCCAAATCTTTCAGCGCGTCGTCGCCCACGTTGGGAATATCACGGGTAATCTCCTCCGGCCCCAACTTGGTGTCGCGGGCCTCCATCTCGTATTCCTCAATGTGAATGGAGGTGAACACGTCCTCTTGCACCATTTTTTCGTTAATCAAAACGGCGTCTTCGTAGTTGTAGCCTTCCCACGTCATAAAGCCGATAAGCGCGTTTTTACCCAGCGCAATCTCGCCATTGCAGGTGGCGGGGCCATCGGCAATCACGTCGTTCGCTTCCAGGTGCTGACCCGGTGCCACCACGGGGCGCTGGTTAATGCAGGTGCCTTGGTTGGAACGGCCAAATTTCACCAACTGGTAGGTGTCAATCGTGCCGTCGCCGTCACGCTGAACCTTTACGCGGTCGGCAGAAATATCCGTAACCGTGCCCGCGTGCTTGGCCAGCACGCACACACCGGAGTCCACACCCGCTTTATATTCCATACCGGTACCCACAATGGGGGATTCGGTTTTCAGCAGCGGCACGGCTTGACGTTGCATGTTAGAGCCCATCAACGCACGGTTGGCGTCGTCGTTCTCCAAGAACGGAATCATCGCGGTAGCCACGGAAACGACCATCTTGGGCGAAACGTCCATATAGTCAATTTTGCTGCTTTCAATCTCCAAAAATTCGCTGCGGTGGCGGGCGTTTACGCGGTTGCGCACAAAACGCCCCTGCTCATCCAGCGGTTCGTTGGCCTGCGCCACAATAAATTCGTCTTCCATATCCGCGGGCATATACACCACTTCGTCGGTGACAATGCCGGTTTCCTTATCCACGCGGCGGAACGGAGCTTCCACAAACCCGTATTGGTTAATGCGGGCAAAGGTCGCCAAATACGAAATCAAACCAATGTTGGGACCTTCCGGCGTTTCAATGGGGCACATACGGCCGTAGTGGGTGTAATGCACGTCACGCACTTCAAATCCGGCGCGGTCGCGCGACAAACCACCGGGACCCAAAGCGGACAAACGACGTTTGTGTGTCAGTTCCGCCAACGGGTTGTTCTGGTCCATAAACTGCGAAAGCGGGGAAGAGCCAAAGAACTCTTTAATGGCCGCCACCACGGGGCGAATGTTAATTAACGCCTGCGGGGTAACGGTTTCCATATCCTGCGCTTGCAGCGCCATACGCTCGCGGATAACACGTTCCATGCGGGCAAAACCAATACGGAACTGGTTTTGCAGCAGTTCGCCCATCGAGCGAATACGGCGGTTGCCCAAGTGGTCAATGTCGTCGGTCGTGCCCACGTCGTGCGCCAGGCAGTTCACGTAGTTAATGGAGGCGAGAATATCGTCCACAATAATGTGGTTGGGAACCAACTCGGTCGCGCGGGCGAGCAATTGCTCGGTCAGTGCTTCGTCGTTCTCGGCGGCTTCCAAAATCTCCTGCAACACCGAAAAACGCACGCGCTCGTTAACCACTTTCTTTACGGCTTCGTACACTTCGGTGCTCACAAACTTGGCAAGGTCTACCATACCGTTGGAGACAATTTTCACTTCGTGCTGTTCGCCGTGTGCTTCGGACAAGACGTACGCCACGCATACACCCGCGTCCTCAATGGCGCGTGCGCGGTCGGTGCGAATCACTTCGCCGGCTTCCGCCAACACCTCGCCGGTGGCGGGGTCCACCACGGGACGGCTCAAACGGCAACCCGCCAAGCGGTTGGCAATGCCCAGCTTTTTGTTGTATTTGTAACGCCCCACGCGGGACAAATCGTACCGGCGAGGGTCAAAGAACAGGTTTTCCAAATGCTGCTGCGAGTTTTCCAACGTCAGCGGCTCACCGGGGCGCAACTTGCGGTACACTTCCAGCAACGCTTCCTCGGTGTTTTTGGTAATATCCTTTTCCATCGTGGCAAGAATACGCTCGTCCTCGCCAAAGAAATCCAGTAATTCCGCATCCGAGCCCAGACCCAACGCCCGCACAAACACCGTAATCGGAATTTTGCGGTTCTTGTCAATGCGAACAAAGAACATATCCGAAGAATCGGTCTCATATTCCAGCCACGCACCGCGGTTGGGGATAACGGTGGAGGTAAACAACTTTTTACCCGTGCCGTCATAACTCATACCGTAGTACACGCCGGGGGAGCGCACCAACTGCGAAACAATAACGCGCTCCGCACCGTTAATCACAAACGTGCCGCTTTCGGTCATCAGCGGGAAATCGCCCATAAACACTTCGGACTCTTTAATTTCCCCTGTTTCCTTATTAATAAGACGAGCGCGCACGCGCAAAGGCGCGGCATAGGTTACGTCGCGCTCCTTGCATTCCTCCACGGTGTATTTGGGGGTTTCGTCCAGTCGGTAGTCCAAAAACTCCAGCGATAAATTGCCGGTGTAGTCGGTGATGGCGACAGTGTCGTTAAACACGTCTTTAAGACCTTCCTCCAGAAACCACTGATACGAGTTTTTCTGAATTTCAATGAGGTTGGGCATATCCAAAACCTCATTAATTTTCGCGAAGCTCATACGGGTGGTTTTGCCCAGTTGTACCGGTTTGATATTGACCATCGGCTTCCATCACTCCTGTTCTTTATTCCACGTGCCGCCCCCCGCAAGGGAGCGGCGACTGTTTCCGAGCGAAACACCAAAAAAACCTTGCAATTTTCGCACAAATGTGCTACACTTATTTTAGCTTTTGTTTGGCTCTCCGCTGGTTGTGCAGTATACTATAATACAGGATTTTGCTGCCGTTGTCAATGAATTTTTGAGAATTGGCAGGTTTTTTTATATATTTTTTAAGTTTCACTCGTTTTGGGTGTGCAACTCCCCCGTGAGTTGTGAAAAATTACCCAAAATTGCAAATAAGAACACACGGCTGGGTTGTTAAATTCTTGCTCAAAAGAGGGGTTAATTATGAAAAAATACGTGGCGTTTTTGGGCGCGGCGGCGTTGTTGGTGGTCGTGTTGTTGTGTTTGGTGCGCGGCAACGGCGGTGAGGGGGCGTTGTCCTCAACCACCACGGTGCCCACTACCACAACCACCACGGTACCCACCACCACTACCACCCGCACGCCGGCAAGCAGCGTGTCGGGGCAAGCGGCCAATCTGCTGGTGAATTTGCCTACCGAGCAGGGCGCGGTGGATGCTGCGCTGGCGGAGTTGCAATCGCTCTGTAATCGGTACGGCAACAGTATTTCGTTTTATTATAAGGATTTACAAACCGGCAACGCGCTGGAATTTCGCGCCGACCGCAGTTATCAGGCGGCGAGCGTGATTAAAGCCCCGTATGTTAAGCATTTGCTCACTATGGAGGTAGACGGCACGGAAAAACTCACCCTCACCTCCAAAATGGGCGGCTCCACGTATGTGGACAAGTACCCCCGCGGCACACAGTTTACGGTGGACGAGTTAATGGAATACGCCATTCGGTACAGCGACAACACCGCGTATTATATGCTCAACCAACGCTTTGGGTTTACGGAATTTAACGCGTATGCGGATTCGCTGGGCATTTCCGCCAACAGTACCAACCACTGCACGTTGATGTTGCCCAAACCGCGGTTCGGGTATCTGTCCGCGCGGGACATCGGCTTGTATTTTGAGGACATTGCCGCTTACATTGCGCGGGGCGGGGAGGATGCCGCGCGGCTCAAAACGTGGCTTACCTCCACCACGGAAACGCGTTTAATTAGTGACGCTTACGCGGGCACCTACACGGTGGCGCATAAATACGGCGATATGGACACCATTTTGGCGTTCCACGACGGTGCCATTGTTTACGGCGAGCATCCGTTTGTGCTGTCGGTGGCCACGTCATTGCAACCGTTTACCGACACCTCGTTGGAGGTTGTTCACGAAATTGCGCGGCTGGTAAACGTCATTCACTGTGCCAACCACGCAGGCTGAAAGGGGCAATTGTATGCGTATTGTCATTAAAGTCGGCACCTCCACGCTGGCGCACACCACCGGCCAACTCAACATTCGGCGGGTGGAATTGTTGTGCAAGGTAATGAGTGATTTAAAAAACGCCGGACACGAAGTCATTTTGGTATCGTCCGGTGCCATCGGTATGGGCGTGGGCAAACTTTCGCTCAAAGCGCGCCCTGCGGATATGGCAACCAAACAAGCGGCTGCCGTCGTGGGTCAGTGCGAACTGATGTACACTTACGACAAACTGTTTTCCGAATACCACCACACCGTGGCGCAAATTCTGCTCACCGGTGCGGATTTGCGGGACACGCAGCGGCAGGAAAATTTCCACCGCACGTTGTTCCGTTTACTGGAACTGGGCGCGTTGCCCATTATTAACGAAAACGATACCGTTGCCACCGACGAAATCAGTATTGGCGATAACGACTCGCTGGGAGCCATTGTGGCGGTCAACGCCAACGCCGATTTGCTTATTCTGTTGTCGGATATTAACGGTCTGTACGATGCCGACCCCCACACCCATCCGGATGCCCGCTTAATTCCCGTGGTGGAAACGCTCAGTGACGACGTGTTGGCACTCGCGGGCGGTGTGGGTTCCTCGCTGGGCACGGGCGGCATGGCCACCAAACTGCACGCGGCGCAGCTTGTGGTGGCGGAAGGCATTGATATGGTCATTGCCAACGGCGCGGCGCCGGAGGTACTGTACCGCATTGTGGAGGGCGAACCCGTTGGCACGCGGTTTGTAGGAAGGCGGTGCAGTGTATGACCACACAAGAGATATTGCGCGCGGCAAAAGCCGCGTGTGGCGAGGCGGCGCGGCTTACCGCCGCCCAAAAAAACCAGGCACTGGAATCTATGTCGTGCGCCCTGTTGGCGCACACGGAAGAGATTTTGACGGCCAACGCCGCAGACGTAGAGGCGGCGCGCAGCACCTTGTCACCCGTTATGATTGACCGCTTACTGCTCACGGCGGAGCGTTTGGCCGCTATGGCGGAGGGGATTCGCCAAGTGGCGGCACTGCCCGACCCCGTGGGGCGTGTGCTGGAACAGTTTGACCGTGACAACGGCTTGCACGTGGAAAAGGTTAGTGTCCCTATGGGCGTCACGGCGATGATTTACGAAAGCCGCCCGAATGTGACGTCGGACGCGGCGGTGCTCGCGTTCAAAAGCGGCAACGTCTGTGTACTCCGCGGCGGCAAAGAGGCGTTTCGTTCCTCGCTTGCCATTGTGGAGGCATTGCGTGACGGTTTGCGCCGCCTGGGGATAAACGAAGATATGATTCAACTGGTGCGCGACACCACGCGCGACAGCGCGCGGGAACTGATGACCGCGGTGGGATTGGTGGATTTGCTCATTCCTCGCGGCGGTGCGGGGCTCATTCGCGCTTGCGTGGAAAACGCCACCGTACCGTGCATTGAAACAGGCACCGGCATTTGCCACATTTACGTGGATGCCGCGGCAGATATGGACAAGGCACTCGCCATTGTAGAAAACGCCAAAACCAGCCGCCCGTCGGTGTGCAACGCCGCGGAGGTGTGCTTGGTACACCGCGACGTGGCGCACGAATTTTTACCCCGCTTGTACAAGCGGCTGGTAACCGACAGGCAACGTCCCGTGGAACTGCGGCTGGACACGCGCGCCGCGGCAGTCATTCCCGGCACGCCGGCAGACGAGCGGGACTTTGATACCGAATTTTTGGATTACATTCTGGCGGTTGCCGTGGTAGACGATGTGGATGCCGCCGTGGCGCACATTGCCGCCCATTCCACCGGCCACAGCGAGGCAATTGTCACCGAAGACCGTGCTGCCGCTAACCGCTTTGTAGCGGGGGTAGACAGTGCGGCGGTGTACGTGAACGCCTCCACGCGGTTTACGGACGGCGGCGAGTTTGGGCTGGGCTGCGAAATTGGCATTTCCACGCAAAAACTGCACGCGCGAGGCCCTATGGGTCTGCGCGAACTCACAACGTACAAATACGTGGTCCGCGGCAACGGCCACGTTCGATAAAGGGGGTATCCGTATGGCAAATTACTTGGCGGGCTTTATCGGCACCGGCAATATGGGCGGCGCACTGGCGCGCGCGGCGTGTAAACGGCACGCCGCACAGGTGTTGCTGGCAGATTACGACAATCAAAAAGCCGTAGCATTGGCAGAACAATGCGGTTGTGCGGCAGGGGATAACGCCGCCGTAGCAGCGCAGTGCCGTTACGTATTTTTGGGTGTTAAACCGCAGGTGTTGGGCGCGGTACTGCGCTCGTTAGCACCCGTGTTGGCGGCGCGAACCGACCGTTTTGTGCTGGTGAGTATGGCGGCGGGCGTTACCACGGAGAGCATTACCAACGCGTTGGGGGCTACGTATCCCATTATTCGCATTATGCCCAACACCCCTGCCGCTATTGGGGAGGGGATGGTGTTGTACACTGCCACCGCACAGGTAACCGCGGCGGAGCAAGCGGAATTTTGCGAACTAATGGCAGATGCGGGCACGATTGACTCGTTACCCGAACCGTTAATGGACGCGGGCAGCGCGTTGTCCGGTTGCGGTCCCGCGTTTGTGTATTTGTTTATTGAAGCATTGGCAGACGGCGCGGTGGAATGTGGCCTGCCGCGGGACAAAGCCCTGCGGTACGCGGCGCGCACCGTAGCGGGCGCGGCGCAAATGGTGGAAACCGACGGTCGCCACCCCGGCCAGTTAAAGGACGCGGTGTGCAGCCCCGGCGGCAGTACCATTGTGGGTGTTCACGCGTTGGAGGACGGCGCGTTCCGCGGTGCGGTGATGGGCGCGGTGCAGGCCGCG
This sequence comes from Acutalibacteraceae bacterium, assembly GCA_045653425.1. Taxonomy (GTDB): domain Bacteria; phylum Bacillota; class Clostridia; order Oscillospirales; family Acutalibacteraceae; genus RGIG3009. The sequence goes on along the minus strand of JAZOLU010000009.1, from coordinate 3,703 downwards.
TTTGAGCGCACGCGCGAACTGGGCAACTGATTGTGAAAATTGAGGAGGAAGTGCAATGAAACTGAGTCAAAAAATTGTCAGCGGTATTATGGCGGGCTTTTCCATTTCGTTTGGTGCCATCATCTTTTTACTCACGCAAAGCGTGCCGCTGGGGGCGTTGTTTTTCAGCATCGGCATTTTAATGGTCGCCAATTTTAACGCGATGTTGGTTACCCGCGTTATTCCGTTGTTGGCTTATGAAAATGGCTACACGGTGTGGGATGCCTTGCTGGCTTACGTCACCAATGCGGTGGGTGCCGCGCTGGGCGCGCTGGCGTTGTTTGTTTCCCGCCAGTGGGATGCCGTTGCCGCCCGTGTACAATCGGTGGTCACCACCAAATGTGAAGATAGTTTTTTAAGTTTGTTTGTACTCGGCATTTTGTGTGCCGTACTGGTAGCGTATGGGGTACTCTCCTTCAAAAAACACAGCGATAACAAGGTTGCCGCTATGTTGTACTTAATGTTTTTTATCACCGTATTCGTCGCGTGCGGGTTCGACCACATCGTGGCAAATATGGTGTACTACGCCGCTTACCTGTTCGGCTTTGGCTGGTGCAAGGGCTTTGCCGTATCGTTGCTGGCGGTTACGCTGGGCAACGTGGTCGGCGGCGCAGGGGTAGGTTATATTCAACGGTTTTTGGAGAAAAAGTAAGGAGAGGGTTCACGTATGTCCACACGGGAAAAGTTCGCCGCGTTTTTAAAACGCAAAAACATCGAGTTTTCTGCCAAGCGGTATTTCATTGATGCGCTGGGTGCTATGGCGCAGGGCTTGTTCTGCTCGTTGCTCATCGGCACCATCATCAAAACGCTCGGCTCGCAGTTGGATATCTCGTTTTTAACGGATATCGGCACGTATGCTATGGCGGTTTCCGGCGCGGCTATGGCCGTTGCCATCGGTTATGCGCTGCAATGCCCGCCTATGGTACTGTTTTCGTTGGTGGCGGTTGGCTGGGCGGCCAACACGGAAGGCGGCGCAGGCGGCCCGCTGGCGGTGCTTGTTATCGCCATTGTCGCCGCCGAATGCGGCAAACTCGTCAGCAAAGAAACCAAGGTAGATATTTTAGTCACCCCCGCCGTTACCATTTTGGTGGGTGTGGCGCTCGCTAAGTGGATTGCCCCCGCCATTGGCAGTGTAGCTACCGTGTTTGGGGATATGATTAAACAAGCCACCACCCTGCAACCTTTCTTAATGGGCATTGTGGTTTCGGTGTTGGTGGGTATTGCGCTCACACTTCCCATTTCCAGTGCCGCCATTTGTGCCGCGCTGGGGCTCACCGGCTTGGCAGGCGGCGCGGCGGTGGCCGGCTGCTGTGCCCAAATGGTCGGTTTCGCGGTGATGAGTTTCCGCGAAAACCGCTGGGGCGGCATTGTGTCGCAAGGGCTGGGCACCAGTATGTTGCAAATGGGCAACATTGTGCGCAACCCCCGCATTTGGATTCCGCCCACGGTGGCATCCGCCATCACCGGCCCCATCGCCACCTGCGTGTTTAAAATGGAAATGAACGGCGCGCCCATTAACTCCGGTATGGGCACGTGCGGTTTGTGCGGGCCCATCGGTGTGTGGACAGGTTGGATAAATCCGGTGAAGGAGTCCGGTGCCGTCGCCATCACCCCCACGGCAATGGATTGGGTGGGGCTGGTGCTCATTTGCATTGTGTTGCCCGCGGTGCTCACCTGGCTTATCAGTTTGCCGCTTCGCCGTATTGGCTGGATTCGTGAGGGCGATTTAAAATTAGAGGCGTAACCATTCAAAACCAAACGACCGACAAGTGTTACTTGTCGGTCGTTTTTTGCATAATCTGCCCGCGCGGTGGCACACTAGCACCAAGGAGTGAGGTTATGAAAGTCACCAAACAGGAATACCAGAGCATTGCCAAAAAGCGCGCCCCCAAATCGCCGTTACTGCGCGATTGTCTGTGCGCTTTTTTGGTGGGCGGTGCCTTGTGCGCCGTGGGGGAGGTTGTCATTTTGCTGGCAAGCGCCGGCGGAATGGAGGACAAGGATGCGCGTTTGCTCGGCTCACTAACGCTCATTTTCATCAGCGTACTGCTCACGGGGCTTAACGTGTACGATAACCTCGCCAAGCACGCCGGTGCCGGCACGTTGGTGCCCATCACCGGCTTTGCCAATGCTATGGCATCCCCCGCCATCGAATTCAAAAGCGAGGGTTACGTCCTCGGCGTCGGTGCCAAAATGTTCTCCATCGCCGGCCCCGTCATCGTGTACGGCGTGGTGGCGAGTGTGATTTATGGTTTTATCTATTGGCTGATGCAAGTGATTTAGCAACGGTATATTTTCAAAAAAGCGGCAAGGAGATTCGTATCTGCCTGCCGCTTTATTTAATGTACTTGTTGACATTTCAACAAGTTTGTGTTATACTTTACACTTGTTGAGGTTTCAACAAGTGCTGTGGAGGTAGCAAAATGAAAGAAAGATTTGAAACTTTTACTGTGCTCATTAACAGAATTAGTCGTAATATTCGGAAGATTAAGAACCAGGAAATGGCGGAATACCGTTTGAGAAGCGCGCACGTTTCTTGCTTGTATTATCTTTACACCAACAAAGGCGCAACGGCTACCGCTCTTTGTGAACGCTGCGAGGAAGATAAAGCAACCATTTCCCGCGCTCTCGATTATCTTGAAAACAACGGATATTTGACTTGTGAATCTAAAAACGCAAAGAGATACAAAAGTCCTCTCATTTTGACAGACAAAGGAAACGAGGTTGGCAAAAAGATTGCCGATAAAATCAGCGGTGTTCTTGATGCCATCAGCGATGGACTTACCGAGGAAGAAAGAATAGCGTTTTATCGCAGTCTTTCCATTATTAGTGAAAGTTTAGATGCCGTTTCCAAAAACGGCGAAAGATAAAGATAAGGAGTAGATAGTTATGAAAACAAGAATTATTGTGGATTCCACAGCCGATTTAATGCCCGAATTTAAAAGCCGTGTACATACTGTTCCGCTTACCGTGAATTTTGGTGCAGAGGAATATATTGACGGTGTAACCATCGACCACAAAACATTTTATGAAAAGCTTATAGAAAGCGATGTGCTTCCAACCACAAGCCAAGCAACACCCGATGCATTTATAAAAGAATTCGAAAATGCAAAAGAGGCGGGCGAAGCCGCAGTTGTTATTACTCTTGCTTCTAAATTCTCGGGTACATACCAAAGCGCAATGATTGCGGCGGAGGATTTTGACAACATTTATATTGTCGATAGTGCCAGTGCGGCAATGGGTAGCGGTATCTTAGTAGAATTGGCATTCAGACTTTTGGATGAAGGAAAAAGCGCTGAGGAAATTGCGGCAACACTTGAGGAAGAAAAGAAAAAGATTGTTATTGTTGCATTGGTAGATACGCTTGAGTACCTCAAGAAAGGCGGACGCATTTCAAAAACGGTCGCAGTTGTCGGCGGTGTATTGAATATTAAACCTGTTCTTTCTGTTGTTGATGGTGAAATCAATATGCTTGGAAAAGCTCGTGGTTCTAAGATGGGCAATAACGTACTTGTTCAGGAAATAGATAAAGCCGGCGGCATTGACTTTAGTAAACCTGTTTTGCTCGGTTATAGCGGAATTTCCGATGCGTTATTACTTAAATATATCGAAGATAGTCGTCATATTTGGGAAGGAAATCTCGATGAAGTGCGTTATACAACTG
>JAZOLU010000008.1:0-82967 GCA_045653425.1 Acutalibacteraceae bacterium | reverse complement strand
CTTGCGTTGATTTATATTATATCTACTGATGAAATTGTGTACTTGCTCGTATGTAAACCCATACATTGCTCCAATCTCTCTTAATGTTTTTCCTTGAGCTTTAAGCTCCAATATCTCTCTTTCGTATTCTTTAATATGTCGTTAACTTCTTGGCATAAAAAATCCTCCTATGGTAGTTGTGTTAATTCTACCATAGGAGGGTGTTTTTTTCTATTGTCCGTTTTTACTGGACTTGTTCACAGTTGGGATGTGCTTTTTTATGTTATTTTTTGCCTGTCCAACAGTACGTACAAAAACGGCACGGTGAAAGGCCTGTGGCCTCTATCATATCATCCAACCGCTGGTATTTTAGCGAAGTGAATTTGAGTTCTTTGCGGATTTCCTCCACCATAGCGGCATATTCCGGCGTGTCGGGATCGGTATACAGCGATAATTTTTCCTCCGCCGCGTCCCCTTCCAATCGCGCAATGGTGCGGCGCGCAATTAAATCCATTTCCGAAGTGGAACGCGAGAAGTTCAAATATTGGCATCCGAACATAACGGGTGGGCAAGCGGCGCGAATATGTACCTCTTTAGCACCGCTGTTGTACAAAAACTCCGCCGTTTCCCGCATTTGCGTGCCGCGCACCAGCGAATCATCAATTAAAATAAGCCGTTTGTCACGAATCAGTGTATCCACGGGAATGAGTTTCATATGCGCAATCAAATTGCGCTGACTCTGTTTTTGCGGCATAAATGAGCGCGGCCACGTGGGAGTATATTTAATGAACGGGCGCGAAAACGGAATGCCCGCACGGTTGGCATATCCAATGGCGTGCGCTGTGCCGGAATCCGGAATACCCGCCACACTGTCTGCATCAATGTTATCACGTTGCGCCAGCATTTCACCGCAACGGCAACGCATTTCCTCCACGTTTACTCCTTCGTACGAAGAAGTGGGATACCCGTAATACACCCACATAAACGTGCAAATCTTCATTTGTTCACCGGGAGCAACACGGGTTTCCACGCTATCTGCCGTTAAGAACACCACTTCACCGGGACCCAGTTCACGTTCGTTCACATAGCCCAAATTCAAAAATGCCGAAGACTCAAACGTGGCACAATGGGCACCCTCCTTTTTGCCGATAACCACCGGCGTGCGGCCCATAGCGTCGCGGGCCGCGTAAAGCCCCTCCGGCGTAAGTAACAAAAGCGACAAGGAACCGTCAATACGGCTTTGCGCATAGCGGATACCCTCCTCCAAGGTGTCCTTTTGGTTGATAAGCGAGGCGGCAAGTTCCGTAGGGTTGATATTACCCCCGCTCATCTCCAAAAAATGAACGGTACCGGCATCCAGTGCCTCGCGCACCAAATCATCTGCGTTGTTAATGCGCCCTACGGTTGTTAACGCAAAGTTGCCCAAATGCGAGCGCACAATCAGCGGTTGCGGCTCGTTATCCGAGATGCAGCCAATGCCGGAAGTCCCGTGCATTTCGTCCACGTCGCGTTCAAACTTTGTGCGGAACGGCGAATTTTCAATATTATGAATGGCACGGTTAAACCCCGTTTCTCCGTACACCGCCAAACCGCCGCGCTTTGTTCCTAAATGCGAATGATAGTCTGTGCCAAAGAACAAATCAAACACGCAGTCCGTTTTTGACACCACTCCGAAAAAGCCGCCCATTGCCCATTCTCCTTTGATTTTCTAAAAGTACATCGTCATTTTACCACAGTTCCCGCCAAAATGCTACTACCGACATCGAAAAAATTTAACAAAACGGACGCAAAATTTTAAGTTTCGGTGAGGAAGCAGTTGACAAACTTTACAAATAGTGGTATTTTTATTTGAGGACAGTTCAAGTATTGGGTAAGTCCCTAAGCAAAATGAATGAAAGGCGGCAAAACTATGGCAATCATTACAGTAATTTGTTCGGGCATGATGGGTTCCGCCATCACGTTTCCGGCGGCGCACAACGGCCACACCATTCGCTTGGTTGGCTCCCCGCTCGACACGGAAATCATTGAGCACGGTCAAAAAACGGGAGCGCACTTAACGCTTTCTCAGTACAGAAAAAATAACGATACTAACGGTGTGGATGCACCTTTTATTATGCCTCCCACGGTTTCTTTTCACTATTTTGAGGAAATGGAAGAATGCATCAAGGGTGCCGATTTAATCATCTGCGGTGTTTCTTCTTTTGGTATGGACTGGTTCTGCGAAAACGTTATTCCGAAACTGCCGGAAGAGGTACCGCTGCTGTCCATTTCCAAAGGTATGATTGACGACGGCGAAAACAAAGGGCATTTGATTTCTTACCCCGAATATATGCAACGCTTTACCGACAAAAAATTGAGCATTTACGCCGTAGGCGGTCCCTGCACCTCGTATGAACTCGCCGTGCAAGACCCCACCGAAGTCACCTTCTGCGGCCCGGATATGAAAACGCTCCGTTGGCTCAAATCGCTGTTTGAAACGGATTATTATCACATCAGCCTTTCCACCGACGTGCACGGTGTGGAATGCGCCGTGGCACTAAAAAACGCCTACGCTTTGGGCGTTGCTTTGGCGATTGGTCTTTCCTATCGCCGCGAAGGTAAAGTGTTTGAGCATTACAATTCTCAGGCCGCTTTGTTTATGCAAGCGTCCAGAGAGATGTATCTCCTGCTCGACGTGTTCGAGAGCACGGCAGAGCGCAACATCTTTGTTGGCTTAGGCGACCTCTACGTTACCGTGTTCGGCGGCAGAAACCGCAAACTGGGCGCCTTGCTTGGTCAGGGTTACACTTACAACGAGTCGATGGAACGGCTCCCCGGCATCACTATGGAAGGCGTGGTTATCAGCCGCCGCACCGCCAAAGCGGTGGAGCAGCTTGCCGCCGCCGGTAAGATTGATATGAAGGACTTCCCGCTTCTTTGGCACATCAAAGAACTATTGGAGGACGAAGTATCCATCTGCGTTCCGTGGAAAGCATTTGAAACGGAGTACGAGGGTTAATCCGCACGGTTTACATACTTTATACCTATTAAAACATCCTGTCACGTTTTGTGACAGGATGTTTTGTTTTACCCTTGTTTCATTTGTCTTAAAAATAAAAGTACGGCAACGGCGGTTGCCGCCAGCGCGTATCCCACAACCCATAGCAAATCCACCCAAACGCTACTCGCGTTGCCAGCAAACAGTGCTTGTTCCAGTTGCACTGCGTGGTAAAACGGTAAGAGCTTGGCAACCGCCTTAAACGTGCCGCCTACCAATTCTAAATCGAACCAAATTCCCGAAAGCCACGCGGTGATATTGGTAAGAAAAGCACCGCAAATGCCCCCTACCTGTTTCTGTGTTAAAACACTTCCAAAAAGCAAGCCAAGACCGATAAAAAACAGAGAAACAGGCAATACGGCCAGCAAGGCGACCGGCATATTCAGCGTGAATTTCATTCCCAAAACCATACCGATAGCGTAACAAAACACGCTCTGTATCAAAGCAATCGGCAAAAGCGGAAGCAAGTACCCCAAGATAAAATCCACCGCGCGCATCGGCGTGGCGTACAATCTTGCTAAAAAAGCACTTTCCCTATCCCGCGCAATCAAAGTTGCGGAAAAAAGCGTAATAAACGAAAGACCAAACACCGTCATACCGGGCGCGAGTTTCTCTATCTCAAACAAGCTCACGGGTACGTTGGCTTGAATGGCAGAGAGCAACAATATCAGCGCGCCGGGGAACCCCAACCCAAAACCCAACGTTAGCGGGTCCCGCACAATTTCTTTGAGCGTTCTTTTGGCAAAGCAAACCGTTCTCATTCTCTTGCCCCCTTCACCAACGCTATAAAGGCATTTTCCAACGTTTCTGCGCCCGCTTGCCACTTTAATTCCTCCGGCGTACCCAGCGAAATCAATTTGCCGCTTTTCATAATACCGATTCGGTCGGAAAGCGTTTCCGCTTCTTCCATATAGTGCGTGGTAAGAATGATGGTAACTTTCCCCTTTAACGAGCGAATGGTGTCCCACAACTCACTGCGGGCAATAACGTCCAAGCCCAGCGTGGGCTCATCAAGAAACAATAGTTTCGGTTCACCAATAAGTGCCATAGCAATACTGAGCCGCCTTTGCCAGCCACCCGAAAGCTTGCCCGCTTTTTTGTATAATATCTCTCCAAGCACCAATTGCTCCGCTAACTCGTTCACCTTAGCGCGTGTGCTCTGCGCATTAAAGCCGTAAACGCCACACATCAATTCCAAATTTTCTTTCACCGTTAACCCCATAGCAATGGCCGTTTCTTGCGGCGAAATGCCAATAACCGATGTTACTGCTTGCCGTTCACTCACAATACTCTTACCCAAAACGAGCGCATCGCCGCTTGTGGGTTTAACAAGGCACGAGAGCATCTTAATGGTCGTCGTTTTCCCCGCGCCGTTAATGCCCAGCAACGAAAACAGTTCTCCCTGTTCAATTTCAAGACACAACCCGTCCACCGCGGTGGTGTCCTTATACCGTTTTGTTAAATTGGTAATTTCTATGGCTTTCATAGAGTTCCTTTTACTCCTCATTTTCGCTTGTTTCAAAAACAGCGTGGGCAAAGTTTGTCAGCATCGATTTGGGTGGAATGGCAATCCCCCGTTTTTCATCGCCCAAAACAACCAACGTATCCCCCGGATGAATTCCAAACACGTCTCGCGCTTGTTTGGGAATGACAATTTGCCCTTTTTCGCCCACGGTAACCGTCCACGCGTATTTGCCCTTCGGTTTATTCACAACCAGCCCTCCTGTGCGTTTAGTATGATTTGTATAACAAATTATACAACGGAACAATCCCATTGTCAAGGCGGCACTTCAAAGAGCAGCGAGCATTTATGCAAAACAAGAACCATCGACAAGGTTCCTGTATACCTCGCCGATGGTTCTTTGTTGTAAATCCGGCTAAATGCTGATTATATCATTGGATGTTCACTTTTATCCCCTTTTCATCACCATAGTCAATTCTGTCGCCTAAGTTGTTAAGAGAATCCATATAGGATAAAAACTCCTCTTTTGACGCAAACAACGGCTTAAATTCACCAATTATCTGGTTTGCCTTTTTCGCATCATCAGAAAGAAGGAGAAGCAGCATTGCCAACTGCATTTTTGCGCTTGCCACGCAGGCGGCAATGGGGTCGGCAATTTCAAAATTGTTGCCGTGCACCACGCCTTTGACACCACCGGAATACGGATGTACCACCGGCATAATACAACTAAGGTCACCCATATCCGTGCTTCCGGAACTCATCACTTCATACACGTGGAAGTCGTATTCGGGAATCGCCATTCGCGCCGCCTGTTTCGCTATTTGTATTAAATGGGGATTATTCATTAGCGGCGCATAGCCGGGGCTATCAATTATCTCAACATTGGCTCCCACAGAAAGTGCCGCACCGCACAAAGCACGGTTAACTTTGCGGTTTGCATTCGAAATCGCCTCCAAGGTTGCACCGCGCACATAGCTTTCCAAAACCGTTTTCTCAGGAATGGCATTGACCATAGAACCGCCGTTGGTAATAATGGGATGAACCCTTATGATATCCCTCTCCTGAAACGTTTCCCGAATGGCATTGATGGCGTTTAATCCGCAATTTGCCGCATATAAGGCATTGACCCCGTCCCAAGGTGATCCGCCTGCATGGGCGGCTACCCCTTTATATATAATTTGCTTTGCCACACAACCCACGTTGCCTTTACCCACACCAAAAGCCGATGATGCGTGAACCATAAAAGCCATATCAACGCCGTCGAAATATCCTCTTGATAAAAATTCGGTTTTCCCGCAGAAATAGTTAATCCTGCCCTGCTTTTTCAATTCATTTCGGTATTCAATTTCCAAAAGCTCCTCGGCGGGAACCGCGCAAAGCCGAATTTTTCCGCAAAACTTATCCAGTATTCCCGGTTCCTTTAACGCCGCCGCAATTCCTACAAGTGCGGCGCACTGAGCGTTGTGCCCGCAAGAATGAACGGCTCCGGTTTGGGCATCGGCACCCTTATGGTCGGGGCAAATAATGGAATCCAATTCCCCTAAAATCAAAATCTCCGGCCCCGGCTTGCCGGTATCCAAAACAGTATAAAAGCCCGTAATCCCCTCAGCCATAACCGGAGTATAACCAAGTGTTTCAAAAACCTCTGCCATATAGGCAGAGGTTTTGTATTCCTTGTACCCCGTTTCGGGGTGTTGCCAGATATATCTTTCGGTATCCAATATTCGTTGTTTATGCTTCTCAACCGCGGCAATAATCTCTTGCATATCCATCAGCTCCTGCAAGTTTAGTATATCAACAAACCGGCGACGTTTCACCGCCGCCGGTTTGTGATTATTATGCCACAATACTATTAATTTTAACAAAATATCCGCCTGCAAAGTAAACTTGGAGCCACTCGGCTTGTATGGTTACACGCCGAAAATCAGCCAAATATAAATGTAGGCAGGGATAATAGCGGCCAGCGTAAAGGGTATGCCAATCTTAAAGAAATCTTTATTCTTGACCTCATAACCCTCTTTGCGAAGAATGCCGATACCCGTAATGTTGGCCGAAGCGCCAATAGGCGTGCAGTTGCCGCCCAGCGTTGCGCCGGAAAGCAGCCCGAAATACAACGGCACCAACGCCTGAGCCCCCAGAACAGGTGCCATTCCGCCAATAATGGGCAGCATAGTGGCAACATAGGGAATATTATCAATAAACGCCGAAAGAAGAACCGATGCCCACACAATAATGGTGTAAAGCAAGAACGGGTTGTCACCACCCACACCGGCAAGCAATTCGCCTGCTTTGCCAATAACGCCGGAAGCTTCCAGCCCCCCTATCATCAAAAACAGACCGAACAGTATGCCAATGGTTTCAAAATCCACATCCTTAAGAGGCGTGACGATGGCAGAAAGAGTTTTCTTCTTTATAAAGTTGTAAATAAGTCCCACAACCAACAAAGCACAGCAAATGAGGCCGTTGGTGATATCGGGTTTGTTCGGAATAAAGGAAACCGAAACGAGCAACCCCAGCATTAAAAGCAGCAGAAATGTCGGAACATAATCGGTCACTTTTGTGCGAGTTTCCGCCTTTTCAATCGCCGCATTTTCTTTTCTGAACAGGAAAAGCAATATCAATGCCGAAAGCACGGCGCCAAGTTCTACCGCGAAGAATATACCGGGTTTTCCTTCAAAAACAAAGAAATCCAGAAAACTCATTTTGAGTTCACTGCCAAGCATAATGGCGGTGGTGTCTCCAACAAGCGTTGCGGCGCCCTGCAAATTAGACGAGACCGCTATGGAAACAATAAACGGAACGGGATTCACTTTGAGTTTTTTGCAGATTTCCAGAGCAATGGGTGCTACCATTAACACGGTGGCTACGTTGTCAACAAATGCGGATATAATCCCCGCAAAGAGCGCAAGCGATACCGCTGCCCATCTAACACTCGGCACCTTTTCCATAAGCATATCAGCAAGAAGGGCGGGCATTTTGCTTTCGGTAAACAGCGAGACCAGCCCCATGGTTCCGGCAATCATTAAAATAACGTTAAAGTCAATTGACCCAAAAACCTCGCCCAAAGGAAGCATACCGCTTACGATAAACAACAGGCCGGATGCAATGGCTATGTACGGTCGGTATTTACTAAAAATTAACATTAAAACATAGGTTAGCGCAAAAAGAATAATTGCAGGAATCATAAACCGCCACACCCCTCATCTAAATCTTTCTGCTAAATCATATCATAAACGATGAAAAAACACAAGTTTCGATATGTTTTGCCGTTTTTCACTTTTCTTTTTTTAAAACAATAGCGGTTCTATTGGGCAGATAGCATTGAAAACCCACCCAACCGATAGGCGTGGTAAAGGTTTGGTATTGAACGGCGGTGTCAACACGGGAGAAGCCTCCAAACTGTCCGTCATCCGAGGAAAGGACAACCGTATAGGTGCCCTCTTTGCCCACGGGCACAAAATATCCGTCAAAGGATTTCGTTGGGTGAAAGTTGAAGATAAACACCGTATCTCCCTTAGTATAGATAAGTACTTTATCCTCCTGATGAAGCCATCGGTTTTCCGCCGATAAAGCAAGCAAATTTTCTTCCTTAAATAACTTTATCATTGCCTTATCAAAATCACCCAACTCTCGGTATCTGAGATTGGGATTGTCCACCAAGCTCCATTGTCTGCGGCAGTAGTGGTAGCTCCAACCGTTGCCCTCGCGCGGAAAATCTATCCACTCGGGGTGACCAAACTCATTTCCCATAAAATTAAGATAGCCCTCTCCCGCCAAGGATGCGGTAATAAGGCGTATCATCTTATGAAGTGCAATACCTCTGTCTATGACAAGGTTGCCGCCGAATTTGTTCATACCGGTATACATATCCGCGTCGCAAAGTCTGAACATAATAGTCTTATCGCCAACTAACGCTTGGTCGTGAGACTCGCAGTAACCTATATTCTTTTCCTGTGCGCGACAGGAGGTAAGCTCATACCACAGCTTGCCGATATCCCAGTCATCGTCGGTACATTCTTTGATGGTTTTTATCCATAAATCCGGCACACCCATCGATAAGCGGTAATCAAAACCAATACCGCCATCCTGTATGGGAATACACATCCCGGGCATACCTGACATATCCTCTGCTATGGTGATGGCATGGGGGTTAATTTCGTGAATCAATTCATTTGCCAACTGTAAGTAGGTAACGGCATCCGTATCGGTATTCATTGAAAAGTACATATCATAATTGGTAAATGCACTTTCCAAACCGTGGTCGTGGTAAAGCATGGAAGTTACTCCGTCAAAACGGAAACCGTCAAAATGGAAAACTTCCATCCAGTATTTAAGATTGGAAAGTAAAAAATGCAACACTTCATTCTTGGCGTAATTAAAAAGCTTTGTTCCCCAAGCACGGTGATTACCCTTTTCCCCCTCGTGAAAAAACTGGTATACTGTGCCGTCAAACTCGTTGAGCCCCTCGTTGGTATTCTTCACCGCGTGAGAATGCACAACATCCAGCAATACAGCCACACCCATTTCGTGAGCTGCGTTTATCAGTTCTTTTAATTCTCGGCTGCTGCCGTAACGTGAAGAGGCGGCGAAAAAGTTGGAAACCTGATACCCAAATGAACCGTAATAGGGATGCTCCATAATCGCCATTATTTGTATGGTATTGTATCCCAATTCTTTAATTCTCGGTAAGATGTTTTCGGTAAACTCGCGATAGGTACCAATAGTGCCCTTTTCCTGCGCCATACCTATATGACATTCATAAATAAACGGTGTCTTTTCAGGCACAAAGTTTTTATCCGTCCAAGGAAATTTCTCATAGGTATCTTCAATTTCGGCACACCATAAATAGGTTTGAGGGTCCTGCACAACGCGAGTAGCATAAAGCGGAATGCGGCGTAGCATCCGCCCCGAATTGATAACAACCGCCTGTACCTTTTGCCCAATTTTAAGTGCATTTCTACCCCTAAGATGCACTTCAAAAACACCGTTTTCAAGTTTGGTCATAGGGCAACTTTCAATATCCCAGTTGTTAAAATCGCCTGTGAGATATATGGCATCGGCGGCAGGTGCCCACTCTCTGTAAACCCAGCCGGTGCGGGTACGGTGAAAACCAAAATACTTATGACCGTTAGCGAAATTTTTTATTTTTTTACAGTCGCTCAGCAGTTCTTTCCTTTTGCTGAGATAACGTTCCGTTCTCAAATCCAAATCCTTTTCAAAGGGGGCTAAATACGGGTCAATTTCCAAAATTCTGTTTTTTGTGAACACACTCATGTTAATCCCCCATTTCATAATGATTATATCATAAACCAAAAGGCGGAACGCCTTTGTACGGCGCCAGCCGTTGCCGCACCGCAGTGCGGCAGGTTTTTTAATACAATGTTCTCGAACGAAAATCCCCGATTTTCAAATGCCGCAGGCATTTCGGCGGCGTTCCACCGCCGTCGGTTTGAGGTTATTATACCATATAATGGTAATAAATATCAATTAAATTTATAAAACAAAAGCAAGTAAAAATCCTCGTAACTTTCGCTACGAGGATTTTTGGCCGTTACGAACCATTTAGATGCCACTTAAAGTTGGTCTTTTTCATCGCTAATTTGATATTTTTTCACGCTTCTTAGAACAATTAATCCAACAACCAATATTATAGGAAACAGTGTAGCAACAAGTAAACCTGTTTTAAGATTACCGCCTGCCATTTCAGAAAGGCCGCCCACCATTGCAGGACTTACCGTAGCACCCAAGTCTCCGGCCAAGGCTAAGAATGCGAACATCGCCGTACCGCCTCTTGGGCAATTCTGTGAAGAAACACTGATAGAACCCGGCCACATAATACCGACCGCCAAACCACAAAGCGCACAACCTGCAAGTCCAAGAATCGGTAAGGCAGATAAGGATGCCAGCAGATAACAACCGGCACACATCGCACCGCAGATAAGCATAACCTTGGTCAAATCAAGTTTCTCACTGAATTTGCCGTACAACATACGGGATATACCCATAAACATTGCAAACAAACACGGTCCTGCCAAATCACCCACAGTTTTGGAAACGCCGATTGCCGACTCAGTGAAAGCCGATGCCCATTGAGCCATCGTTGCCTCTGATGCACCCGAACATACCATAAGCAATATCATCAACCAGAAAATCGGCGTTTTCAGCAGTTTGCTAACACCCATACTCTGGCCGTCTTCCACCAACCGCTCTATGGGACAGTTGATAAAGTTGAATGTGTTATATAGCGGCACCAATGCCCAAATAAAAGTAAGTATCTTCCAATTTTCTACGCCAAACACAGCAAAAAAGAGTGTTGAACCTAAAATGACACCCATGGCTCCCCAGCAATAGAAGGAGTGCAAAAGACTCATCACGCCATCTTTATTTTCAAACGGACACGCTTCAACAATGGGACTTACTAAAACCTCAATAAGCCCGCTGCCTATGGCATAAAACACTACCGAGATTAGAATGCCCACAAAAGGCACCGGCAACAGTTCCGGCAGGAACGTCATTGAAACAAGACCTACTGCGGATAATACTTGGGATGCCATAACACAGGTACGGTATCCGATTTGGTCGGCAAATTTGGTAGCCGCAAGGTCAACGAGCAGTTGCGTTAAGTAGAACACCATGGGAATCATGGCAATCTTTTCAAGGGTAATTCCGTAAGCATCCTTGAACGTTAAAAATAAGAGTGGGGCAAAGTTGGCAGTTATGGCCTGTGTTACAAAACCAAGATAGCAGGCTACCAGTGTTTTTTTGTAATTCTTTTGTTTTGTCATAATGATTCCCTTCAAGGTTAAATTAACAAAATCTTGACTGGTATTGTATCACAATTCATCTCCTCATTCAAGATACTTCGGCACTATTACTTGCCAAAAAATTGAGTGTTTAAAGAATAAGTGAAGAGAGAAGAGATAATAGTGAAAAAGTAAAAATCCCCGTACTCGTACGAGGATTTTTGGTTGTTGCGAACCATTAGATGCCAAATTTAGATAAGATTAAAGTTTATTTGTGTGTTCCGCAATATTGAGAATTACCAAAGACTTTTCTGTCACACATCAAGCATTTATGAGCCACACAATAGTCAGAGCCATCAACTACAACATTCTCGCAACTGCTACACTTGTGTCGTGAACAATAGGGTGAATTGTACGATCTTGCAGAAGTGCACAATAAGCAACTATGATTAACACAATATACCGACATATCTTTCTGCGGTAAAAGGCAACCGCTTTCCCAACACCCACATGAACTACAATAGCTGTGTCCACTCTCACATTCTCTCCCACATTCAACACATGTTGATACAGCATTATTCATTGGTTGAGTAGTATTGTTGTTTATTGAATTCCCATTTGAAGAGGTGTCAATTGTCTGACTTTGCTGTACAATGGGATCGCTTTCAACATTAGTTTCATCATTTGAACATCCCGCAAAACAAAATACTATTGCTAAAACCAAAATTCCTGCCAATAATTTTTTCATAAAAAATCCTCCTTAATATCACTTGAATAGTTTTCAAGCAACTTCATTATACTCAATTTATTAAGCATAGTCAAGAGGTTAAGTATGATAATATAAAAATGGTGATGAAAATGATTTCATATAAGCCGTTTTATGAAACGCTTTTTAAAAAAGGCATAACGGAATACAACCTTATTTTCAAGCAAGGTTTTTCGGCAAATACTTTGCACAGGATGAAAAAAGGCGAAGCAATAAACACAAAAACTCTTGATGCGCTTTGTTACGCGCTTGACTGCGAAGTGAACGATATAATTGAATTTGTAAAAGAATAGCACCTGACTCCGTTTGGAATCAGGTGCTGTTCTTTTGTTGTAGGGACAGGCGTCCTCGACTGTCCGTTTTGGTCATTTAAATCCATCTTGACGGAGATTTTAGTGATATTCCGACTTTGTCGGAGTGATATTTTCGCTACGCGAAAGTGATATTGAAACCTGCGGTTTCAGTGATATTATATTCGCCTCTAAAACTGCCCGAAGGGCAATATCACTCGGCTTTTGCCGAATATCACTGCGAAGCAATATCACTCGCCGAAAGGCGAATATAACTGAAAAAGACGATTGCTTTCGCAATCGTCTTTTTCTTGGTGGGGGAAGGTGGATTCGAACCACCGAAGTCAGAGACAACAGATTTACAGTCTGCCCCCTTTGGCCACTCGGGAATTCCCCCGCGTCAAACGCAAGAACAACTATATCACGACAAAATCAGAATGTCAAGGGCTACTACTCAAAAATTTCAAAAAAGTACAAACTTTTTTCAGGTTCCCCCTTTCAATCTCTCAGGTTATTTGGTATACTATTCATCAGAAGTGCGTCCCGGCGGACGGAGAGGATGTGAATACTATGTGCGGCTTTTGCGGATTCACGGGCGAGGTGGTTGACCGCGACCGAATTTTGCACACAATGGCAGAGAAAATTACCCACCGCGGCCCCGACTCGGAGGGCGTATACACCGACGAAACGCTGGCAATGGCGTTCCGCCGCCTAAGCATTATCGACCTGGAAGGCGGCCACCAACCCATTGAAAACGAAGACGGCAGCAAAGTGCTGATGTTTAACGGCGAGATTTACAATTACCGCGACCTGCGCGAGCAGTTGCTCGCCGCGGGGCATCGGTTCACCACCGAATCGGACAGCGAGGTATTGCTGCACGGATTTGAGGAATGGGATACCGCTCTGCTTGACCGCGTGCGCGGTATGTTCGCCTTTGCGATATGGGACAAGCCCACGCAATCGCTGTTCCTTGCGCGGGACTTTTTTGGCATTAAACCGATGCACTATTGTCTACTTCCCGATGGGCGGCTGGTGTTCGGCTCGGAAATTAAGAGTTTACTGGAACACCCCGATGTCCCCCGTGTATTTAACGAATCCGCGTTGGACAACTATTTGTCCTATCAGTACTCGCTACCGCGGGATACCTTTTTTAAGGGGATTTACTGTCTCCAACCCGGGCATTATCTGCGGTACCAAAACGGCGAGGTGCAAGAAACGCGCTACTGGGAAGCCACATTCACACCGGACGAAAGTATGACGTTGGACGACGCTGTGAATCAAATTGACAACGTGTTTACCAATTCGGTGGAAGCACACCGTATTAGCGACGTGGAAGTGGGTTGTTTTCTTTCCGGCGGGGTGGATTCTTGCTTTGTTGCCTCCTACTTTGGCGGACAAAAGGCCTTTACCGTGGGGTTTGACAACGGCGAACATTATAACGAAACCTCGTTTGCTGCCGAGTTGGCCAAGGAAGTTGGCATTGAGCATCATCGTCATTTAATCACACCGGAGGAATATTGGAATTCTCTCCCCTGTGTACAATATATGCTTGACCAGCCATTGGCTGACCCGGCGTGTGTGGCGTTGTATTTTGTCTCCAAATTGGCCTCGCAACACGTCAAAGTGGTGCTTTCCGGCGAGGGCGCGGACGAATTGTTCGGCGGCTATCGCATTTACCACGAACCACTTTCGCTCGCTGGGTATCAGCGTTTGCCGCGCTGGTTGCGCCGTGCCTTGGCGGCACTGGCGCGGGCCGTTCCGGCGGATTTTAAGGGAAAATCCTTTTTAATTCGCGGCTCAAAGTCGCTGGAAGAACGGTTTATCGGCAACGCCTATATGTTCTCAAAAACCGAGAAAGAACGGTTGCTCAAATCCATTCCGACAACTGACCCCGCCACACATAACACCGTGTGGTACGACCGTTGCCGCGGGCTGGACGATGTTACGCGGATGCAGTATTTGGATATTAACCGTTGGATGGTGGGCGATATTTTGCTGAAAGCCGACCGTATGAGTATGGCTCATTCGCTGGAACTGCGCGTACCGTTTTTGGACAAGCACGTGTTTGAGGTTGCAGCACGCATCCCCGCAAAACATCGCATAGCCGGCGGCACCACCAAGTACGCGATGCGGTTGGCCGCACGCCGCCACATACCGGAAAAGGATACCGCCCGCCCAAAACTGGGCTTCCCGGTTCCCATTCGCATTTGGTTGCGACAGGAACCGTATTATACTAAGGTGAAAGAGGCGTTTCTCTCCCCCGCCGCTGAACGGTTGTTTAACACCGATGTATTGCTTTCCTTTTTGGATGAGCATTATACCGGCCGCCGCGATAACAGCCGCAAAATTTGGACCGTGTATATGTTCCTGATATGGTACACTCAGTATTTCCCCGCAGAGTAAGTGTCGCACCCCACGCCCGCCCAATGGCGGGCGTTTTCTTTTTATCAATTTCATAATTATTCTGGTTTTTGTATGAATATTCTACAATTTTCGGCTTGTTTTTTGCTCAAAAAACGCTTATCCTCCGTTTTTAAGCCATTTTCCCCTGTCAAAGTGGCGTTTTCTGTGCGGTTGCACAAATTTATTGAGGATTTTCAGGTGATACGAGTGAATAAATATTATATGCATCGTCGGCTTTTCGCTGTCAACGGTGTTGTGTTTTGACAAAAACTGTTGTTGAAACCTACAAAACCAACTTCTCCTTTTTGTATTTTTTGAAAAAAATGACAAAGAATTGTCCTTTTTTCTGTTATAAGGCCGAAAGTCACGCTTATGTATTTCAAAAATCACAACATTTGTGCAATGTTACCAAAAAACCGTACTCAAAAGCGTTTGACAGCGTGGGTTTTGGCGAGTATAATCAGCAGTGCTGTGTAAAACCAGCGAAATTTTAAGTTGGAAGCTTTTCGGAAAGGGTCTGAATTTTGATGAAAAAGCAAAAGAACCTCGCTCCGCTTTGCGTTTCCGCCATTACCGATATTGCCGATAAAGCAAAAGCCCTGTTGCGGCGTCATCCGTCGGCCGCGGCATTTTCCGGCGCGGCATTGTTGTGCTTGGTTGTATTGTTCTCGGTGGGCGCTATGATGGTGCCGGTTATTGTAGAGGACAACGGCACCACCCGTACGGTGTTCACATTGGCACGCACACCAAACGCCATTTTGGCAGGTGCCGGTATTCGTTTGGCAGATGACGATGTGGTTACCGCATCGCTTGACGGTCCGGAAAAACGCATTTGTATTGAACGCGCTTTTGACGTGAGCGTCACCGTGAACGATGGCGATGCTACCGTGGTACGTCTTACCGGCGGCACGGTAAACGACGCTTTGGAATTGGCGGGAATCTCCACCGATTTTATTACCGTTACCAACCTATCCGGCACAGATTTGGTTACCGACGGGCTGAACATTTGTGTGGAGGAACTGGAAACGGCTGAGCGTGTGGAAACCGAGGAAATTCCGTTTATCACCACCTACCGTTATACGGAAGATAGACCGGTAGGCAGCCAAGAAATTGTTCAAAAAGGCGTGGTGGGCAAAAAAACCTGCCGCTATACCGATTATCTGCACGATGGCGAGGTGGTTCGCAGCGAACTGACATCCGAAGAACTGACCAAGCAACCGGTGAATGCCGTGATACTGGTAGGTCAGGGTGAACTTCCCGCTTTTGCGGCAGAATACCCGCTGGATGAAAACGGAATTCCTGTTAAATACAAGCAAGTAATTGAGGGCAAAGCCTGCGCCTACACCGCCAAAGCCGGCGCGGTAACCGCCACCGGCACCACGCCGCACATTGGTACCGTGGCGGTTAATCCCAAAATTATCCCTTATGGTTCCAAACTGTTCATTGTTTCCAACAGTGGATACGTTTACGGGTATGCCACGGCAGAGGATACCGGCGGCGCGTTAATGAAAAACCAAATTGTTGCCGACTTGTATATGAACACGCGGGAAGACTGTTTTGCCTTTGGTCGGCGCACTGTAAAAGTGTATATTTTGGAATAACCTTAAAAACACAGAACCGCACCGTGTATTATTCAGTGCGGTTCTTTTTTTGGCTTTTGCAAAATATCTCGCGCAACCCCACCGCAATGAGCAAAATGCCGAACAAGCGGCGCAACAGGTCGGTATCCATAGCGGATGCCGCCCACGCCGCGGCGGCAGAAGTGAGCGCCCCCGCCGCGGAACACCACCAAATTGCCGGCCACACCACCCGTTTTTCTCGAATATGGGAAATCAATGCGGTTGGTGCACAGCACAAAAAATACAGTAGGTTTATGCCACCCGCCGTATACTGGTTCACCCCGGCAAACGCGGTTAAATACAAAATGAGCAAGGAACCGCCGCCCACACCAAACCCGCTGAGAATGCCCGTGAGCAAGCCGGCAAGAATACCAATGGCTACTTTCATAATAACAGCACGGCCCGCACGCCGCCATATAACAGCAAAGCACCAAACAAACGACGTAGCAGGGTGGCCGATGCTTTACGGAACAAAAAGCCGGAAAGCAGCCCTCCCGCGGCGCCACCCACCAAATACGGCCACACGCCGTTCCAATCCATTCCGCCGTTCAGCCAAAACACCACCAACGATACGGGAGACATTAAAAAAACAATGGCAACCGAAGTAGCAAATGCACGTTTTTGCTCCATCCCTGTCCAGCGGGTGAGCAGAGGCACCAAAAACAATCCCCCGCCGGAACCAAACAAACCGTTGGCAGCACCCGCCAACGCACCTGTAATAAGATATTTTCGGCCGGTTTTCACGCCTTCACCCCATTTCTTCTCTTAGTGTGTGGTGTGAGGGCGTTTTTATACCATAAGAGAACCGGAGGTCTGCGTTACACAAACCTCCGGGGTTAACTCTCTTTCTTTAATATTTGGTTCACAGTCTACAAAAAGGGTTACTAAACGTTTAAGTGCATGGGACTCACCTTTTCTTTAATTTCGTAGAGTACGCTCTACCTCTTGACCCACGGGACTCACCTTACCCTTTCTTTGCGATAGGCTGTATAATTTTTTGGAAAATACATCTCGTTAACAAACCATCGGACTCACCTTTACTTCATTTTGTGGGTTCCGGTGCTTAGTTCACGGGACTCACCTCTTTCTTTCGGTTCTCGTCATTTTCTCTCTTTCCTTTTGTCATCTATACTATACCACACCCTTTGTGTATTGTCAATAGTTTTTTGTTAAAAAGTTAATATTTTTTATTGGTTTTGACAGCGACACAATTCGCCAAGTTTTGGCTTGACGAAAATGCAAAAACAAGGTAATATTAAATTACAGGAATTCAAAGTAATGAAAGAACGGAGAATGAAAATGTCTGAGGAATACGGAAACGATTTGGTAACAGTGGTAGACGACGAAGGCAATCAACACCAGTTTGAAATTCTGGATGCGATTGAAACCGACGACGGCCGTTACGTCGCCTTGGTACCGGTGTATGACAACCCCGCCGACCTGGTAAACGACGACGGTGAATTGGTGATTTTAACCGTAAAAGAAGAAAACGGCGAAGACCTGCTTCTTCCCATTGAGGATGATGACGAGTTTGAGGAAATTGCTCAAATTTTTGAGGAACGCTTGTCGGAACTGTACGAAGTAGAAGAACTGGAACCGTAAGCCGTACCCCCTGCTCTGTGCGCGGACCATCCTCTTTTAACCCTACTACACTGTGATTACGGGAGCTGTGCTCCGCCGGCAGATTGCAGACCTCCCCGCCGTGGCGGGACGAAGGGAGCGTGAACCCGGTGGGACGGCACCCACCTGCTTCGTTAGTAGCAGGTTAACCGGAGGACATTACGGCAGAGCGGGGCCTACACAAAGCAGTACCGCCCGATGTGAGTTCACATCGGGCGGTTGCTTTTTATGATTATTCTGTTACCGGCACCAGCGGCACGTAACCAATGGCCTCCGCTACCGGTTCACGCATCCATAAACTTGGCGTAATGCGCAAGGTAAACCCGCATCCGCTTTCTGTCCCCCAGGCGGAAATATCCGCACGCGGCAAGGCATAGGCCGCCATTATCAGCATAATAACGCCGCCGTGTGTACACACCACTGTATCACTGTCGCCGTGCCGCATCACATCCTCCACCAGCGATTCAAAAGCAGCCATAACCCGTTGTTGAAATACCTCGGTATCCTCACCGTCGGGAATACGCTTCTCCTCACCCGAAATCCAGCGGCAGAACGCTTCGTCATTTTGCAAGTCCGCCGCACTACGCCCATCCCATTTGCCAAAATCACACTCCGCCAGCCCCGCAATCACCTCCGGTTGACAACCGGGATACAACACCTCCAACGTTTGTCGGCAACGCGTAAGCGGGCTGGTGTAAAACCGCGTGGCGGTGGGATAATCCGCTTCCTCTTTTTTATCCAACAAGTCTCGCAGGCCCCGCGCAGACAACGGCAAATCCGTCAATCCGATATACAATCCCTTCTCATTTGCCTCCGTTAATCCGTGCCGAATGAGATGAATTTTGTAACTTTTCATAAAAATTCCCTTTCAAAACCGACATTTTGGGGTTTACAAATTGTAACATTTGAGTTATAATCGAAAACGCACTGTATAATTTCGGGCGTTTTCGCCCGTTTCATAGGAGAATCGCTATGGTAACCACATCGTTTCACCGTGTGCTGACATTGCTGCGCAAGGAGCGCGGCATCAGCCAAAAGGAGGCAGCTGCCTCGCTCAAAATTTCACAGGCACTGCTTTCTCACTACGAACGCGGTATCCGCGAATGCGGGTTGGAGTTTGTGGTGCGCGTAGCGGATTTTTACGGCGTTTCTTGTGATTATCTGCTGGGACGTACCGCAGACAAATCCGGTGCCACCATTTCTGTGGAGGAAATACCGGAGGGTGACGCCAACGAGGACCAGGTCACGGGCAGCACTTTGCCGATACTGAACAAAAAACTGATACTTAATGCCGTAAACCTGTTGTTTGGATTGCTGCAACGGTACGACAGCAAAGATTTGACCACCGAAGTAACCGCATACTTGAATTTAGCCGTTTACACCGTGTTCCGTGCGTTATACGGGGCGGATAACCGCAATCCCGCCGCTCTGTTTGACGTGCCGAAAAAACTATACCAGCCCGCCGCCGCCGGAGCAATGAGCGTTGGTGCTGCACGCATTACGTTGCTGGCACCCGAAGCTTTGCAACACAGCAAAGTCCCTGCCCTGTCGCCCAAAGAACTAACCAAAGTATATCCGCTTTTTTCCGCTTCACTACTCGCTTTGTTAAAAAGCGCGGAAAACCGATTGGGAAACATATAATGCTCACAAAATGCCCGTCCAACCGGACGGGCGTTTTATTGCGAAAGCAACAAGGTTCCGGGGTACCCGCCCGCAATTTTAATTGCAACCGGCGGGTCGGGTTCTTCTTATGTCCGAAACACCCAACCACGCTGGATGCGGAAACTAACCAAAAACAGTATAATGTCTACGACCAGTTTCCAGAACGTTTGTCCCCACCCTGTGAGTGCAAACAACGTGCTGGTTGCAAAAGCCGATACGGTAACTTGCGCCACGCACAATACCGCATACCGCACGATGCTGCCGCCACCGGCATGGCTTTTGAACACGCCGTTGCGGTTAACGGTGTAGTTAAACAGTGAAGAAAGCACCCGCGCCGCATACACGGCAATAATGATCGCCAGTTCTTTTTCCGCCACGCCGGCAAACAGTTTGTAAAACAAGGTGTATAGCAGCATATCCACCGCAAACGAGGACAGTGATGCTGCCAAAAACTTGGCAAACACGGCATAAATGCGTAGGGAATCGACTAACGGGTTAAAATGCGAGGAGCGATTATCCTCAATATATACCGTTTCTATGGGCACCTCTATTAAGGGGATGGAGGAAGATTTGGCATCCAAAATCATATTCATCTCAAACTCATACCGCTCGCCCTTAGTGGCGAGGAACCGCCGCATTAGCGGCGCGGAAAAGCCGCGCAAGCCGGTTTGTGTGTCCGACAGAGTGATACCGCACAACAACCGCAACAACCGACTGGTTAACACGTTGCCGAACCGACTGCGCGCGGGAATATCGGTTTGTTTACTGCTAAAATCGCGACATCCCATAATTAACGATTCAGGGTGCGCCAGTGTTTGTGCCGCCACGGCCTGAATATCTGCCACGCGGTGCTGGCCATCTGCATCCACCGCCACTGCCGCCGCACACGGCGTTTGGGCGCATAACAGGTGATGAAACGCCGTTTTCATAGCACGGCCTTTTCCCTGATTCACCGCGTGTTTCAGCACTGTGCAGCCATAGGTTGTACGTGCTTCTTCAAAGAAACAGTCGTACTCCGGTGCGCTGCCGTCGTTCACCAACACAATGTGTTCAAACTGCGCAGCACGCAAGTCGCCCAGCAACTGTAACAACTTTTCATCGGGATTAAGCGAAGGTATAATCACACATACCTGACCATTTACTTCCATACTTCCACCTCTTGTATTTGATTATACCGAATTCTGCGACAGTTTTCAACCTTTCCTACACATTTCTCTCACAAAAAACGGAGTGATGGCCTCACTCCGTTTTTTGCGCTACTTATTCTTCTTTTAACAGTGATTTGTACAAACGAATGTACTCGTTTGCCGAGCGGCCCCAACTGAAATCGCACTGCATGGCACGTTTCACAATGCCACCCCAATGCAACTTGTTATGGTACGCCCCCAAGCCACGGTGAATGGCGTGCAGCATATCGTCGGCATTGTAAGTTTGGAACGTAAACCCATTGCCTTCGCCGTCGCCCAAATCGTGGATAGAATCTTTGAGCCCGCCGGTTTCCCGCACAATGGGGACTGCCCCGTAGCGACACGCTATCATTTGCGATAACCCACACGGTTCGCTTTGTGATGGCATTAAGAACAAATCCGATGCTGCATAAATTTTTTGCGCCAATTCCGGCACAAAACCGGAGCAAAAACTGAATTTTTGCGGATATTTTCCCTGCATTTCGCGGAAAAAGGTTTCGTACGTCCATTCGCCCGAACCCAGAATAACCATTTGCACATCCTCTTGCAACAACTGCTCCTGCACGTGCTTTACCAAGTCGAACCCCTTGTGCGATGCCAAGCGGCTGACCATACCGATAAGCGGCACATCCGAACGCACCGGTAAACCCAGCCGTTCCTGCAAGGCACGTTTGTTTTCCGCTTTGCCGGAAATATCCTCTGCCGAATACGGGGCGTACAAAGCCGGGTCGGTTTCCGGATTGTACGCCACGGTGTCAATCCCGTTAAGAATACCCGACAACTTCCATTCGCGCAGTTTCAAAATGGAATCCAGTCCATGCGAATACCACGGGTCCAAAATCTCTTTGGCATAGGTATTGCTCACGGTGGTTACTCGGTTAGCCGCCTCAATACCCGCTTTCATCAAGTTAAGACACCCATCTTGCTCCACAAAATCGCGTGCTTCCGCCGGCAGACCGAACACGTCTTCCATAATTTCCAGCCCGTATTTGCCCTGGTACTGAATGTTATGAATGGTGTACACCGTTTTCATAGAACGGTACGGTTCTGATTGCGCGTAAAACAGTGTGTGATACGTGGGGATTAAAGCACACTGCCAATCGTTGGCGTGCAAAATGTCCGGCTTAAAATCAATATACTGCAACATCTCCAACACCGCGCGAGAGAAAAAGGCAAACCGTTCCGCATCGTCGTAATGCCCGTACAAACCGGGACGCTTAAAATAATACTGATTATCCAACAAATAGTAAATAACCCCATTATGCTTTGCCTCAAACACACCGCAATATTGACGGCGCCACGCCACCGGTACCGAAAAACTGGTAAGAAAGGTCATACCCTCCCGCAATTCCTGCGGCACGGCTTCGTATAGCGGCATCACCACGCGGCACCCCACCAAGCGGGTGCGCAATGCGCGGGGCAAAGAACCGGCTACATCCGCCAATCCACCGGAGGCGGCAAACGGATGCGCTTCGCTGGTTGCGTACAATACCTTCATTTTTCTTCCTCCCTCCGCTAACATTATACCATCGTGTTTTTGCGAACCGTTACGGGATACCCGTCACACCCTTGCAGTGACCGTCTATCACGCACACACACGTATTTATCCGTAATGACATAATCCAAATGACTGCCCGCACCAATCATACTGCCCTGCATTAAAATGCAATGGTCCACCACCGCATCACGCGCTACACGCACGTTGCGGAACAAAATGGAATTGCGTACGGTGCCCTCAATTTTACAACCGTCGGCAATCAGCGAATCGGTTACCTCGGCGTGCAGACCGTACAAAGCGGGCGCACAATCGCGCACCTTGGTGTAAATGGGACGGCTACTCACAAACAACTTTTCGCGTACTGCGGCATCCAACAGTGCATAGTTGGCTTGAAAATAGCTTTCCAACGATGAAATCACTTGTGTATATTCCGGTACGTGGTATGCATAAAAGCGATGTGTTGCCACGTTGCGTTGCAAAATATCCCATTCAAAACTGCGCAAATTGCGGCTCACGGCACTGTCTACAAGCTGCATCAGCAATTGGCGCGACAAAATGTACAACCCCAAACCGTAAGTCACACTGCCGTCGGCGTGGTCGGTAATAATCATATCCTCAATACGCCCGCTCTCGTCGGCAATTATCACCGGCGATGCCATATTGCGCGGCAATTCACCGCTGCAACACGCTATGGTAATCTCCGCCCCGCTCTCCACGTGTGCGTCAATCAAGCGGCGGTAATCGATGTTGCCCACAAAATGACAGTCGGATAAGATAACGTATTCCTCTTTGGAATTGCGTAAAAACGGCATAATCCCCGAAAGCGAGGAGATGCGCCCATCGTAATCCGCCTCCCCTGCACCAAACGGCGGCAGAAAATACAACCCCTCCGTTTTTCGCGATAAATCCCACGATTTCCCCGAGCCCAAGTGGTCCATTAACGATTGGTAGTTGCTTTTGGTAACAACGCCTACCTTAGAAACACCGGCGTTAACCAAGTTGGACAGCGCAAAATCAATTAACCGATATCGCCCGCCAAACGGTACCGAACCAATGGCGCGAATGCCGGTGAATTCCGGCAAGACATCGTCGTGCATATTGGAAAACAACAAACCGAGTGTGGTATGATAACGCATCTCACGCTTCCTCCTTTTTTACATCGCTGTCAATCATCGCTTTGGCCGGCACCCGACAACCTGCTTCCACCGTTACACCGGAGGCAACCACCGCCACACCCCAGTTATCCAGCGAGGCGACCTCCTCCGGCAGTTCACCCACCACGGCGTTTGCACCGATGCGGGCGTCCTCTGCTACAATGGCATATTGTACTACCGCGCCGCGTTCTACCGTTACGCCCGGCATAATAATGGAATCGCGCACCTGTGCGCCCTCCTCTATGGTTACACCCGCAAACAAAAGCGAGGATTCCACCCGACCGTGTATGTTGCCGCCTTGCGATATCATACTATTCTGCACGGCGGCGGTAGGACCGAGATGATGCGGCGGCAGTCCCGGTGTGCGGGAATAAATGCGCCACGTATCATCTGATAAATCCAGCGGTACTTTGGGGTTCAGCAAATCCATATTGGCTTCCCACAAACTATCAATGGTTCCTACGTCTTTCCAGTACCCTTCAAAACGGTAAGCAAACATCCGCTCACCGGCGGCCAACATAGCCGGCAAAACGTTTTTGCCAAAATCGTTTTGCGATTTCTTGTTCTTTTCGTCCTCTTCCAAATAATGCTTTAACTTTTTCCAATTAAACACGTAAATGCCCATGGATGCCAAGTTGCTCTTGGGCACGGCGGGCTTTTCGTCAAATTCGTAAATGGAACCATCTTCGTTGGTGTTAAGAATACCAAAACGGCTGGCTTCAGACAGTTCCACCTCAATCACCGCAATGGTGCAGTCCGCGTTGGTGTGCTTATGTTGCGCAATCATTTGCGAATAATCCATTTTGTAAATATGGTCGCCCGATAACACCAGCACGTATTCGGGGTCGTAGCGCTCAATAAATACCATATTTTGATAAATGGCGTTGGCGGTGCCTTTGTACCAGTCTGCGCCCTTGTTGCGCTGGTACGGCGGCAACAAATGCACCCCCGCTTCCATTCGGTCCAAATCCCACGGCTGCCCCGAACCAATATAATCGCTTAGTTCCAACGGCTGATACTGGGTAAGTACGCCCACGGTTTCAATACCCGAGTTAACACAGTTGGACAGCGGAAAATCAATAATACGATACTTGCCGCCATAAGGGACTGCCGGTTTTGCCACGTTTTTGGTAAGCGCATACAAGCGGCTTCCCTGTCCTCCCGCCAGCAACATCGCTACACATTCCTGCTTACGAAACATACAAAAAAGACCTCCTTCAAGTCTTTGATTTTTGAGTGGTTTTATGGCTTTTGGGCAACGGCAACCGCCGTTTGCATTTTAGAAAAACAACCGCAAGCGGCGGTAAAGTGAGCGACACCGATTGCTCACATCCGTGCAGCGGCACCTGCGCCGCAGTAACTGTACCATTTGCCACGCCGCTGCCGCCAAATACCGCGGCATCCGTGGTGAACACTTCCTCATACACACCATAAAACGGCACACCAATTCGATACTCCTCACGTTGTACGGGTGTGAAATTGCACACGGCAATCACTTCTTTGCCGCGACGGTCAATGCGACGAAACGCAATCACACTTTGCGCCGCATCGTCATTGGCAATCCACGAAAATCCCTCCCACGAAAAATCATTTTCCCACAACGGTGCCGTACGGCGATAAAAATGATTTAGTTCGCGAGTGAATTGTTGCAGTTCACGGTGCGCCGGGTAATCCAGCAGCAGCCAGTCCAATTCCTGTTCGTAATTCCATTCAATAAACTGTCCAAACTCTGTGCCCATAAACGTAAGTTTTTTGCCGGGATGCGCCATCATATACGCCAAAAACAGGCGTACCCCTGCAAATTTTTGCGGATATTCGCCGGGCATTTTGTTAATCAGTGAGCATTTGCCGTGCACCACTTCGTCGTGCGATATGGGCAATACAAAATTTTCCGAAAACGCATAAAAGAACGAAAACGTTAGGGCGTTGTGATTGCCGCTGCGATACAACGGGTCCAGCGACACATACCGCAGCATATCGTTCATCCAACCCATATTCCATTTGAAATTGAACCCCAACCCGCCCTCGCTTGTGGGGTGAGACACCAGCGGCCACGCCGTGGATTCCTCCGCAATCATCATAGTGTGCGGGTACGCCGCGAATACCGACTCGTTAAGTTTTTGTAAAAAGTCAATGGCTTCCAAGTTTTCGCGCCCGCCGTGGCAATTGGGCAACCATTCGCCCTCGTTGCGGTCATAATCCAAATACAACATCGATGCAACTGCGTCCACCCGAATACCGTCAATATGGTACTTTTCCAACCAAAACAGGGCGTTGGAAATAAGAAAACTGCGTACTTCGGGGCGACCATAGTCAAACACACAAGTACCCCAACGTTTGTGTTCACCTTTGCGCAGGTCGGCGTACTCATAGCACGCCTCGCCATCAAACCGATACAACCCGTATTCGTCCTTGGGAAAGTGACCCGGTACCCAGTCCATAATAACGCCGATACCGCACTGATGGCACCGGTCCACAAACCGCATTAGGTCGTGCGGTGTGCCGTAACGCGAGGTGGGTGCATAATACCCCGTAACCTGATACCCCCACGAACCGTCAAAGGGATATTCGGTGAGCGGCATCAATTCAATATGGGTGTACCCCATATTGCACACGTACGGAAGCAATTCCTCCGCCAATTTTTCATACGAAAAGAAGTGTCCGTCGGGATAGCGTTTCCACGAACCGGCGTGTACTTCGTAAATATTCACCGGCGCATCGTACAACGGCCGCTTAGCTTTTCCTTTCTGCCACGCCTCGTCCTGCCACGCATACCCCTCCAGCGTATAAACGCGAGAAGCGGTGGATGGCCGTGTTTCAAAATGATACGCATACGGGTCGGATTTCATAACGCCGCGGCCGTCGGCACCCACCACATAATATTTGTAGGTGTCGTATTCGTGCACTTGGTCGGTAAAACACTCCCAAATGCCATCCTCGCTCACACGGGATAACGGCAAGGCGGCACTGTTCCACCCGTTAAATTCACCCACCAGAGAAACGGAACAGGCGTGCGGTGCCCACACGCGGAACACATACCCACCCGCGCACGCATGGCAACCCAGCACCTCATACGCACGAAATTGCTCTTGTGAGAACACTTGCTCAAACGGCAAGCGGTCTTTTTCGGCACATTCACTCATACGTCCTTTCTCCCTTTCCCATGCCTCATTGTTATTTTACCAACTTTATCCACACACTGTCAAGCAGATTTGGGTAATTTAATTGAACTTCACAAAATATTTTTTACAAAATTTGTTACATATCAACAAATATCATCCTGCTTTTTGGGTGTATTCTTTTATCGTGGACATCCAGTATATACCCATTCGTGTGCTAATACCGTCGAAACGGCACACAAGTAAAATACCGTCGCCGGCCGGCGACGGTAACTACAACGGGTTCACGGAACGCGCGGATGCGTGTTATCCGTCCCCAACCCAAAACTAATTTGCAATGCCTGGTCAATGCGATTCATAAAATAATCGTCCAAGCGGCCCATATGTTCCTTTAACCGTCGCTTGTCAATGGTTCGAATTTGTTCCAGCAACACAATGGAATCTTTTGTTAGGCCGCTATCGGCGGAATTCACCTGAATATGCGTGGGGAGTCGCGCTTTATCCTTTTGGCTGGTAATGGCGGCGGCAATCACCGTGGGGCTAAACCGATTCCCTACATCGTTTTGCACAATCAGCACCGGACGAATCCCGCCCTGCTCTGAGCCCACCACCGGGCTTAAATCCGCATAATAAATATCGCCGCGACGAACTGTATGCATATCTCTCGACCCTTTCCTTCTCTGTTTGCACCACTAGTGTACCCCGAACAGCGGCGTTCTAATCCGGCCACACCGTAATTCACACCCCTTATATTGTTAATGTATGCTCGTCCCCCGCGGCTTGTCATAAAAAAAGCGGCACACCGATATAGTTGTTTCGGGGGTGCCGTTATGGGATATATTCTTTTTGAACAGTGTTACCGCAGTTCGCAACAAACACAAGACGTATTGCAACATTTGCGGCAACGGCGTGCCGTAACCGAGCGTACCGTGCGTGAAGTACACCTGCGCCGCCACACCGCCGCCCTAGCAATGCAGGCCACCTTTGAAGAACTACGCCACGCTTTTATCACCCCGTTTGACCGAGAAGATTTGCTGTTGTTGCGCCAATGCGCCGAGTCGGTTACCCGCGCCGCCGAGGACGTGCTGCTCACTCTGCACCGCTATGGGTTAACTGCGTTACCGGAAAGCGCAACACCGCTGCTTAGCGCCGTGACTGCGCAATGCGAGCACTGGGAAGCGGTGTTAAAGTCCTTGCATACGTATCCCCGCACCGCCACCGTGCTAAAATCGCTGGCGGCACTGGAATTTGAGCATTTGCGTGCCGACGCCATTGTCACCGAGGAGCCGTATCATACCGCGTTACACGGTTTGTCCAGCGTATGTCTTGCGGCAGCAAACACCCTGCGTGTGATACTCCTTAAACAAACATAACACCGCGCCGACCTGTGGTAGGTCGGCGCGGTATTCTATCATTTTAGCCATTCTTCAAACGTCGCTTGGTCAATAATGCGAACCCCAAGCGACTGTGCCTTAACCAGTTTACTGCCGGCGTTTTCACCCGCCAACACAACGGTTGTTTTTTTGGAAACACTGCTTGCCGTTTTGCCGCCGTACTGTTCAATCAATGCCGCCGCTTCGTCACGGGTCATCGTGGGCAACGTGCCGGTCAGTACAAAGGTCATTCCGTCAAAACGGCGGTCGGTCGGCCGCGTTGTACAAGTCATATTTACCCCGCACGCCCGCAACCGCTCAATTAACCGCACAGAGGGCGGCAGAGCAAAAAACCGCAGCACATTATCCGCCATAACTTCCCCAAACCCATCAATGGAAAGCAGTTCTTCCCGCGTGGCGGCCATAACCGCTTCCATACTGCCAAACCTCTGTGCCAGCAGTTTAGCGGCTTTTTGCCCAATGTGGCGAATTCCCAAGGCAAACAGCAAGCGTGACAAATCCGCCGTGCGTGAAGCATCAATCGCTTTGAGCAGATTTTCTGCCGATTTATCACCCTTACGCTCTAACGCGCACACGGCATCACGGTCCAGCGTGTACAAATCGTCAATGTGGGTAATTAGCCCCTCGGCCACCAATTGTTCTATCACCGCGGGGCCAAGCCCGTCAATATCCATTGCATCGCGCGAGGCAAAGTGAATTAACCGCTGAATACGTTGCGCCGGACATTCCGCATTGGCGCAACGCAAAGCGGCTTCCCCCTGTTCGTGCGATACCGCTTGCCCGCAGGACGGACACGCCGGCGGCAGTGTATACGTTTCGCCGCCCGCGTGTTTCACCACGCGCAACACTTCCGGAATAATATCGCCCGCTTTGCGCAGCACAACCGTGTCCCCAATGGCCAACCCTTTTTCGCGAATGAACTCCGCATTGTGCAGCGTGGCACGGCTCACTGTTGTTCCCGCCAGTGTAACCGGCTCAAACACGCCGGTGGGCGTAAGAACGCCGGTGCGCCCCACCGTAATTTCTACATCACGCAGCACCGTTTCCTTTTCCTCCGGAGGGTATTTGTACGCCACCGCCCACCGTGGGTATTTGCTGGTGCTGCCCAAACGAGCGCGGTCCGCAAAATTGTCCACTTTTACCACCGCGCCGTCAATGTCAAACGGCAACGAGTTGCGTTGTTCACCAATGCGCCCTATTTCTTCCAATACTTTTGTTATGGAATCGGTGCGGCAATAAAACGGAATAACCGAAAACCCCAGTTTGCGCATATATTCCAGCGACTCGGCGTGAGAAGATACCTCGACCCCCTCCGCCATTTGCCAGTTAAACACAAACACGGACAAACCCCGTTGTTTGGTCACTGCCGGGTCCTTTTGCCGCAACGACCCCGCCGCCGCGTTGCGCGGGTTTTTGAACGGCTTTTCGCCGTTTTCCTCTTGTTGCCCCACCAACGCGGCAAATTGCCCGCGCGGCATATATACCTCGCCACGTACAATTAAGCGTTTTACCGCGTGCGTAAGTCGCCCGGGGATATCCGCCACCGTGCGCAGGTTGGCAGACACATCCTCGCCGGTTTGCCCGTCGCCGCGGGTAGCACCGCGCACAAACACACCGTCGCGGTATTCCAGTGCCACCGATAACCCGTCAATTTTGGGCTCTACCACGTACACCGGATGTTCCAGTTCTTCCCGCACACGGCGGTCAAAATCAAGTACTTCATCCAGCGAAAATACGTCTTGCAAACTGCCCAACGGTACTTCGTGTTCCACCGGCGTGAATTGACGGGAAACTTCCCCGTGCACCCGCTGGGTATAGGAATCCGCCGTGATTAACTGCGGGTACGCTTCCTCTAACCGGCGCAATTCCTGCGTCAGTCGGTCAAACTCGTCGTCCTCAATTTCGGGCGAATCTTCATCGTAATAGCGACGGCTATGGTATTCGATTTCCTGCCGCAATTCCTGAATACGGGAGCGTGCTGTTTCAAAATCCATACGTCCACTTCCTTTAATTTGGCGTTTACAACTGTTAGTATACCAAACTTTTCCGCGTTTTTCAATCGGTTGAGCCGAAAATTCCGTTTAACGCTTCTCCGAAATCCACCTGAAATACCGTTTCCGGCACATCCCCCACCAGCACCGTCTCACACACCAAAAATCGCGTGGTCAGTTCCACCGATACCCGTTCCAACGGCAATGTGCCGGTCATCATCACCGTCATATCCAAATACAAGCTGTGGTTGGTTTGGTTAATACCGGCATCCGTAAACGTGCCGGATAACGTGGTGAGCACCGTACCGGACGTGTGCACCGTAATGGGTAAAAACGGCCCGCGTCCGGTAAAAAA
Source organism: Acutalibacteraceae bacterium (assembly GCA_045653425.1). Lineage (GTDB taxonomy): Bacteria > Bacillota > Clostridia > Oscillospirales > Acutalibacteraceae > RGIG3009. Next base: position 52,688 of record JAZOLU010000008.1, on the reverse strand, counting down.
GCTGCCGCCCAGCAAGCTGCCCAGTGGAATACGCACCGTTTGTTGCTCGCGCGCCGCCAGTTCTGACATAACGGCGTTGGATGCCGCCGCTTTTAAGCGGTTAATTGCCGTAACGTTGGTTTCTGCCGAAAGCACCCGCCCATCGGCACTGCGTTCCAAAATGATAAAATCGCGGTAGGTTGCCTCTTGTTCCGCCAATACCCGCTCCACACCGGTGTGCACCGCCAGCATAGCACTGCGCCGTGCCGACATTTGCCCGTAACTTTGAATAATAGGTCTCAGCCGGGCATCCACCGCCACCACACCGGCAAGCAGGATTCCCGCCGCCAACAGTAAGCAGACACACGCTTGCAGGCGACGAAAACGGTGGCGAGAACGCCGTCTCATTCAAACAACGGCTGCAGTTGAACTCCCACCTGCGCCGCGTGAATGGCTGAGGAAAGTCTGGTAAAATCCGCCACCAACGAATTGGGCTTGTTAGTGGCATCGTCTTGTGACATCGGTACAAAATACAAATTTTTGCTATTTTTAAGCAAGGCAATGTTACGCATTGAAAATCCCAAGGCATCGTTGGTGGATACCGCAATAACCACAGGGCGATTGCGGCGCAACTGTGATTTTACCGCCAATGCCACCGGCGTATCACTAATACCGTTTGCCAACCGCCCCAGCGTACTGCCGGTACACGGTGCCACCACCAGTACGTCAAAATACCCTTTGGGGCCAATGGGTTCCACTTCGGTCAACGTAAGTAACGGTTCGTTACCGGTTACCTTTCGAAACCGCTCAAGCCACCCCGCAGCCGTGCCAAAACGGGTGTCGGTGGTAGCCGCACAAAACGACAATATCGGTGTTACCGACATTCCCTCCGCGGTGAGAGTTTCCATTTGCTCCAATGCGCGGTGGAACGTACAAAATGAGCCACACAGTGCAAACCCTATTTTAGTATCCACGTCGGTTCCTCCTTAATCATATTCACAATGGTCTGCTTAATAATTTCGCCCGCGGTTTTGGGAGCCACACGCCCCGGCAACGACAACGCCCAAACGGTTTTGAGACGTAATTGCGCCGCGGCGTTAAAATCTACCCCGCCGGGACGTGATGCCAAATCAATCAGCAACGTGCCGCCATCCAGCTTTTCCAACACCTCTTTGGTGAAAATGCGGTGCGGTACGGTGTTAAAAATAACATCGTATTGTTCTTTGCCGCTAAGCGCCGTTAATTCCATAGCTTTGCACCCCTGAGCCGCCGCCCACGCACGGTCGGAACAACGACGAGCCGCCACGGTTACGTGTGCGTCCAGTGCCCGTAACAAGCGTGCCAAAACGCGCGCACAGCGTCCGTAACCGGTAATTAAACACCGCGACCCCGCTAACGTTATGGGTAACTCCTCCATAGCCAGTTGGATAGCTCCCTCCGCCGTGGGAACGGCGTTAAGTACCGCCAACTCCTCGCGAGAAAAGTAATCTGCCACCGTTAACCCGCGCAATGCCGCGGCGCGGTGTAAGGTATCACTCACCTGACCGCCCAACAACAACTGCTCCTCGCGCACCGCCTGCAAAACCGTTTCTAACGGAATGGGTGTGCGCGAAAACGGCGCGTTAACATTCACGCCGTCGGTGGTTACGGGTAATGGCAAAATGACACAATCTGCCAGCGGAATGGCTTGCACCGGGTTGGTACACGCCGTGACACACGGCGGGAGTTCGGTGCCGTCAAAACCGGAACTAATCACCCGAAACCCCTCAGCCGCCAAGGCCCCCGCCAAATATGCCGACCGTAAATCCCCGCCGATAACGGCAAACGTTTCCACAGTTTTCATACAACTCCTCCTTTTCGCCGAATCGCCATAAAAAAAGACCCCATAGGATGGTTTGTTCCATCCTATGAGGTCTTGGCTTGTTCGGTTCGTGTAGATTACAGGGATTCCCCGCGCGAAAGCAAGGCGAAAAATGCCTTATGAGCCATATATACATCCGGCTTTGCCACCACTTCAAACGGCGCGTGCATAGAAAGCACCGGCACGCCCAAATCCACGGTATCTACGTTAAGGTCGGCAATATACTTTGCCACCGTACCACCACCGCCTACGTCTACGCGGCCCAGTTCCCCAATTTGCCACAAAACGTCGTTTTGCTCCATAACACGGCGGAAAAAGCCCATTAACTCCGCCGAGGCATCGCTTGTGTCGGATTTGCCGCGTGAACCGGTGTATTTTGTTAACACCACACCGCGATTGAGCACCGCGCAGTTGCGCGCTTCTACCACCTCGGGGTAAATGGGGTCAAACGCCACATTCACATCCGCCGACAAGCACAGCGAGCGGCTGAGAACGTGACGACCCTCCACACCAAATGCGGCCGCCAAATCCTCCACAAAATACTTCAAAAAGGCGGATTGCATACCGGTGTTGCCCTCCGAGCCGGTTTCCTCTTTATCCGCCAGCACCGTTACAGCGGTATACGCCGGTTGTTTTAAGGCAAACAGGGCAGTAAGTGCCGGATAGGCACACACGCGGTCATCGTGTCCGTATGCGCCAATAAGACTACGGTCCAACCCCACGTCACGCGCACCAAACGCCGGTACCATTTCCAATTCGGCAGAAAGAAAATCACGTTCTGTAATACCGTATTTTTCGGAAAGAATACGCAAAATGTTGAGTTTTACGGCATCGCCGCCCTCGTCATCGCACAGCGGGCGCGAACCGATAAGAATGTTCAAATTTTCGCCGTCAATCACCTCGGCGGCGGTCTTTTTCATTTGATTGGCACCCAAATGCGGCAACAAGTCGGTCACGCAGAACACAGGGTCCTCCGCCGCCTCGCCAATAACAATGTTCACGCGGGTGCCATCCTGCCGCACAACCACGCCGTGCAACGCGAGCGGCACCGCCGTCCACTGGTACTTTTTAGTGCCGCCGTAGTAGTGCGTGTCAAAATACGCCAATTCGTGGTCCTCGTACAACGGATTGGGTTTCAAATCCAAACGGGGCGAGTCAATGTGTGCCGCGGCAATGGAGATGCCCTCCTCAATGGATTTTTCTCCGATAACCGCCAAAATCAATGCCTTACCGCGGTTGTTCACATAAACACGGTCGCCCGCTTTCAGTGTACTGTGCCGGTCAAACGGAACAAAGCCCTGTTCCTCCGCCAAGCGGATTGCCTCGGTTACGGCTTCGCGCTCAATTTTTGCAGCATCCAAAAAATGCTTGTACCCTTCACAGTAGGTCTCTGCCTCACGCAATTCATCATCCGACACCACCCGATACGCACTTTTCGGTTGGTACAGTAGTTGCTCACGCAATGCCTCGTTCTGACTTTTTTCTGCCATACATTATTCCTCCGTTTCCCATTCGTATATAGTTTGATACCGTTCCCACGCTTTTAACACGCGTTTTACATAGTTGCGCGTTTCCCGGACGGGAATTTCTTTTAAGGTAACGCCGTCATCGGAATACTCTGGGTTTTTCAACCATTTGGACACGTTGCCGCTTCCCGCGTTATACGCCGCCAGCGCGGTTTCCGTGTTGTCAAACTGGCTCATTAAAACATCCAGCACCCGACACCCGCAACGGATGTTCACTTGCGGGTCGTAAATACGTTCCGATGGCTGTGTTTCGCCCGTCATTTGGGTTTGTATCCATTCGTATGTGGCATCCATTAACTGCATTAATCCCTTAGCACCCGCCGAAGAAACCGCATTCGGGTCAAAATGGCTTTCGGTATGAATAACCGCATATACCAGCGTGGGCGGCAAATCGTATTCCGCGGCAGAAGCGGCGACATAGTCCTCATATTCCAGCGGGTATGCCGCCTTTAAATAGGTGTCATACCCCCAGCGAAATAGCCCTACCGCTACTGCCAACGCAACCACCGCCAACAAAAGCCACCACAGCCATTGCTTTACTCGTTTGGTCAAACCGTTACCTCCCTATGCTGCGACGCCAATCGTCCACCGCTTTGCGCAGTGCCGATACATCACCGGTGTTTTCCAACGTGTGAGTTGCCCGCTCGGCGTAATACGAATCGGGCGGTTGAGCGTTCATACGCGCCAAAGCCTGCGCGGGCGTGAGCCCGTCCCGTTCGCAAATGCGCGCACACCGCACCGACGGCGGCGCGGTAATGGCAAGTGTACTGTCGCACAGTGATTCTGTATGTGTTTGAAACAGTAACGGGACATCCAACAGCACCGTGCGTTCCCCCCGCTTTTGGGCGGCCGCCAGCCGCTCGTTCATCATAGCAATTACGGTAGGATGTACAATGGCATTTAACGCTTCCGTGGCGGCGGGTGTGGCAAACGCCATTTGTGCCAACGCCGCACGGTTGAGCGAGCCATCCTTATTGAGCACCGCCGACGAAAATTGCTCCGCAATGGCACGCAAGCACGGCGAACCGGGAGCGACTGCCTCCCGCGCCAAGGCATCGGCATCTATCACGTAAAAGCCATCTGCCAAAAGCATACGCGATACCGTGCTTTTGCCGGCACCGGTTGAACCGGTTAACCCGATTACCAACGTGTTAGTCAAGCATAATCACCTCAAATCCCGCCGCGCGCAACAAACGGTTATACACCGCCAACCCAATTCCTTCGGGCGTGGGGCACGCCGTATACGCCACGGTTGCGCCGCGTTCATCCAACCGGCGCAATGCTTCAAACACGCGTCGCGCTTGCGAGGCGGCATCGTCCCGCCGTCCATAAGTGAGGTACGGCACATCCAGCCCCGTTTCCTCGCCGTCAAAGCACAGTGCCATCACGCCATCCGCAGCATTTTTGTTCACATAACGACGGTACGCATCCGCCGTGCCGCGCACCAGTATCACCCGCGCTTGCGGGGCGTAATGTTTGTATTTCATACCGGGGGAAGCGGCCTGCGCCCCGTCGCCCAAGGGTTGCAACACGGCGGCATCCACTTCCACCGCACCAACAACCGCTTGCATCATTTCCACCGTTACCGCGCCCGGACGCAACACCCGCACGCGATTATCCGTTACCGTAACTACCGTGGACTCCACGCCGACATCACACGCACCGGCATCCACCACCGCGGCAATGCGCCCGTCCATATCCTGTGCCACGCGGTGTGCATCCGTAGGGCTGGGACTGCCGGAACGGTTGGCAGAAGGTGCCGCGAGTGGGCAAGAAAGTTCAATAATGCGTCGCGCTACCGGATGCGACGGCATACGCACTGCCACCGTGGATAAACCCGCCGTAACTTCGCCCGGAACGTCGTGGGCTTTGTTAAAAATCATAGTTAGCGGCCCCGGCCAAAATGCTTGCGCCAACGCGCGTGCCACCGGCGGGATATCACGCACCAAGCCGTTAAGTTGCTCCCACTGCGCAATATGTACAATCAGCGGATTATCCGCGGGACGACCCTTGGCGCGAAAAATGGAAGCCACCGCTGCGCCGTTGCGGGCATCTGCCGCCAAGCCGTATACCGTTTCGGTGGGAATAGCAACCAATTCCCCCGCGGACAACAACGCCGCGGCGGTACGTATATCCTCTTCACTCGCTGTCAAATGCTTTGTTTGCATACGTTTGCCCTCTTTGCAGTTTTTCGGCACGGTCGGCGGTGATGAGCGCATCCACTACCTCATCCAACGCACCGTTCAGCACCGAATCCAGTTTGTACAAGGTTAACCCAATGCGGTGGTCGGTTACCCGCCCCTGTGGAAAATTGTAAGTGCGAATTCGCTCGCTGCGGTCGCCGGTTCCCACCTGTGCGCGGCGGTCGGCGGCAATGGCAGATTGCTGCTCATTTTGCAATTGCTCAAACAGACGAGCTCGCAACACTCGCATGGCTTTTTCTTTGTTTTTATGCTGGCTCCGTTCATCCTGACATTCCACCACCATACCCGTGGGCAGGTGGGTAATGCGAATGGCGGATTCCGTTTTGTTAATATGCTGACCGCCCGCACCGCTGGAACGGTAGGTGTCAATTTGCAAATCGGTGGGCGCAATGGTCAGTTCCACTTCCTCCGCCTCCGGCAGTACCGCCACCGTGGCGGTGGAGGTGTGAATTCGCCCGCCGGTTTCGGTTTCCGGCACGCGCTGAACGCGGTGCACCCCACTTTCAAACTTCAAACGGCTGTATGCCCCATCTCCGGTCACGGTACAACTCACTTCTTTGTAACCGCCGAGTTCCGTTTCGTTGGCGTTTACCACTTCCAGACGATACCCCTGCGTTTGCGCATACAGTGTGTACATCCGCAACAAACTGCCGGCAAACAATGCCGATTCCTCGCCACCCGCACCGGCACGAATTTCCAAAATCACATTGCGGCTGTCGTTAGGGTCGCGCGGGAGCAACAACACACGCAGTTCTTCGGTTAACTGTTCCACTGTCGCGCGGCTGTCTGCCAATTCTTCTTCCGCCAATTCCCTAAGTTCCCGGTCCAGCCCGCCGCCCGCAAGCAATTCCTTTGCCTCTTGCTCGCGTTTGCAAGCGCAAGCATAGGCGCGATACGCCGTTACCACCGGCTCCAACTCACTGCTTTCTTTCATCAAAGTGCGGTAAGTTTCTGCTTGCGAAACAACCGATGGGTCGCACAATCGCGCCATCAATTCCTCGTAGCGTTTTTCCACTTCGCTCAGTCGTTGTAACATACTTTTTCCTCCTCGGTTCAATTATGGAAAAAGTCGCTACTCCTCTGCGCGCTCCACGGCACGTATGTGTTTTTCGGTACGGATACGCGGCACCATAATTTCGTGCCCGCACAATTCGCACCGCAGGCGGAAATCCATACCGATACGCAATACACGAAACCGATTGCCGCCGCACGGGTGTGCTTTTTTCATTGTCAGTACATCGTTTACGCGAATATCCATACGCACTTCCTCCTGTACCGTATTTTGACACAATTGAGTATACCACATTTTTACACCACTGTGCAAGGGGTAATACACTGCATTATTCTTGACAAAACCACGAAATTACGGTATATTAATTTTTTGGTCAAGCGGATTATAGTTTAGGAGGGGTCTACCCTATGCAAACGGATGTTGTCATTGTCGGTGCCGGCCCTGCCGGTATTTTTACTGCGTTGGAAATGCTCAACTGCGGCAGCAAACAACGCATTGTTCTTGTGGAAAAAGGCCAACCCATTGAAAAACGACGTTGCCCCAAATCCACGGTGGGGCATTGTGTTAACTGTAAGCCGTACTGCCACATCACCACCGGTTTTTCCGGTGCCGGTGCCTTTTCCGACGGTAAATTGTCGCTAAGTTACGAAGTTGGCGGCGACCTGCCGTCACTGGTCGGCGAAGATTTGGTACAAGAAACCATTCATTATGCAGACAATATCTATCTGCAATTTGGTGCCGACACACACGTGGAAGGACTGGAAAACACCGAAGAGGTTAAGGAAATTCGCAAGCGCGCTATTCAAGCGGGCTTAAAGTTGGTGGACTGCCCCATTCGCCATATGGGCACGGAAAAAGCACAAGGTATTTATTTGTCCATTCAACAGCACTTGCAGCAACACGGGGTGGAAATGTTATTCGGCTACGAATGTTCCAACCTGCTTTTGGACGGTCAAAGTTGCCGTGGCATTACCGTAACCGACGGCAAACAGGATATTGACATTTACGCCACCCACACCGTGATTGCCACCGGTCGCCGCGGCGCGGATTGGTTGGAAAAAATTTGTGCCGAACACAACATTGCTCACCAACCCGGCACGGTGGATATCGGCGTGCGTGTGGAAGTGCGCAACGAAGTGATGGAAAAAGTCAATAAAACGTTGTACGAATCCAAACTTATCGGTTACCCGCAACCGTTCAAAAACAAGGTGCGCACATTCTGCCAAAACCCCGGCGGCTTTGTCAGCCAGGAGAATTACGATGACGATTTGGCGGTAGTTAACGGCCATTCGTACAAGGAACTCAAATCCAACAACACCAACCTTGCCATTTTGTGTTCACACAATTTCAGTGAACCATTTAACCAACCCATTGCTTATGCGCAAAAGGTGGGCGAACTCACCAATATGCTTGGCGCGGGCCACATTTTGGTGCAACGGTTTGGTGATATTTTAGATGGTAAGCGCACTTGGCAAAAGGAACTCTCGCAATCCAACTTAAAGCCGACTTTGCCGGATGCGGTGGCGGGTGACATCACCGCCGCCATGCCCTACCGTGCAATGATTAACATTATCAACTTTATCCAAGCGGTAGACCACGTGGTACCCGGTTTTGCCTCGTACGAAACGTTGTTGTACTCGCCGGAACTTAAATTTTACAGCAACCGTGTGCGTATGGATACCGATTTGAACACCAACGTGCATGGCTTGCATTGCTTGGGCGATTCCAGCGGTTGGACTCGCGGGTTAATGATGGCATCCGTTATGGGCGTACTAATGGGCCGCAAAATTGCACAAAAAGAAAGCGTATAACACAACGCCGACAAGCGGGAGACTACTCGTCTCCCGCTTGTTTTTGTTTGGGCGGATGCACCAAGTCCCGCATTGCCGGCCCGTGAAGCAATTGACCGCCGCTCCCAAAACGCGAGCCGTGGCAAGCGCAATCCCAACTGTGTTCCCACGGATTCCAGTGCAGAGCACACCCCAAATGCGTGCAACGCGGTGCGGTTGGTGTGAGCAACCCTTTTACCGATTCCCCCGCGTTTACCCACAACGGCGCGGCTGGCACGCGCCGTTGCGGTGAAAACAGTGTGTGTGCTTGCTCGGCGTTGCCCAGTATGCGGTTAGTCAGCACTTGGGCGGCTACCAACGAACCGCTCATACCCCAACCGTTAAACCCGCTGGCTACCGACCACGTTGGTGTGTGCGATGAATACGCGCCCACATACGCTACGTCATCTGCCGTGCAACAATCCTGCGCCGCCCATCGTCCTGCCACACTCGCTTTGGGAAACCACTGCCGCGCCACGCGTTCCAGCGGTTTCCAGCCACCGCCTAACGTGCCGGTGCGGTGTCCCAGCCCACTCATTAGCAAATACTCACCATACTGTCGTAAAAACAAGCCGTCGCCGGCGGCATCCAGCAACATAGCCGGCAACGGAGGCGCGCCCGTGAGTGCCAGCACATACGACCGATTTTGATACAGTTTTAGCGGATACAGTCCGCGACGGTTAATAAACGGAAAATGCGTAGCCACCACAATGTGTTTGGCCGTTATGGCTACGCCCTCTTCGGTAGTGGCAATATTGTCCTGCACTTCCGCAATACGCGTACGCTCATACACGGTCAATTCCTCCGCAATACCCGCCAACAATTTTAACGGATGAAACTGCCGTTGTCGCGGCAGTCGCAAAGCACCCTTTACCGGAAACGGCAACGGTTGCTCCGTGCGTTCCGCCTCGCCGCCCACAAGGCGAATAGCGGTTTGTTCACGCCACAGTGCCTCCGCATCCTCACGGGTATATAGCAGTGCATCCACCGTTTGTGCATCGCACGGAAAACGCGCCGCCAATTCGTCAAACCATACCAGTGCTTGCTCTTGTGCTTGTCGATATCGTTTGGCATACTCCACACCCTGTTTCTCAATCAGCGTTGAATAGGTGCTTCCACCGTGTTGCACCGTCAATTTGGCAGTCGTACCCGCTGTTGTTCCTTGTGCCAAACGTCCGGCTTCCGCCACAATTACCGATAACCCCGCTTGCTGTAACCGAAAAGCACAGAGCAACCCCGCCATTCCACCACCGATTACCAGTACATCGGTACGTTCATCACGCGTAAGTGGCCAAAATGACGGCAATTTTGCCGTTTGTGTCCATAACGATGTCATTGTATCACCTCACCATCAGTATACCCGCCGCACCGTGTGTTATGAAACCTCTTGTGTTTGCGGGTCAGATGCGGTATACTGTGTTTTGGAGGGCTGATAAATGAAACAACTCACCATTGCAAAAAACGATGCCGGTCAACGCGTGGACCGCTTTTTGACCAAAGCGTTTCCGAATTTGCCGGTATCAATGATGTACAAATACATTCGCCAAAAAGATATTAAAGTCAATCGCAAACGTTGCACCATCTCGCAGCGGTTGGAAGAAGGCGATGTGGTTGCCGTTTACGCACCGGACGAATTTTTGGAATGTGCCGCGCCGGTATACGAATTTATGCACGCCGGTACCAAATTGGATATTGTGTATGAGGATGAGCATATTTTGTTGCTCAACAAGCCGGTGGGGTTACTGGTACACCCGGATACTGAGGAATACCGCGATACGCTGATTTTTCGCGTTCAACGCTACTTGTTTGAAAAGGGCGAATACGCCCCGCAGGACGAAGCCAGTTTTGCTCCCGCGCTGGTGAACCGCATTGACCGCAACACTTGCGGCATTGTGATTGCCGCCAAAACCGCCGCTGCACTGCGTATTTTGAACGAAAAACTGCGCCGCCGTGAAATTGAAAAATATTACCTGTGTTTGGTACACGGGCATTTGGAAAAGCCTGAGGATACGCTGCACGGCTTTTTACAAAAAAACGAGGCGCAAAACCGCGTATACGTTTCTGAGCACCAACAACGTGGCGCGCGTACCATTGCCACGCGGTATCGGGTATTGAAAGAACATAACGGATTGTCGCTTTTGGAGATTGAATTACTCACCGGACGTACCCACCAAATTCGGGCGCATCTCGCCTCCATTGGTCACCCGTTGTTGGGAGATGGCAAGTACGGCACCAACGACTTAAACAAAGGCACAGGGTTTCACAAACAAGCACTGTGCTCGTACCGCTTGAAATTTGCTTTTACTGACGATGCGGGCGAACTGAATTATTTAAACGGACGTGAATTCACATTACCCAACGTTTGGTTCGCCGATGAATTTTGCACCGGCAACCTATAAACCACAAAAAAGTCCGACGAATCGTGCGATTCGTCGGACTTTGCATTATTCACCAATGGCAATGCACCCCGCCAAACTGCCGCGCTCACCGCCGGTAGCGCGGTGTGACCACAACAACTCCGGGTAACAACGGGTACACACATCCGTTACCGTGATATGCTCGGCAGTAATTCCCGCCAAAAGCAACGTGCGGCGATTTATCTCCCACAAATCAATGTGGCTTTTGCCGCCCTCGCCCACCACGATACACGCCGCAGAAAACGGAAACGCTTCCGCAAATGCTTGCCGTACCGGTTCATCCACCTCAAAACAGCACGGACCGATGGAGGGACCCACCGCCGCCAAAATATCCTCACGGCGGCAACCGTAATCCGCCACCATACGCTCCACCATAACGGCGCCCATACCCGCCGCCGTGCCACGCCAGCCGGCATGAGCCGTGCCCACCACGCGCCGAACAGGGTCAACAAAAAACAGCGGCACACAATCGGCATATTGCGTGAACAACACCACATTCGGCTCACTGGTGAGCAACCCGTCAATATCGGTATACCCCCGTTCACGGTACACGCCGCGTCCACGGTCGGCGGCGGTGGCGTTGTACACCACCGTGTGATGTTCCTGCGCCGCCACCACGGCGTGGCGGCTGTCCACCCCCACCGCGGCACAAAAACGGTCAAAATTTTCCCGCACACACTGTGGGTCATCACCACGCGTAAAACTCAAATTCATACTCGCGTATATACCGGTACTCACACCGCCCACGCGCGTGGAAAAGCCGTGGCGGACAAACGGTATGGCATCAAACGCGGGAAAACTGTAATAAATAACGCCGTCTTTATTGTTGGCAGTTAATGTTTGACTGTGCGGCAACTTCATACTCTCTCACCCATCGCCAGTGTACCACATTCGTGCAAACTTTGCAATTACACTCGGCAAATTACTTGCAACAAAAGCAGCCCGATAACTCCCGGCACCCCCAGTGCCACGCAAGCCACCGCCGACAACCAATTAAGCCCCAGCGAAACACCGGCAAGTGCCCCCGTAACATTAACCGCCGCCAACGCACACGCGCCCTGTAACCCACTGCTCAACAGACTGCGTATTGGTTTTCCGGTGTGGAACAACGTGATAAACAACCACACCGTTAACACCGTGAGCGCACCAATGCACACCGCCGTTACCCACCACGCCATAACAAACGCCCCCTCTTGCTTTTACTTTACGCAAGAGGGGGCGCAAATAGTCTTTTCTTCCATTCTTTTTACACAAAAAGCTCCCATGCCGAAGCACAGGAGCTTTTACAACAAACCAAATTATTTAGCACCCAAAAACTTGGTGATGAGCATACCCGCCAACACCAGCACAAAGAAAATGACAGCCAGCCATTTTGTCCACCGCGCCAAAAACGCATCCAACGTGCGGGCACGGCCTTTGTCAAAAAACGTGTCCGCCGCGCCGGAAATGGCACCGATGTTGGCCTCGCGGCCCTCTTGCAACAACACCACGCCGATGATGATTAACGAAAAAACAATTAAAACAGCACCAATAACATACTCCCAAACGGTCATAATTAAGTCCTCCCTGAACATATCCACAAAGTTACGCCTATTATAGTAGCACAAACAAACAAAAAACGCAAGTACATTTTTATGTTGTGTATCTTTTTTGGTAAAACGGGCAATCTAACCGTGGCACAGATACATTGCCCGCTTGCGTTTGCTGTATTTGTTGCCAATCACTGCCGGAAAAATTGTTTTCCGGCAGTGATTTTTTATTACAGTAACGTCAACTGTTCTCCCACATCCTCCGCAGACAGAACAGCACCGGCGGCGGGCAGTGAACGGGTGCGGTAACGCGCCGGCTTAACCACCATGGATTCCACAAACGGAACAACCGATTCCAAACGATGCTGACCTTTTAGCGTTAACACCTGCACGCCCTGCGTGTTGCGGGTGGTTTTAACGGCAATGGCTCCCGTGTGCACAATCAAGCGACGGCCTGCGGTAGAACCCACAAAAAATTCACTGTCTTGCGGCAGTTGGAACATCGCCACCAGCGGCGATTTATCCGAAAACGCACCCACCAGTTTACGGCGATTGGTCTTGGTGGCATACGATGCCAGTTCCACTTTGGCGGCTTTGCCGTTTTCAAAGAAAAATACCAAGTAGCCGCTGTAATCGTTTGTCACTGCCATAAACACGGCTTTTTCGCCCTCGTCAAAACCCAGTTTTGCGGCAACGTACTCGCCCAACACGCTGGCCTTTGTATCCGCAAAATCCGAGGCGCGTGTTTTGTACACCGTGCCGGCATTGGTAAAAAACAACAGTTCTTGGCGATTGTTGCTCTCCACCGTTTGCACAATGTGGTCGCCCTCTTTCAGTTTGTGTTCACTGCTCATACGCAACGACTGCGGCGTAATTTTTTTGAAGTACCCCTCCGCCGTAAAGAACAACGTGCAGGGATATTCCGGAATATCCGCCTCCTCGGCTTCACGTTCCTCCTCCAAATCCGAAGCGTACAACAACGTGGTACGGCGCGGTTGTCCGTACTTTTTAGCCACGGTGCGCAGTTCGTCAATAATAATCGACTTAATGCGGCGGGAACTGCTGAGCGTTTCCTGCATTTCGGCAATCTCTGCTTCCAGCCGTTCCACCTCGTCCAACCGTTTGAGGATATACTCGCGGTTGAGATGGCGCAATTTAATTTCCGCCACGTATTCCGCTTGTGTCTCATCAATGCCAAACCCAATCATTAAGTTGGGAACAACCTCGGCTTCCTCCTCGGTTTCGCGAACAATGCGCACCGCTTTGTCAATGTCCAGCAAAATCTTTTGCAGACCTTTAAGCAAGTGCAATTTGTCTTTGGCCTTATTCAAATCGTACACCACGCGGCGGCGGACACACTCAATGCGGAATGCCGTCCACTCCTCAAACAAGGCACGCACGCCCAGCACCTGCGGCACGCCGGCAATCAGCACGTTAAAGTTACACCCAAACGCATCCTCCAACGGCGTAGCGGCGTACAATTTGCTCATTACCTTGTCGGGGTCGGTGCCGCGCTTTAAGTCGATGGTGATTTTCAGACCACTTAAATCCGTTTCGTTGCGGATATCGTTAATCTCGCGCAGTTTCCCGCTTTTTACCAATTCCGTTACTTTGCCGACAATGGCCTCCACCGTGGTGGAATAGGGGATTTGCGTAATATCCAAACAGTTGTTAGACTTATCGTATTGGTACACGGCGCGAACACGCACACTGCCGCGACCGGTTTCGTAAATTTTCTCCAAATCCTCGCGGCGATAAATGAGTTGGCCGCCGCTGGGGAAATCCGGGGCTTGCAGGGTAGATAACAAATCGTGCGCGGGGTCGCGTATCAGCGCAATGGCAGTTTCACACACCTCTGCCAAATTAAACGAGCAAATGTTGCTGGCCATACCCACGGCGATACCCAAGTTGTTATTTACCAAAATGGAGGGGAACGTTACCGGCAATAACGACGGTTCTTTCATAGTGGCATCGTAGTTATCCACAAAATCGACGGTTTCTTTATCAATATCGCGGAACAATTCTGCCGCAATCGGTGCCAACTTTGCCTCGGTGTACCGCGAAGCGGCACATTCAATATCCGAAGAATAGGCCTTACCAAAGTTGCCCTTGGATTCCACGTACGGGTGCAACAACGATTCGTTCCCGCGGGAAAGGCGCACCATGGTATCGTAAATGGCGGCGTCGCCGTGGGGGTTAAGTCGCATTGTCTGCCCCGCAATGTTCGCGGATTTAATTAAACTGCCGTTCAGCAGCCCCATTTTATACATCGTATACAACAATTTGCGGTGCGAGGGCTTAAAGCCATCAATTTCCGGAATGGCGCGGGACATAATCACACTCATCGCGTACGGCATATAGTTTTCTTGCAACGTATCCACAATCGCCTGTTGTTCTACTTCGCCCGCGCCGGCAATGTGGGCATTCGGCGGCAGTTTGCCCGGTTCGGCAACCACCTTTTTGCTTTTCTTGGTAGCCATTTATGTCCCTCCCCTCACTGTAAATCCAGCATATCAATGTATTCCGCGCCGCGCTCGGCAATTATCTGTTTGCGGCCGTCCAAATCGTCACCCAATAACACGTCAAACATATGCGCGGTTTCCTCCACGTCGCACGGGTTTACCTTTACCAAACGGCGCGTGGCGGGGTTCATTGTGGTAAGCGACATCATTTGCGGCTCGTTTTCGCCCAACCCTTTGGAGCGTTGAATGGTATATTTAACATCGCCGATTTCTTCCAAAATTTCCACTTTTTCGCGGTCATTATACGCAAAATACGTGTCGGTTTTTGTATTAATCTCATACAACGGCGTTTCCGCAATAAACACATAGCCTTTGTCAATCAACGTGGGGGTTAACCGATACAACATTGTGAGTATTAAGGTGCGAATTTGGAACCCGTCCACGTCCGCATCGGTACAAATAATAATTTTGGAAAACCGCAGTTGCGACAAGTCAAACGTGGCTAAATTTTTGTTGGATTTGGATTTCACCTCTACCCCGCATCCCATTACTTTCAGCAAGTTAACAATAATCTCACTTTTGAAAATCTTGTCCATTTCCGCTTTTAAGCAATTGAGGATTTTACCACGCACGGGAATGATTGCCTGAAATTCCGAATTGCGCGCCTGAATGCACGCACCCATAGCAGATTTGCCTTCCACAATAAACAGTTCGCGCTGGGCTACGTCGCGAGTGCGGCAATCCACAAACCCCGGCACGCGGGAGGCCAAATCGTTGCCGGATTGTAACGTTTTTTTCAAATTGAGGCGGGTGGTCTCTGCCTTTTCACGGCTACGCTTGTTAATAAGCACCTGCTCAGTTAAACGCGTTGCCTCTGCCTTGTTTTCCAAAAAGTATACTTCCAAGTTGTGGCGTAAAAAGTCCGCCATGGCCTCTTGTATAAACTTGTTGGTGATGGATTTTTTGGTTTGGTTTTCATACGATGTCTGTGTAGAAAAAGAGGACGAGACCAACACCAAACAATCCTGCACGTCTTGGAACGTGATTTTACTTTCGTTTTTCAAATACTTGCCGTTTTGCCGCAAATACGCATCAATTTGCGATACAAATACCGAGCGCACCGCCTTTTCCGGCGCGCCGCCGTGTTCCAACCAACTGGAATTGTGGTAATATTCCAACAAATTGGTTTTGTTGGAAAAACACAGTGCCACATTCAGTTTCACCTTGTAATCGGGCTTGTCCTCGCGGTCACGCCCACGGCGTTCCGCCGACCAAACTTGCACGTCCGTCATTGCCTGTTCGCCCGCCAGTTCACGCACATAGTCGGCAATGCCGTTTTCGTACACAAATTCCTCAGTATCAAAACTGCGCCCATTTTGCCAGCGCAACACAAATAACAGGTTGGGGTTAACCACCGCTTGCCGCTTCAAAATATCGCGAAAATACTCCACCGGTACGGCAATGTCCGTAAACACCTGCAAGTCGGGTTTCCAGCGAATTGTTGTGCCGGTATCCCGCTTGGCATAGGGCTCTTTTTGCAAGCCGCCCACGTTCTCGCCGTGTTCAAAGTGCAACGTATACCGAAACCCGTCACGCCGTACTTCCACATCCATATACTCCGAAGAATACTGCGTGGCACACGCGCCCAAACCGTTAAGCCCCAGCGAGTATTCGTAGTTTTCGCTTTCGTTGGTATTGTATTTACCGCCGGCGTACATTTCGCAAAAAATCAATTCCCAGTTATACCGTTCCTCTTTGGGGTTGTATTCCACGGGAATGCCTCGCCCAAAATCCTGTACCTCAAACGAGCCATCCTCATACCGAGTAATCACAATTTTTTTGCCGTGCCCCTCACGCGCTTCGTCAATGGAGTTGGACAAAATTTCAAAAACAGCGTGTTCACAACCTTCCAAACCATCCGAGCCAAAAATAACGCCCGGCCGTTTGCGAACACGGTCAGCACCTTTCAGCGAGGAGATGCTTTCGTTGCCGTAACCGGATTTTTTTGCCGCCATAGAGATTCCCTCCGTTGCCTTACCTTTTCCAAATATAGGGTATACACAAAGTTATTTTACACTATATATAGGTGTTTCGTCAAGTTTTACCGCCGATTTTTTAAACAAGCCAACTGTGTTCAAAAAAAGTTCGTGCTTTTTCGACACAAAGCGTGTATAATAAAAATTGTTTCTTGATTATTTGCGAAGGGAGGCATTCTTGTGGAGAAAATCACGGTGGAACAGGTCATTCTTAACAACGCACACCCGCACCGCGCAACACCACCAAAGAACGCCCGCCGTTTTCCGTTGTGGGCGGCGTTTGTGGCGGACATTGTTATTGCCGGTGCTCTGCTTTGTGTGTTTGCATTATTTCACCACGTTATTCCGCAGGAGTGGCAAAGTTCTCCCCCGCCGTCCGCTTCTGCCCCCTCAGATGAGGAGGTAACGGACACTTCCATGGGTGCTAAATTCCGTGACAAATTCACCGACACGGTACAACGCACTGCTCGCTCATACACCAGTCCTAACATCGCCATCACCGTGGAGCAACGCACCCAGGGTGAGGGTAAATCTCTCATAACGTATTACGTGGCAGATATTTATTTGCGCACGATTGATTGTTTTCGCACAGGGTTGGCCAAAGACACGTACGGCCGCGGGGTATCTGAGCCAGTGTTAAGCCTCGCCTCTGCCAACAACGCATTGCTGGCCATTTCCGGCGACTATTACGGCCGCCATTACGGCCCCGTACTTCGCAATGGGATTCTGTATCGCAACACCGACGGCGGTGCCGACGTGTGCGTATTGTATAGGGACGGCACAATGAAAACCTTTGCCAAGGGTACATTTAACGCAGAAACTGAACAGGCAAACGGCGCGTGGCAGGTGTGGAGTTTCGGCCCTGCGTTGCTGGCGGACGACGGCTCTGCTAAACTTAAGTTTAACAGTTCGCTCACCTCTGCTCACCCGCGTTGTGCTATGGGGTATTATGAACCGGGGCATTATGTGTTTGTGCTGGTAGACGGGCGACAAGCCAATTACTCGGCGGGGATGTCGCTGAAACAACTATCCTCGTTATTTGAATCGTTGGGATGCACCGCGGCGTATAATATGGACGGCGGGCGCACCGCTATGATGGCGCTTGGCGACGAAGTGGTAAATCAACCCTATAAAAACGGACGCGAAGTAAGCGACATTGTGTATATCGGGGAGGTGGACACGCCGTGAAACGTGCCCTCATTCTGCTTTCTCACGCCTGTATCATTTTGGTGCTGATGCTGCTGGTGTTGCTGATAGTGGACCGCTTTAATCCCGTTATGGGGTTCATTAACAACGATATTACCAAGGTAATGGTACTGGCACTGTGCGTCATCGCCGCAGTACTGGCGGTATCTTTTCTGTTGTTGCGGCGGCGGTAATATTAACAATTTTTAAATCTTGTGCTATTTCCTTGCAACCGGCGACGAGTGGCGGTACAATACTAGTATCGTCGAATGTCGACCAACTTTGTACAGAAAGTGTGACACTATGTTTTTTTACGAAGGACAATCCTGCCCCGTATGCGGCAAACATTTTGCGGAAAACGACGATGTAGTGGCTTGCCCGCAGTGCGGCTGCCCGCATCATCGCGACTGCTGGAAGCAGGAAGGGCATTGCCATTTTGCCGCCGACCACGGTACGGAGCGTCAGTGGGCAGTAAGAGAACCGCAACCCCAAGCAAAAAAAGAACCGCCCCGTCCGCAGGGGGACTCCCTTATTTGCCCGCACTGCGGCAAGCAGAATCCGGAATTTGCGGAATTTTGTGCGCATTGCGGCCGCGAACTGGAAACAGAGGATTGGACCACCGCATCCACGCCGCCGCACGCCGCGCACTTTGGTCAGTATACCCCGCCGTTTGGCGGCTATATCCCGCCCTTTACCCCGCCTTTTAACCCCACGGCGATGGACCCGCTCGGCGGTGTTCCGCGGGATGAGGAAATTAGCGGGTTTCGCGCCGAACAACTGGCGGAACTGGTGGGTAACAACGCCGCGTATTATCTCCCCCGTTTCCAAGAGATGAGCCGCGGCCGCTCCAAAATCTCGTGGAACTGGGCGGCGTTTTTAATTCCTTGCCACTGGTTACTGTACCGCAAAAACTTGTTGTGGGGCGGTTTGTCGTTGGCGTTTTGGACAATATTAAATTTGTTTAGTCAGGTAGCGATTAATCAAATGCCCACCAACGTGACAACCGTCGACCAACTGCTCTCCTACCGTTGGGTTCTGGCAATATGGCTGGTAATTTCACTGGTGCAATTTTCAATTCGCTTACTCAGCGGTCTGTTTGGCAATTATTTGTATATGCAAAACATCCTCAAAAAAGCCGAGCAACTTAAACGCGACCCGCGCCCGCCGTTTGAGCGCGATTTTCGCTTGGCAGGCGGTGTGTCGTTCGCCTTGGCGGCACTGCCGTATTTGGTAAATATGGTATTTACCTACCTCTCATTATTTATGAGAATGTAACCCCAAACTATTAACGCGGCAAACGGTGTTTGCCGCGTTTCATATTTTTTACCGCCGTTGCATACATTACCAACACAAGGAGGTCGATGCGTGTGACACGGCATAAGATTGAATGGAAACCCCTGCTCTTTTTTCTACTGTACACCTTTATTTTAGCGGGAATCGGTACTCTGCTCGGCGGTTCTTCTAACACCGACGGATTAACCGCGCCGCCGCTTACCCCGCCGGATTGGTTATTCCCCGTTGTGTGGACCGTTTTGTATGCTCTTATGGCGGTGGCGGCATATCTGGTGTTTGTCAGCAACGATTTGGATAAGTCGCGCCCGCTGCGCTTGTATCTGTTGCAAGTACTCGTCAACATCTTATGGCCGCTTTTCTTTTTCCGCTTGGAGTGGCGGCTGTTCGCGTTTATTTGGCTGCTGCTGCTGATTGTATTGGTTGCGCTGACAATGCGCGGATTTCGCCCCATCAGCAACACCGCGTTTTGGCTGATGGTACCCTATTTTATATGGCTACTGTTTGCTGCCTACCTTAATCTTGCGTTTTATATTCTTAACCGATAAAGACAACCCCGAGGTTTGTACCTCGGGGTTGTTGCTTTATAACAGGGTTTGACCGTTAATAATCAGCCGAAATTGCAGTCCCAACCGTTCTGCCGCCTTGCGGCACAACAACATACGGTGCAAAAAAATCTCAAAGTAATCCATTACCGAGCCGTAACCGGCGTCCAGTACCAAATCCAGTTTAACGGCGGTTTTTTCCTTGTTAATTTTAAGTTCCGCACGGCGTACCGAGTAGTTTACACGGTCGTGAATATCAAAATTGGAGACATCCTCATTACGCACGCGGGTGCGCCGTACATCCGATTTATCCGCCAAAATCAGCGCCGCCGCCACCGCGTTCACCGGCACACCGGTGCCTTCATCGTGGTTTCCGATAGCGGTGGTGATGGTGGCAATATCCTCGGCAGGCATTCCCATATCGCTCAAAATGCCAAACGCCATCACCGCACCACTTTGCGAATGGTCGTCACGGTTCACCAAATTGCCAATATCGTGCAAATACCCCGCAATACGCGCCAATTCCACCTCGTGTTCGGAATAACCCAAGGTTGTGAGTAGGTATGCCACCGTTTTGGCGGTATGGGTAACGTGCGCAAATCCGTGTTCCGTGAACCCCTGCGCACGTAAAGACTCGTCCGCGCGAGAAATATATGCGCGGATTGCCTCGTTGTTCTGAATATTCTCAAAGGTAACGATACGACATCACTCCCGTTAGTTATTACGACATAATTTTGCGACGCACTCTACGTGTGCAGTACGCGGGAACATATCCACCGGTGTAACGCACTGTGTGACATAGCCCTCCTCCGCAAAGCGGTGCAGGTCACGCGCCAACGTGGCGGGGTCGCAAGAAACGTACACCACGCGGTTGGGTTGCATACCCGCCACGGTATGAATCAATGCCGGCTCACACCCTTTGCGCGGCGGGTCAAGTACCACCACATCGGGATGCCAGCCCTCCGCCGCCAACCGTCGTGCTGCCTCGGCGGCATCCGCCGCAAGAAAGCGTGCGTTGGTAATCCCGTTTTCCTGCGCGTTACGCACGGCATCCTCCACCGCCTGCGGAACAACCTCTACCCCCACCAGTTCGCGTACGCGGTGCGCCATTGACAAGCCGATAGTCCCCGTACCGCAATACAAATCCAGCAATTTTTCCTTACCGGTAAGTGCCGCGGCATCTGCCGCCAAAGCATACAATCGCTCGGCCTGCGTGCGGTTTACTTGATAAAACGAAAGCGGTGATAAACGGAACGTGAGCCCGCACAACGTATCGGTAATATATGGTTTCCCATACAAGGGGTAACTAACCTTGCCCAACACCACGTTGGTATCCGCCGCGTTGATATTTACCATTACCGAGGTAACCTTTGATTCAATTTCCAATAAAGTGCGTACCAAACCATCGGTATCCGGCAATTTTCCGCTGGTGCACACCAAACACACCATACATTCCCCACTGCGCTCACCCGCGCGGATGTAAATATGGCGCAACAATCCCGCGCCGGTGGTTTCATCATAAACCGACACACAATTGGTCTTTGCCCATTTTGCGATTGCATCCAACAAGGCACGAAAGTCGGCCGGTTGCAACAAACAATCCCGCTGTTCTATAACACGGTGGCTGCGTGCGGCATACAAGCCGATTTGCGGGCGATGCTCACCCGCCGCCACCGGATACTGTGCTTTGTTGCGGTAACGGTCAGGTTGTTCGCACGCTACAATGGGTTGCGGTTCCAGCTCAAATCCGCCGATGCGCCGCAACGCATCTGCCACGCGTTGCCATTTGTAACGCAATTCTGCCTCGTAAGAAATGTGACGATACACGCACCCACCGCATTTACCAAAAGCGGGGCAATCTACCTCCGCCACACGGTGTGGTGAGGCGGAAGCCAGCGTTTCCACCTTGCCGTATGCCAAGTTCTTTTGCACCTTCACAATACGGCAATCAATGACATCTCCCACCGCCGTAAACGGCACAAACACCGCAATGCCGCTCTCGCCCTCGGTGGGCGCATACCGTCCAATGCCACTGCCCTCGGCACTCATTGCCGTAATGCACAGCGGTATAATTTGGTTTTTTTGCAGCATTGGTTGTCTCCTTACATTTCAAACAAATTCATTTGACTGGTGGCGGGCAACGAACCCAGCGCACCCAGCACGCTCAACGATTCCACCACCGACTTGGAAATGCCCGAACGGTTTTGCAAGTCATCACACGAGATAAACTCACCGTCCGCGCGTGCTTCCATTAACGATTGTGCCGCCGAATCGCCCAAGCCCTTAACCGAACTGAACGGCAAACGGATTTTGCCGTCCTCCATTAAGAACTTATACGAATGAGAACGGTACAAATCCACCGGCAAAAATTCAATACCGCGTTGCATCGCTTCGTAAATAATGTGCAACGTTTCTGCCTGGGACAATTCTTTAGCCGTGGCTTCCTTTTTATCTTTGGCGCGAATACTATCCATTAACCGTTTAACGGCATCCCTGCCGCCCTGTACGGGTTCGGCATCAAAATCTTCGCCGCGGCCGGTAAAGTACGCCGCGTAATATTCCGCCGGACGGTGCACTTTGTACCACGCCACGCGCAATGCCGCGGTGCAATACGCCGCCGCGTGCGCTTTGGGGAACATATACTTAATCTTCATACACGAATCAATGTACCAATCCGGAACATTGTTTTCTTTCATTGCGGCAAAATGCTCCTCGGTGAGCAGTTTTGTTGCCTTGCCTTTACGCACAATTTCCATAATCTTAAACGCCATTTTTGGCGGCAGACCCTTGTGCATCAGGTAGGTCATAATGTTATCACGCGTACCGATAACGTCCGAAATGGTGCACGTCCCCGCCCGAATGAGCTCCTGCGCATTGCCCAACCACACGTCCGTGCCGTGGGACAAGCCGGAAATTTGAAGCAAGTCCGCAAACGTGGTGGGACGGCAATCCAACAACATTTGCCGCACAAACGGAGTGCCCATTTCGGGCAACGACAAGGTGCCGGTTTCGCAATCAATCTGCTCCGGTGTGACACCCAGCGGTTCGGGCGAAGTGAACAATTTGTACACCTCGGGGTCGGACATCGGCACGTCCATAACACTGATACCGGTGTATTCCTCCAGATATTTATACGTGGTGGGAATGACGTGACCCAGGTTGTCCAACTTCAAAATGGTATCGTGAATGGAATGGAAATCAAAGTGCGTGGTAATCACGTCGGAATGCGGGTCGTCTGCCGGATGTTGTGCGGGACAAAAATCCTCAATCACATACTCGTTGGGCACAACCACCATACCGCCGGGGTGCTGACCGGTGGTACGTTTGACGCCGGTACACCCTTCTGACAACCGCGCAATTTCCGCATTGCTCAGCGAAAGGCCCCGCTCCTCAGCGTATTTTTTTACATACCCAAAGGCGGTTTTTTCCGCTACCGTGGAAATCGTGCCGGCTTTGAACACGTGGTCACTGCCAAACAGAGACTCGGTATATTTGTGTGCGCGCGTTTGGTATTCGCTGGCAAAGTTCAAGTCAATATCGGGCGTTTTATCACCGTCAAAACCCAAAAAGGTCTCAAACGGAATTTCCTGCCCGTCTCGCGCCATGGGCATACCGCACACCGGACACTTCCTTTCCGGTAAATCAAAACCGGAACCGTAAGAGCCGTCGGTAATAAATTCCGAATATTTGCACCCGGAACACACGTAATGCGGTTCCAGAGGGTTCACTTCCGAAATGCCCGCCATATGTGCCACAAAGGAGGAACCAACCGAACCACGCGAACCGACTAAATAGCCGTTTTCCACCGAGTTCTTTACCAGTTTTTGCGCAATCATATACAACACGGCAAAGCCGTTTTTAATAATGGAGTTAAGCTCCTTTTCCAACCGTGCCGCCACAATATCCGGAACAGGGTCGCCGTAAATTTCCTTGGCGCGGTTCCAAGTAATCTCGGTCAACTGCTCCTCCGAACCGTCAATGTGCGGCGGGTAGTTGCCTTCCGGAATGGGGCGAATCTCCTCAATCATTTCCGCAATGTGGCGCGGGTTTTCCACCACAATTTCATACGCCTTTTCCGACGGCAGATAATCAAATTCCGCCAGCATTTCTTCGGTGGTGCGGAAATACAGCGGCGGTTGCATATCCGCATCGCCGTAACCTTGTCCCGCCTGCAAAATGCGGCGGTACACCTCGTCCTCGGCATTCATAAAATGAACGTCACCCGTGGCGCACACCGGAATATTCAATTCTTCACCCAGGCGAATCACCGTGCGGTTAAACTCGCGCAGTTGTTCTTCATCACGGGCTGTGCCGTTACGCAACATAAAGCGGTTGTTACCCAACGGTTGCACTTCCAAAAAGTCGTAAAACCGCGCAATGGCACACAGTTCATCCCAGGGCTTGCCCTCCACAATGGCGGCAAATAACTCGCCCTGTTCACACGCACTGCCCACAATTAACCCTTCCCGCAGTTCGGTTAATTTACTGCGGGTCACGCGCGGACGCTTGTAAAAATTCTTTAAGTGACTGTACGAAATTAACTTGTACAAATTCTTTAAGCCAACCGTGTTTTTTGCCAACAAAATTTGGTGGTACGGGCGCGCCTTGCGTTGGCTTTCGCCGCCGGCAAGCGTGTTGATATCCGCCACTGTTTTTAATCCGTACGATTGTTTTAATTCCTCGGTAATTTTAGCAAAAATCTGCGCCAATACGCGCGCATCGTCACACGCGCGGTGGTGGTTAAACGCCGCCAGTTGCAAATGCTTGGCCACCGTGTCCAGTTTGTGATTTTTCAATTTGGGATACAACACCCGACAAATCGGCACCGTATCCACCGAGGAGAACGCATACGTTTTTCCCACGCGCCCCGCCGCCGCGCGCACAAAACCGGTATCAAAGCGGGCATTGTGCGCCACCAACACGGGGTTGTCCCCGCAAAACTCAAAAAATGCCGCTAACGCCTCCGCTTCGCGCGGGGCATCCTGCACCATATCATCCGTAATGCCGGTTAACTCCGTAATTTTGGCGGGAATGGGTTTTTCCGGGTTAACAAACGTGTTAAACTCCTCTACCACCTCGCCGCCACGCAACCGCACCGCACCAATTTCGGTAATGCGGTCGTTGCCGGCGTTAAGTCCCGTGGTTTCCAGGTCAAATACAATACACTCATCGGTAAGCAGCGCGGCCGTATCCCCCACCACAATGGCGGCGGTATCGTTTTCGTAATACGCCTCTACGCCGTACAAAATTTTAATGGGTTTCCCCGCTTTGCGCGCTTTTTCCGCGGCGTTCATTGCCTCGGGGAATGCTTGCACCACACCGTGGTCGGTAATGGCTACCGCCGGATGTCCCCAATCGGCGGCGCGCAACACCAGTGCCGCCGCATCGGACACCGCGTCCATAGCGGACATTTTGGTGTGCAGGTGCAACTCTACACGTTTTACCTCGGCGGTATCCTGCTTTTGAAAGCGATTTACCAGTGCCAGCGATTTGGGCGACAACACGTTTTCCTTGGCAAACTCGTCAAATTCGTATAAGCCGTTTGCTATAACGCACACACCGTTTTTCAGCGATTCCAGCGCCTCCAATTTGGCTTTGTCGCGCTTGGTATCTGTCCACAAAATTACCGCAATGGAGTTGGTTTGGTCGGTAATATAAAAGGTGTGGCGAATACGCGTACCGTCGCGGAATGCGCGGGTTTCGTACCCAAACACTTCGCCCCACACCGTAACGGTAGTTCCCTCTCTTAAGTTTACCAGCGGGGTGGGCATTTCACGCGGAATCGGACCGAACAACGAATTGGCGGTCTCGCGGTAAATCGGTAATCCATCCGCCGGGGGGACGGTGGGGTCCGTCGGTTTAGTGGGGCGTATCGGTTCTGCCGCGCCGCTTTTTTCCGGTTTAGAAACAGCCGCCTGCACCGCACGCTGTACCGCCTCGCGGGATTCCCGCTCTGCCTGTTGCATCGCTTGGCGATACTGCTCGTCCATAGCATCCACGCCGTCGGCACCGCAAAACGTAAGCGTCACCCGAACACCAAATAATTCGGTAATCAGTTTTTCAAACATCGTGTCAGTGTGCGTAGCACGCAACATATTCAATCCACCGTGGTGTAACGTCACGGTAAAGCCCTCGTTATTACGCGTGAATTCCGCATCGTTAAACGTGCCGTTTACCGCCACACAACGCCGCCGAAGCAACGCCACCAACGTGGGGAAACACGACTCATTCAGTGTATCCGCCGGATATTTCGGCAGCAATTCTACCGCACGCAACGCCAGTCCCGATGCTACCGCTTGTTCCAACTGTTCAATTGCCTCAATCGGCACAAACCGTTCCAACTGCAAACGGGCGCGCAACAAAAGCTCCGCACGGTTTACCTGAATTTCACAAACCGTGGCAGAGGCAAAGGGTGCGAGCACCGCCGCATCGGCTATGTACGGTGAAAACAGTGCGGTTACATCCTGACAGTTCATAAAGACTCCAATTCCTTCATCAATTCCTCGACCGCCACCGCTTCCGGCACGGTACGAATTACTTTTCCTTTTTTAAACAAGGCGACTTTACCATCGCCGCCGGCAATGCCGATATCCGCTTCACGCGCTTCGCCGGGACCGTTTACCACGCACCCCATTACCGCCACACGCACCGGTTTGTGTACCGCTTTTAATTGCTCATTCACCTGAGCTGCCATACCAATTAAATCCACGCGTGTGCGCCCACAGGTGGGGCAGGAAATGAGCGTTGGCTCACCTTCCAACAAATCCAATGCCGATAAAATGCGCCGTCCCGCCTCAACCTCGCTTATCGGGTCAGCGGTGAGCGAAACGCGAATGGTATCTCCAATACCGCGCAACAACAGCGACCCAATGCCGATGGCGGATTTCACTTCGCCCATCTGCGCCGTGCCCGCCTCCGTCACGCCCAAGTGCAGCGGGTATGCACACGCCTGTGCCGTGAGTTCATACGCGTGTACCATCGTTTCCACGCGGGAAGATTTTATAGACAGCACAATGTCATCAAAATCGTATTTTTCAAGCAACGAGGCGTGGTACAAGGCACTGTCCCGCATGGCCTCAGCGCACGGATGCCCGTATTTCTGCAAAATCTCCTTTTCCAGCGAGCCGGAATTTACCCCAATACGAATGGGAATCCCCGCCGCACGGCACGCCTGCGCCACCGCTTTTACGCGGGATTCCTCACCGATATTGCCGGGGTTAATGCGGATTTTATCCACACCCGCCGCCACACTGTCCAACGCCAAGCGGTAGTCAAAATGAATATCTGCCACCAGCGGAATATCCACTTGCGATTTCACCGCGTCAATCAGCCGTACTGCCGCCGCATCCGGCACGGCAATGCGCAAAATATCGCACCCCGCCTGTTTCAGAGCACGTGCCTGCTGCACCGTGCCTTCCACGTCGTGAGACGGTACATTCCCCATAGATTGCACCGCAATGGGCGCGGTGCCGCCAATAGCCACACCACCAACATTCACGGTTTTGCATACTCGACGTTGCATATACTACACCTCTTAGGCAAACAACTTCACAATATCGTTAAACGTCACAACCGCAATAAGCAACAACAACAATACGAGTCCTGCGGCGTGTACCCAACCTTCATACTTGGGCGGCACGGGTTTGCGGGTAATGCCCTCCCATGCCAAAAACAGCAGTCTTCCCCCGTCCAGCGCGGGCACGGGGAGTAAATTAAACACACCCACGTTTACAGTGAGCAGCGCAATTAACATCAAAATACTGCCCACGCCGGCCCGCCAATCGGTTTGCTGTACCGCGTTTTCCACCACGTCACCAATAGCATCCACCGTGCCGACAGGACCGGACAACTCGTTAAGCCCGTATTGACCCGTGACCATACCGGACAACGTGCGCCACACCATTACTGCCACGCTGCATTCGGTGCGTGCCGCCTCTGCCAAGGTAGACCCCACGGTTTGCGGGATGGGATTTACATAAAAATCGTACCGCAAGGTGTACCGCCCGGTTTCCTCGGAATAGGTGCGGTCAAACTTTACCGCCGGAAGTGTCACCGTGCATGCCTCACCATCCACCGTGCGGCGTACCTGCATTTCCAAAACGCCGTCGTCACTGCCTTGCAACAACGCTTGAATATCGTACGAGGAAAACACACGTTTTCCGTCAATTTTCAGCAAAGTGTCGCCCACACGTAAACCGCTTTGGCAACTGGGCGTATCCTCTGCCAGTTGAGCAATTTGTGTGCCCGCATAATAGGTATTCCCATCGGCGGACGGCGGCGTACACACCCCGTGGTATACCATGAGCAGTACAAATCCCAAAACCAGATTCATCACTACGCCCGCCACGGTAATCACCACGCGTCGCCACACGGGTTTGCGCAAAAACGAGCGCGGGTTTTGGGCGGCTACCTCGCGTTGTTCCAGAGAAAGTTCTCCGCCGCCGGCGGCATCCTCCCCTTCCATAGCGCAAAATCCGCCAACCGGAAACAGACGCAAACTGTATTTGGTTTCTCCTTTACCAAAACCGAGTAATTTCGGTCCCATGCCAATAGAAAATTCATTCACTTGCACGCCCATGGCTTTGGCGGCCAAAAAATGTCCCCATTCGTGTATTGTCACAATAATGCCGAACACAAACAACGCCGCCAACAACCGGCCGATATGCATTAAAACCGTTAAGATACCATCACCTCATCTGTTCCCGCACGCGACGGCGGCAATACTCATCCACCGCCAAAATATCCTCAATACTGTTCACGGCCGGCAAGCGTTCATCCAGCACCGCGGTTACCGCCGTGCCAATATCCGCAAACCCAATTTTGCCGGCGCGGAATCCGGCGTTGGCTTCCTCGTTTGCGGCATTGACCGCCGCCGGGTATGCCCCACCCTGCCGCAAGGCTCGGCGGCACAACAAAACTCCGGGGAACGCCTCGTCATCCGGTTCAAAAAACGTGAGTTTGGCAAACGCCGCCAAATCCAACCGCGGCACCGATGACGGCGCGCGTTCCGGCCACGTTAAGGCATATTGAATGGGAATACGCATATCCGGCACGCCCAACTGCGCCAACACCGAGTTATCCGCAAATTCCACCAGCGAATGAATTACGCTTTCGCGGTGTACTACAATATTTATATTCTCCTCAGGCAAGTCAAATAACCATTTTGCCTCAATCAGTTCCAACCCTTTATTCATCATAGTGGCAGAATCCACGGTAATTTTCGGCCCCATGCTCCAATTAGGATGCTGCAACGCCTCTTTCGGCGTTACCGCATTCAGTTGTTCACGGGTTTTTCCGAAAAACGGACCGCCGGAAGCGGTTAAAATTATCCGCTGCACCCCCATACTTGCACTGCTTTGCGGTGGTGCCCAAGCACTCTGTGCAGTGGCCTGCAAGCACTGAAAAATGGCGGAATGTTCACTATCCACCGGCAACAAACGCACCCCATTTTTACGAGCGGTGCGCATCACCAATTCGCCGCCCGCCACCAGTGTTTCCTTGTTGGCAAGTGCCACATCGTGGCCCGCATTAAGTGCCGTTAACGTGGGTTGCAACCCCACCATACCAACCACGGCATTTAACACCACGTCGGCATCTTCCCGCACGGCAAGGGCACACAACCCCTCCATACCGGCAAGAATTTCCACATCCAAATCCCGCACACGCGCCCGCAAATCGCGGGCGGCCGCCTCGTCAAACAAGGCGGCTGCTTGGGGACGAAATTCACGAATCTGCTTTTCCAACTCAGTCACGTTGCTGTGCGCGGCAAGGGCGGTTACAACAAAGCCTTGTTGCCGTGCCACATCCAGTGCTTGTGTGCCGATGGAACCGGTAGACCCCAACAGAACCACTCGTTTTGCCATAACGGTTTCTCCCCTTTTACACAATCAGCGAACAAACGCGCGCCGCAAAATACGACACGGGAAACACAAACAACAAACTGTCAAATCGGTCCATCATACCACCGTGGCCCGGAAAAAGATTACCAAAATCTTTTACCTTGCACACCCGTTTAAGAACCGAAGCGGTCAAATCTCCCACCACGGCCAGCGGCGCGCAAATCAGCGCCAACACCAACACGCCGCCGTAGGAGACCCGCGCCGTATCCCCCAACACCAGTTGGTAACACCACGCAGTAAACACGCTGAACACCAGCGAACACGCAATGCCGCCCACCAGACCTTCTACAGTCTTTTTGGGAGAGATGCGCGGGCATAACTTATGTTTTCCCAAAAACACACCCACAAAATACGCGCCGGAATCGTTTAGCCACGCCATTACCAACGTGAGCAATACGTAAAACACGCCGTCGCCGTTGCGGGGAGAGGGTACATTCCGCAAATACGATAAGCACGACAACGACAACGTAACAAACAGTGAAAGTGCAAATATGGCGGCCATGCGTTTGACCGACACTTCTTCACGATACATCATAAGCAGGGCAGCCACCAGCAACGCATACGCCGCGCAGGTGATGCCCACCGCTGCGCCGGACATATAGCTAAACAGGGGCGCAGCCATAGCAAACACCATAGCCACACTTTCCAACCCGCGATGACGCAACATACCCGTAATGGAAAAAAGTTCATATACCGCAATAGCAGCAATAATGGACGTTATTGTGGTGAGCACCATAGTCCACGGCAAAAAGATTGCCGTTAATATGAAACTGCCTGCTACTGCCGCGGTAATAATGCGCGTTTTCATACGCTTACACTTCCTTTCAGACCCCACCGAAACGGCGATGCCGGCCGGCGTATGCTGCCAGCGCGCGGTCTAAATCCTTTGTGGTGAAATCCGGCCACAAAATGTCGTCAAATACATATTCGGCATAAGCACACTGCCAAATCAGGAAATTCGACAACCGGTATTCGCCGCTCGGCCGCAGAATCATATCCACCTCCGGCTGACCGGCGGTGTACAACCGATTGGCCAGGCATACCTCGTCCACGTCCTCGGGTTTTAACGTTCCCGCCTGCACCTCTTCGGCAATGCGGCGGGCGGCAGCCGTCAATTCGGCACGGCCACCGTAGTTTATGGCGATGTTCAGCACCATACCGGTTTTGTGGGCGGTGCTTTCCTCCGCCTCTGCCATTAATGCCTGAATATCCGGTGCCAGAGCCGTGCGGTCACCAATAAAGCGCGTGCAAATATTTTCTTTGGCAAAATCGGCAAGCGACTCTTTTAAATACTCGCGCAGCAAATTCATAATCGCATCCACTTCTTCGGCGGGACGCTTCCAGTTCTCTGTGGAAAAGGTATAAAACGTCACCGTGCCAATGCCCCGCTTTTCGCAGTGCTTGGCAATGGTGCGAAACACTTTGGCACCGGTAACGTGACCCGCTTGGCGCGGTAATCCGCGCTTTTTTGCCCAGCGACCGTTGCCGTCCATAATAATGCCTAAATGTGCCGGCACAACCGTTATTTCCGATTTTGACGGTTGCCGTTTACAAAACAACCCCATACTTCCTCCTATGAACATGACCGGCGAAAGTTCCCCCTCGGCCGGTCATATTGGTTGAACAAAAGATACACCGATTAAATTTCCATAATCTCCTTATCTTTTTTGGCGGAGATGCCGTCAATCTCTTTGCACGCTTTATCGGTCAAATCCTGAATTTTCTTTTCGCCGTTTTTCAAATCGTCCTCGGTAATTTCGGACTTCTTTTTCATATCCTTTAATTTTTCCAACGCATCGCGACGAATGGAACGCACCGCTACCTTGGCTTCCTCCGCGTACTTGTACACACCCTTAACCAGTTCACGACGGCGTTCCTCCGTGAGCGGCGGAAACGTCAGCCGCAAGGCGTTCCCGTCGTTTTGCGGGTTAAGCCCCAAATCGGACGTTAAAATTGCCTTTTCAATATCGCGCAGGGTATTCTTGTCCCACGGCGTCACCAACAGCGTACGCGGTTCCGGCACCGATACCGCCGCCATTTGCTGAACGGGGGTGGGGCTGCCGTAATAATCCACCATAATTTTATCCAGCACAGCGGGGGTCGCCCGTCCGGCACGAATGGTGGCGTACTCGTTCATCAACGCGTTAATACTTTTATCCATTTTTTCCTGAGCAGTCTGAAAAATCTGTTGCATAGTTGCGTTCCCCCTAAATTTAAGAATGTACAATGGTGCCAATATTTTCGCCCGCTACCGCGCGAACAATGTTTTCCGGTTGTTCCAAATTAAACACCAACAGCGGTAAGTTGTTATCGTTACACAAACTGGCGGCCGTAGAATCCATCACTTTCAAATCACGATTCAGTACGTCCATATACGACAATTCGTCAAACTTTTTCGCATCGGGATTCTTTTTGGGGTCACTGTCGTACACACCGTCTACCATACTCGCCTTAAAAATAATATCTGCCTCAATTTCCAGCGCGCGCAACGCGGAGGCCGTGTCGGTAGAGAAGAACGGATTTCCCGTCCCGCACCCGAAAATGACCACACGCCCTTTTTCCAAATGCCGCACCGCACGGTTGCGGATATACGGCTCGGCAATTTCGTTCATAGCAATGGCGGTTTGCACCCGCACCTGACACCCCAGTTGCTCCAGCGAATCTGCCAGTGCCAACGAGTTAATGGTGGTAGCCAACATACCCATATGGTCCGCACGGGTACGGTCCATTTCGCCGCTGGAGCGGCCGCGCCAAAAGTTGCCGCCGCCCACCACAATGGCAATTTGCGCACCGGCATCCACACATTCTTTAACGGAACGGCACACACGGTTTACCGTATCAAAATCCAGACCAAATCCTTTGGCGCCGGACATGGCCTCGCCGCTGAGTTTGAGTAATACGCGTTTATACTTCGGTACCATTTGTCCACACTCTTTTCCCTATAAACTTCGTTTGTTGGGTCCTTGGTATATTCTACTATAAATCGCCTCAACTGTAAAGGGCAAAACGCAATTTTGCCGTGCGTAAGTACTGGTATTTTCCCAAAAACTATGTTATACTGAATAAAATTACCACAGGAGGTGGCGCGTATGGCGTGTTTATTGCACATTTGCTGTGCCCCCTGCTCCATTCGTTGCATTGAAACGTTGCGTGCGGAAGGGATTGAACCGACAGGGTACTGGTACAACCCCAACATTCACCCCTACACCGAATACCGTAGCCGAAAAACCACGTTACAGGAATACGCGCAATCCATTAACCTGCGTCTTATTGTCAATGACGACTACGGCCTGCGCTCGTTTGTGCGTGCCGTGTACCCCGCGCTGGAAGACCGCTGCGAAACCTGTTACCGTTTGCGTATGGAAGAAACGGCGCGCCGCGCCGCAGAGGAAGGATTTGACTCGTTCAGCACCACCTTACTCATTAGCCCGTACCAAAACCACGAACTGTTGGTGCGCGTTGCCGAAGAAGCCGCCACGCGTCACGGCGTTACATTTCTTTATCGTGATTTTCGTCCCTATTTCCGTGAAGGGCAACAAGCTGCACGGAACAGTAATTTGTATATGCAAAAATACTGCGGTTGCGTGTTCAGCGAAGAAGAACGCTATCGGCGGAAGAAATAACCGATACCGTTTCGGCAAACGGCTCTGTACCGCATACTGTCAATACATAACCGTCCATAGGGTACTCCCGCAACCGCCACGGCGCGGGTGGGCACAAAACATCCCCGCCGGTTATCGGCACAGAACATAGCCTCCGCAACCCCTCACCCTGCGCCTTTAAAACACTTTCTTTGGCGGCCCACAAGCGAAAAAACGCCGTTTGCTGCTCTGCCGTGGGCAACAATTCCATCCACACCCGCTCTGCGGTGGTAAAATAGCGTGCGGCAAGCGCACGGGTATCCTCGTTTCGCAGTTGTTGTATATCCACCCCCACCGGCGAGTGTGCCAGCACACACACCGCCCATTCCCCGCTGTGTGAAAGATTAAATTGTAACGTAGGGTGCGCCGCCAACCACGGTTTGCCGTTTGCCCCACGTTTGAGCGGCTCCTCTGCTTCGCGCAGACCCACGGTGTGCAAACAGGCATCCAATGCCAAACCCGCGCACAAACGGCGGCAACGCTCGTCCGGTTGTGCCGCGGCCATTACCCGCTCGCGCCGGTCAGCAGAAACTGCCGCCAAGCACTTTCCAAACGCGGCGCACTCACGCACCGTATCGGTATGTACCGCCACCAACACCATAGCGTTCCCCCCCTTGGGTTTCAGTATACCGCAATTCCCCCATTTTGTCCAGTTGGAGGTTTATATTATGCAAGCCATTGCTCGTTTTGAACACGTTTCCGCCGCCCGTTTTGCCGCCGATTGGGAGGAGGCGTTCGGCAACACGCCCGTACCCTCTCTGCCGGCTTTGCCGCGCCGCGCCACCGCCGGTTCGGCGGGGTACGATTTTTATGCCCCCGCACCACTCACGCTGGCAGCGGGCGAAAGCGTAAAAATCCC
Organism: Acutalibacteraceae bacterium; assembly: GCA_045653425.1. Classification (GTDB taxonomy): domain Bacteria; phylum Bacillota; class Clostridia; order Oscillospirales; family Acutalibacteraceae; genus RGIG3009. Next base: position 18,414 of record JAZOLU010000008.1, on the reverse strand, counting down.
TACCGGTGTTCGAGTGAAAATGGCAGAGGGTTGGGTACTGCAACTCTTTCCGCGCAGCGGATTGGGGTTTAAGTACCGTCTGCAACTTAACAACACCGTTGGCATTATTGACAGCGATTACTATTATGCCGACAACGAAGGCCACATTCTTATTAAACTCACCAACGCCAACACCGAGGGGAAAACCCTAACGCTTTCCGCCGGCGATGCGTTTGCGCAAGGAATCTTTTTACCGTTCGGCATTACCGAGGACGACGAGGCAACTGCCATACGCCACGGCGGGTTCGGCAGTACAAGTAAAAAATAAAAGCAGAAAAAATTGCCGCTCTCATCACAGTGATGAGAGCGGCAATTTTTAATCAATTATTACGGAACGCTTATTTATTGCCCCACGCTTTGCTTTCGGTGCCGTTCCAAATGCGTTTTATATTTTCGCGATGTTTAATAATCACCGTAACGGAAATCACAAACGCCACCACCGTACAAAACGCAACAGTCGGCCATTCCTGACCATACACATACGTGCGTGCCAAATACGTTAGTATCGGCATCACCACCGCCGCGGCCAGTGAACCGGCCGATACCATACGGGTGGTAAGCAAGAAAATGCCGAATACCGCAATCATAACCAGCGCCGAAGCCCAATCCAACAACAAAAGCATACCCAACGTGGTCATAACACCCTTACCGCCGCGGAATCCGAAAAACAACGGGTACAAGTGCCCAAACAGACAAAACACGGCCGCCAAATGGCATCCGATAAGCGTTAAATTTTCGGTATTGTACATCAACAAATCGACCTGCGCCGCGGTGGCGGGGCTTAGTTGAATGTGCTGCACAAACCACCCGCCCAAAGATACCGACACCATACTTTTGGCCAAATCGCCAAAAAAGGTAATCAACGCGGGTTTAAGGCCCTGTGAACGCAACACGTTGGTTGCCCCCGCGTTGCCGCTGCCAAACGAGCGAATGTCTTTGCCGGCAAAGACGCGGGTAACCACAATGGCAAAGTTGACGCTGCCCAGCAAATACGCGGTTACAGCCGCCAGCAAAAGCGCCAACCAACTGTTTTCCAAAAACGAAATCATACAAGTTTTCTCCTTTTACTTGCCGCTGTTGTCACCACGTTCACGAATAATAAATCGCAAAGGCGTACCTTCCAAGCCAAAGGTTTCTCGCAACTGATTTTCCAAATACCGCTGATACGAAAAATGGAACAAATCCGCGCGATTCACAAAAAACACAAAGGTGGGCGGTCGGGTAGACGGCTGAGTTACGTAATAAATCTTTAACCGCCGTCCCCGGTCGGTGGGCGGCTGCACGCGCGCCGTGGCTTGCGCCAACACGTCGTTAAGCGCCCCTGTGGACACACGCATAGCGTTTTGTCCGTTTACGTAGGTAATCAATTCCAGCAAACGGTCTAACCGTTGTCCCGTTTTTGCAGAAATGAAAATAAACGGCGCGTACGCCATAAAACTAAAATCGTTTTCCAGTTTTTTGCGGGTAAGTGCCATGGTACGGTCATTCTTTTCCACCGCATCCCATTTGTTCACGGCAATAATGCACGCTTTGCCTTTTTCGTGCGCAATGCCCGCCACCTTGCTGTCCTGCTCGGTAAAACCTTCGGTGCCGTCAATCAAAATGACGCATACATCGGCTCGCTCCACCGCCATTTCGGCACGTAAAATACTGTACTTTTCAATGGCATCATCCACGCGACTGCGGCGGCGTAACCCCGCCGTGTCAATCAACAAAAACTTACCGTGGGCGTTGGTAATTTCGGTGTCAATCGCATCGCGCGTGGTACCCGCAATATCCGAAACAATACTGCGTTCCTCCCCCGCCAGTTTATTCACCAGCGAGGATTTGCCCGCATTGGGTTTACCGATGATTGCCACTTTAATGACATCATCGTCCTCTTCTTCCTCAATGTCCTCCGGCAAATACTCAAACACCGCATCCAGCAAATCACCCGTACCTGTGCCGTGCAGTGAGGATACCGCCACCGGGTCACCCAAACCCAAGTTGTAAAATTCATAAAACTCCGCCGGCGGTGTACCAATACGGTCGCATTTGTTCACGCACACCACCACGGGTTTGCCGCTTTTTTGCAACATTACAGCCACGTCGGCATCATTAGCAGTAACGCCGGCGTGCAGGTCGGTTACCAGCACAATCACATCCGCCTGCTCAATCGCCAACTGCGCCTGCCGCCGCATTTGCGACAAAATAATGTCGTCCGAATGTGGCTCAATACCGCCGGTGTCCACCAACAAAAAGGAGCGTCCCCGCCACTCACAAGGAGACAAAATGCGGTCCCGCGTGACACCCGGCGTATCCTTAACAATGGACAACCGTTTTCCTATTAACTTGTTAAACAGTGTGGATTTGCCAACATTGGGGCGACCCACAACCGCTACCACAGGTTTTGCCATATTTCTCACTTCGTCTCCAATAGTACCGCCAACAGCGATTCGCCATCGGTGGCCGTTATCTCAACCGGAACACCCAATCTTTTTTCCAAGTCCGGCAGTGTTACATCATCCAAAAAGCGGTCACGCTCGTGCCGCAACATCACGTCCGGAATCACCACGCGTTCACACGCAACGCCCCGCATCTGCTCACAAATATCGCCACCGGTAACCAACCCCGCCACCGTAATGCGTTCACCAAAAAAGTCGTTGCGTATGGCCACAACGCGCACCCGCAACTGCGGAAAGCGCGCACGTGCCGCCTGTACCAGTTCCTCCAAAATTGGTGCCGCCGCCATACCGGTAACCAGCACCGTATCCACGTCGGTTGCCGTGGCGGTGTCGTTACACGCTGCCAATGCCTCGGTAAATTGCGCACGCAACAACGCTAACAGACCCACGCCGTTTTCCAGTTGAGACATTTCCTCATAAAACGCTTCATCCGGCAACGGACGACCCGCCAGCAAATACCATTCATCCGCCGGATATACCACCCGTGTGCCCGTAGCCGCCACCATAGCGTTGCCAAACCGTTCAACCGCCTCTATCACCGCATCGGCCTCCGCCGCGGTAAAGGGACGCAGGGGTGTTAATCCCTCGCGGTATTTGGTAAGCCCAACCGGCACCACCGCCACGCTTTCCACGGCCGGCGATAACACCGCCAAATCGTGCATACTGCGTTCCAGTTCCGCGCCGTCGTTCCATTCGGGACAAATCACCAGTTGGCAATTTAACCGAATACCGGCATCCGCAAACCGTTTGAGCAACGTCAACGAATCCCCCGCAAAGCGGTTGTTCATCATACGGCAACGCAGTTCCGGATTGGTGGTATGCACCGATACATTAATAGGGCTGATATGCAACGCCATAATCCGCTCTATTTCGTGCTCAGACAAATTTGTCAGCGTAATATAGTTGCCAAACAAAAACGAAAGGCGGCTATCATCATCTTTAAAATACAAACTTTCCCGCATACCGGGAGGCATTTGGTCTATAAAGCAGAAAACGCACCCGTTGCGGCACGTGTGCTGTTTATCCATTAGGTAAGTCTCAAACTCCAACCCAATGTCCTCGTATTCCGGTTTGCACAACCGCACAGTGCGGGCACCCTTTGGGGTTTCCAGTTCCAGTATTAACCGTTCTTCCGTTAAATAAAAGCGATAATCCAGCACATCGGTAACGGCGTGTCCGTTCACGGAAACCAGCTTGTCACCGGCATGGATTTTCTTTTTTTGTGCCGGACTACCTGGTTGTACTGCCGTGATAGTTACCGCCATAGCCATCCCTCCGTAAAAAATAAAGGGTGCGGCCCAACCGGGACACACCCTCTATTCTTGCTTGTTTGGGGTATTGTGGACAGGTTGGCCTATTACTCCTCAACCTTAACGATTTGTCTGCCGTTGTAGTAACCGCAGGTTCCGCAAAGACGGTGCGGGCGCTTGTATGCGCCGCACTGCGGGCACTTCACCAGTTCGGGAGCCATCGTCTTCCAAACATTGTTGCGTCTTTTGTCACGACGCGCCTTGGAACTCTTTCTCTTCGGTACCGCCATCGTCAGCACCTCCTTAACATAATCAAAAACTAATCCAGCAACTGCTGTAATACTGCCAAACGTGGGTCCACCGTGTCAACACGGCAGTTGCAAGAATCCTGATTCAAGTCCTTGCCGCACTGCGGGCACAACCCGCGGCAATCCTCGCTGCACAGTATCTTCGACGGCTGGTCCAAAATGAGATTTTCTTCTACCAAATCGTCCAACGGCAGTTGATAATTCTCCAACAGGACAAAGCTGTCATTTTCCTCGTGATTGAGGGAAACCACAAGAATATGCTCCATCGTCATCTGCTGTTCGCGGTGGATATCGCCCATACAACGGTCACACGTACCATCGTAACGGTAGTACACCGTGGCTTTGAGCGTTACCACATCGGCGGACAGGGTGATTTGCCCTTTCACCTTGACGGGTTCTTGAAACGGATACCCACCGTTCCATTCCACGCGGGAAAAATCCAACGTGCAATCAATCGGTAAACAATTCGTTTCGCCCAAAAACAAGGATTTCAGTTTCAGAAGCATATTTCACCTCAATAATCACGCAGAATATTATATCGGTCTGCGCCCGATTTGTCAACCATTTTTTGCGAAAAACCACGCACAGAGACAAAAAGTTTTACGCAGGACTTGTCCAAAAAACAAGCCAATACACGGAGCACCGAAATCGGTGCTCCGCGTAGCAGGCGGGAAATGTTAAATCTCGCGCGCCAAATCCGCAATTTCTGCCGGAATTTCCGCAGGGTCTGCGGACACGGACAACACCACGTTGGTATTGGCCATATCACTAAGTGCTTTCAATTTCTGCACAAAGGGCAGAATCTCGCCCACGTCACCGCCGATTTTTAATGTGGAATCCACAAAAATATCGGTAATGTCGTAGTTGCCGGCACACATACCGGCAATGTAGCCGTAAAAGCTATCAAAACCGCGGACGGCGTATTCATCCGCCGCAACCAAACGCACCTTATGACTCAGGTTATACGTCAAGGTCGTGTCCTTTTCAATAAACACGACGTTGCCTTTGGACTGCACAACCGCTTCGTTGCACATATCGAGTAACCGCTTTGTTTTACCCGAGCCCTTTTTCCCGAGAATCAATGTAATCATTTTCATTCCTCCCAGTCTATATTCACCGCCGTGCGGCGGCAACTGCCACTTTACCGTCCCAAGCGACGTTCCAACGCCGCTTTTTCCTGCTCATAGCCGGGCTTGCCCAGCAAAGCAAACATATTCTTTTTGTACGCCTCCACACCGGGTTGGTCAAACGGGTTAACACCCAGTAAATATCCGGAAATGGCGCACGCTTTTTCAAAGAAATACAGTAAATATCCCAATTCCTTTTCGCACACAGAGGGAACGTGTACCACCATATTCGGTGTGCCGCCGTCAGTGTGTGCAAGCACGGTACCCTCAAACGCCTTGCGGTTGATTTCCGCCATTGTACAGCCCGTTAAGAAATTCAAACCGTCAATATTTTCAGGGTCTTCCTCCACCGTGACTTCCACCGGTGATTTGTCAATTAATACCACCGTTTCCGTCAAAATGTTCGCGCCGTCCTGCACAAACTGACCCAGCGAGTGCAAATCCGTGGAGAATATCACCGAAGCCGGGAACAAACCTTTCCCGTCTTTCCCTTCGCTTTCGCCGTACAGTTGTTTCCACCATTCCGCCATCAGTGCATAACGCGGCTCGTAGCTCACCATCAACTCTACGCTACGGCCTTTCCGCAACAAAATGTTACGCAACGCCGCATAGCGGTAACAGTCATTCGTTTCCAACGACGGGTCGGCCAAGGCGGTCTGCGCTTCGGCGGCACCCGCCATTAACGCGGCAATGTCGCACCCCGCCACCGCAATGGGCAATAACCCCACCGCCGTAAGCACCGAAAACCGACCGCCCACGTTGTCCGGTACCACAAAGGTTTCATACCCTTCACGGTCTGCCAAGCCCTTGAGTGTACCGCGGGCCTTATCCGTTGTCACATAAATGCGACGGCGCGCTTCCTCAACACCCACGGTTTGCTCCAAATATTTGCGGAACACACGGAACGCAATGGCCGGCTCCGTGGTGGTACCGGATTTGGAAATTACGTTAATGGAAACGCGTTTGCCCTTACACAAAGCGAGCAACTCGGTAAGCGCAGAATCGCTGATATTGTTGCCGGCAAAATACACGTCCGGCGTGTTTTTGCCCAGTGTATTATATAAAGGTGATTTCAGGAATTCAATAACGGCGCGAGCACCCAAATAGGAACCGCCGATGCCAATGGCAATGAACACATCCGTATCACTTTGAATACGCTGAGCCGCCGCCTGAATGCGGGCAAATTCCTCTTTATCGTAATCCGTCGGCAAAGTGAGCCAACCCAAAAAATCATTTCCCAAACCGGTACCGTTGTGCAGCATTTCGTGGGCGGCGTTAACCTGTTCCTGCATTCCCGCCAACTCGTGCTTGCGAACAAACCCATCCAAATACCGTGTGTCCAATGTAACGGCCATATATCTTCCTCTGCTTTCGTGCTATTTTCTTGGTTTTATTTTACTATATCTCACGCATAATTGCAACCGATACTTTTGTATTTTTCACAAATATTTTGCAGAATTTTCACGAAAGGCGAAGTTTTAGCCGCGATTACACACACAATGCCCGAAACAGCCGTTTTAGCGACTCGCCAAAACCCAGCCGTGCCACCGCCGTTTTGGCATACACGGGATACGTCGCACACTCCTCGCCGTTTTTCATTACCGTTACCCGACCAACAATCTGCCCCTCCTCAACCGGTGCTTCCACATCATCCGCCAATTTCACCGTACAGGTCATTTGTTTTTCTTCTCCTTTTTTCAGCAACATCGGCGACAACTCACCAACCGCTGTTTCCACCTGCGTCTCTACTCCGCGCAACACAGGAATGGGCGTTAGTGAAGACGGGTCAATCTGCGGCATGTACAAACTGTAATGCGCAAAACCGTAATCCAACATTCGCCGCGCTCCGCCAAAACGTTCATCGGTGGTACTGCATCCCAAAATCACCGCCGCTAACCCCATACCGTTGCGCTCGGCGGTGGCAGATAAATTGTGCCCCGCCGTGGAGGTGGTGCCGGTTTTCAAACCGGTAATACCCTGGTAAAAGCGCACCAGTTTGTTGGTGTTCACCAGTTGCGATTCCCCATTGCGCAAGGTATCCATCCAAATGGTGGTGTATTGTTTAATCAGCGGATACTTCATCAACTCGCACGACATCAGTGCCACGTCATACGCGCTGGAATGAGCTTCGTCGTTCAAACCACTGCAATCCAAAAACTGCGTGTCGTTCATTCCCAGTTCTGCGGCACGAATGTTCATCCGTTCTACAAACCCTTCAATAGAGCCGCACAAATGCTCTGCCAGCGCGGCGCACGCATCGTTGGCCGATACCACCGCCGCCGCTTTCACCAAATCGTGCACCGACATAATCTCGCCCGGTTCCAACCAAATCTGCGAACCGCCCATCGATGCCGCTTCCGGAGAACAAGTCACCGGTTCCTCCAAAGTAATGTGCCCCTGGTCAAGTGCCTCCATTACCAGCAGCAAGGTCATCACCTTGGTAACCGAGGCAATGGGCAGTTTCTCATGCGCATTTTTTTCGTACATCACCGTGCCAGAGGCAATATCCATCAGTATAGCCGATTTGCCCCCCACCTCCAACGCCGCCGGCGTGGCGGCCACCGGTAGCGCGTCGTCCAATATCTTGGGTGTTTCCAGTGTTAAAAACTCCTGAACACTTTCGCCTGCTTCGGTATCGGTTATCCACGTAGCGGCATTCGCCGGCATACTCGACCCCAGCACCGCCGTTACCAGCAGCACTGTCAGCCCTCGTTTTACCCAATTCATAGCCAATCCCCCCTGTATGCTACCACTGTATGCAAAAGTTTGCGGAAAATATACCAATCCATTCATGCCGTTTTGCGATAACACAAAGCACCGCCCCAACGGAATTTTATCCATCGGGGCGGTGCCGTTTTATACTTTTACCGAGCCGCAAGCAACTTTTTAATTTTTTCGTGAGAATCAATCAAGCGAGTGACCGACATATCGTGGTTGAGCGAGGCAATAAAGTAAGCAATATACTTAGAAACGTCCACTTCGCAGAACCATTCGCGTTGTTTCAGCACTTCCGAACGGTAGGTCAAATTGGTGCCCAGCACACCGGCAATGATGCCGTCTTTGTAAGCTTGGTCGAACTTGTCCAACCCGTTGGTGAAAATGGCGTAGGTCGCATAGCAGAAAATGCGGTTTGCCTTTCTCTTTTTAAGCTCATACGCAATATCCAGCATGGATTCACCGGAGGAAATAATATCGTCTGCAATAAAGATATCCTTGCCTTCCACCGAGTTGCCCAAGTATTCGTGCGCCACAATGGGGTTGCGCCCGTTAACCACGTGCGCGTAGTCACGGCGTTTATAGAACATACCCAAATCCACACCCAACGTGGAAGCATAGAACATATTGCGATTCATCGCGCCTTCGTCGGGGCTGACAATCATTAAATGGTCGCGGTCAGCCACCATATCGGGATAGCGACGGAACAACGCTTTTAGAGTTTGGTATGCGGGGATAATGTTATCAAAACCCATAAGCGGCACCGCATTTTGCACGCGGGCATCGTGTGCGTCAAACGTGATGATGTTAGCAACACCCATACGCTCCAATTCCTGCAACGCCACGGCGCAGTCCAGCGATTCGCGGTAGTTGCGACGGTGTTGTCTGCCGCCGAAAAGGATGGGCATAATAACGTTAATGCGATGCGCTTTACCGCCCGCCGCCTGGATAATACGCTTTAAATCTTGAAAATGGTCGTCCGGCGACATACAGTTTTGCTCACCAAAAATATTGTATTTCACGTTGTAGTTGCCAACGTCCACCAAAATAAACAAATCGTCACCGCGCACACTGGATTTAATGAGACCTTTACCATCGCCGGAGGAAAAACGCGGGCATTCCGCCTCTACCAAAAACGTGTCTTGCGGGACGCCGGCTTTTTTGGCCCATTCGGTAAGATAATAGTTAATCTTGCCCGCCAATTCGTCGGTACCGGGTTGCGCAATAATGCTGAGCGGCGCAACCTGATTCGGCATTGTAAAGATTTTTTCACTGCTAATTTCTTGTGACATACTGTTCCCCATCCCTCTTTGCAAAATAGTTCAACACCATTGTACCACACTTTTCGACACAAGGGAACAGGAAATTGCAAATCTGTTAAGAAATTTTTTTGCTTTTTCGCGCACACTATGGACAATCGCCGCCAACATTTGATATACTGAGTAAAACAATCGCCCGGGAGGTGAGTATATATGACCGAACAATTATCCGTGGAAACGTCGGATACTAAACCGGAAACCGCTTTTTTGGTATCCATAGACACCGGCGAATTTGACGTGGAAGTTTCGCTGGATGAATTGGAAGATTTAGCGGCTACCGCCGGTGCGCAAGTGCTGGGGAGAATGGTACAAAAGCGCGAATCGCCCGATAAGGCCACCTGCTTGGGCGGTGGTCGATTGGAGGAACTGGCCCTGCTGGCGGAAAACGCCGAGGCGGACTTGGTCATTTTTGACCGCGAACTCACCGCCACACAACAACGCAATTTGGAGGACCGACTCCCCTGCCGCGTGGTGGACCGCACCATGCTGATTTTGGATATTTTCGCCGCGCGTGCGCGTTCTGCCGAAGGACGCTTGCAGGTGGAATTGGCACAATTGCAATACCTCTTACCGCGGCTGGCGGGGCAAGGCGTGGCACTATCGCGGCTGGGCGGCGGTATCGGCACACGCGGCCCCGGCGAAACCAAATTGGAAAGCGACCGACGGCACATTCGTCGGCGTATTCAAGCTCTACGCCAGCAGTTGGCCGCTGTGGAACAGCAACGCTTGTTGCGCCGTGAACGCCGCCGCAAAGACAACGTTCAAACGGTGGCAATCGTGGGTTACACCAACGCGGGAAAATCCACGCTGATGAACCGATTGACGGATGCCGGTGTGCTGGCCGAGGACAAATTGTTTGCCACACTGGATACCACCGCCCGCGCGCTGAAATTGCCGGATGGCCGCACGGTATTGCTAATTGACACGGTCGGCTTGCTCCGCCGTTTGCCTCATCATTTGGTAAACGCTTTTCGCTCCACGCTGGGCGAGGCCGCCGGGGCGGATGTTCTGCTGAATTTGTGTGACATCTCCAGCCCGGATGCCGCGGAACATTTAGCCGTAACGCGCGAATTGTTAACACAACTGGGTTGCGGCGACCGACCGATACTCACCGTGTTTAATAAATGTGACCGTCCTTATGAACTTCCTCCCGTGGAACCGCAAAACGGTACGGTGCTGTGTATCAGTGCCGCCACGGGCGCGGGAATTGACCGTTTGTTGGAGCAAATCGCCCGTGCTCTGCCGCCGGACCGACGGCGGGTTCACTTGCTTCTTCCCTTTGACAAAGGTGCTTTGGCGGGTGTTTGCCGACGTGAGGGCGCGGTGGAATCGGAGGAATACGTAGCAGACGGGTTGCGAATGACGGTAACACTCGGCACTCGCATTTTGGAACAGGTAAAAGCGTATATTGTGGAGGAATAATGCCATACTAACCCTAACACCAAAATAGGGAGTGTGGCAACTATGCAAAAGAAACCGCATCGTCGTATTCGCGTTAAAATGGAAAACACGGCAGAAAACAGTGCCCATACATTGCCCAATCAAGGGCGCGGTGATATTGTGTCCGACGTATTGGGCAGTTACACCGGTACGGCACAAAACTACGAAACGCCGGAGCAAGACGCCGACGATTTATAGCCGAAACCGACACCCTCGAACCGACTGAAAGCACCGCCCAAATAGGCGATGCTTTTTGTTTTTGGCGAATTTTGTTGTTTTCTGTCCTTTGGTGTGTTATGATGGGAACAGATTAAAAAGAGGGTGAGCGATAACAATGAAACGGCTTCTTGCGCAATTTTTGATTGCGGCTTTGTGTGTGGTCTTGGCGGGTTGTGGGCAAGAACCTGTCACAATGACAACCTCAACCGCACCGACCACTGTCACAACAGTTACGACAACCGCCGTTATGGCCGCGGCCACCACGACAACGACCATTCTCAATGTATTCCCTGCACCTACGCAGGCATCCGTTTCGCTGGACCCTTCCTATTCGCGGTTGCTGTTGGTCAATGCGGAGCATCCGCTCCCCGCAGATTACGATAACACCAAGGCACTGGTAACCATTCCCAACAAATATTTGAACGGTAGTCTTAAACAGATTGACGGTGGCATCTATCCCTATGTGATTGCTATGGTGGAGGCGGCGCATGCGGACGGGGTAAAATTATATGTTCGTTCCCCCTATCGCTCGTACGCGACCCAAAAAAATCTGTTTAACAATAAGGTGCAACGAGTTATCAACGCAGGTACCCCCGCGGAACAGGCGGAGACGGTGGCGGCAAGCGCTGTTGCTCGCCCCGGCACCAGCGAACATCAAACGGGACTGGCCATTGATTTTAACACTGCTTCATCGAGATTTGAAAGCACCGATGCATTTCGTTGGCTAAAAGCCAATGCGGAAAATTACGGATTTATTTTGCGTTATCCCGCCGATAAGACCGCCGTCACGGGTATTATGTATGAATCCTGGCATTGGCGTTTTGTTGGTATTAACACCGCAAAAGACATCAATCGCTCAGGGTTGGCCTTGGAGGAATATTTGGAACAAAAAGCAACCACTTGACCATTATTAAGTGCGATTTAGCTGGTAAAAAAACGAAATGCTTGCATAAATTGTCACATATAATTCGCGATAACGGACATACACTACTACTGCAAACGCAAGATTCAAATATAGGCAAAAGCCAAAATCAGTTTTGAGGAGTGTATCGTATGTCCAGCAAAAACAGCATGGTTCCCGAGGCTCGCGAAGGTCTCAACCGTTTCAAGATGGAAGCGGCGAACGAGGTTGGCGTGACTCTGAAACAGGGTTACAACGGTGACTTGACCTCCAAGCAGGCCGGTTCTATCGGCGGCCAGATGGTCAAAAAGATGGTTGAGCAGTACGAAAACAGCTTGAAGTAATTTTCAGCGTTTCGTCCAGGATAATGCCGGAGGACTGGTGCCTCCGGCATTATCTCTGCTTGTAAGATAATGCAACACCATACAAACCCCGCATACACGATGACAAATAAAATCTAACCACCAATGTCACTTTTTCCGCATTTCCCCTTGACAAATGTGAAAAATTGGGTATAATATAACACGGTTTACACCATTGCGGAATTGTGTAAAGGTAGCACGACAGTCTCTGAATCTGTTTGTCTAGGTTCGATTCCTAGTTCCGCAGCCACAAAAAAAGCACCAAGTTTTAACTTGGTGCTTTTTTTAACGATAAAATGACATCAGCCGCGCGTTTCTTATTTCTCCGGTTGCAACTGTACTTCCGGTGCCCAAATACGGCGGGTTCGGTAAATTAAATAATCCTCATCCAATTTTTCCACCGCCGCGCCCACCAGCGGTTGCTTTTCCAACGAGCGGCGCAGCTCACTACGGAACAACGCCAAAAGCGGCTCGCCGGGGTGCTCCGTTTGCCGTAAGCGCACCCCGTCCTCCTCAAAATAGAACCGCAGTTGACGAGTGGATGGCGTTTCCACAAAATCAATCGTCACCACCAGCACATCCACACCATCCTCGTTGGTCGCCACGCGCCCCAACGTACGAATACGGTATGGCTCACCGCGGAAATACACTTCTCCGTCGCACGCCGTGCCAAACCCGATATCCACTCGATGCGTATCTTCCCGTTCGGTGTATGTCATCACCAACGTATCCTTTTCCACCGCAAAAGCAATGCGGCTTAAACCTGAAGCATAGTTGTTTTGGGTTGTCTGCATCATCATCGGCAGTAATCCCACCGAAGCGGCGTCCGTTTCGTCCGCCGCCAAAGTTACCCCGTTTAACTGCCGACAAAGTGGGGGGAGCGGCTCACGCTTGGGCGCAAACAACCGCCGCCACCACGGCTCGTTCGGTGCAGCCGATGTGCCGGAACACAGAGCAGCCACCGTTTGTGCCAAATGTTGTTCGGCCGCCGGATTGCGCGGCAACACGGCAGGGAATTTCCCGCCGAAATACCGCTCTGCCAGTTCAAAATAACGGCTTTGCTGGAACAGTTCGTCGTTGCCGGCGTGGGTTACCAGCAGCACGCCGTTATGCGGAAAACCCAATACGTTTTGCCCCATCATTCCATTAAACAAAAAACAGGGTTGCTCTCGCCCACACCAGATTTGATACCCGTAATTAAAATTGCCGTAACTATGCGGTGCCACTGCGTGGCAGACGGTAGCGGCGATTAACCATTCTGCGGATATCAAACGCTGTCCGTTCCACACGCCTTGTTGCAACACCAATTGCCCAATTTTGGCCAAATCCTCGGCACCCATATACAAGCCCCAGCCGCCTTTTTCAATGCCTTCCGGGCAGGTCTCCCAAAAATATTCCGTAATGCCCAGCGGCGCAAACAAGCGCGACGTTAAAAATTCGCACACGGTTTGCCCGCTCACTCGCTGTATGAGCGCCGCCAGTAAATAAGAATTTAAGCTATTATAATTGAACGTCTGCCCCGGTTTGGTGGTAGGCGCGGCGGCAAAAAAAGCGCGAACCCAATCGGTTTCTGTTACGGCACCCGCCTCATTAAAGGCGGCACCGCTGGTCATTGTGAGCAAGTGCTCCACCGTTAATTCCTTGTATTTTAGCCGCGAAACGGGTGTGGTTTTGTCGGGAAAGAACTCCACCACGTGGTCGCTCAACGCGAGTTTCCCTTCATCCACCAACATTCCTACTGCCAGCGAAATAATGCTTTTGCAGGCGGAAAATGTCATTTTCCACAATCCGGCATCCTGCTCGCCAAAAGTTGCTTGCGCAATCATTTGACCGCCGCGCAACACCAATACACTGTGCATATTCAGCGTGCGGTCGTCCCGCAATGCACGCAAAAATTCGGCAACGGTATCGGAAGAAACGCCCTGTTCCTCCGGCGCAACACGCACAAACGGCCGTGCCACCGTAATACGGTGGCACGGCGGCTTTTGCGGTGCATTGAATACCAACGGCACCGTGCTTTTTTTAGGGTCATACGTGCGGGATAACATGGATAACATACGGTTTACCGTGCGCAAACTCATACCGTTCTCCTCTTACTTGGTTGTTGCGGCAGTGGTGGCAGGCAACTGCGCCTGCTTAAACTCTTCCACAAATTGGTTAATGTTCTGCTCACACAACGCGTTAATTTGCGTAATACCGTCTCCTACCAACGCCATGGTGCGCTCGTAGGACCGCTCCGCAAACACAATATCCTCGGCGGCCACACCAAAATCCTGCTGCCAGTCGGCTTGCTTGTCCAACGGAATAACGGTGTACGTTTTATTTTTTACATAACACCAAGTGGGCAACACGTCCACGCTGCTGAGCATCACCGTGCCGTCCTCATAGCGCGAGAATGTGTATTCAAACAACAACCCATCTTCGGTATGGCCGTTGTCGTTACAATCCTTTTCGTGTTTGCCGTAGTTGGGGTCATTGTAACGGCTCTTAACATCGCGGTAGTTGCATTTGCCACCCAACTGCCAATCGTTGCCGGAAGACGTTTTGGAACTGCCGCCGTACATTGCCTCAATAGTCTGGTTAGACAGGAAATTGCCCATAGAATACAAGCACACCGTGCGGTTTCCGTTTTCGGCGGTAATGAGTTCCAACGGTTGAATTTTGTGCGGATGCCCGCCAACAATCACGTCCACACCCATTTCGCACAGTTTGTTGGCTATGGTGGTTTGGTAGGTGTTGGGGGTGAGCGCGTATTCGTTACCCCAGTGAATATACAGCACAATGGCCTCGGCACCGTCTGCTTTCATATCCGCCATTTGCTGCTGCATATCGTTGTAAAAGGCCTCCAAATTGGCGGTGGAAAAATAGTTGACCAACGTGGTGGTAGACGTTGCCGCACCATAAGTATAGTTCACAAAACCCAATTTAATGCCGTTAACATCTTTTACCAAATACCGCTTGTCTGTTTTTGAGGCACGCAATCCAATAAAATCCCACTGCCTTTCGACATAGGTGTTCGCCGTAAACGATAAACTGCTGCCGTTGCTAACGTGGTTGTTGGCGCACAAACCCAGTGTATAACCGGTATCGATGACAGTGTCTACCAACGAGGTGGGCACGCGGAACAACATTTCCGGTTGATAATAGTCGCTCTCACCCTTGCCAATGCCGAATTCCATATTAATAGCGGCGTAATCCATTGCCTTAACATACGGTGTCATATACTGAAACATCGGCGCAAAATCATACACTCCGCTGGAAACTTTGGCCGAGCGAAGCACCGGCGTGTGAATGAGAATATCGCCGGAATTGCCCACGGTAGCCGTAGCAGTTACCTTAGGTTCACGCGGGCCGGTGGTGGTTGTGGTGGCAGAAGCACCGCCCCCTATCGCGTTACGCAGCGCACCGATAGCCGCGACCACGCCCACTACCAACAATGCTATAATCGAAACAAGAATAACCAAGACCAACAGCCGCCGCAAATTTTTCTTGCGGCGACGTATCCTTTCGTGTTTTCTGGGCGGCATAACTTGTCTCCCCCTATCCTTATAATGTTCTTATTTTACACCATTTTGCCCCCTCCGTCAAGCAACATTCTAACCTCTCACCATCTCGGTTCCACCGCATAAAATAAAGATAGAGAACTCCAACGAAAAGAGGTGTCCGAGGCGATGATGCCCTTAATCGGCTTGCATGAACTCGCCCCCGGCCAGCGAGGACGGGTTGCGCAAATACATACAACCGGCGCTATGCGCCGCCGTTTTTTGGATATCGGATTGTTAGAAAACACCACCGTAGAATGTGTAGGGCGCAGTCCCGGCGGCGACCCGTCTGCGTATCTTATTCGCGGTGCGGTGATTGCCATTCGCGCACAGGACAGCCGCAACATTCGCGTGGAACGGGAGGAAACGGTATGGGACTAACGGGCACTGCTTCCGGACGCGGGGCAATTGACGGAGGACTTTCACTGGAACGCAACACACCCACTCAACGCATTGTTGCCTTGGCCGGTAACCCCAACGTGGGAAAAAGCACCGTATTTAACGGGCTTACCGGTATGAATCAGCACACCGGTAACTGGCCGGGGAAAACGGTTACCAATGCCCGCGGCGTATGCCGCTCGGCACTTCACGATTATCTGCTGGTGGATATTCCCGGCACATATTCACTTATGGCACATTCTGCCGAAGAGGAAGTTGCCCGCGATTTTTTGTGTTTTAGCCACCCCGATGCGGTAATTGTGGTATGCGATGCCACGTGTTTGGAACGAAATTTGAATTTGGTTTTGCAAACCAAGGAAATTACCAACCGCGTATTGGTATGCCTAAACTTAATGGATGAGGCGGGGCGAAAAGGCATCCATATCGATACCCATCGTTTATCGGCGCAACTGGGGGTGCCGGTGGTCAGTACGGTAGCGCACAAAAAAGATAGCCTCCGCCGATTGTTACAAGCATTGGATGCGTTAATAGATAACCCACCGGCACTGTCACCCTCTCTTCATTATTCGGTAGCAATCGAAAGTGCCGTGGCACGATTGGAACCAACATTGCGCGATTGTTGTCCGGCGGCACCCAATAGCCGTTGGTTGGCACTTCGTCTGTTGGAACAGGATGTTACTCTACTGAACACCCTATCGTCCGTTCACGGATTTACGGTGGAGGATAACCCTGCCGTAGCAGAAGTGCTATATGAAGCACAACAAGAGTTAGCAACGGCGGGCATTGATGTGGATACTCTAAAAGACCACGTGGTGGGCACGTTGATGCGCGAAGCGGAACGTATCGCCCATATGGCGGTACACTATGAAAAGGCAACCTACGCCGCCACCGACCGCCGTATTGACCGCCTACTCACCGGAAAATGGCTGGGCTATCCGCTGATGTTGTTACTGCTCGCCGGTGTTTTTTGGCTGACCATCACCGGTGCCAACTACCCCTCTCAACTGTTGGGAGATGCCCTGTTTTGGGTGCAAGACCGGTTAACCGACCTATTCCGC
The DNA here is from genome assembly GCA_045653425.1 of Acutalibacteraceae bacterium. Classification (GTDB taxonomy): domain Bacteria; phylum Bacillota; class Clostridia; order Oscillospirales; family Acutalibacteraceae; genus RGIG3009. Next base: position 1,291 of record JAZOLU010000008.1, on the reverse strand, counting down.
CTGCTGGGTGCGCCGGATTGGCTGCACGGCGCCGTGGTGTCGGGTGCTTACCGCGTACTGGCGTGGGTCGTTTCGGTGATGTTGCCACCAATGGCCTTGTTTTTTCCGTTGTTCACGTTATTGGAAGACGTGGGATATCTGCCGCGTATTGCCTACAATCTTGACCGCCCATTACAGCGTTGTCACGCGTGCGGCAAGCAGGCGTTAACCATGTGTATGGGGTTCGGTTGCAACGCCGCCGGTGTGGTGGGCTGCCGCATTATCGATTCCCCGCGTGAGCGACTACTGGCGATTCTCACCAATAATTTTGTCCCGTGCAACGGGCGGTTTCCCACACTCATCACGCTACTCACGCTCTTTTTTGTCGGTAGCAGCGGTGGATTTGGTAGTTCGGTATTGTCGGCACTGCTACTCACTATGGTAATTGTGTTAGGGGTAGGCACCACGTTTATTGTTACACGCTTACTCTCCGCCACGGTACTACGTGGTATCCCGTCTTCGTTCACATTGGAGTTGCCGCCGTACCGCCGCCCGCAAATCGGACGTGTCATTGTGCGCTCGTTGTTTGACCGCACATTGTTTGTACTGGGGCGTGCCACGGCAGTAGCCGCTCCCGCCGGATTGCTGTTGTGGTTGTTGGCCAATCTCACCGTAGGCGGCGCCTCGTTGTTAAACCACTGTGCCGCCGCGCTGGACCCACTCGGTCATCTAATGGGGTTGGACGGTGCTATTCTCATCGCCTTTATTTTGGGGTTTCCTGCGAATGAAATTGTCCTCCCCATTGTCGTTATGGTATATCTCTCGCAAGGGACACTGACTGAAACCACAACACTCTGGGAAATGAAGCAACTGTTTATAGATAACGGCTGGACGTGGGCTACGGCGGTTAGCACGATGTTGTTTTCTCTGTTACATTGGCCGTGTTCCACCACGTTACTCACCATTCATAAAGAGACGGGTAGCATCAAATGGACGGCGTTTGCCTTTGCGCTTCCCACTGCACTGGCTATGACGGCGTGTATCCTGTTCACCGCCCTTGTCCGTTTGTTCACGTAAAACAAGCACAGAGAAAACGACGCTCTCCATAACAAACATGTTCACAAAACGACAAGAAAAAGCACCCAACCAATCTGGTTGAGTGCTTTTTGAATGTGTTGGCGTCTACCTATCTTCCCGGGCCGCTGCCAGCCAAGTATTGTCAGCGCAAGTGAGCTTAACTGCCGTGTTCGGGATGGGAACGGGTGTACCCTCACCGCCATCGACACCAACTATATTCAGGGTCAATACCCTG
>JAZOLU010000007.1:0-13116 GCA_045653425.1 Acutalibacteraceae bacterium | reverse complement strand
TTTTTTCGTAACCTAAAAGGTATGACACAAAAGTTTCTTGGTGTAAAAGTCGGTTTTCCGGAGAAAACTGCCGACATCCGCTTGGCTCAATATGAGTCCGGTACAAGAACACCCAAATCAGATTTAACCGAAGCACTTGCGGATGCTTTGGGCGTTTCTACTTTGGCATTGAATGTTCCTGATATTGATACAGATCTTGGTTTTATGCATACCCTCTTCGCATTAGAAGACATTTACGGCTTGAAGATTGACAAGCTCGATGATGAGATTTGTATCCGTCTTGATAAAAACAGAGGAACATCTTACATTTCTCTGCTTGAGCGTTTTACCTCTTGGCAGGAAGAAGCGGAGAAGTATCGTAACGGCGAAATCAGCAAAGAGGAATATGACCGTTGGCGTTATACATATCCCGAAGTAGAGGTACAGCGCACAAGAGATTCTCTTGATGCCCTACGTGAAGAGCATAAGTAATAGGAAGGAAAACATATAAATGTTTGGTACAGTAATACTCGATGCCTACACAAAAGCTGAAACAGAAGAATTAGCTGCTGCAATAGACGATTTATGCTGTCCTAAAGATCACTATGGATGGGCATCGGCAGGGATCTATTCTTTTTGGGATTACAACACCCACGAGGTTTTATACATTGGGTTAGCAAGTGATTTATACGAACGCTTCCGTCAACACAACGGCTTGCTCACAATGCAAGAAGAAGGTTGCAAATTTCAACAGATACAGGAATACTTTGAAACCCACGAAAAACTTGGATATACAATTTTTGTGCAGTCTCCCTTATCACAGCCTCTCGTACACAGAAACAAAGATTTGTATGAAAAGTTGGCTAAGGAACATAATTCACCGATCCAAAACTATATGAATGAGCAAGGTATAAATGATATAAAACGAGTAGAAGGTATTTTGATCGAAGCATACAGAAGAGCTAACGGTCACTTTCCTCCTTGGAATAAGGTTGGCGGCTCGATTGCCGGGCAAAATCGTGTAATGGAAAATAACATTAATATCGTGAAAAGTTTTAGCAATCCGCAAATGTACGATGTAAATCCTATTGTTTCAAGATCAACAATCAGAGAACTATCTGATAATCCCACATATGAAGGCTTTGAAAGTTTTTTACACGCTGTACGAATGCTCGTGTTGATTATGGGAATAGATTTTATGGATGCACTACAGTTCCAAAACAAATTTGATCGATATGGCTGGTACAAACGGATCTGTGAGGAAGGTTACCTAAATAAAAAACTAATTGTTTAATTTGATAAAAACAAAAAGAGCTAACAGACTTTGTAACAAAAATCTGTTAGCTCTTTATTTATAAATAATCTGAAATTGTTGTCAAAACGTTGTCACGAGGCTTTTTCAAACCTCAAAAGCCCAGTGTTTATGCGGGTTTCCAGCGTTTTTGGTATTATTCCCACTCGATGGTTCCAATCGGTTTTGGGGTCAAATCCATTAACACGCGGTTAATGCCGTCCACCTCGCTGGTGATGCGCGCGGTGATGCGGTGCAACAGTGCGTACGGAATTTCCTCAATGGTAGCGGACATAGCATCCACGGTGTTGACGGCGCGAATAATGGCGCTCCAACCTTCATAGCGTTTGCCGTCTTTCACGCCCACACTCTTCATATCCGGAACGGCAATGAAATACTGCCACACCTTTTCCGCCAAGCCGCTGTTGTCAAACTCTTCCCGCAGAATGGCATCCGCCTCACGCAGGGCGTGCAAGCGGTCGCGCGTGATGGCACCCAGGCAACGCACACCCAAGCCGGGGCCGGGGAACGGCTGACGGTACACCATACCGTGCGGCAAGCCCAGTGCCTCGCCGACCACGCGGACTTCGTCTTTGTACAACAGTTTTACCGGCTCTACCAGTTCAAACTGCATATCCTCCGGCAAACCGCCCACGTTGTGGTGCGCTTTCACGCCGTCGCTCTCCAAAATGTCGGGATAAATCGTCCCTTGCGCCAAAAACGCAATGCCTTGCAGTTTGGAGGCCTCTTCGTCAAACACCTTAATGAATTCGCCGCCAATAATTTTGCGTTTCTTTTCCGGTTCGCTGACACCCGCCAGTAAACCAAGAAAGCGGTCGGTCGCGTCCACATAAATCAAATTCGCATCCAGCGCTTTGCCGAACACCTCAATCACTTGCTCGCTTTCGCCCTTGCGCATTAAGCCGTGGTTAACGTGCACGCACACCAGTTGCTTGCCGATGGCTTTGATTAACAAAGCCGCCACAACAGACGAATCCACACCGCCGGACAGTGCCAGCAGTACCTTTTTGTCGCCCACCTGTGCGCGGATTTGCTCCACTTGCTCGTCAATAAACGCGTTGGCAAGTGCTTTGGTAGTGATGCGTTCCATTGTTTCGGGTCTTACATTGCAGTCCATACAATTCCTCTCCGTTTTTAGTTGGTATAGTTATCAAAATAGCCTTGTACCAGCACAACCGGCGTGCCTTTATCGCCCGAACCGGAAGTTAAATCGCACAACGAGCCGATAAGGTCCGTTAACTGACGGGGCGTGGTGCCCTGTGCTGCCATATTACCAACCAGACTGCTGCCGTCTTTGGCTTTGATGCTGTTGGAAATGGCTTCTTTTAAGGCATCGCCCGACAAGTCTTTGAAATCGTTGTCGGCAAGATATTTCAGTTTCAGTTCATTGGGGGTACCAATAAGACCCTCGGTAAACGCGGGAGACACCACCGGGTCTGCCAGTTCCCAAATTTTGCCCTGCGGGTCTTTAAACGCACCATCGCCGTATACCATAACTTCCACGTGTTTGCCGGTGGCATCGGCTATGCGCTGTTGAACATCCAACACCAGTTGCTTACATTCACGCGGGAACAATTTGACCTTGTCCTCCGTAGACTTGTTGGAACCCAACAAACCGTACCGCTCATTGTAGCCGCCCGTGACCGGTGCGTTGAGAACATCGTCCAACCCCAACACCGCCTTGGCACCCGCTTCCCTCAAAATGCGTTTGGTGCGTGCGCGGGTGTGAATGTCACAAGTCAATACACAATCGGCGTAGTCCAAAATGGTCTTGGCGTGGTTGGCAAAAATAATCTCTACCTCTGCCCCGCACTCGCGAATGAGGTTGCCGTAATATTCCACGTAATCCACGCCGGTAAATTCGTGCTTGTTTTCGCCGAACAATTCCCGATACCGTTCCAAGGACAATACATCGGAATACGGATTCACACCCGCATCTTCAATTTTATCCAACGGTACCAACGTGTTGCCCACTTCGTCCGAGGGATAGCCCAGCATTAACACAATTTTCTTGGCCGCCTTGGCAATGCCGCGCAAGCAAATGGCAAAACGATTGCGCGATAAAATGGGGAAAATGACACCAATGGTGTCCCCACCCAACTTGGCTTTTACATCCGCCGCAATGTCATCCACCGTGGCATAGTTACCCTGTGCACGGGCGACAATGGATTCCGTCATGGCAATCACATCGCGGTCGCGGAGTTCAAACCCCTCCATTTCAGCCGCCTCCAACACACTGTTGGAGACAATGACCGCCAAATCATCGCCCTCACGAATGATGGGGCAACGAATACCGCGGGAAACCGTGCCTACTCTGCGTTCTTTTTGTTGCATATTCAAGACCCTTTCCTAAACAGAAATTGCGAGTTACATAACAGTATTATTGTAATACAGCATTGACAATTTTGCAATAAAAAAAACAAATTCCTGCACATTTTTTTGCAGCGGCTCGGTTATAGTATGTTCATTTTTGGTTTATGGGGAAACACTTGCCCACCTTGATACGCATTTTTGTGGTTTTGGGTACTTGTGCATTTGCAAAAATGGTGATATACTATACTCTATATTGTCTAAATGCCGGAGGGTACCGTATGTTGAACAAAAAAGAATTGGCAAAAACTTATGAACCGCGGGAAGTGGAAGACCGTATCTACCAATTTTGGCTGGACGGCGGTTGGTTCCACGCCGAACCCGACCCCGATAAAACACCGTATACCATTGTCATTCCCCCACCGAATATCACGGGCCAGTTGCACATGGGTCACGCGTTGGATAATACGTTGCAGGATATTCTTATTCGCTTTAAGCGGATGCAGGGCTATGCCACGTTGTGGTTGCCCGGCACCGACCACGCCTCCATTGCCACCGAGGCAAAGGTGGTGGAAGCCATGCGTGCGGAAGGGCTTACCAAAGATATGCTGGGACGCAACGGTTTTTTGGAGCGTGCTTGGGCGTGGAAAAACCAATACGGCAGCCGCATTGTCAGCCAGCTTAAAAAACTCGGTTCCAGTTGCGACTGGGAACGCGAGCGTTTTACGATGGATGAAGGCTGCTCCAAAGCCGTGCGCGAGGTGTTTGTGCGCCTGTTTGAGCAGGGGTTAATTTACCGCGGCAACCGTATGGTTAACTGGTGTCCTCACTGCCAGACTTCCATTTCCGATGCGGAGGTGGAGTACGAGGAACGCAACGGTCATTTTTGGCATTTACTGTACACGGTAAAAGAAACCGGTGAGCAGTTGGAACTGGCTACCACCCGTCCGGAAACAATGTTGGGCGACACCGCCGTAGCCATCAACGCGGACGACCCGCGCTACGCGCACCTGCACGGTTGCCACGTCATTTTGCCGTTGGTCGGGCGCGAAATACCGATTGTGTGCGACGAACACGCCGATATGACCAAGGGCACCGGTGTGGTGAAAATCACCCCCGCGCACGACCCCAACGACTTTGAAGTGGGACGTCGGCACAACTTGCCGCTTATTCGCGTGTTCACCTACGACGGGTTGATGACCGGTGCGGCGGACAAGGCACAGGCGGACGAACTGCGCGCCGCCGGCAAGGTCGCCGCGGACGAACCGGAAGTGTTTGACTGCGGAAAGTACGCGGGTATGACCACCGACGAGGCGCGCCGTGCGATTTTGGCAGACTTGGAAGCCGGCGGGTTCTTAAAAGAAACCGAGGAGCACCGCCACGATGTGGGCACTTGCTACCGTTGCCATTCCACCATTGAACCGATGGTATCAAAGCAATGGTTTGTAAAAATGGAGCCGTTGGCCGGCCCGGCGATTGAAGCGGTGGAAAAAGGCGAAATTCGCTTTGTGCCGGAACGCTTTACCAAAAACTATATGAACTGGATGCGCGGCACGCGTGACTGGTGCATTTCCCGTCAACTGTGGTGGGGTCACCAAATTCCCGCGTGGTACTGCGACGATTGCGGCGCCACCGTGGTTACCAAAGACGACCCGACGGTGTGCCCGCACTGCGGCAGCCACGCGTTGGTGCGCGACCCCGACACGCTGGACACGTGGTTTTCTTCGGCACTGTGGCCGTTTAGCACCATGGGCTGGCCGGATACCGAAAGCGAGGATTTAAAGTATTTCTACCCAACCAACACCTTGGTGACGGGGTACGATATTATTGGTTTCTGGGTAAGCCGTATGATTTTCTCCGGCTTGGCCTACACCGACAAAGCGCCGTTCCAAACGGTGCTCATTCACGGTTTGGTGCGTGACTCGCAGGGACGCAAAATGTCCAAATCGTTGGGCAATGGTATTGACCCGCTGGAAATTATTGACCAATACGGTGCTGACGCCTTGCGCTTTATGCTGGCAACCGGCAACAGCCCCGGCAACGATATGCGGTTTATGACGGACAAGGTGGAGGCATCCCGCAACTTTGCCAACAAGTTGTGGAACGCCGCGCGGTTTATTTTGATGAACATTGACGGTCACGATGTGCCGCTGACCTTGCCGGCTACGCTAACGTTGGAAGATAAGTGGATTGTTTCCCGCTTTAACACGCTGGTGCAAGCCGTTACGGAAAATTTGGACAAATTTGAACTGGGCATTGCCGTGCAAAAATTGTACGACTTTATTTGGGACAATTTCTGCGACTGGTACATTGAACTGTGCAAAACGCGTCTGCAAGGTGCAAATGCGGGTGCCGCGCGGCAGGTGCTGGTGTATGTGATGAGCGGTATGTTGCAGTTGTTGCATCCGTTTATGCCGTACGTTACGGAAGAGATTTGGCAGTCGTTGCCGCACAACGGCGAGGCACTAATGACCACCGCCTGGCCGGTGTACGATGCCGCGCTCTCCTTCCCCGAAGAGGAACGCGAGATGGAACGCATTATGGAAGCCATTGGTGCTATCCGTAACCGCCGCAGTGAGATGAACGTCCCGCCCTCCCGCAAAGCACAGGTGTTTGTGGAAACTGCCTTTGCTTCCACGTTCCAAAAAGGGTTGCCGTTTATGGAGCGGCTGGCCTCCGCTTCGGAAGTGCAGGTGGGCGAAACGTTTGATATCCCCGGCGCGGTGAGTATTGTTACCGCCGATGCTACCATTAAAATCCCGCTGGACGATTTGGTGGACAAAGCGGCGGAGCGGGCACGTCTGCAAAAGGAAAAAGAGGGCGTGCGAAAGCAATTAGACGGTGTTAACCAGCGGTTGGCGAATCCGGCATTTACCGACAAAGCCCCCGCCAACGTGGTGCAAACCGCCCGCGAACAGGCGCAACGCTTGCAAGAAAAATTGGCGTTGTTGGAGCAAAGCCTCGCACAGTTGCAATAAGGAGTACGCTATGTATTACACGCAGGAGTATCCCGTTCTTTCGCACGATACCGGCCACAACGGCGAGGTGCATCCCTCGGCTCTGTGCCGCTATTTACAGGAAACGGCAGATGCACAGATGCGTGCCCAAGGACCAACCTACCGCGAACTTATCGCACAAGGCTATTCGTTTGTGCTCAGCCGCATCAACGTGCAGTTGTATGCGCCCTTGTGTGCGTACGACCGTCTCACGGTTCGCACATGGGCGTATAACCCACCGCGCGGTGTCTCGTTTGAGCGGTATTATCAACTGTACCGTGAAGATACTTTGGTTGGTGAAGGTGCCAGTGTGTGGGCGTTGCTGGATTTAAACACGCAATCGCTGTGCCGCGTGGGTACGGTAGAACTGCATTACGCGGAGGACGAACCGTTGCCGCTAGCCACGCGTTTTCGCTTGCCCGCCATAGAATGGGAGCAAGCCGGTACGCGCACGGTGCGGTATAGCGACGTGGACGTGAACAATCATATGAACAACACCCGCTATCCCGATATGTTGTGCGATTTTTTGCCGGATATCGACAATCGGCGAGTTACCGGTATACAAATCCACTACGTAGCGGAAGCACCGCTGGGCGAAACATTAACGGTGTTTCGCGCCGTTACCGAGGAGGACGGCCACCCCGTATGGTGGTTTGAGACCCGGCGTGCCGACAGCAGCGTAAACGTGCGTGCACGTATAGATACCGTTCCTCTTGACTAATTATGTTTGTAAAAAAACAACGGCTTCGGAAAACTGAACTGCCCCAAATTGTGCGGACAGCACAAATTGGGGCAGTTCAAACATCCGAAGCCGTTGTTTTATGGGTATTCCGGACTCCGCGGAAGACGAAGTCGGCAATAAACATCTTTACAGAGAGGGCTATACTTCTTCCATTTGTCTGCCCAAAAAAGCGGCGGCCACTTGCGCCAGTTTCACGTCGCTCTCACCGGGGAATTGTCCCCGCTCGTTGCACAAAATACACACGCAACCGGTAATATCCCCCGCCGCCAAAATGGGCGCCATCACGCCCACCGGACGTTCCTCTTTACCCTCGGTAGCAAACAGTGTACGCCCGCTGTTTTTGGCGAGTACCATCTGCCGTTCTTCCATTGCCTGCTCCAAACGTGCCGACAACCGCTTTTCCAAATACTCTTTTTTGGACTCCCCCGCCACCGCAATCACGTGGTCGCGGTCGCAAATTAACACCGGCAGGTCACACGCCCGCGCCATCACGTCGGCATACTGTGTGGCGAACTGAGACATTTCCCCCACCGGCGAATATTTTTTGAACACCACTTCCTCATTGGGACCGGTAAAAATCTCCAACGGGTCACCCTCACGAATCCGCATAGTTCTTCTAATTTCTTTCGGTATAACCACACGACCAAGGTCGTCTATACGGCGTACGATACCAGTTGCTTTCATATATTTCTACTCCTTTTCTCTACTCTAAAATGTGCCGAAAACCCAGTATTTATGCGGGTTTTCGGGATTTATTGATTTGCTTAAATCAAGCCTCGTTCCATCAAAAAAGCACGACCCGACCAAGGTCCTTATCTGGGACGAGTTGTTGTTTTTTTGTTCTTTGTTAGTATCACACTTTTTGTAGAAATTATGAGTAGATTTTCCAATTGTTTTTTTAATTTTAAAATCGAGATGTGAAAAGGGCGATGACTTTTTGAGTCATCGCCCTTTGGGATTATGCTTATACAAGAGATTTTTTCTTTTTGAGAACGAGTACAGCCAGGAGAACGTTACCGAGAAGTGCAATGCCTGCAATCACAATCGCAACGACTGTAACTGTATCTACACCTTCTGCTTCGGTGACGTTACCGGAGCCTACGGGAATGCTGTCATCTGCGGCAGCTTTCACACCGGTGTCGGTTTCCCCGATCCACCAATTGCCATTCTCACCGATAAACGGTGTCAGACCGTCCTTACCGTCAGCGCCGTCTTTGCCGTTTTCTCCGTCCATACCATTAGCGCCATCCTTACCGTTGGTTACGGTAAACGTATAGGTCGTACCGTTGGTCAATGTGATGGTATATGTATCCACCTTGCCGTTGGTAGCGGTTTTTTCAACCTTGGCAACGCCTACGCCGTCAGCACCGGTAGCACCGGTAGCACCATCGGAAATGGTGAATACGACAGGCTCTTTTTGGGGATCGGTAAAGGTGATAGTCACGGTGGTTACACCGTTTTCCTTTTTGGTGGTAATGCTTGCGATGCCGTTGCCGGTGTCACCCTTGATGCCGTTGGCATCTACACCGGTGTCGGTATCACCGATCCACCAGTTGCCGTTTGTGCCGATGTAGGGGATATGACCCTTGGCTGCATCAATGGCTTCCTGCTTGGCCTTTGCGATGGCTGCTTCCAGCTCGGCCTTCAACGCAGCATCGGCAGAAACATAATTGTCCTTGGCGTTCTCCAAAGCGGTGATGGCATTTTGCAGGTTTGCAATAGCGACATTCACAGTAGCGGCATCCGCCTTAGTGTCGATTGCCGACTGCAGTTCAGCCTTTGCGGTATTGACGAGGGTTTCTGCAGCAGAGATGGCTTCACTCTTAGCCGTAGCGATGGCTGTAGTCAGTGTAGCCGCTGCGTTATCCGTATATGCTTTTGCGGTTGCCTCAGCTGTTGCGATGGCTGTATTGAGTTCGTTTATCTTGGCATTCAGTGTTGCTGTGTCGGCCTTATTGTTGATTGCCGCTGTCAGTTCTGCCTTTGCATTGTTGACGAGTGTTTCAGCGGCAGAAATTGTTGCAGTTTGCGCAGCGCTGATCTTGCCTTCAAGCTCTGTTTTAAGGGTTGCATCGGCAGTTGCGTAATCGTCCTTAACTGCTTCAAGTGCGGCAACAGCTGCCTGCAAATTCTGAATTGCCACAGTGGTGGTAGCTGCATCTGCCTTTGCATCGATCTTGGACTGAAGCTCGGTCTTTGCATTATTGACGAGTGTTTCAGCGGCAGAAATTGTTGCAGTTTGCGCAGCGCTGATCTTGCCCTCCAGCTCGGTCTTCAGAGCGGCATCGGCAGTCGCATAATCGTCTTTGACGCTTTCCAGTGCGGCAACGGCTGCCTGCAAAGTCTGAATTGCCACAGTGGTGGTAGCTGCATCTGCCTTTGCATCGATCTTGGACTGCAGCTCAGTCTTGGCGTTGTTTACGAGAGTTTCAGCGGCAGAAATTGCCTCACTCTTTGCTGTTGCGATCTTGCCCTCCAGCTCGGTCTTAAGAGTAGCATCTGCGGTTGCGTAATCGTCCTTAACTGCTTCCAGTGCGACGATAGCGGCCTGAAGCTCTGCAATAGCGGCGTTTACGGTTGCGGTATCAGCCTTACCCGCAACAGCGGTCTGCAATGCAGATACTGCGTTTTCAAGGTTTGTTTTTGCTGTCTCAAGCGCAGAAACCTTGCCTTCAAGAACTGCAATTCTGTTCTCGGCTGCGGTAATCTTGTCGTTTGCCGTATTCACAGCGGTTTGCAGATTAGCAACAGCGGTCTGCAATGCAGAAATGTTTGTACCCTGTGTGTTGGTAAGACCTTGCAGAGCGGTAATTGCGTTCTGTGCTTCGGTTTTCCAATTCTTGAGATCGGAAACATCGGTTTTCAAGGTGCCAATATCACTTGTATTGGTGTCGATCTTGCCGTTTGCAGTGGTAAGTCCTGTTTCCAGGGCGGTCACTCTGTTCTGCAGCTCAGTGATTGCGGCATTCAGTGTAGCATCAGCCGCTTCAAGGGTGGTTTTCAGCGCCGCATCCTGCGTGTCGGCGTAATCCTTTGCTGCTTGGATGGCATTGGTGAGCTTGCCCACTTCCTCAGTCAGTTTATCTGTGCTGACCTTATTATCGAGCGCTGTTTCCACATTGTCCACTGCGGTTTCCAGCGCATCAATGGCGTCCTGCAACGCCGCTTTATCGTCCTCGTAGTCGGCAAACTTTGCATAGATGGTTTTATTTTCGTTGATAGCATTACTGAAATTAAATTCGGTGGTAAAATTGCTGTTTGTATACCAACCCACCAAAACCTTGCCTGGAAATACGGGGGCAGGAGGTGTAACGGTTTCGCCACTCGAAACCATCTTAGTTTCTTTGCCCAGTGTGCCATAGTCAAATGTAACGGGGTACTGATATTTCAGTGCAAGGTTTTCACCGTCTACCGCTATGCCATATTCGCTGCTGTCACTTACAAACTTGCCGATATAGGCAGCGCCACCGGTGGCGAAAGTACCGCCATTATATTTTTGCATCGTGACACCGATAGATGCATCCCCACAGGTCAGCGCATCTGCCACAGTGACTGTTTTACCGCTTTGCAGATAGATATTATTGGGGGTGAGATTACCCGCGGTGCCTTTAGTATTGTTGATAATCTTGGTATTACCGGACAGATTTAAGGTTACGCTGTTGTACACACCACCGCCGTTATACGTGGAAGTGTTTCCGCTTACGGTGCTGTTTTTTATGGTGAAGGTTCCGACGTTGTACGTACCGCCGCCGCAATTCGCGGAAGTGTTTCCGCTTACGGTGCTGTTTTCCATGGTGAAGGTGCCATAGTTGCACACACCACCGCCGTTATTCGTGGAAGTGTTACCGCTGATGGTGACGTCGGTAATTTCAGCCGTTGCACCGTTGCCGACAGTTATACCGCTGCCGTTATAGGCAGTGTTACCGCTGATGGTGACGTCGGTAATTTCAGCCGTTGCACCGCTGCCGACAGTTATACCGCCTCCGTAACTATTCGTACCTTTTATCTCGTTGCCGCTGATGGTGCCGCCGCGCATGGTAAAGGTGCCGGCGTAACAACATATACCGCCGCCGTTGGCTTCGTAGGTATCTTCGGAGTTGTTTGCGGTATTGTCACTTACGGTGACGTTTTCCATGGTGAAGGTGCCTGTGGAGATGTACACACCGCCGCCGTTATAGTCGGCAATGTTGTCGCTGATGGTGACGTTTTCCATGGTGAAGGTGCCTCTGCTGCTGTACACACCGGCGCCGTATCGGCTGGCGGTGTTACCGCTGATGGTGCCGCCATACATAGTGACGGTGCCGTTGTAGTTGTACACACCGCCGCCGTCACCATCCGCCCCATAACCGGTAACTCTGTTACCACTGATGGTGCCGCCGTACATAGCAAAGGTGCCTTGGTAGATGCGCACACCGCCGCCGCCTGTTGAAGAAGTGAAGCCGGAAATAGCACCGCCCCCGCCGCAATCGGTCAACACAAAGGTTGCACCGCTAGACACTGTAATCGCTCTGCCCGTGAAACCACTGGCGGGGCTGAGTGTGTTGCCGCTCAGGCAGAGGTAGAGCGTGTAGCCGGTTGATACTTCCAGCGTACTGTTGCGCTCTGCATTTGCAGACAGATAGACGTATGCCGTCTTGTTCGAATCGTATGGAATGGGATCTGTGCCGTTCCACGCAGTCCACTCTACGTCTTTACAGCCGGAGTGGACACTCTCCTGCTCGCCGCAGACACAGTGATTGGTATGGATGCCTGCCGCAAAAACGGCCACGGGTACCATTGCCACGACGATCGCCGCCGCAAGGCAAACTGCCATTACCTTCTTGGGCAGAGTGCGGAATTTTTTGTAGCCAGTGCTGACTGCTTCTGCTATGCAAACATAGCCAAACAGCAAAACACCTACTATTTGTTTTAATGTTTCTTTTCGATTTGTTTTCTTCATCATGCTTACCTCTCAATCGTTTGTACTTGGGGATACCGACAGATTCCGGTCTCGGGGAGTTTATCACTGTTAAGGTCGTACTTAGCATACTTACAAAACCAACAAATTGGTTCTATTGCCAGGATACTTCGCCGCCCCTCAAAACAAGAACAGGTGGTATAACGGGTAATTTCTTTGTCCTTGTACGGACAAGTTTCCTGCGATTTTTCCATAGGACCTCTCCTTTGCGACGGGTTTGCTATATTATAGCAAGCAGACGGCAAAACGACCGTTTTTGGCGTGATTGGTAGCAAATTTGGCGTGATTGGTAGGTAAACGCAAAAAATCCCCCGATTTTTACATCGGGGGATGGCTCAAAAAACGATTAAGATGCAAATGCAACGGTTGCTTTGAACACACCGTTTTGTGCCGTGAAGCGACAAGTGCCGCCGTATTTTTCTGCGGTGGATACGATGCTGTGAATACCCACCCCCCACAGTTCCCGTGGCATATCGGGAACAAACTCCAAAGACGGATGACAGGAGTTTTCACAGACGATAACCATTTTCTTGGCTTTATAGTAAATATCTACCGAAATGACAGGCTCGGAAGTTTCTGAACTGGCAGCACCGTGGAGCGCATTTTCCACCACATTTGCAAGAATTGCCACAAGGTCGTGAGAGGAAACCGGTGTTTCCTTTCTTGCTGCCGCATTGGCGTTAAAGCGAATATTTGCGGCTTTTGCTTTCGCCTCATATACACGCAGCACGTTGTTGATGGTTTCATTCTCGCAAAACCTCTGCGGACGCTGACTATCCATTTCTACGTTTTGCTTTTCAAGATAACGGATAATGCTATC
>JAZOLU010000006.1:0-70009 GCA_045653425.1 Acutalibacteraceae bacterium | reverse complement strand
CGAACATTATCATCGCATCACACGCACTGCTACCCGTAAACGGGTAAAATGCCTGGTTTTCTCGGCTCCCTCTGAAGAGGGAGCTGGCGAGCGAATGCGAGACTGAGGGAGAGATACTATCAACTACCCCTCCGTCTTTTGCCTACGGCAAAATCCACCTCCCCTGACAAGGGGAGATTTTTCTCATGCTAAAGCTTTTAATCCTCCCCCAGTAAAACTCGAGGTTTATTTTCACGCCTAAAGGCACCAACAAAAATGCTATGAGCAAATTTGCTCATAGCATTTTCTTTTGTATCACCTTGTGACTCGTAAAAATCTGAGCACAAAACAAAAGCAATTCGTTTATTTGTATGGCATATGCTTTTATATATTCGCAGAACCCACTGACATCTTTACATCGAAAGTGTCATAGTGGGTTACACACTTTGAAAAGGTGTGTAACAAAGAAAGGCAACACCGCTTAACGAAATCAATTATTCAGTTTAGGTACAAGAGCACCCCTTAGGGCACCTTCCTTGCGGAGGGTGCCCTAAGGGGGCTTTTCTTTGTTTGTGTTATTACCCGTACAAATAGTGATGCAGGTTGGAAACGGTGGTTTTGGCATCGGTGAGCAGTAACCCCGAACCGCCGTTAATCTTGGTGGCCTTGTACTCGCCCGCTTTGGGCACGGAATAGTCCATAATTACCTTGTAACTGGCAAATTTCGCCGCGTTGGCGGCAAAGCCCAGCAGTTCGTCCGAGGACATATTGGTGTCCACACATTCCAACGCCTTGTACAGTACCGAAATGAGTTGCGTGTAACTCATTTTCTTGGCTTTTTCAATCATAAGCGACACCACCTCGCGCTGGCGTTGGGTGCGCTTGAAATCGCTGTCCAGTTTGCGGATACGCGCGTACTGCATGGCCTGGAAGCCGTTTAAGTGGTACACACCCGGCTCGCCTTTGAGCGAATAATACCCGTTTAACCCGCCACAGTCGTCCGTGCGGCCGGGAATGGGAATGGCCACGTTACAACCGTTGCCGGGAATCTGGGTCATTTCCTTGGCGGTGAGTTCAATATCCAGCCCACCCATGGCGTCAATCACAATGGGCAACACCTTAAAGTTCACGCCGATGTAATCCTCAATATCCAGACGGAAATTCTGCACCAGCATTTTGTGCTGCAACGTGTGCTTGCCGTACGCGTACGCGGCGTTGAGTTTGCCAATATCGTCCTTGCCGTCGCCGTCCTTATCGCGGCCGGGAATACTCACCCACGTGTCGCGCAGCATCGATACCAATTTAATGGTTTTGGTGTTGTCGTTAATGGACAAAATCATGGTGGTGTCCGACCGACCGCTGAACGTGTTGGTATCTATCCCCAGCAGCAACACGTTGCGCACACCGTTACCGTTGCCGCGCAAGGGCAGTTGCATAACTTCCGCGGCGTTGTCGTATTCGCTGTCGTCCACCACTTCGCCGTCCAGGCCGCTGTCGTCCTCAACCTCCGGAATGTCCGCGTTGGGGTCAAAGTCCTCGTTTTGGGTAAAGTTAATGCTGCCCAGTACCGTGGTGAGCACAATGGCCACCGTTAGGCACAACGCACCCACCACCGCCATAGCAGAAGAGCCGACAATGGTCCATATCCGCACTGTTTTGGAGTACCGATGCGTTTTTTTCGGTTTGCCTTTCATAACTCATATCTCCTTTTAAGCGGCGTCTGCCACCCTAGGTTTCCACCGTAATCGGCGGTTATTCCCCTTTTAGTGCCACCGCGCGGCGTACCTTATCCGCAATGTTGGCGGCGCACAAACCATACAGTTCCAACAATTCTGCCGCCGGGCCGGATTGACCAAACGTGTCCTCCACGCCCACACGCAGTACCGGCACGGGGCAGCACTCGCACACCACGTCTGCCACCGCACTGCCCAAACCGCCAATAACGGAATGTTCCTCCGCCGTGACAATGGCACCCGTGTCCCGCGCGGCGGCAATCACCGCTTCGCGGTCCAGCGGTTTGATGGTAGCCATATTCACTACCCGCACCGCAATGCCTTCGGCTTTGAGCAGTTCTGCCGCGATTAACGCTTCGTTCACCATCAGTCCCGTGGCAATCACCGTGGCGTCGCGCCCCTCGGTTAACTGCACGCTTTTGCCAATGGTGAAGTGGTGCGTGGCTTCGTCAAACAAAACCGGCACCGCCAACCGACCAAACCGCAAATACACCGGCCCGTCCATTTGAGACGCCGCGATTACCGCCAACTTGGCTTCCACCGCGTCGGCCGGGTTAATTACCGTCATACCCGGAATGGTGCGCATTAACGCAATATCCTCGTTACATTGGTGGGTGGCGCCGTCCTCCCCCACCGAGATGCCGCCGTGCGTGGCACCGATTTTTACGTTCAAGTGCGTGTAGCCAATGGCGTTGCGCACCTGTTCAAACGCGCGACCCGCCGCAAACATAGCAAACGAGGAGACAAACACCGTTTTGCCCGCCGCCGCCAAGCCCGCGGCAACGCCCATCATATTCCCCTCGGCAATGCCGCAGTTAAAAAACCGCTGGGGGCACGCTTTTTTGAACACCCCCGTTTTGGTGGCGGCGGCTAAGTCCGCGTCCAGCACCACCACGTTGGGGTTGTCCGCCAACGTGAGCAGACCGTCCCCGTACCCGTCGCGGGTGGCTTTTTTCATTACGTCTGCCATAAATCAGCCCTCCAATGCCGCCAATGCCGCGGTTAGTTCGCTCATCGCCTGCGCGTATTCCTCCGCATTAGGCGCTTTGCCGTGCCAGCCCACTTGGTTTTCCATAAACGATACGCCGCGGCCTTTTACCGTTTTCATAATAATGGTGGTGGGACGGCCCGTGCACGCACGCGCCGCCGCCAGTGCGGCTTCAATCTCTTCAAAATTATGGCCGTCAATCTCCACCACGTTAAACCCAAACGCGGCAAACTTTTCCGGAATGGGGTGCGGGGAGTTTACGTCGTCCACACTGCCGTCTATTTGCAAGTTGTTGTTGTCCACAATCACGCACAGGTTATCCAACTGTTTGTGCGCGGCAAACATCGCCGCTTCCCATACTTGGCCTTCTTCAATTTCGCCGTCGCCCAGCACGGTGTAGGTGCGGTAGTCCTTGCCGTCCAACTTGGCGGCAAGTGCCATACCCACCGCGGTGGATACCCCCTGCCCCAGCGAACCGGTGGACATATCCACCCCCGGGGTGGTGTTCATACACGGGTGACCTTGCAACATAGCCCCCACCTTGCGCAAGCGCCGGATTTCCTCCTGCGGGAAAAAGCCGCGCAGTGCCAGTGCCCCGTACAACGCGGGCGCACAGTGGCCTTTGGACAGCACAAATCGGTCCCGCTCCGGCCAGTTAGGGTTTGCGGGGTCCACCCGCAGTTCCTCGGTATATAAGTACGCCAACACATCCGCTATTGACAACGAACCGCCCGGATGCCCGCTTTTGGCGTGGTATGTACCCTCAATCACTGCCAGACGAATACGCAGTGCCGCCGCACGCAGGTTGCGCAACCGCATTGCCTCCATAGCCGTAGCCCCCTCCAACAAAATTACACATTCTCCTATATTTTAACACGCTTCCCCACAAAATGCAATATTGACAAGCAGAGAATTTTACACTAATATAATAGAGATACATTCTTGTGGAGGGTTTATAATGAACAACACGGAAAAAACGATGGACAAGGTGGTTGCCCTGTGCAAAGGGCGCGGCTTTGTGTTCCCCGGTTCGGAAATATACGGCGGGTTGGCCAACACGTGGGACTACGGCCCGCTGGGCGCGGAACTCAAAAACAACATTAAACGCGCGTGGTGGAAAAAGTTTGTGCAAGAAAACCCCTACAACGTGGGGTTGGACGCCGCCATTTTAATGAATCCGCAAACGTGGGTGGCCAGCGGGCACTTGGCGGGTTTTTCCGACCCGTTAATGGACTGCCGCGAATGTCACGAACGGTTCCGCGCGGATAAGTTGATTGAGGATTGGTGCGCCGAACACGAGTTTACGCTCCCCAAACCGATTGACGCCTTTTCGCAGGACGAAATGAAAGCGTTTGTGGAGGAGCATACCATCCCCTGCCCCACCTGCGGCAAGCATAATTTTACGGATATTCGGCAGTTTAACCTGATGTTTAAAACGTTTCAGGGCGTTACGGAAAACGCCAAAAACACCGTGTATCTGCGCCCCGAAACCGCACAGGGTATTTTTGTGAACTTCCCCAACGTGCAACGCTCCACCCGCAAAAAGTTGCCGTTTGGTATTGCGCAAATCGGCAAATCCTTCCGCAACGAGATTACGCCCGGCAACTTCATTTTCCGCGTGCGCGAGTTTGAGCAGATGGAACTGGAATTCTTTTGCCAACCCGGCACGGATTTGGAGTGGTTCCGTTACTGGCGGGAATTTTGCCACAACTGGTTGCTGGCCATTGGCTTAAAAGAGGAGAACATTCGTCTGCGCGACCACGACCCCGAGGAATTGTGCTTTTATTCCAAAGCGACCACCGACTTTGAGTTTTTGTTCCCGTTTGGCTGGGGCGAACTGTGGGGCGTGGCCGACCGCACGGATTACGACTTAACCCAACACCAGCAAACCTCCGGCAAGGATATGACGTATTTTGACCAAGAGACGGGCGAGCATTACATCCCCTACGTGGTGGAGCCCAGTTTGGGCGTGGAACGCACCGTGCTGGCGGTGTTGTGCGACGCGTACGACGAAGAAGTGGTGGACGCCGAAAAGAACGACACCCGCACCGTACTGCGCCTGCACCCCGCACTCGCGCCGTTCAAAGCGGCGGTGTTGCCGCTGTCCAAAAAGTTGAGCGAGCCGGCGCGCGCCGTGTTTGAAGGGCTTTCGCGCGATTTTATGGTGGACTTTGACGATGCCGGTTCCATTGGCAAGCGTTACCGCCGTGAAGATGAGATTGGCACGCCGTTCTGCATTACGTACGACTTTGATTCCGCGGAGGACAACTGCGTGACGGTGCGCGACCGCGACAGTATGCAGCAAGAGCGCGTGGCAATTGCCGACCTGAAAGCGTATTTGACCGAAAAGATTGCGTTTTAACATAGCACGTTGCAAAAACGACAACGGACACGAGAGGGGTTCCTCTCGTGTCCGTTTTTCTGTTCGGTTAGAGATGCGATTTGTCGGTGGGGTTGTTCACAATGCCGAATGCCACCAGCACCGGCAACAACACGTTGAGCAAGCCGTCCACCGTGGCGCTGATGTCCACGCCGCCGAACTCCTTAACGCAAAACACCACCAGTGCCGCCACCGCGAGCCACAAAGCCCACGACCGAAATCGTTGTAAAAATGGTTGCATAGCCGTTTCTCCTTTCGTTATACCAAAACCACGCCGACCAGCCCGCCAATGAGCGCGCCCACCACGCCGGTTACCACGGCGGCAATCACCTGTTCCCAGCGGGCGGCGGGGAGGTGTTTGAGTTCGCGCACGTCCTGATGCAGTTCCGCAAACTGCTCGTGCAGGGTGTCCACCTTGGCACCGGTAACCGCCACTGCCTCGGTTAGGGTGCGCAGGTCGTGCATTTCGCCTTCCAAATCTTTCACGCGGTGCTCCACGCTTTTAATGCGCGTTTCGTGCTGCATCACTTTGGATTGCACACTGTCCATATTCCTCCCCCTCACGTTTTCACAATTTTCATTTGAATACAGTCCACCGCCTTGCCAAACACACCCGCGTAGCCGTCGCCTGTGGCATCGGTCAGCCCCGTACACCAACCGTACCACTTCGTCGCGGCGGTGGAAGATACGCGGTATTGCACCTCATATCCATCCGCACCAATTAGTTGCATTTGCACCGCGTCAAACGGTTGGCCGATATTGCCCGCGTAATCGGTATCGTCCGTGACCCACGGCAACCAGCGGTTTTCTTTGAGCAGGTGCACGCGGTATTTGACCGAACCGACGGTGGGCTTGGCTTTGAGCGCGCAGCACGCACGGCGGTGAATGCCCGCGTAGCCGTCGGCGTTCTTATCGTTGCAATCCGTTACCGCGGGAAGCCAGCGGTTGGTGTACACTTGGTAGGTAATGTGCGCACCGCTTTGGGCGGGAAGCGGCAAATCCGCTTCCAAGTACGGCGTGGGGTCAATACGCGAACCATCTTTTCTCACCTCAAAATGCAAGTGGGTGCCGTAACTGTTGCCCGTGTTCCCCATAGTGCCGATGACTTGCCCCTGCGCTACCTGTTCGCCGTTCTTGACTTTAACGGTCGCAAGGTGCGCGTACAGTGTCTCCACCCCATCGCCGTGGTCCAGTTTCACGCAGTTGCCGTAACTGGCGTTGCCGGTACTGCCTTTGTTATTCTTATGCCCCGTTTGGCAAAACACCACCCGCCCCGCCGTATGGGCAATTACGGGTTCGCCCGTTGCGTGGGAACGCCCAATATCCACCGCTTTGTGGCTGGCTTTGTAACCCTGTGTAATGCGGTTAACACCGCGTTTGAGTACGCGACTGCTCATTGCAACACCCACCCTTTCTGCGTGGCAACTGCCTGCTCGTCCGCGGTGAGTTTTGCCAAGTTCGCCGCCCCCAGCGTGAGCGTTTTTGCCGTGCCGCCGGACAGATTTTTCAGCGCGTTTATAAAATTCATCAAACTGTCGTGGGTAAGCGGTGACCAATGCAGGTCCAGTGCCACGTTTATCTCGCCCACAATGCCGTCCACCGTGGTAAGCGAGGTGCAGTTGTTAAAGGTACGCGAGGCATATTCCACGGCGGTAAAATCCAAGCCGTGAATTTCCTCCAACGCCGTGCAACCGTTAAACATATCCGTGAACACCTTGTTGACACTCGACATCACGTTGGACACGGTTTTGAGCGCGGTCGCGCCGTTGAACATCCCGGTAAACCGCCACGCTTTGCGCATATTAATGGCGGCACCGTCAAACGCGGTGAGGATGGTGTTGTTAAAAAACGTACTGTAAAAATCCACCACGTTGGACGTGTCCAGCAGCGAGAGGTTGTTCAGAAAATACGGGTTTCGGTTCTCCGCAAAAAAATGGTGCAAACTGTCCATTTTGGAGGTGTCAATAAACGGGGCGCGGCGCGCCACCGCCTCCCCCGCCGCGTGGGCGGCGGTAATGCACGGCGGTAACGCCGCCACGGTGGCGGCGGGTTCCAGTCCCAACTCGGTCAGCGCCGTGTTCACATTGTGCATCGCCGCGCCCACCGCCGCGCGGGCGGCTTCCAGTTCTTGTTTTAGTCCCATTGGTTCCCCTCCTTTTAGATAATGCCGACAATCGACGTGAACACCAGCGGTCGTTCACTAATGGAAAATCCGGTAGAACCGCTTGCGCCCAAGGAACTTACTTCGGAAACAACGTGGCACGTGTCGTCAAAGGTATCGGGATACGAAAATACGCCAATAGAACTTGTATACGCTTTTAGTTTAATGCGGTCTGTTACTACGGTAATACGACCGTAATCGTTTGTTTCATACGTTGTACTTGTCCCGACAAACCAATTCCCCTCGCGGTGCAGCACCCGCGTGCCGTTGTCAGTTGCCAACGCAATCTCGGTATAATTTGCAATGTTCGGCACGTCCAGCGAAACGCTGCCGCCCGACGTATTCACGCTCCCCGTCCAAAGCGTGGCACCTACGTGGTCGCTGCCCAACACCTGCTTCCAGCCAGTCCAACCGCCGTCGGCTGAATACGCGCCAACCCACGTTTTTGCGTTCAGTTTTTGTGTAGCCCGAAAAACGGCGCGGGCGTTCCCGCTTTTTAGCACTTCAAGCGTTACGTATTGGTCCGGGTAAATAGCAGCATTACTCGCGCCAACGAGGCACTGCAGCAGGGAGTTCCCCGCCATAGCAGAATAGATATTCTCAATCGTTTCGCTGCCCGTCGCAAGCCCCAATTCGCCAAGCGTTTTGTATACGCGTAAGGTGTCGGCGGCGTTTGCCTTGCCGTTCAGCGCGGCGGCCACCGCACGGTTGGCAAGGGGGTTGTCGCTGGTGCTGTCCAGCGCCGTGTCCACGGTAACGCAAGGGTGCCACACGGCGTCCCCCTCGCCCGCCAGTTCGCGAATATCCTCCACAACGCCGGACAAATTCTCCACCTGCTCCCATGCGTCTTGGCAACTGTCCTCCGCCAATTCCGCCTGTGTGGCGGCACGCGTTGCTGTCTCAGCCGCGGCCACCGCAGCCGCCGTAGCGGCAGCAGTCGCCTCCAACGCCGCCTGGGCGCGGGTAAGTGCTTCTTGCCACAAGGGCGCGGCGGTTATGGTGCCGTTGCCCTCGTCGCGGTAATCAAAGTTTAGCAACACCGGCGGAAAATAGCGGCGCGCCGTCTCGTGCCCTTGCTCGTCCACCGCCAGTTGCACCAGCCGCAATGCGGCGGTGCCCGCCGTGGTCCAGCCGGTGGGAATGTCCCACGTAACGGCGTTGTTTTGCACGGTGAGTAAGGGAGTGATGTCGTACGCGCCCGCGCCGTCCACCACCTCCACGCGGTAACTGTACGCCGCGGCATTGCCCAGCGCGGACACGTCAAACGTCAGCCGCGTCGCGCCCTCGTCGCCGTGCACACCGGCATCCAGCGGCCCCTGCGGCGACACGCCTTCGCTTGTCACGGTAATGCGATGTTCATACACCGGAAATGACATACGTATTCCTCCTTTATTACGCCCACGACAACTGCTCTGCGCCCGGGTACTGCGCCAGGTAGTTGTCCAGTACGGTTATCCAGCGGTCTGCCTCGGCGCGGGTAATGCCAAGTGCCTCGCACACGGTGTTCCACTGCGTGTTGTTAAGCGTTTGCTCGCGCAGGTACAACATTGCCTGAACCAGACCTTGCCCTTTTTTGCGCACTACCGCCTCGTTGGCAATGGTTTTTACCCGCTGTTCTTCCTTGTGCATGCTCAGTGCCTTGTCTGACGACCACCCTTGTTCCGCCGCCTTGGCATATATCTCGGCACTGATTTTGTCGTCGGTGCGCAACCGCCCCAGCGCGTTCATTCGGCGTTGTTCGGCACGGGTATTCTCGCTTTTTTGGGCAGTTTCTCGTTCTTTTTGTTCTTTTTCAATCTGTTTTTCCGCCGCGGTGATGCGCTTTTTGTAATCCGCGGCAATGTCGTCGGCGGCTTTTTGTTGTTCGCTCGCCTGTGTTTGCGCGCGCTCCTTTTCAATGGCTTTCTCACGCTGCGCCAGTGCCGCTTTCAGTGCCGCCACCGCGGTATCCCGCCCCGCATTGGCGGCAGAGGACGCACGCCGCGCGCTTTCGTTTGCCGCGGCGGTACGGGCGCGTTCCAACCCCGAACCCGTAAGCCCCAACCGCGCCACCGTTTCGCGCACTTGTTGCCGCTCAATCTCGTTTTGTATGGCCGCCGTGTTCAGTGCCAGCGCGCGTTCCCTGTCCTCGGTGCGCAGTGCCGCCGCGGTCTGCTCTTGTATCTGTGCCGTTTGCTCTACCGCCTCGGCGTTGGCGCGCTCTATCGCCTCGCGCGCTTTGCGTTCCCGCTTTGCGGCGTAGTCCGCCGCCTCTTTCTTGGCGGTGGTCATATGTTGGCTCATTGCCGTGCCTCCCCTCGATTCCGATAGGTCAGTTCCAACCCATCCAGTGCCATGCGTCCCGTGCAGGATACCGTTATCCCGCACTGCCGTGTGCGCGGTACGTTGGCCGCCACGCGGCGGGTGTAAGTGTGTTGCGGTACCGCACCCGACAACGTAAACGATGCCAGTTCGCGGCGGGTATAGCTGTCGCCTTGCAGTGACACCGTAACTCGCTCGTCCGCATCGCCCGCTACCCGCAAGCGCACCTCACAGAGTTGTTTGTACTCGTCCGGGTACGCCGTTTCGTACCATTTGGTGGTAAGCGAACACGCAATGGGCTGCGCCGTTATGGTCACGGTATTCCCATTTTGCGTGGGCACACGGTCGGCGGCTTCGTCCGTGTAGCGGCAGGTGAACACCTGCTCGCCCAACCGCATAACGAACAGTGGTGTGGCGCCCGCTTGGGTGAGCCCCCACACACCCTCGGTGGGGGCGGTCCACACCTGCCACGCCAGCGCGGCTTGCGCCCGCTCATCGGTGGCGTAGGCGGTGTAATTTTCAAACCCCGCCGCGGTGGTATCCAGCGCGTACACCGTGCCGCCGATGTATAACAAATACTGCCCCTTTAACCGCGCGGCAGAGGCGGCGGTACGCGCCGCGGGCGTGTACTGTTGCAGTTCCGCCTCAATGGGTACAGAAAGTGCCCGCACACTGCGCGGGTCGTACGTGCCGCCGGAAAACAGCGCGTACACGCGCCCGTCGCCGTGCAACCACACCAAGCGGTCACCGCACAACCGTATGGTGTTGGGGCAAGTACAGCCAATTTCGGGGTGCACCTGTTGTATAGGAAACACCGCGGCTTCGGCTTCGGGGTCGGTCACTTGTCCCGCCAGTTGCTCCTCGGCGGTAATTGTTTGTCCCGTACGGTACTGCGTGGCATAAATTTCGTGTTCCTTAAAAATAACCAGCATATCGCTTTGTTTGCCAAAGGCGGTAATGCGACTGGCAGCATCACCCACCCGAGCACAGTTGTTTTCGGGAAAATACAATGGGTTATCCAGCGCACTCCAATGCACCAGTTGCGGTGACTCCGCGTTGCCGGACAAAAACAGCCGCGTACCGCCGGAAAGCCCGTCCGCACTGCCGCCAAACCACGTGCCGAACCGCATACCGTAAATAATGTCTCGGCCGCCGGTTGCCGCACGGATGCCCCTTGCGGTAATGTTTCCCGCCATTTCCGAAGCGGGCAATGCCACCGGCTGCATGTCCTTTTCCAGCCACACGCACCCGCGGACGGGGTCGCACCACAGGGTGTACCCGTCCGCGCCCGGCGCGCTTTCCACCCAGGTGCCGTTGCTGGTAATGGCATCGCAAAGGTGAACGGTGGCGGTACCGTTTGGTGCCGTTATCGTCAACCAAAAAGGCGTGCCGTCTGCGGGCAACGCGTTGAGGGGCAACCAGTAATATTTTCCCTCGCCGTCGGAGGTGTAGGTGCACTTATACTCCTCCGTAAGCATATTAAACGGACGGATGGCACCGCTTTCGCGCCGCACCCGCGTGGGGGTGGGCAACGCGCCGTACAACACCGTGGGTACAAATGGCTTTTGCACGCGAAGGTCGCCTTGCGGTGTGAGCAAATACGTACCGGGTGTGCCGCTGGTATCCAGATATACCAGCGCGCGGCAATCAAAATCCGCCACGCTTTTTCCCGCCGGCACCGCCAGCAGGTGGCGCACGTTGTTTATCACAAGCGTATTGCCGGTAATCGTCCCGTTTTCGTCCGCTATGGCCAGCAGGTTCACACCGTCACGCACCGCGTGCAGTACGGTGTATCGCCCCACCGTAGTAGCAACGCCGTGGGCGGCGGGAGCAGCAATGCTCCCCGCCACGCACACCGCGGGGCGGGTGCGCAACATACCGTCGTGCCACCACAGGTTGGTGGCATCACTTAAACGGTTATCCGCAATGCGGTGCGGCGGCGAAGAGAAGTCCACCCCGCCGCTAAGCGGCGGCAACGTAAGTTTGCGGCGGGCGGTGCGTCCGTGTGTTACAAAATTCACCGCCGTCACCTCATTCCTGTGCGGCGGGCAACACGTCGATTATGCGTGTCCCTGCCGCCACCGCCGTGCCGCGACGGGCGGCATATTCTGCGGCAAACACCGTGTGGTTATCGGTATCGCCCTCCGCCAGTGCCAGCAACATTGCCACGCCGCACGGCAACGCCAAATCCGCCGCCGCGCCCGAAAGCGGCACTTGCTCGCTAAGCGATGTCAGCGGCGTAAACGGGACGGTATGCCCCACGTACCACAAATCGGCAGCAATGCGGTTTACGGCGGACAACGCCTGCCTATGCAACGCCGCACCGCCCGGCACGCCACCGGTTTGTATATCGGTATAATTCAGCAAGCCAAGTGCTTGCCGAAACGTCTCCGTACCGGTCATACCTCTCCTCCTTGTCCTGTCAGTACCTCACGCAGCAGCGCGGCGCGCTCCTCCTCCGGCAACGCGTCGTACACGGCGCGACTGTGTTCGTCCAGCCCGTCCACAACCTCGGTTTCGGAAAGCACGTGCGATACCGCCGCGTTGGTCTGCTCCATTTCGCGAATTAAGCCACTCACGTCCGGCACCGTGCCGCGCGGCAGCCGTTTTAAGTACTGCACCGCGTCAATCACGTCGCGGTTAAACAGGTTGTCCAGCGTGCGCACGGATTCCGCCTCGCTCCACAAGGTGGAAGAACCCACGTCTACCCGCGCGCCAATGAGCAGGTCGCGGTAACGGCGGGCGGAAAACGGCAAATACCACACGCCCTCGCCGTCCTCAATTTTCAGCATACGCTCGCCGTAATGGGTCACCCAAAATTCCGCCCAAATGCGTGCCAGGTCCTCCAAAAACGCGTAATAGCGCGTTTGCACGGTCTGCAACGGCAACAGTGCCGCCTCACGCACGGCAATAATGGCGGAGGTGTTTTCCGGTGCCACGTCACCCAGCGCACTGTCGTTGGCACCGCTTTGGGTAAGCGTGTTGCTAATGAGCGACGCAATGTTGTTGTCAAACGCGGGCGCAAAACTGGGTGGGTTTACGTAGCGCATGGCGGTTTGCACGTCGGTGGCACCGCCAAACACTTTAATCACCTGACCCGGTTCGTTGGTAATGGGTTGCGGCACCACGTCGCCGTTCACCACTAACATGGGCATACCCATCATCATCACCGCCCACACCGAGGCGGTGAGCATACGGTTAATGGCAATTTGGTTGGGAATAAGGTAGGTAACCTCGCTTTCGCCGTAGGCGCAGTTTTTGCGGCGTTCCCAACTGAACTTGGCAAGCGGGTACAACCGCACGCCAATATCCCAGTCGCGCCGCACCGTTACCCCGCGGCACACCTGCACCGCGCGAATGTGCGAAGTACCGTCCTCGTCCCAGTGACGGTACAGTTTGGTAAGCAACAACGCGCGGCGGTTGCCGTCCTGCTCGCTCAACCCGTAATCGCCGGATTGGTAACCGTTTTCGTTGTCGGGACGAATCGCCTCAATGTCGGCGGCGGGACGGTGGTGTCTCCGCGCCAAACGGCGAATCTCGTCCACCCGACGGCGTTGTGCCAAAATAATGTACGGTTGCTTTTGAATGTCGTCAAGGGACGGGTCACCGAAATACACGTTTTCAATGTCCAGCACCTCACAGGCAATGTCCCCACGAATGGGTTGACGGCGGGCACAGTCGGCGTACAGGCCGGTGTTCACCGTGTCGTCCCAATAGGTGTACAGCACCCCCGTACCGCCCACGTACGCATCGCGCAGGGCGCGTTCTCGCAGGTCTTCCAGTTTTACGCGCTCGGCGGTAACGCGAAAGTAATCGGAAAGTGCCGACATCACCAGGTTAATCTCCTCGTTGCCGGGCACTTCGTCACCAAACAGGGTCATACGCCGACCGTCGGCGTACTCCTCGCGCACCCGGCGCACCCGCTCGCGCAGTTCCACGGTGTTGGGAACGCCCTCCGCAGAATAGCCCACGGTAACGGGCGAAGAGCCCACCACCGCCATTTTGTAGTCACCAATGCGCTTAATCACGTTGTGGCGCACCAACGGACGGTCGTTGCCGCACCGCGCGCCGTGCCACTGGTCGCCCACCATAAACCGCTCGTTCACGCGGTTTTGTTCGTACAGTCCCCGCGCGCCAAGCCCCGCTTTGTACGCCACGCCTTGCTCGTACTCCGCAAACACCTGCGCCGGTTCACACCACTTGTTCATTGTGTAACCTCCTTATAAGGGTGGATACCCCCGCCCGCCGGGACGGAGGGAGGGGGTGTGTGCGGGGGAACCGTCAGGGTTCCCCTGCGCATTCAATCCACACATTCGCTTGGCGAATGTGCGCCCGCCTGCCCGCTGGGCAGGCGGGCGGGGCATTCATTCATTACGCCTCGTAAGTGTAGGCAAACACCGCCGCCTGCTGGCTCTTTTTCACCAGCAAGTCGTAGTACAAACGGTAGTCAAACTTGTAGGCATCCGCCTTTTGGTTCTGGTCGGGCGTAAAGGTACGCAATTTTTCGGTTTTGCGAATCAGCGAAGCACCCTTTTTGGGCATCACCAACGCACCAATGTCTTTGGCACCCGCCGCCACGGAAAAACCGCCCTCGGCTTCGCCTTCGGCACTGCCGTCGGCATAGGTGTACGCGGTTTTCATACGCGAAGTGGGTACCGGCAAAATTGCCACGTTGTCAATGTACTGTACGCGGGTGTTCACGCCGCCCTTTTTGAACTCGTCGGCGCGAATCACGCGGGACAGTTCGGGGGTCGCCATCAACGCGTCGTACACGGTGGGGTTCACAAACGCCACCAGCGTTTCGTCGTAACCCACGGCGTTGCGCACTTTGCTAATGAGTTTTTGCAACAAGCCGAACACGTTGCTCTCCAACGTTTCGCCCGCACCCAGCGTGAGGGTCTGGCTGTTGTCGGCGGCAACGTCCGCCAGTTTGGACAAGCAGTAGGCGTCCACTTCCGGTACCACTTTGGTGCGCACAAACTCGCCCAATACCTGACCCGCCAAGTTGGCAGCGCCGGCTTCGTCCTCGTCTTGCGCGTCCAGCATAAAGGAACGGCCGCGGTCTTGCGACAGCGTAAACGAGGTGTTGGTCACCGTAACCGAACCGTCGGCAAAACCGGTGGTGCGGTCGTAATCGCCCAAGCCGGACAGTTCCATATCCGGAATGAGCACGGTGTGCGCGCCCACAAACTTGGCGCGCAGTGCGTTATCGGTAAGGAAGCCGGTTACCGCGCTTTGCACGAACAGTTTATCCAGTTCCTCCGTCATTTTGGTTGCATAAGAAATTGAGTTAGCCATATCATTTTTCTCCTTTCCATTAGCGAGGGATGTCACTCTCTCCCCCAAATGCCGCTCAGCAACGCCGCCACGGTGGGGGACGTGCCCTCACCCGCGCCGCTTGCCTGCGAGCCGGTTGCCGCCGCAGCCGCGGCGGCTTGTTGTGCTTTTGCCTCGGCACATTTGCGCCGTTCACGGTACTCATAGCGCAAATACGCGTCCAACAGTGAGAGCCCCTCCTCGGCCGCCGCCCGTACCGTCTCCGGCGGTAGGGTGTCAAACGCGCCCACATCGGGAATTTCGCGCCGCAACACGGTGTACTCCGCCGCCAATCGGCGTACCAGTACCTCGTCCTCGGCGGGCGGCTGCGCGCGCTGTGCCGCCACCCAATCGTTCAGCGTTTGTCCCTCGCGGCCCGCCATTTCCCGCAATTCCTTTAACAACGGCTCTACGGCATCGTACTTTAACCCTTTTTGGGCGTAATTCGTCGCTTCATCCCGCGATAAGGTGCGTAGTTGCTTGTTAAATTTCACGGTCAACCCGCCGTCATTCGGCGGCGGGGTTTCGGGCACACTCGGTGTCTCGGTTTCGGTAGGGGGAACGGCACTTTCCTCGACCTCTGGTTGGGTCACCGCCGCCGTTTCCATCATCTCGTCCATTGTTATACTCTCCTTTCACTCTGGTAGGTTACTCGGTATCCTCCTGCGCGGTGTAGCCGTCGTAGGTTAAAAAATTACGGTATTCCCGCGCCGCCTGTTCGTGGCGGCGGCGTGCCGCGTCGTCGGGGGCGGCGGGCGGCGTGTGTTTCACACTCACCCATTGCGGCAGGTACGCCAGCAAAAACCCCAACACAAATCCCAATGCAAATGCCATAATCAAGCCCATCCTCCTTGTAAATCCGTTGGGTACAGTAACTCGCGCCGTCGGCGCGGCGGCGGGCCGGGCGGTGTGGGACGAAAATAGGTAACATCCTCCATAGCATACCGCAACGCGTCCATTAAATGGTCCTCGCCGCGGCGCGGACGGTTCACCGTCCCGCCCATGTCCTTGTCCCACGCATACGCCGCCAGTTCCGCCGCCGTGTGACGGCAGCGCGGGTGTACCGTAATACGGTACTCCTGCAAACGGCTAATGCCGTACAACAGGGAACCCGCGCCCTTTTCGGCGGGTGTTAAGCGATAAATGCCCGCCCGCCGCAGTTCTTCGTTGGATTTGGGTTCCGCACTGTCCGCGCGGATACGCTCACCCGCATACCCCATTGCGTGCAAACGCTCGGCAATGTCACGGTTTAGCAGGCCTCGCTGCTTAAACTCGTCAAACACCCACAAGCGTCGTTCCAGCGGGTCCACCACCGCCGCAATAAACGCGGTCGGGTCGTTGGAATACCCGTAATCCAACCCGTATATCCGTCGCAAACGCCACGCATCGGGCAGGTCGTCGGGGTTAAACGCGGCAATTTCCCAGTTGTCGTAAATCAGCCCGTCCGTAATGCCCCATTCGCCTAACCCCGCCACCGCATACCGCCGCGGATTGTCGCGCTTCATCCGCGCAAATACCGCGCGGTCGGCGTCGTCCAAAAACTCGTTGCAGTGATAGGTGGTGGTAAAAACCGCGGCGTTGTCCGGTACGCGGTCAAAGAACCGTGATTTCAGCCAGTGGGTGTCGCTCCACGGGTTAAAGGTCAGCGTCGTCTGCTTAAACAGCGGCGGCGGCACCTCTCCGCGCGGCACCGAAAGGTCAAACGTGTCAAACGCTTCCTCACCGGCAATTTCAAACGCCTCCTCCACCCACACCCAGCACAAATGCCCGTGCATGACGGTGGTGGAGGCAATCTTATATACGTTGTCAAACCCCCGAAACAAAATTTTTTGCCCCGTGGGCAGGTACGTCAGTTCCAGCGGACTGGTGGTGGCGCGCCACAAATGCGCCACACCCAATCGCTCGGTTGCCCAGCGCAACTGCGCAAAGGTGCTGGTGCGGTGGGTGTCCATTACGGCGCGAATCACCAGCAAATTCGCTTGCGGATACTGCATTAACCGCACAATATAATTCAGTGCCGTTGTGGTGGATTTTTTGGAGGCCTTGCCGCCTTTTAACACGCGATACCGCTTGCGGCAGTTCCAAAACTCACCGTATCCCCCGCCCACCACGGCGGATAAATCCACGGTAGTGGTGTTCGTCGCACTCAAATGCGTTCCTCCCCCACAAAGGTCACGGTGCCGGCCTCAAATTTTAGTTCCCCGCGCTCCCCTTTGTCCGCAAACCCCGCGCGGTTGCGCAAATAAAACATCCACAGGTTGTGGGTTTTGGGGTCGGAGGAAAGTGCCGCCGCCACCACGCTGGCGGTACATTCCTGTAACGCGCCCCGCAACAGTGCCGCCGTGCGGCGCGCCACACCGTTGCCCTCGGCAAGGGCTATCAGTTTTTCGTACGATACGCCCAACGCCGCCGCCAACGCATCCGCGTGGAACGGTTCATCCCGCTGAACACACGCCGTACGGCACGCTGCAATGACCGCCGCCGTCTCCTTGTAGTTTTTCATTGGTTGCTCGCCTCCTGTACCAAGGCGGTCTCCCACCTCGCTATGCAACGCTATGGTACCACACCCCCGCTAGTCACTTTCAAGACACGCGCTCACTTTTTTTCATCACCGCCGCCGAACCTTGCACCGCCAGTTGTTCCAACGCTTTGTTGTGTTCTCTCAGCAAGTATTGCTTCGCCTTGCCCACACGCGCCACCAAGTCACCCCACGTGCACCCCTGCACGTACCGCAACCCCAAAATGCGTTGTTGCAACGGCGTCAGCCCCCCTGAGCGAACCCGCGCCCAGTTGCGCAACTGCCGCTCGGTGAGTGCTCGCCGCACCGCCATACGTTCACGGTCCACCACCTGCGCCAGTGTCAGCCCGTCCTCGTCCTCACTCACCACGCCAAACACACTCTCGCCCAGCAGTGCGCCCCCCTCCAACGCCTCCAACAAGTCCCGCCATTCTCGCTCCAACGCCTCACATTCACGCCGCAAACTCACCGCCTGCATCATCTCTTGCTTTACCGCTTCCGCTTGTTTGCTAATTGCCATTCCCTTTCCCCTTCCTTGCCGCTTGCCGCCTTTATACATCGTCGTCCTTCTCGTGCCTATTCGTCTCGCACCGTTCACAGAGCACCGCCCCCGCGGCAAATACCACCGCGCCGCACTGCTCACACCGCCCCTCAGCCATTGGGTCACGCTCCGCCTCATAATTCGGGCACGCACTCACACACCACGTTAACCCGCAAATTGCACACACCCGCCGCCTTTACCCCCTTTGTTTTGCCGCTTTCCGTTTTCCACCGTTTTTTGTGGAAAGTTTTCCACAGCCGTTTGCGTTAGGATACGGATTAAACATAACAGATACGGATAAGGATACGGATTCCGCTTGGGATTCTGCTTCGGTTTCGGATTCGGATTGGATTCGGATTCGGATTCAGACGGACAATTCGCCGCAATCCGCTGACAATTGACCGCAACTTGCTGACAATTGACTTTTCCACATTTCTCCACAAACTTTCCACAACCGTTATGCCTCCTCTGCCGCTACTGTTGTTTCCTCGGTATTCGGCGGCGGAAACCGACTGCGCTGATTGCGCACGCGCTGGTGTTTTTCCCACGTTACCAACTGCAAATACGGCAACCCCAACACCGTATACCGTTC
Source organism: Acutalibacteraceae bacterium (assembly GCA_045653425.1). GTDB lineage: Bacteria > Bacillota > Clostridia > Oscillospirales > Acutalibacteraceae > RGIG3009. The sequence goes on along the minus strand of JAZOLU010000006.1, from coordinate 51,500 downwards.
AATTAACCCCATCATCTCCAACGTATCCATTGCCGCACTCACCTGCGCCGTTTCCACATCTTCCCGCAACGGAAACAACCGCGCCCGCAACAACGCGGGACGTGCATCCTGCCGCCCGTAATCGTCACATTGCACCAGTAACCGATAAAAACACACCTCCTCAAACCAACTCAATCGTTCAATATTCGGACTGGTACACACCGATTCTTTTAATATCCGATTGGGCATTCTCTCCCTCCTTTCTCTACTTTAAGTAGAATTTTAGTGCCGAAAAATGCCCCGATGGGTGTGGATACACCCAATCAGGGGAAGTGTCTTTGAGGTTACCCCTATTATACTCTTCTTTTGGTAGAATGTCAAGAGAAAAGTGGAGTTTTTTGGAAAAAAGGTTGCCAACTCTCTACTTTTGGTGTACAATAAAGGAGTAGAGACCACGAGAGGGGAGAAAGCGTATATGTCCATTGGCGAAAACATCCGTCGTCTGCGGGAGCAGCACGGGCTAACCCAGCGGGAATTGGGGGAGATTGCGGGCGTTTCGGACAAAGCAGTATCCACGTGGGAATTGGGAATTAAAGAGCCGCGTTTGGGCGCGGTGGCGCGCATAGCGGCGCATTTTGGGGTATCCAAAAGTGCCATTTTGGATGACACCGCGCCGGCTTCGGCTTTTGCGGCGGTGTTAGAGCAGTTATGTGCCGCGTGGGGGCGCACACCGGAACGGTTAGAGCGCGATTTGGGGTTCTCGCACGGGCGGTTGCTTATGTTGCGCCGCGGCACGGCATCCCCCACCGCCGCGGAATTGGACACATTATCGGCGTATTTTCGCACACCGCGGGCAGTATTGTTGGGGGAAACGGTGTTACCGGAAGGTTCCAACGTGGCACCGTTGCCGCCGGAACGGGGCATTCCCTCACCGCGCCCGCGGCGGGTTATGCCGCCGCTGTCATACACACCGGTGGGGTCATCGTCGTTTGGCACCTCCCTGCGGGACGAGCGCGCCCATATTATTCCCTTATCGGTGCGCCGCCGCATTCCGGTGTTGGGGCGGGTCCCGGCGGGCGTTCCCATTGAAGCGGTAACCGACGTGGTGGAAGAACTGGAACTGGACACACGCCTTTCCTCCTCGGGGTACGATTATTTTGGTCTGCTGGTTACGGGGGACAGTATGTATCCCGAATACCGCGACGGCGATATTGTGATTTTGCGGGTACAATCTACCGCCGAAACGGGGGACGACGTGGTGGCGTACATCGGCGGGTCGGACGCTACGCTCAAACGGCTCACGGTCACGGAAAACGGCATACAGTTACGCCCGCTTAATCCGGATTATGCCGCCCGCAGTTTCACCCGACAGGAAGTATTATCTCTGCCGGTAACCATTGCCGGCGTTGTGGTAGAGCAACGCCGCACACGGAGGCGATAACGTATGCCGCGCAAGAAAACGCCGGAAGAACGGCGTGCCCGCACGCAAGAAAATTTTGACGAAGTATTCCGCAAATCGCACGACCCGAAAACCCGTTCCAACTACGGTGTTCCGCAAACGCACAAGCGGAAACCGGCAAAACCGCGCCCGCGCAAAAAAGAGGGCGGGTATTTTCTTAACTTTTTCCCTATGTATCGGAAACATCGCGCGCACCATTCGCTGGTGTATTTGGAAAAGGACAGTCAATATTATTTGTTACACCGCACCCGTTCCACCGAAAAACCCGAATGGGTCTCGCCCGGCGTGAAGATGGTACGCGAATTTCGCGGGAAAGGCGGCTTGGCGGTGGGGTTGGAGGACAGTGCCACCCTGCTGGGCGCGTGTTTTACCAAATGGACCTACCGCGGTGTGATTGATATTTGGGATGAAAGCACCAAAGAGGGCTGCATTTATTCCGAACGGTACTACGTATTTCACGTTACGGAATGGCTGGGCGCACTGCGCACCGAATGTGACGAAGGCGTGTTTGAATGGGTGGACAAAGCGGACCTTGCCTCGCTGGGTATGAAGAACGGGGACCGTTTGGCGCAACGCCTGCTGGAAAAGGACCTGCGCTTTTCGTATTTGGACGAACTGTTAATAAACGGCGTGTGCGTGTATACGGAACTCAACACCAAACCCGTCTCGCTGGAAGAATGGGGCACCAACGACCGCCCCCCCGAAAATACGTACGAATGACACTGCCAAAACACGGCGCACTCATTGCAGAGTGCGCCGTGTTTCTATATCACCGGGTCAGCGGCCGCCGAACAATGCGTACCACCACTCCACCAACTTGAACCGCACCGCATACCGCGGGGTGCGGGTCACGGTTTGTTGCCCCTCGGTAAGCACCGCGTCCAGTGTGTCGGCATCCACCGCCGCGGAAACGCACAGCGGCGGGTACACCACACACCACCAGTTGCGGCCCGCGCCGTCGCCAATGGTCACCTGTAAGGCATCGTACACCCCCGCCGGCAACGTCACTTCCTCATACGTGCGGGTGGTAAACGCGGTTTTGGTAAGTTGCACCGTCACGGGGTACGTGCGTCCCGCCGCATACACCTGCGCCTGTGCCGCCTCCCGTAACGCGGGCAACGCCGCCTGTAACGCCGCCAACGCCTGTGTGCGGCTCTCCTCGCCGGTCAGCAACCCCTGTGCCGCGGCGGTCACCGCATCGCGCACTTGCAGTTTCAGTGCTTGGTCGCCCTCGCTGTTGGAATGAGCCAGCACGTGCAACCGCACCACCCGCTGGCGAATCCCCTCACAACACCCCGCAAACCCCAACGCCTGCACCAACACGCACAACACCACGCCGCCCAAAAGTGCCCGCACCCATCGCGTCATTACGTCCACTCCCTTTCGGTGGGAGTATGGGATACGTTCCCCGCCATTATACAAAAACCGCCGCTCGGTGCCCGAGCTGCGGTTTCCTCGTTGTTTGTTTAATTACGCAACGCTTGCAGCGGTGCGGGAATCCGCCCGCCGCGGTGAATAAACTTGGCGGGAGACGCGGGATTCACCGCCATAACGGGTCCACTGCCCAGCAGACCGCCAAACGACAGTTCCTCGCCCACCGTTTTGCCAATGGCGGGAATCACACGCACCGCCGTGGCTTTGTTGTTAATCATCCCAATGGCGGCTTCGTCCGCAATAATGGCGGCAATAATCTCCGGCGAGGTATCCCCGGGAATGTTAATCATATCCAACCCCACCGAGCACACCGCCGTCATGGCTTCCAGTTTTTCCAACCGCAAACACCCGCTGCGCGCCGCGGCAATCATACCCGCATCTTCCGTTACCGGAATAAACGCGCCGGACAACCCACCCACGTGGGACGAAGCCATCACGCCGCCTTTTTTCACCGCGTCGTTCAGCATGGCCAGCGTGGCGGTGGTGCCGTGCGCGCCGCACTGCTCCAAGCCCATCTCTTCCAAAATATACGCCACCGAATCCCCCACCGCGGGTGTGGGTGCCAGCGACAAATCCACAATACCAAACGGCACACCCAGCCGCCGCGAGGCTTCTCTGGCAACCAACTGCCCCATACGGGTAATTTTAAACGCCGTGCGTTTAATCAAATCCGCCACGGCGGTGAGGTCGCAATCCCCCGCCTTGGCAAGTGCCGCACGCACCACGCCGGGACCGGACACCCCCACGTTAATCACGCAATCCGGCTCGCCCGGACCGTGAAATGCCCCCGCCATAAACGGATTATCCTCCGGTGCGTTGCAAAACACCACCAACTTGGCGGGACCAATGCAGTTGCGGTCAGCCGTGAGTTCCGCCGCCCGCCGCACCACGTGCCCCATCTGCGCCACGGCATCCATATTAATACCGGACTTGGTAGAGCCAATGTTCACCGAAGCGCACACGTGCTCGGTGCGCGCCAGTGCTTCGGGAATGGCGTCTATCAACTCGCGGTCGCCGTTGGCATACCCTTTGTGCACCAGCGCGGAAAACCCGCCAATAAAATTCACCCCGCACGCCACGGCGGCGCGCTCCAGCGTAAGTGCCAACGCCAACGGGTCTTTGTTCTCGCACGCCGCCAGCACCATGGCTGCGGGCGTCACGGAAATGCGCTTGTTAATAATCGGAATGCCGTATTCCTTTTCAATCTGTTCGCCGGTCGCCACCAAATCTTTGGCAAGACGCGTAATTTTCTCGTACACGCGGCGGCACATCGTCTCGCAATCGCTGTGGCAGCAATCCAACAGCGAAATACCCATCGTAATGGTACGAATATCCAGGTTTTCGTCCTGAATCATTGTAATGGTTTCCAGTATATCGTGTGTGTTCAGCATAGCGTACCTCTCAAATGCGGTGCATCGACTGAAAAATATCGTCGTGCATAGCGTGAATGGACAACCCCATCTCGTCACCCAGCACGGTCAACTCATCCGCCAACTGCGTAAAGGGGATGTCACTCTTTTCAATATCCACCATCATAATCATGGCAAACATATCCTGCAAAATGGATTGTGTCACTTCCAGCACGTTAATGTTGTGCGCGGCACAAATGGCCGAAACCTTTGCCAAAATGCCCACCATATCCTTACCAATAACCGTAATCACTGCCCGCATTTTTCTCGCTCCTTTTGTTATGCTACCTACTATCCTACACCATTTTACGGTTAAAAGCAAACATTTTCTTGTGGGATGGGACAAAATGTGGTATACTGTTAAAAAACGCACACGCAGGAGGGCTACCGGTTATGGATAAATTACTCAAATTGTTGGACGAAAACGCGCGCCTCAGCAACGCGCAACTGGCGGCCATGCTCGGCCGCACGGAGGACGAGGTACGCGCCGGCACCGCCGAACTGGAACGCAGCGGTGCCATTCGCGCCTACAAAGCGGTGGTGGACTGGGATAAAACAGATAACCAACGCGTCACCGCCATTATTGAACTCAAAGTCACCCCCCGCCGCGACGTGGGGTTCGAAGCAATTGCGGAAGAAATTGCTTCGTTTGAGGAAGTGGAAAGTGTCTATTTGATGTCCGGCGGGTACGATTTGTCGGTGCGTGTCAACGGACGCTCGTTTCAGGAAATTGCGGCGTTTGTGTCCCGCCGCCTCGCCACAATGGACTCGGTGGTCTCCACCGCCACGCACTTTATTTTGCGGCGGTATAAAGAAAGTCAGGTGGCGTTTTTGGACAACGAGCACGATGAAAGAGGGTACGTGTAAGTGGACTATCAAAACCTAATGAACCCCACGTTATGCGCCCTGCCACCGTCGGGGATTCGCCGTTTTTTTGACATTGCCAATGAAATGGAAGACGTCATCTCCCTATCCATCGGGGAACCGGACTTCACCACCCCGTACCACATTCGTCAGCAGGGCATTCAATCGTTGGAAAAGGGCAAAACGTGGTACACCCCCAACGCAGGTCTGCTTTCGCTGCGGGAAGCCATTAGTGGCTACGTTGGCCGCCGCACGGGTATCACGTACAACCCCAAAAATGAAATACTGGTCACGGTGGGCGGCAGCGAGGGCATTGATTTGTGCCTGCGCACGCTGGTTCAACCGGGGGACGAGGTGCTTATCCCGCAACCCAGTTTTGTGTGTTACGAACCGCTAACCGTGCTGGCGGGCGGCACGCCGGTGCCCATTGTTACCCGCGCGGAAGATGGGTTTCGCCTAACGGCGGAGAGTTTGCGCGCCGCCATCACCCCCCGCACCAAGTTATTGGTGTTGCCGTTTCCCAGCAACCCCACGGGTGCCGTTATGCGCCGCGAACATTTGGAAGCGGTGGCAGAGGTACTCCGCGGCACGGATATTTTGGTGCTGGCAGACGAAATTTACAGTGATTTAACCTACGGCGGTACACCGCACGTCAGTTTCACGTCGTTGCCGGATATGCGGGAACGCACGGTGTATATCAGCGGGTTTTCCAAATCGTTTGCTATGACGGGGTGGCGTTTGGGCTACGCGTGCGCCCCCGCGCCCATAATGCAAATGATGACCAAACTGCACCAATACGCGTTAATGTGCGCGCCCACCACGGCGCAACACGCCGCCATTGAGGCACTGAATAACGGCGAAGAAGACGTGGAAACGATGCGCGCGGATTACGACGCGCGCCGTCGCCTCATTGTCACAGAACTCAATCAAATGGGGCTAACCTGCTTCAATCCGGAAGGCGCGTTTTACGTGTTCCCGTCCATTGCGGTAACGGGGCTGAGCAGTGAGGAATTTTGCCACCGTCTGTTGCAAGAAAAGCACGTGGCGGTGGTGCCGGGCACGGCGTTTGGCGCGTGCGGCGAAGGGTTTGTGCGCATTTCGTACTGCTACTCGCTTTCGCACATCACGGAAGCGTTGCGCCGTATACGGGAATTTGTAAAAGACTGCGGGGCGGCGTTATGAGTGTCACGCGCCGCGCCGCCGCCAAACTCAATTTGTCGCTGGATATCACCTACGGTCGGCGGGCAGACGGTTACCACCCCCTGCGCAGTATTATGCAGACCATTAACTGGTACGACACCGTCACGGTGGATTTTGCGGCGGACACCGCCATTCATTTAACGTGTGACGGCGGCATTGCCGCCGACGAGAGTAACACCGCCTACCGCGCGGCGGCACTGTTCCGTGAAGCGGCGGGTCGCCCCACCGAGGGGTACGTGGTGGCGGTAAAAAAAGAAATTCCCGCCCAGGCGGGTATGGCGGGCGGCAGTGCAGATGCCGCCGCCGTGTTGCGCGCGCTCAACACCCTCACGGGGGAACCGCTTGTCTCCGCACAGTTGCATGAACTGGCGGCGCGCATTGGGGCAGACGTACCGTTTTGCCTGTACGGCGGCACGGTGCTTGCCACCGGTATCGGCACGGAACTCACCCCGCTGCCGCCATTGCCACCGTGTGCGCTGGTGGTTGTCAAGCCGGAGGGCGGCGTGTCCACAGCGGAAGCGTACCAACTGCTGGACAATGAAGAATTTTTGCGTATGCCGGACATTGAGGGTCAGTGCGAAGGTCTGCGCGAGGGCGACCTCGCCAAAATCTGCCGCGGTATGGGCAACAGTTTTGAACTGCCGCTCGCTCTGCCGCACACTGGACCCATTATTGACCGCCTGCTTTCGGGCGGCGCACTGGGTGCTTCGCTCACAGGCAGCGGTAGTGCCGTGTTCGGTGTGTTTGCGGATATCCAAAAAGCCGCCAACACCGCCACCGCGCTTGCCAAAACATACCCCCTCACCCGCTTGTGCCAACCCGTTTCTGGTTAACAACATAACTAAGGCGGGGCAGTGAACTTCACTGCCCCGCCTTTATTTTATGTTGTGTTACTCTGCCGCGCCGGAAATATCCATAAAGGTGTTCCCACCCGTGGCCACCGGCAACTCACCGTTCCATTTTTCCACTTTGGAATACTCAATCAGGTTCTGGTTCAGCGAAGCCGAAACCTTGCGGTTGGCCTCTGCCTGCGCCTCCGCCTTTTTCAAAATGGCTTCGGCTTCCGCTTCGGCGGCAATCACCTTTTTCTTGGCCTCCGCCTCGGCAATCACCAGTGCCTGTTGCTGTTCCGTCTGGGTCTTAATCAAGTTCTGTTCCGCCACTTGCTTGGCCTCAATCGCGGCACTGAACTCTGCCGAAAAATCAAAATCCACAATGTTAAACTTCTCAATAATAATGCCGTAACTGTTCACCTTGCCTTCCAGCGTGCTCTTCACCTCTTGGCTCACCTGTGCGCGCTCGGTAATCAGTTCCTCGGCGGTGTACTTGGCGGTCACGGATTTCATACTCTCCTGCACCGCGGGCAACAACATAATGGTTTGGTAATCGCGCCCAATGTTTTGGTATATGTACGCCGCCGATTTGTTGCCCACGCGGAAGTTCACGGCAATGTTACTGCTAATGGCCTGCAAGTCCTTGGACACCGCGGGGGCATCCACATCTGCTTTTTGAATTTTGTTAGACATTGTTTCCACCGTTTGCAACAACGGCACTTTCAGGTGCAAACCCTCCTGCAACGGCGTTTCGGAAACGCGGCCCAGCGTTACCACCACACCGGTAGAACCCGCCGGCACCACCACGAACGCGGAAAACAACACTACCAACGCCAGCACCGCTACCGCACCCCACAACACCACGCGTTTTACCACTTTGGGGTTTACTGCCACCCCGCCGCCTTTGTTACCCTTTAACATACTCGTTGCCTCCCTATGTTCTTTTATTACCACGGCACGCGCCGTGTTTTTTTATTTTTTAAGCACCGCCGCGCGGTCCAGCAGCGCAAACAACGGCGGTAACACCACCAACTGCACCACCGTCATAATCCCCGCTTGTACCAGCCGCCCCGGCAACACCGACCAATACGGCGTGTGGTTGGTCAGCGAAATCCACGCCGTGTTCAGCAGCAAACTGCCCACCACCTGCGTGCTGAACACCCCCGCCGCCATGCGCCAAAAGCGGCGCGAACGGTTAAAGCACAACCCGTACAGCAGCCCAATCACCGCCGCCGTCAGCGTGTATCCGGGGAAATATGGCCCGTACGGGAACAGCATCGCACCAATAAAATCGTTCAACCCGTGCACCACCGCACCGGCAATCGGCCCGTACAGGTACGCCGCCACCGCCACCGCCACAAACGCAAACCCAATGCGGCGGTCCCACAAGTTCACCGAGGCAAACCGTGTCAGCACCACGTCCAGTGCCAGCAGCATACCGCACACCACCAACCGTTGCAGGGGTTGGGGTTCTTTTTTGTCTTTTAACATCTTATCTTTCCTCCTTATTCTTCCGTTTGTTGAACAAGGAGGGTGCGCCTGCCTTATATCCAACAGCGGGATGCGGTTTGCAAACCGTAAGCCAACGCTTTTCGTCTCGGCGGCAACTCCCCGTCCGCCGAGCACTACATTGCCGCGCCACGGCACGGCAAAAACGCTCACAAACCTACTCTGTTTTGCGGGTGTCACGGCGCCCGCCACCGTAATTTTATACTCTCAGTTCAGCACAAAGAACTGTTCGTACCACAAAATAAACGTGTAAATGGTCCAAATTTTCTTCATATTCAGCGCGCAACCTTGCTTGTGGTCGTCCAGCAACTGCAAAATCGCCTCGCGGTTAAAGAATTTGTCCGCAATCTCGCCCGTAAACGCGGTGCGCACCCGCTGGTAATAGCGGTCTTGCCGCAACCAATCGTTCAGCGGCACAGGAAACCCGCACTTGGGACGGTTGGCAGTACATGCCGGCAACCGCCGCAACGCCGCCCGCCGCAACGCCACCTTAGTCACGTTGCCGCACACGCGGTGTTTGGTGGGCAACGTCACCGCCAACTCCAACATTTTGCGGTCCAAAAACGGCACGCGCAGTTCCAGCGAATTCGCCATACTCATACGGTCCGCCTTTTGCAAAATGTCATACAACATCCACGTTTGCATATCCACGTATTGCAACTGCGTGGGTTCGTCCAACGCCGCCACTTTGTTAAAATGCGGGCGAGCCAGTTCCACCGGGTCGCACGGCGTACCCGCGTTTTTTAAATACCGCGCGCGCTCGTCGCGCGTGAACACGTAATTGGCGCGCATAAACCGCTGGTAGGGTTGCAACGCCCCGCGCAGGGCAAACCGCTTGCCCTTTACGCGCTCAGGCAACCGCCGCGCCACGGCGGCAACCGCCCGCCGCACCCAGCGCGGCAAACGGCCATAGCGGGCAAAATGCCCGCCCTCCACGTACATGGGGTAGCCGCCAAACAGTTCGTCCGCGCCCTCGCCGGACAACACCACTTTCACGTACTTGGCGGCGTTCTGCGCCAAAAAGAACAACGGCACTTCGGAAGGATTGGGCAACGGCTCGTCCATATAATACTGAATTTTGCCCGCCCAGTCAAAATACTCCTCCGCCGACACCTTGTTGGCAATGTTCTCCACGCCCACCACGCGGGAAAATTCCTGCGCGTGCGCCAGTTCACTGTACTTTTCCTCCGCGTACCCCACCGAAAAGGTGCGAACACGCTTCGTCCCGCGCGCCACTTCGTTCACCACGTAACTGGAATCCACCCCGCCGGATAAAAAGCAACCCACTTCCACGTCGCTTATCTGGTGCACCCGCACCGATTCTTCAAACGCCTCCGCAATGCGGTGCTCCCATTCCTCGGCATCGGGTGCCTCGTCCGCGGCAAAACGGTCGGCAACGTCATAGTACTTGTGAATGTGCATCTCGCCGTTTTGGTACTCAAAATACTCGCCGTTCAGCAGTTTGTACACGCCCTTAAAAAACGTGTCCCGCGTGGGCAAATACTCGTAACACAACCAATCGGGCAGGCGCGTTTCGTCCAGTTCTTTCACAAACAATGGGTGCTCCAAAAACGACTTTATCTCCGACCCAAACAAGAATTGCCCGTCCCGCTTGTAATAATAAAACGGTTTAATCCCAAAAATATCCCGCGCGCCAAACAACTTTTTCTGCGTCTTGTCCCAAATCACAAAGGCGTACATACCGCGCAAACGGTCCAGCAGCGCGGCACCCCACTGCTCATACCCGTGCAACAACACCTCGGAATCGGTATGCGTGCGGAACACGTGCCCCGCGGCCAGCAATTCCTCGCGTAATTCGCGGTAGTTGTAAATCTCGCCGTTAAACACCAGCACCTTGGTGTTGTCCTCGTTTTCAATGGGCTGGCTGCCGCCCTCCAAATCAATAATGGACAACCGCCGAAACCCCAGCGCAATATCGTCGTCCACGTAATAATCCGCTTGGTCGGGACCGCGGTGAACAATGCGGTCCGCCATGGCTTGAATCACGGCGCGACGGTCCCCGCCAAAGCCGTTCACAAAATATCCTGCAAAGCCGCACATACGCCGTCTCCCCTTTCACACGGTGTCAATCCCGCAACCCCTTGTTGCCAAAATAGCGGGCATATTTCTTAAAATAACTTGCCTGATTTTTTTGGAAATACACCCAACGGCGAAAACTCCAATCCCGCCAATACATAAGCGACCGACACAATTTGCGCCGCCGAATGAGGTCCCGCGCTTTGGCGCGCAGTTCGGGGTCGGACACGTACTCAAAAATCAAGTGTTTCGGGATAAGTGTCCACAACGTTTCCCCGTTTGCCACCACGCACTCCGCGGGCTTGTCCAGCAAAATGTCTTCCGTTAAATACTGCGCCAAATTGTACCCCTCTGCCGTTACAAAAAAACTGCTGCGCCCTTGGCGGGGGTTCATTTCAAACAACTTATATTGCCCGTCGCGGCTGTCCAACTTAAAGTCAAAGTTGGCAAACCCCACGTACCCAATCTCCTCCAAAAACGCCTTTACCTGCCGCGCCAGTTGGCGGTCCTCGGCGGGAATAATGGCGGCGTAACTGCCAATCCCCTCCGGCGAATGTTCCTCCAACAACGCCTGCCCCAGTGCCATCAGCCGCACCTTTTTGTCCTTGCCGCAGTAGCAGTTCATCACGCGCATATGGCTGTCGTCACCGGGAATGTACTCCTGCACAATCAAATGGTCTTGGTAAGAAGAACCATAAATCGCCGCCGTAATGGCGTTCAGTTCCTCCGGCGTTTCCGCCACAAACACCTTCTTTTTGTGCGGGAACCGACAGTTCCAGTAAGCCACACTGTTGGAGGGCTTTACCACCACGGGAAACGCAAACGGCACGGTAAAGTCCTCATAATTATTCACCGTTACGGTGGTGGTTTTGGGGTAAGCAAAGCCGTATTGGTCGCACAGCGTGTAAAACGATTCTTTCATACTCAACTGCATCAGCAGCGGCTCGTCAATGCAGGCAAACCGATAATACGGCCGCAACGCTTCTTGGTTGCGCACCAGCAGTTTAGTATAATTGTCGCCACAGGGAACCAGCAGCAGCGGTATATTCTGCGGATACCGCGCCGCAAAGTCAATTAACGTGCGGCAAAACACCTCGTCCTCTTCCAGGCGCGGCTCCACCACTTGTACCGACACAATGCGGCTGTTGGACGTTGCGCCCAACCGCCCTTTGCCAATGGCAACGGATACCAGCCCGTACGCCTCGTGGAACGAGCGAGCCATACCGTATACGTTAATGTCACTGCCCAGCAACACGGGCACAAACTGCAAGGGCTCCATTCAGAACACTTCCTTGTCCGTATAACGTGAGTTACCTCGCGTTATGCGTTAGTCGAATAGTTCGGGGCTTCTTTGGTAATGGAAATATCGTGCGGGTGGCTCTCACGCAAGCCCGCACCCGTAATGCGCACAAACTGGCTCTTGGCTTGCAACTCCTCAATGTTGTGGCAACCGCAGTAGCCCATACCGGAACGCAAACCGCCCATTAACTGATACACCGTATCCGAAAGCGGTCCCTTGTACGGCACGCGGCCCTCCACGCCTTCGGGAACTAATTTTTTGTTATCCTCTTGGAAATAGCGGTCGCGGCTGCCTTGCGCCATCGCGCCCAAACTGCCCATACCGCGATACACCTTGAACTGACGACCCTGATACAATTCCGTCTCACCGGGGGATTCCTCGCACCCCGCCACCAGCGAACCGACCATCACGGCACTGGCACCGGCGGCCAGTGCTTTCACAAAATCGCCGGAATATTTTAAGCCGCCGTCCGCAATTACGGGAATCCCGTAACGCGCGGCCACGCACGCCGCGTCGTAAATGGCGGTAATCTGCGGCACGCCAATACCCGCCACAATACGCGTGGTGCAAATGGAACCGGGGCCAATACCCACTTTTACCGCGTCCGCGCCCGCTTCAATCAACGCTTCCGCCGCCGCAGCCGTGGCAATGTTACCCGCAATCACCGGCGTGTTCGGGAACGCCGCTTTCACTTTGCGCAAGCAGTTCAAAATGTTGTGGCTGTGCCCGTGTGCGGAATCCAAAATCAGCACATCGGCCTGCGCTTTAATCAGTTCCGCCGCGCGCTCCAACACATCCGCCGTGGTGCCAATGGCGGCACCGCACAACAACCGCCCCGCCGCATCGCGTGCGGAATTGGGGTATTTCACGGCCTTTTCAATATCCTTAATGGTAACTAACCCTTTTAACTCGCCCTTCTCGTTCACAATGGGCAGTTTTTCAATGCGGTGCTGGCGCAAAATCTCCTGCGCCTGCTCCATCGTGGTGCCCACCGGTGCGGTCACCAAATTGTCTTTGGTCATCACTTCGCCAATCGGCTGGCTAAAATCGGTCAAAAACCGCATATCGCGGTTGGTCAAAATACCCACCAGTTTCCCGTCACGGCAAATCGGCACGCCGGAAATGCGGTATTTGCCCATCAACTCGTTGGCATCCGCCACCAAATGGTCGGGCGATAAAAAGAACGGATTCACAATAACCCCGTTTTCAGAACGCTTAACACGGTCCACCTGGTCGGCCTGTTGCTCAATGGTCATATTCTTGTGCACCACGCCAATACCGCCTTCCCGCGCAATGGCAATCGCCATACGCGCCTCGGTCACGGTGTCCATTGCCGCCGTCATCACGGGGGTGTTCAGGGTAATGGTGCGGGTCAGTTTGGTGGTCAGGTCAATGTCCTTGGGCAAAACGTCCGACTCGGCGGGAATCAGCAGTACGTCGTCAAACGTCAACCCCTCTTTCAAGAACTTTTCTTCCGCATGCGTGTTAACCATAATTTGCTCCTCCTTACAGTGATTGTTTACTCGTCGTCGCCCAGTTTGAGCACCGCCATAAATGCCTCTTGCGGCACTTCCACGCTGCCTAACTGGCGCATACGTTTTTTGCCTTCCTTTTGCTTTTCCAGCAACTTCTTTTTGCGGGTAATATCGCCGCCGTAACATTTTGCCAACACGTCTTTGCGCATGGCACGCACGGTTTCGCGGGCAATAATCTTGCCGCCAATCGCGGCTTGAATGGGCACTTCAAACAACTGCCGCGGAATGTTCTGCTGCAATTTTTCGCACAAACGCCTCCCGCGGGAATACGCACTGCCCGCAAACACAATGAATGACAACGCGTCCACAATGTCTCCGTTCAGCAAAATGTCCAACTTCACCAGTTCGGATTTTTGGTATCCTTTCAGTTCGTAATCAAAACTGGCGTACCCCCGTGTGCGGGATTTCAGCGCGTCAAAAAAGTCATACACAATCTCGTTCAGCGGCAATTCGTAATGAATGTCCACGCGGGATTGGTCCAAATACTTCATATCCCGAAACACGCCGCGCCGTTGCTGACACAACTCCATAATGTTACCCACATACTCCGTAGGTGCCAAAATGTGCGCCTCGGCAATGGGTTCTTCCGCCATTGCCACCGTGCCGGGGTCGGGGTAGTTGGTGGGGTTGTCAATATACTGCACTTCCCCATCGGTGCGGGTAATGCGGTAAATCACGCTGGGCGCGGTGGTAATCAAATCCAAATCGTATTCGCGTTCCAACCGTTCCTGCACAATTTCCATATGCAGCAATCCCAAAAACCCGCAACGGAACCCAAATCCCAACGCCACCGAGGTTTCCGGTTCAAACGTGAGCGAGGCATCGTTCAGTTGCAAGCGTTCCAGTGCCTCGCGCAAATCTTGATAATGCGCGCCGTCCGCGGGGAACACACCGCAATACACCATCGGGTTCACGCGGCGGTAACCGGGCAACGGCTCGGCGGCGGGTCGCGCCGCCAACGTCACCGTATCACCCACGCGGGCGTCGCCCACCGTTTTAATGGAAGCGGCAATGTACCCTACGTCACCGGCGCGTAACTCCTCGCACGCCTCCAGCGCACCGGGTCGCAAAATCCCCAGTTCCACCACGTCAAAATCCGCGCCCGTCGCCATCATACGAATGGTATCCCCCACCCGCAAACGGCCTTCTTTCACGCGGATATACACAATCACGCCGCGGTAACTGTCGTAATAACTGTCAAAAATCAGGGCTTGCAGGGGGGCGTCATCATCCCCCACCGGTGCGGGCACGGTGTTCACCACCGCCTCCAACACCTGTTCAATGTTGGTGCCCAACTTGGCAGAAACCAGCGGTGCTTGCGAAGCGTCAATACCAATAATATCCTCAATCTCGGCACGCACTTCTTCCGGCCGAGCCGAGGGCAGGTCAATCTTGTTAATCACGGGCACAATTTCCAGCCCGTGTTCCACCGCCAAATAGGTGTTCGCCAGCGTTTGCGCCTCAATCCCTTGCGAGGCATCCACAATCAAAATCGCGCCCTCGCACGCCGCCAGCGAGCGCGACACCTCATAGTTAAAGTCCACGTGACCGGGGGTATCAATCAAGTTAAAAATGTAGGTCTCCCCGTCGTCCGCATCGTACGAAACCGTTACCGCGTGCGCCTTAATGGTAATGCCGCGCTCGCGTTCCAAATCCATACTGTCCAGCAACTGGTCTTCCATATCCCGCAGTGCCACCGCGCGGGTATGCTCCAAAATGCGGTCCGCCAACGTGGATTTGCCGTGGTCAATGTGCGCAATAATGCAAAAATTGCGAATATGTTCACGCCCTGTCGCCATCTGCGCCCTCCTCTCGTTGCGGCACCGCACCCGTAAACGGCGAGCCGTCGGCACACACCGGCTTGCCGTTTTCGTCCAACCGAATGGTGGTTATGTCGGAATGGGTGTATTTGCCAATATCCCGCATACGGAACCGGTCCATATCCGTCATAAACGTAATGGCCATGCCGTGCCGCTTGGCGCGACCCGTCCGCCCAATGCGATGCAGGTAATATTCGTTTTCGTCGGGAATGTCGTAGTTAAATACCGCCTCCACGTCATCCACGTCAATGCCGCGCGCCGCCACGTCGGTGGCAACCAGCAGTTCAAACTTGCCTTTGCGGAACCCGTCCATCACGCGGTTACGCTGCGCCTGCGGAATGTCCCCGTGCAGGCAATCCACCGAACACCCGCGTTTTTGCAACTGCTTGGCAAGCCACTGCACCGTGCTTTTGCGGTTGCAAAAAATCATTCCGCGTGTAATCTCCAACGCGTTCACCAGGGAACACACCGCGTCCAAACGGTCACTCGCCGCCGCCTCCAACGCATACTGCGCAATGCGCGGGCGGGCATCCCCCTGCGCCTCCACGGTAATTTCCACCGCGTCGCGCTGGTACTCCCACGCCACGTCCATCACCTCGCGAGAGATAGTGGCACTAAACAACGCCACCTGTGTGTCGCTCGGCGTGGCATTCAAAATTTTGCGCACGTCGCGAACAAACCCCATTTTTAACATTTCGTCCGCTTCGTCCAGCACGGCGGTGTACACGTTGCCCAGCCACACCGTGCCGCGGTTCATATGGTCCAACAACCGCCCGGGTGTTGCCACCAAAATGTGCGGTTCTTTTTTTAACATGGTAATTTGGCGGTTAATGGGTTGCCCGCCGTACAACGCCACAATGTGAATTTCCGGCAAAAACGCCGCCAACTGCTTTAAATCGTCCGCAATTTGAATACACAATTCCCGCGTGGGGCACACCACAATGCCCTGAATATCGTGACAGTCGGGCCGAAAACATTCCAGCAGCGGAATACCGAACGAACACGTTTTCCCCGTACCGGTGGGGGCTTTGGCAATCACGTCGCGCCCCTCCAACAGCGGCAAAATCGCCCGCTGTTGAATGGGGGTTGCCTGTGTAAACCCCATAGCCGCCAGCGCCCGCATCAATTCGGGGCGCAACGCCAGTTCTTCAAATCCGTTCACATCCTGTGCCATACCGTCTCGTTCCCTCCGCAAGGACAAACTTCATACCTAGTATATATTTGGTCTAGTATAGCACAATTTCCGCGCTTAGGCAAGTGGTAACGCGCAAAAAAAGACAACTCTCCCCTCTCAAAAACACAACTTTCTCCCTTAACTGGTATAATTCTCCAAAAGTGCCGCCAATTCCTCCTCGCTTGCCACCACAATGCCGTCGGCAAGCCGTTGTTGTTCCTCCGGCGGCAGTGCCGCCACCTCGGCGTGGTACACCTCCAAGGGTTGCCCCCCATCGGCGGCAAAGCGCGCCAGCCGCCCCTCCCACACGCGCAACAGTTGCGGAAACGCCGTGTTCGCCGCCGTGGTGGGCGCACCCGTGGCGGTGGCGGCGGTCGGTAATGTCGTCCCGCTCGTAACGGCGGTGGAACGCCGCCCGCCGCCTGTCGGCAATAACACGCTTGCCCACGTCGCCGCCCCAATCAACGCGGCGCACGCCGCCACCACGGGAATCCACCGTCGGTCGCGTTCCCGCTCTCCTTTGTTGCGAGGCATAATCCCCCACCTTTCGGTCCATATTCACTATTAGTGTGGGCTTTATGCGGGCAAATATGCCACGGTTACAATTTTGACATTTGACATTTCAGCGGTTGCGCGGTAATATATCCTTGTGTAATTATCATCCTTGGCTCAAAGGAGGAACCAAATCGTATGACTTTTCAAACACCCGCTTGGTTAAAGGGCTTTCCGTCCAAGCGCACGCGGCGTGTGTTGTCCACCGTTGGCAAAGGCGCGCTCACTGTCGGTTTAATTTTGGTCATTGCGGGCTGCATTGTGGCGTGCGTGTTAACGGTGTACATCGCCACCAATTTTGACGGCAAGGCGTCTCTGCCGGACGTGGACCTCATCAACCAAAACCAAACCACCATTGTCAAAACGCTGAACAAAACCACCGGCGCGTACGAGGAATTTAAGCGGTTAGACGGCATTAAGCGGGAATGGGTGTCGTTTAACGACATTCCCGCCAACCTCAAAAACGCGGTCATCGCCATTGAGGACGAGCGTTTTAACGAGCACTACGGCGTGGACTGGAAGCGCACCATCTCGGCGTTTGCCAACCTGGTGTTGCATTTTAACGACACGGAATACGGCGGTTCCACCATCACGCAGCAGTTGGTAAAAAACCTCACGGATAACGACGACCACACCATCCAGCGCAAGGTCACGGAAATTCTCACCGCCATTGAAATGGAAGAGTTTTATACCAAGGACGAAATTTTGCAAGCGTACCTCAACATTCTGCCGCTTACCGGCACCATTGAGGGCGTGGGCGCGGGCGCGCGGTATTATTTTGACAAAGACGTGCAGGAACTCACGCTGGCGGAATGTGCAGTGCTGGCAAGCATCACCAACAACCCCGCCCGCTACAACCCCTACACGCACCCGTACGCGTTGCGCAACCGTCAGCGCACCGTGTTGTGGAAAATGCACGAACTGGGCTTTATCACCA
The DNA here is from genome assembly GCA_045653425.1 of Acutalibacteraceae bacterium. Taxonomy (GTDB): domain Bacteria; phylum Bacillota; class Clostridia; order Oscillospirales; family Acutalibacteraceae; genus RGIG3009. The sequence goes on along the minus strand of JAZOLU010000006.1, from coordinate 33,458 downwards.
CGGACGAATACCAGCAAGCACTGGGCGAAGAACTACACTATTCCGGCACCGTCCAAAGCGGGGACGTATACGATTATTACACGGATATGTTAATTGACGACGTGGCGGATGCGTTAATGGAAACCTACGGCTACACCGAAGCACAGGCGAAGAATATGGTGTTTTACGGCGGCCTCACCATTTACTCGTGCGAGGACCCGGAACTGCAAGCCAAGGCGGAGGCCATTTACGCGGACGACGCCAACTTCCCCGCGATTATTGAAAGCGACAAAGTGCAACCGCAAGCCGCTATTTATGTAATGGACTACACCGGCAAAACCGTGGCGGTAGTGGGCGGCCGCGGCGAAAAAACCGCCAACCGCATTCTCAACCGCGCCACGGCTTCCATTCGCCAACCCGGCTCGGCAATGAAACCCATTTCCGTATACGCGCCGGCGGTGCAACTCAACCTCATCAATTTCTCCTCCCCCATTAAGGATTGTTATATTATTTTGCGCGACGGCACCAAGTGGCCCAAAAACTACAACCAAAGTTCCCCCCGCGACAGCGGTATGACGGTGGTAGATTTGGCGGTGCAATCGTCAATGAACACCGTGCCGGCGCAAATTTTGCAGCAACTCACGCCGCAGCGGGCGTTCAATTTCCTCACCGGCTCGCTGAATATGACGTCGCTGGTCACGTCGGACAACAAAGGCCACACAGACATTGACAACGCGCCTATGGCACTCGGCGGTCTCACCAAAGGCGTGTACGCGCGCGAAATTGCGGCGGCATACCAAATCTTCGGCAACGGCGGCTATTATAACGAACCGTACTCGTTCACCAAAGTGGAACTGGACGGCGAGGTCATTCTCACCAAAACCCCCACCGCCGTACCCGTGCTGGACGAAAACTCGGCGTACGTCATGAACCGCCTGTTGCAAAACGTGGTGCAGGGCAGCAACGGTGCTACCGCGCGCTCGCTCAAAACCGCGTGGAAAAACTGGGAAGTGTTCGCCAAAACCGGCACCACGCAAGAAAATAACGACGTATGGCTGGTAGGCGGCACGCCGCAATACGTGGCGGCAAGTTGGTTCGGTTACGACCAAAACCAAGAACTCACCAGCAAACAAACCTCCGCCGCGCGCAATTTGTGGAGCAAAGTGATGCTGGCACTGCACGAAGGACTGGAACCCATGACGTTTGACGCGCACGCCGGCACCACGGTGGAAGCCACTTTCTGCTATCAATCGGGGCTCTTGGCAACCAACGCGTGCAAAAAAACGGGCACGGGCGTGTACAAACCCGACCAGTTGCCCGCCACCTGCACCCAACACGCGGGCACGCCGCTGTACACCGGCGGCACGCCCTCAACCGGTGGCACGCCCACGGTGGGCACCACCCAAAACACCACCGCCGGCACCACGGCAGCACAAACCACCACGCCGTAACCCACCTCAAACCTTTCCGAACCGCCCGCCTTTTAGCGTGATACTCCAAGCGGAGTATCACGCAACTCTATTCGCCTTTGGCGAGTTATATTGCTTTGCAGTTATATTCGGCTTGCGCCGAGTGTTATTTGGCGGCGCCAAGTTATTTGCGAATAGAATATCACTAAACCCATCGGGTTTAATATCACTTTCGCAAAGCGAAAATATCACGCTGCCAAGGGCAGCATATCACTTAACAGACAAAAAGAAAGAGAAGACTCGTTGTAATAAACGAATCTTCTCTTTTCTGTTGTTAACGGGTTTGGGCTACTGCCCAACTGCAGTTGTATATACAAATGCAACGCCGGTTCTTAACAGAATCGAAAGAATTTTCAAATTCCCCGTTAAGGATAGTGCCATTTTTCGGCGGGCGGTTCGTTTTTTTGCTTTGTTCAAAAAAAGGTGATTTTTTTGGTATTTCCCTCTTGATTTTGGGGAAAAGATGTGTTATAGTGTTTTCATCCTCAAAACAAGTGTTCTTGGGTGGTGGACAATTTATGGCGAATTACCCCGAATGGCTGCTTGTCAAAACCGAGGCATTGCCGGAAATCTACCGTCAGGTACTCGCGGCAAAAACGGACATTGCGGCGGGGCGCGTGCGCTCGGTCAGCGCGGCGGCGCGCTTGCACGGTATTTCGCGCAGCGCGTATTATAAGTATAGGGACGTGGTGGAGCCGTACATCGGCAAAGCAGCACCCGCCACGGTCTCGGTGGAATTGCTGTTGCAAGACTGTCCGGGCGTGTTGTCGGGGGTGTTGGCGGCGTTTTCCAAAGCGGGTGCCAGCATTGTCACCATCAATCAAGATTTGCCGCAAAACGGCACGGCGCGCGCCACCTTGTGTGCGCGCACGGAAAATTTATCAACACCGCTCAACCTGTTTTTGGAGCAGGTAGCGCGCGTGCCGGGTGTTCAGCACGTAAACGGCATTCGGCAAAAAGGGGACTAACAAAAAAGGGGAGGCAGTGGCAATATGGTGCAAATTGCAATTTTGGGGCACGGCGTGGTCGGCTCCGGTGTGGCGGAAGTGCTGCACCAAAATCACGAAACCATCACACACAAAGCGGGGGAATCCATTGCGGTCAAACGCATTTTAGACCTGCGCACGTTCCCGGAACTTCCGTATGCACCGTTGTTCACCACGTCGTTTGATGACATTGTGAACGATGCGGACATTCGCATTGTGGTGGAAACGATGGGCGGCTTGCACCCGGCGTATGACTACGTTAAAGCGTGCCTGCTGGCGGGCAAACACGTGGTCACTTCCAATAAGGAACTGGTTGCCGCCAAGGGGGACGAACTGCTGGCCATTGCCAAGGAGCGCAACCTCAACTTTTTGTTTGAGGCAAGCGTAGGCGGCGGCATTCCCATTTTGCGCCCCATTGACCAGTGCTTGGCGGCAAACGAAGTGTATGAAATTGCCGGCATTTTAAACGGCACCACCAACTTTATGCTCACGCGTATGGTGCAAGACGGGTTGGATTTCGACACGGCACTGGCAGAGGCGCAACGTTTAGGTTACGCGGAGCGGGACCCGGCGGCGGACGTGGAAGGGCACGACGCGTGCCGTAAAATCTGCATTTTGGCATCGCTGGCGTTTGGCAAACACGTGTATCCGGAACAGGTGCACACGGAGGGCATCACCGCCCTCACCCCGGCGGACGTGCAGTGTGCCGAATCGCTGGGTTGTGTTATTAAACTCATTGGCCGCGTGCGTTTGGTGGGCGAGCGTTTGCACTGCTTGGTAGCACCCATGCTGGTTCCCAAAACCAGTTTACTGGCAGATATTAACGACGTATTTAACGGCATTATGGTGCGTGGCAACGCCATTGGCGACGTGGTATTTTACGGCCGCGGCGCGGGCAAACTACCCACGGCATCTGCCGTGGTGGCAGATGTAATTGACGAAGTCAAGCACCTGGGAGCGCGCAAATATTTGTTCTGGGAATCCGGCTCGCCGGACTACGTGTTGGACGCAGGGGCGGATACTTACCGCTATTTGCTGCGTTTTGCCACGGCAGACACTCAAGCACTGCTCAACCGTTTGCACAGTGCGCTGGGGGATGTGACCCTACTCCCCGAAACCGCCACGGCACAGGGCGAAACGGCGGTATGCACCCCGCCGCTCACCGCATCCGCGTTGGAGGATGCCTTGGCAGCACTGTCAGACGTCACGTTGGTCAGCCGTTTACGCATGGCCGAGTTATAAGTGTAATTGAACGTCCTAAGGAGGAACGAGTATGTTAATTGTTAAAAAGTTCGGCGGCAGTTCGGTGGCAGATGCCGAGCGCGTTATGCGCGTGGCGGGCATCATCACCCGTTCGTACCGCGAAGGGAACGACGTGGTGGTCGTCGTCTCGGCTCAGGGCGACACCACGGACGACCTCATTGACAAAGCGCGGGAAATTGACCCAAACGCCAGCAAACGCGAAATGGATATGTTGCTGTCGGCGGGCGAACAAATTTCCATTGCGCTGCTCGCTATGGCGTGCGAAAAGTTGGGTTGTCCCGCCATTTCGCTGTTGGGCTGGCAAGCGGGCTTCCGCACAGATTCCAAGCACGCAATGGCGCGCATTAAAAAGGTAGATGCCGAGCGCATCCGCGCGGAACTGGACAAGAAAAAGATTGTCATTGTGGCGGGCTTCCAAGGCCTGAATAAATACGACGACATCACCACCCTGGGTCGCGGCGGTTCAGACACCAGCGCGGTAGCCATTGCGGCGTCTATGCACGCGGACCTGTGCCAAATTTATACCGACGTGGAAGGCGTGTTCACCGCCGACCCGCGCAAAGTGCCAAACGCCCGCAAGTTGGAAGAGATTACGCACGACGAAATGCTGGAACTCGCCACGCTGGGCGCACAGGTACTCAACAACCGCTCGGTAGAAATGGCCAAAAAATACGGCATTGAACTGGAAGTTCTTTCCAGCATCACCCAAGTCCCCGGCACCAAAGTTAAGGAGGTAACCAACGTGGAAAAAATGCTTATTACCGGAGTCGCCAAAGATACCAGTATTGCGCGGGTGGCCATTGTGGGCCTGCCCGACTCGCCCGGTATCGCCTTTAAAATTTTTGCCTTGGTGGCACAAGCCCACGTCAACGTGGATATCATTCTGCAATCGGTGGGTCGCGACGGCACCAAAGACATTTCCTTCACCGTACCGGAAGCGGACGGTGAAAAAACCGTGGCGGCACTCAAAGAATATTGCACTCACTTGGGCGTAAAGCGTCTGTCTTGCGACACAGACCTCGCCAAAGTCTCCATTGTGGGTGCGGGTATGGAAACGCACGAAGGCGTGGCGTCAAAAATGTTTGAGGCACTGTCCGACGCCAACATCAACATTCAAACCATTTCCACCAGCGAAATCAAAATCTCCGTGTTAATCGACCGTAAAGACGCAGACCGCGCGGTAGCGGCGGTACACGGCAAGTTCTTTGATAACGACTAAGTACACACCAAAAAAGCCGCACCCGCGGCTTTTTTTGTTAATTTGCAAAAAGGAGGTAGCCGTCTTGCCCATTGGTGTGTATTTGCACGTTCCGTTTTGCGTTTCCAAGTGCCCGTATTGCGATTTTTACTCGCTCACCGCCACGCAGTCGGAACGCGATGCGTATGTGCAGGCATTGCTGCGCGCTATGGCGGCGTGGTCGGCACGCGTTGACGACACGGCAGACACGTTGTATTTCGGCGGCGGCACCCCCTCTCTGCTGGGTGGTGAGCAACTCGCGCGGCTGGTAACTGCCGCGCGGCGGTTGTTCCGTATGCCCGAGGCGGCAGAAATCACGCTGGAAGCCAACCCCGCCGATAATTTGTACGAAACCCTCGCCGCCTTTGCCGCCGCGGGCGGCAACCGCCTGTCGCTGGGTATGCAGGCGGTAAACAACGCGCATCTGCACGCACTGGGTCGGCGTCACACCACCGCGCAAACGGAAGCGGCACTCACCGCCGCACACGCGGCGGGTATTCGCAACGTATCGCTGGATATTATGCTGGGCACCCCCCACCAAACCGCGGCGGACGTTACCCGCGCCGTGGCGTGTTGTGCGGCGTGGGGGGCCACGCACGTGTCCGCCTACCTGCTCAAACTGGAACACGGCACCCCCTTTGCCGCCGCCCCGCCCTCTCTGCCAAATGAGGACGAAACGGTGGCACTGTACCACACCGCCGCGGCGGCGTTGGAACAGCACGGCTTTGCCCAGTACGAAATCTCCAACTTTGCCAAAAGCGGGTATGAGAGCCGCCACAACCTCAAATACTGGAACGCGGAACCGTACATCGGCATCGGCCCGTCGGCACACTCGTTTTGGGGTGGGCGGCGCTTCGCCTACCCTCGCTCGCTCTCCGCGTTTTTACAGGACGCCGCGCCCGTCGCGGAATGTACCGACCAAAACGCCATTGCGGAAAACTCGCCGGAGGAATACGCCATGCTGCGCCTGCGCCTAACCGCGGGGTTAACGGAGGAGGCGTACCGCGCGCGCTTCGGCGCGCCTCTGCCCGCCCGTTGGCGCAAGCGCGCGGCGGGGTTGCCCCCCACTTTGGTGGTACAAGATACCGCCGGTATCCGCCTCACGCGGGACGGGTTTTTGGTGTCCAACGCCATTCTGTCAAAATTACTCACCTGAATTTTCGCACAAAAAAGCACCGGAGATAGCGTGATACTCCAAGCGGAGTATCACGCAACTCTATTCGCCTACGGCGAGTGATATTGCTACGCAGTGTTATTCGGCTTTCAGCCGAGTGATATTTGCTTCGCAAGTTCTGGGCGAATAGAATATCACTAATCCCAAAGGGTTTAATACCACTTTTGCAAAGCAAAAATACCACGCTGCCAAAGGCAGCATATCACTTAACAAACAAAAAGAAAGAGAAGACTCGTTGGAATAGACGAATCTTCTCTTTTTTGTTGTAGTGGGTTTGGGCTACTTACCGACGGCATTTGTACACACAAATGCGATGCTGGTTCTTAACACGAATGTAAGGAAATTAAAATTCTCCGTTAAGAACAACAGCGTATCTCTCCGGTGCTTTTCATTGTTCAATTTTGCGCAAAAACGCGGTAAAATACGGCGGCAGCGGGCTGTCAAACACCATCCACTCGCCGGTGGTGGGGTGCTCAAACCCAATGTGCCGCGCGTGCAAACATTGCCCGCCAAGTTCTGCGGGTTGCTTGGCACCGCCGTACACCACATCCCCCGCCACGGGGTGCCCCAAATACGCCATATGTACGCGAATTTGGTGGGTGCGCCCCGTTTCCAGCCGCAGGCGCACGTGCGTGTAGCCCGGGTACTCCCCCAGCACCGTGTAATGCGTCACCGCGGGCTTGCTGCCGCGGTCGGTCACCGCCATTTTTTTGCGGTGAACGGGGTGCCGCCCAATGGGCGCGTTCACCGTTCCCTGCTGCTGGCGCAAATGGCCAACCACCACCGCCTCATACTCGCGGGTAAAACTGTGCGCCGCAATTTGCGCCGCCAACCCTTGATGAGCCGTGTCGTTTTTTGCCACAATCAGCAACCCGCTGGTATCCTTGTCAATGCGGTGCACAATGCCGGGGCGCAGCACCCCGTTAATGCCGGATAACCCTTGCGGGCAGTGCGCAAGCAACGCGTTCACCAGTGTGCCGTCGGGGTTGCCGGCGGCGGGGTGCACCACCATCCCCTTGGGCTTGTTCACCACCAACAAGTCGTCATCCTCATACACCACGTCCAGCGGAATATCCTGTGCCTCGGCGGTACAGGGTTGCGGTTCGGGCGGGGTCACGGTAACGCAGTCTCCCTCGCACAAACGGGTGCTTTTTACAAGCACCCGTCCGTTTACCAGCACGTGTCCCCCGTCCATCCATTTTTGCACGGCGGAGCGGGTAACCACAAGCGTCTCCGCCAAAAAGCGGTCGGCGCGCGCCCCGTCACCCTCGGGAGGAATCGTCAGTTGTATCGGTTGCATACGCACCCTCCGTCGCCGGTTTTTCCTCATAAAAAAAGCAGAAAAAGATAAGCAACAACACGGACCCCACAACCACGCAACAGTCCGCCAAATTAAACACGGGAAAATTCATAAAGGTGACTTTCAAAAAATCCACCACGTACCCTTGAATAAATCGGTCAATCAAGTTGCCAATACCACCGGCCATAATCAGTGTGCCGCTCACGGTAAACAGTTTAAACCGCCGAAACCGACCGGTAAGCACAAACACCGCCAACGCCGCAATCAAAATGGTGGTCAGTGCCACCAAAAACCAGCGGCCGCCCTGTAACATCCCAAACGCGGCGCCCTCGTTTTCCACGTAGGAAAACTCCAACACCCCCGGAATAGCGGTAACGGCTTCGCCGTTTTTAAGATAGGTTACCGCCAACCATTTGGTGAGTTGGTCCAACCCAATCAGCACGGCGGTAACCGCCAACACCAAACACTGAAACATAGCGGGTTACCTGCCCATCAGTTGTGCGCACCGCGCGCACAAACCGGCGGCGTCGCCCTCGTCTTTTACGGTGTCGCTGTAACTCCAACAACGGCAACATTTACCGCCGTCTGCGTGGGTAACGGAAATTGTGAGCCCCGCCACATCGCCCGCAAAGTCGCCCGTGCCTTCGCCGCACAGCACCACCTGCGACACAATCAACACCGTGGGCAGCAACGCCTCCACCGACTGCGCAAATGTGAGCAGTTCCGGCGAGCAGAACAACGTCACCTTCGCTTCCAGCGAACCGCCAATAACCTTGGCGGCTCGCGCCTCTTCCAGTGCCTTTTGCACGTCCGTGCGCAAAGCGTGAATCCGCGCCCAACGCGCCTCAAACTCCGGCTCGCTCACGGGCTCCGCCTGCGGCATTTCGTTCAGCAGTGCCGCGCGCGCGTCTTCTTCCGCGGTGTGCGGCATAAACGACCAAATCTCCTCCGCCGTAAACGCCAAAATGGGCGAAAGTAAGCGAGTAATCGCGTTCAAAATGCGGTAAATGGCGGTTTGTGCGGCACGGCGTTTCACGCCGGCGGCCTCCTCCACGTACAAGCGGTCTTTCAGCACGTCCAAATAGAAGTTGGACAAATCCACCACGCAGAAATGGTGAATGGCATAAAACGCATCGTGGAACTCAAAGTTATCGTACGCTTCGCGTACCGCCGCCACCACCTGCTCCAAGCGCATCAGTGCCCAGCGGTCAATCTCAAACAACTCGGCATCCGCCACGCAATCGGTGTTGGGGTCAAAATCGTGCAGGTTACCCAAAATGTAACGCGCGGTGTTGCGCACCTTGCGGTACGCCTCCGTCAACTGTTTTAAAATATCCTTAGACAACCGCACGTCCACGCGGTAATCCAGTGATGCCACCCACAACCGCAAAATTTCCGCGCCGTAATCCTTAATCACTTCGTCGGGCGCAATGGCGTTGCCCAGCGACTTATGCATCGCCTTGCCTTCGCCGTCCACCACCCAGCCGTGCGTGAGCACCGCTTTGTAGGGGGCTTTCCCGGTGCACGCCACCGAGGTGAGCAACGAGGATTGGAACCACCCGCGATATTGGTCGGCACCCTCCATATACAAATCGGCAGGGCACGTCAGTTCGGGACGCTCTTGCAACACCGCCGCGTGGGTAGAACCGGAATCAAACCACACGTCCATAATGTCGCTTTCCTTACGGAAATGGTGGCCGCCGCAATGCGGGCAAGTAGCACCGGCGGGCAAAATTTCGTCCGCTTCGTGCGTGTACCAGCCATTCGAGCCCTCACGACGGAACAACTCAGAAACGGCTTTAATAAACGCGCCGTCAATAATCGGTTCGCCGCACTCCTCACAGTAAAAAATCGGAATCGGCACACCCCACAAACGCTGGCGAGAAATACACCAGTCACTGCGGTCGCGCACCATCGAGGTAATGCGGTCCTCGCCCCACGCGGGCATCCATTTCACTTCTTTAATGGCGCGCACGGCGTCATCCTTAAAACTATCCACCGAGCAGAACCATTGGTCGGTAGCGCGGAACAACACCGGCTGCTTGCAACGCCAGCAGTGCGGGTATTGGTGCACAATCTTTTTCATTGCCAGCAGCGAACCGGTCGCGTCCATATGTACCGCAATGGCCTTGTTCGCCTCGTTGGTGGTCATACCGGCACAAATCGCACCGGCATCCTCGGTCATACGTCCTTCGCTGTCCACCGGCACAACCATCCCAATCTGCTCGTACCGTTTGCACACGTTAAAGTCGTCCACACCGTGACCGGGCGCGGTGTGCACGCAACCCGTACCGCTTTCCAACGTTACGTGGTCGCCCACAATAATCAGCGATTCACGCTCCAAAAACGGATGTTTTGCCGTCATATATTCCAGTTCCGCGCCGGTAAACTCCGCCACCACGGTGTACTCCGTAATGTTCGCGGCGGCCAGCGTTTCGTCGCGCAGGGCTTCCGCCACAATATACGTTTCCTCGCCGCAGCGCACCGCTTGGTACGTAAAGTTGGGGCCCAAACAAATCGCCAAGTTGGCGGGCAATGTCCAGGTGGTGGTGGTCCAAATCACAAAATAAGCACTGGCAGGGTCCACCCCTTTGGCAGAAAGCACGCCGCGCTCATCCGCCACCGCAAACTTCACATACACCGAATAGCACGGGTCCTCCGCGTACTCAATCTCGGCTTCCGCCAACGCGGTGCGGCATTCGGGACACCAATACACCGGCTTTAACCCCTTGTAAATGTAGCCCTTGGTTGCCATTTCGCCAAACACTTCAATTTGGCGCGCCTCAAACGCGGGCCTCAGCGTTTCGTAAGGATGTTCCCAGTCGCCCAACACGCCCAACCGCTTAAACTGCTCGGTTTGGTCGTGAATATACCCCTCGGCAAACTCGCGGCAAATCTCGCGCAGTTCCACCGGCGACATTTCCAACGCCTTTTCCACGCCCGCTTTGGCGCGCGCTTTCAGTTCAATGGGCAAACCGTGCGTATCAAACCCCGGCACAAACGGTGCTTGGTACCCCGCCATGTTGCGGTAACGCACAATCATATCCTTAATAATTTTGTTCAGCGCGGTACCAATGTGAATGTTCCCGTTGGCATACGGAGGTCCGTCGTGAAGAACGTAACGCGGTTTCCCCTCGTTTTTCTTCATCAATTCCTCGTACAAACGGTTCTTGTCCCACTGCTCCAAAAACACAGGTTCCCGTTGCGGCAATCCCGCGCGCATGGGGAACTCGGTGCGGGGCAAATTCAGTGTGGCGTTATAATCTTGTTGTTGCATTGTTCTATCTCCTTAGCCAAAGCATTAAAACCCGAACTCGATTTTGAGGGGCCAATTTTCCGCTGTGGCATTGTTAAAATACTCGTTAATCCAAAAGCCTGCTTTCGACGAAAAGCCAAAAAGCGCCGAAATCACGCGCCTTTGGGGCGGGTTGGGGTTTTAAGGCTTTGGCTAACCGAGCAACCCATTCTCGCGCATCAGTTCCAACAGACGCGCTTCGTTTTGTGTCTCCATCGGTGTAAGCGGCAGGCGCAAGGTATTCTCACAAAAGCCCATCGCCGCCATCGCCGCTTTTACCGGAATGGGGTTCACTTCGCAGAACAACTGGTTAATCAGCGGTAACAACTGCAACTGCATTGCCGCCGCGCCTTTCACGTCACCCTCAAAAAACTTGCGACACAACGCGGCGGTTTGCCGCGGCATCACGTTGGACAACACCGAAATCACACCCGCGCCGCCCAGTGATAAAATCGGCACAATCTGGTCGTCGTTACCGGAATAAATATCTAACTTATCCCCACACAGCGCGGCGAGCCCTGCCACCTGCGAAATATCGCCGCACGCCTCTTTAATTCCCACAATGTTGGGGTGGTCGGCCAACACCGCCGCCGTGGCGGGTTGCAAATTACAACCCGTGCGGCTGGGCACGTTATACAAAATGCACGGTTTGGTGCTGGCATCGGCAATCGCTGTAAACGACTCAACCAGCCCGCGCTGGGTCGCCTTGTTGTAATACGGCGTTACCAACAACATCGCATCCGCGCCCGCCTCACTGGCAAATTGGGTTAAATGCTGGGCATACGCAATGTCGTTGGAACCGGTGCCGGCAATCACCGGCACGCGTCCCGCCACCTGCTCCACGCAAAAACGAATGGCCTCGCAATGCTCCTCGTCCGTCAGTGTGGAACCCTCGCCCGTGGTACCCACGGCAACAATAGCATCAATCCCCTCGGCAATTTGCCACTCAATCAGGCGTGCAAATTGGGCATAATCAATCCCCTCGCGGGTAAGCGGGGTAATAATGGCGGTTGCCGCGCCGGTAAATACGGTGTTTTTCATACAAAATTCCTCCTTGTCCGCCATAAAAAAGAGATAGCCGCGCACACAGCAGGGCTATCTCTAAAATACAACAAATCCACCGGATTCGCTGAGATAGCCCTCCGCATTGCTGCGACAACAGAACGGATATTGTCCGCACTGCCAGCCAAATGCCCGCCACGACATTCACTTCGGCACCGGCACCTTTCCCCCGCGGCTTTGGCAGCCAACACCGTGTGTCATAAGCAAGGTACTCTTTGCGCGATGCGCCTCTATCTTTTATTATGCGATTGTCTGCATTGTAGCACACTCTTTTACACTTGTCAAGAGCGTTTGCACAAATCCTTAACCTCTACCGCACCCGGTAGGTTCGCTTTCAATTTAGAACAACCCAATAATTTTTCCGTCGGCATCCACATCAATGGCCTCTGCCGCGGGTACTTTGGGCAATCCGGGCATTGTTAAAATATCACCCGTCAGCACCACCAAGAACCCGGCACCCGCCGACACTTTCACGTTTTTCACCGTTACGGTAAAGCCCTCCGGTGCACCCAGTTTAGCGGGGTCATCCGAAAAACTGTACTGCGTTTTCGCAATGCAAACGGGCAATTTGTCAAAACCAAGTGCGGTCAGTTGCGCAATCTGCTTTTTCGCGGCGGGTAACAAGGTAATGCCATCGCCGCCGTAAATTTTTTGCACCACCGCGGTAATTTTATCCTCAATGCTGCCGTCCAGTTCGTAGGAGAAGGTGAAATCCCCCTGCTCCTCCTCGCACAACCGCACCACTTCGCGCGCCAACGCTTCGCCGCCGCGGCCGCCGTCCGCCCACACGGTGGACAACACGGTGTTCACGCCCAGTTCGCGGCATTTGGCAATAATAAAATCAATTTCCTCATCCGTATCCGTCGGGAAACGGTTAACCGCCACCACGCACGGCAAACGATACACGTTTTTAATGTTGGAAACGTGGCGCAACAGGTTGGGAATGCCGCGTTCCAGCGCACCCAAATCTTGCTCCGCCAACTGGGTTTTTGCCAAACCGCCGTGCATTTTCAGCGCGCGCACCGTGGCAACCACCACCACGGCATCGGGGGTCAGCCCCGCCATACGGCACTTAATATCCAAGAATTTCTCCGCGCCCAAATCCGCGCCGAATCCCGCTTCGGTAACCGTGTAGTCACCCATTTTCAATGCCAAACGGGTAGCCATCACGGAGTTGCACCCGTGGGCAATGTTGGCAAACGGACCACCGTGCACAAACGCAGGGGTGCCTTCCAAAGTTTGCACCAAGTTGGGCTTAATGGCGTCTTTCAGCAACGCCGTCATTGCACCCGCCGCTTTCAGTTCGCCGCACGTCACCGGACGGTCGTCGTAGGTGTACCCCACAATAATGCGGGACAAGCGTTCTTTCAGGTCGGTAATGGAATCCGCCAAGCACAGTACCGCCATAATCTCGCTGGCCACGGTAATGTCAAACCCGTCTTCCCGCGGAACACCGTTGGTTTTGCCGCCCATACCGTCCAGCACAAAACGCAACTGACGGTCATTCATATCCACGCAGCGTTTCCACGTAATTTTACGCACGTCAATACCCAAGCGGTTACCTTGCTGAATGTGGTTATCCAACATAGCCGCCAGCAGGTTGTTTGCCGCGCCAATGGCGTGAAAATCACCCGTAAAATGCAGGTTAATATCCTCCATCGGCACCACTTGCGCATAACCGCCGCCCGCCGCGCCGCCTTTTACGCCGAACACCGGCCCCAACGACGGCTCACGCAATGCCACGGTAACGTCCTTGCCAATGCGGCGCAAACCGTCCGCCAAACCAATGGTGGTGGTGGTTTTACCCTCACCCGCCGGCGTTGGAGTAATAGCCGTTACCAAAATAAGTTTCCCGTTTTCCCGCTGCGTATCGCGCAACAGGGCGGGGTCAATTTTTGCTTTGTACGTTCCATACGGTTCCCAATACTTGTCCTCAATCTTCGCCGCCGCGGCAATCTCCGCAATGGGTTTCATTTGGCAGGCCTGTGCAATTTCAATGTCAGATAAATATGCCATCGTTTCCACTCCTTTTTATGAATAAATCGGGTATTTTTCGCACAACGCTTGCACTTCACGCGTGATGCGTTCGCAACTGTCCTCAAAATTATAAATGGTATCATAAATCCAACCGGCAATACGTTCCATTTCCGCTTCGCCAAAACCGCGTGTGGTCACGGCAGGCGTTCCCAACCGCAACCCGCTGGTAACAAACGGACTGGCGGGGTCGTTGGGAATGGTGTTCTTGTTCGCGGTAATGTGCACCTCATCCAACCGCTGTTCCAGTTCCTTGCCCGTCACGCCGGTGTTCAGCAATTTCAGCAAAACCAAATGGTTGTCCGTACCACCGGAAACAACCTGTAACCCTCTGTCCATCAAACCGTTGCACAGAGCCGCCGCGTTGCGCACAACCTGTTGCTGGTAGGTGCGGAATTCGTCGGTCAACGCTTCGCCCAACGCCACCGCTTTGGCGGCGATAATGTGCATCAGCGGCCCGCCTTGCGTGCCGGGGAACACGGCTTTGTCAATCTGCTTTGCCAGCGCTTCGCGGCACAAAATCATACCGCCGCGCGGCCCGCGCAGTGTTTTGTGGGTGGTGGTGGTCACCACGTCGGCATACGGCACCGGCGAAGGATGCACACCGGCGGCAACCAGACCCGCAATGTGCGCCATATCCACCATCAAGTACGCGCCCACTTCGTCCGCAATTTCGCGGCACCGCGCAAAGTCAATAGTGCGGGAATAGGCACTGGCACCCACCACCATCATTTTGGGGCGACATTCCAGAGCCAACCGGCGCATTTCGTCGTAATCAATCTGCTCGGTTTCCTCGCTCACGCCGTACGGCACAATATTAAAATACTTGCCCGAAATATTCACGGGAGAGCCGTGCGACAAATGCCCGCCCTGTTGCAGGTTCATACCCATCACGGTATCGCCCGGTTGCAACAACGCAAAAAACACCGCCAAGTTGGCGTTGGCGCCGCTGTGCGGTTGCACGTTGGCGTGCTCTGCACCGAACAATTGCTTAGCGCGGTCGCGAGCAATATCCTCCACCACGTCCACACACTGGCAACCACCGTAGTACCGCTTGCCGGGATACCCTTCGGCGTATTTGTTGGTAAGCACGCCGCCCGCCGCAAGCAACACCGCCTGCGACACAATGTTTTCGGAGGCAATCAATTCAATGTTATGCTGCTGCCGCTCCAACTCGGCGTGGCACGCCTGTGCCACAGTGGGGTCATATTGTTGCAGTTGTTCAAAAAAGTTCATAGCCCTCTCCCTCTGTTTACTTAAAATATTGTACAGCCGCTTCAAACATACGAATATCGTAATTGCCCGCCACGTTGCGGTACAAACCGGAACCAACGCGCTCACTGTGTCCCATTTTGCCGAATACACGTCCGTCCGGCGAGGTAATGCCCTCAATGGCATACAGGGAATCGTTAGGGTTGTAATGCACATCGTCGGTAGCGTTGCCCTCGGCATTTACATACTGGGTAGCAATCTGCCCGTTTTTCGCCAATTCGCGAATTAACGCCTCGTCCGCCAAGAAACGGCCTTCCCCGTGCGAAATCGGCACGTGGTAAATGTCGCCCACGTTGGTAAGAGCCAGCCACGGCGATTTGTTGGAAGCCACGCGCGTGCGCACAATGCGGGACTGGTGCCGCGCAATGGTGTTAAAGGTTAAGGTGGGGCAGTTCTCATCGGTATCCATAATTTTTCCGTAAGGAACCAATCCCAGTTTAATCAGTGCCTGGAACCCGTTACAAATACCGCACATCAAACCGTCGCGGTTGTTCAGCAGGTCGGTAACGCCCTCTTTCACCGCCGCGTTGCGGAAGAACGCCGTAATAAACTTACCGCTGCCGTCCGGCTCGTCACCGCCGGAGAACCCGCCGGGAATAAACACCATTTGCGCCTCTTTAAGCTTAGCGGCAAAGGTTTCCACGCTATGCTGAATATCCGCCGCCGAAAGATTTTTAATCACCAAAATTTCCGGTTCAGCACCGGCATCACGCACGGCTTTGGCACTGTCATACTCACAGTTTGTGCCGGGGAATGCGGGAATCAGCACCCGCGGCTTGGCCACCTTAACGGCGGGAGCAACCCGCTCGGTTGCCGTGTAGGAGAAGTTCTCCATCGTCGCGCCGGAAGCGGGAATGTTGCAACTGTACACGCTCTCCAACTTATCTTCGTAAATGCGCAACAAGTCGCTTTGCAACAACACCTCGTCGCCACGCGTAATACGGCCATCCGCGGTAACCGTACCCACGGTAATGCCCGCTTTCACGGTTTCGTCCACTTCCAGTAAAAACGAGCCGTACCGATACCCAAACAATTCCTCCACCGAGAGTGCCTCGTTATACGCAAAGCCCAATCCGTTACCAAAGCCCATTTTCATTACGGCTTCGGCCACGCCGCCCATACCAAGTGTGTAACTCGCATACACCTTGCCGGCGCGTTGCAACGAGGTAACCAACGCAAACACAGCCAGCAGCGAAGCGGTTTCCGGCAACCCGTTTTGGTCATACGCGGGCGTGAGCAACACCACGCGGTGTCCCGCCTGCTTAAACTCCGGCGAGATAACGTCGGTCACTTTGCCGGTGGTTACCGCAAACGAAACCAACGTGGGCGGCACGTCCAAATCCTCAAACGAGCCACTCATAGAATCCTTGCCGCCAATGGAACCAATACCCAGTTCCCGCTGAGCGCGGAACGCACCAAGCAGTGCCGCCAGCGGCTTGCCCCAACGCTTGCCATCCTTACCGGGACGCTCAAAATACTCTTGGAATGTCAAATACACATCTTCAAACGAAGCACCGGTGGCTATCAGTTTACATACCGATTCCACCACCGCCAAATACGCGCCGTGGAATGGGCTTTGCTCTGCCACAAAGGGGTTGTATCCCCACGACATAAACGAGCAATCGTCGGTATGCCCCTGCTCCACCGAAACCTTTTGCACCATTGCCTGAATGGGGGTGAGTTGGTGTTTGCCGCCAAACGGCATTAACACCGTGCCGGCGCCAATGGTGGAGTCAAACCGCTCCGAAAGCCCGCGCTTGGAGCAAATGTTCAGGTCTGCCGCCAGCGCGGTATAATTTTCCGTAAACCCGCCACTTACCGCACAGTGCGGTGTAACGGATTTTTCGGGCGTAATCACAATGTGCTTTTCCGCACCGTTGGAATTTAAGAACTCGCGGCTAATATCCACAATGCGTTTGCCGTTCCAGTTCATCACCAGTCGCGGTTCGGCGCGTACCACAGCCACGGGGCACGCTTGCAGGTTTTCGGTCGCGGCCAGTGCCAAAAACGATTCCACGTCCTTCGCTTCCACCACCACGGCCATACGCTCTTGCGATTCGCTGATAGCCAGTTCCGTGCCGTCCAGTCCCTCGTATTTTTTCGGCACGGCGTTCAGGTCAATCTCCAACCCGTCCGCCAATTCGCCAATGGCCACCGAAACGCCGCCCGCGCCAAAATCGTTGCACCGTTTAATCATACGGCACGCCGTGGGATTGCGGAACAAGCGTTGCAATTTTCTCTCTTCCGGCGCGTTGCCTTTTTGTACTTCCGCGCCGCACGTTTCCACCGAATGAACGTCGTGCGCTTTGGAAGAACCCGTCGCACCGCCAATACCGTCGCGGCCGGTACTGCCGCCGAGCAACACCACCACGTCGCCGGGCGCGGGACATTCCCGCCGCACGTTGGCAGCCGGAGCCGCCGCAATCACGGCACCGATTTCCATGCGTTTCGCGGCATACCCGTCGTGATACAATTCATCCACAATGCCGGTTGCCAACCCAATTTGGTTGCCGTAGGAGGCATAGCCCGCAGCGGCAGTGGTAACAATCTTACGTTGCGGCAGTTTACCGGGAATGGTCTCTGCCACGGGTTTCAGCGGGTCGGCCGCGCCGGTTACGCGCATCGCGCCATACACATAGGAACGGCCCGATAACGGGTCGCGAATAGCCCCACCAATGCAGGTTGCCGCACCGCCAAACGGCTCAATTTCGGTGGGGTGATTGTGTGTTTCGTTCTTAAACAACAACAACCACGGTTCGGGTTTGCCGTCCACCTCAATCTCAATTTTTACCGTACAGGCGTTAATTTCTTCCGATTCGTCCAGTTTTTCCAGTTTGCCGTTTTTGCGCAACCATTTTACCGCCAACGTGGCAATGTCCATTAAACAAATGGGCTTGTCGCGCCCCAATTCGCGGCGCACGGCCAAATACTCATCGTAAGCCGCTTGCAACAGGTCGTCCTCAAATCGCACCTCGTCAATCACCGTTTGGAACGTGGTGTGACGGCAATGGTCCGACCAGTACGTATCAATCATCCGAATTTCGGTAATGGTAGGGTCGCGCTGTTCCGTGCGGAAATACGCCTGACAAAACGCAATATCGTCCGCATCCATTGCCAATCCGTATTGCGCAATAAACTGCTCCAAACCCTCACGGTCCAGCTCAATAAAACCGGTAAGCGTGGCCACCTCGGTGGGCACGGTATATTCCATCTCCAACGTGCTCGGCTTGTCCAGCCCCGCTTCGCGCGCTTCCACCGGGTTAATCACATATTTTTTAATCTCCGCCAACTCGGCATCCGTCAACGTGCCGTACAAGGCATACACCTTAGCGGTACGCACCGTGGGGCGGTCCCCCTGCGACAAAATTTGAATACACTGCGCCGCCGAATCCGCGCGTTGGTCAAACTGCCCCGGCAGATATTCCACCGCAAACACGGTAGCACCCGCAAGGTCAACCTCCTCCGAAACCATATCCAACTGCGGTTCGGAAAACACGGTGGTTTTTGCCCGCTCAAACAAGTCGTCGGTAATGTTTTGCACATCATAACGGTTAATAATGCGCACATCGGTAAGCGAACCAATGCCCAGCAAACCGCGCACATCCGCCAACAAGGCCTTGGCTTCGTTCGCCAACTCACGCTTTTTTTCTGCAAATACCCGATATACCATTACTTGCCCTCCGTTGCTTTCAAAGCCTTCGCGCCAATATCTCGGCGGTAATATTTATTGCCAAACCAAACGGTATCCGCCAAACGGTACGCCTCACGCACCGCCGCTTCCAGCGTATCCTCCACCGCGGTCACGCCCAACACGCGCCCGCCGTTGGTCACCAACGTCCCGTCCTTCACCTGAGCACCCGCCACGTAGGTGTGCGGCGCGGTATCGGTAGGAATGGTAAGCGGCAACCCTTTTTCGTACGCGGCGGGGTACCCCGCCGATGCCAAAATAACACAACACGCACTGCCGTCGCGGAATTTCACTTCTGTCTGCGCCAACGTGCCGTTGGTCACCGCCTGCATCACGGTAAGCAAATCGCTTTCCAGCAGCGGCAACACCACCTGCGTTTCGGGGTCACCAAAACGGCAGTTATACTCAATCACTTTCGGACCGTCGGGCGTCAGCATTAAGCCAAAATACAAACACCCCTTAAAGGTGCGCCCCTCCGCGTTCATCGCACGCACGGTGGGCATAAAAATGGTTTCCATACACTGCGCGGCAATTGCCGGCGTGTAATACGGGTTGGGTGCCACGGTACCCATCCCGCCGGTATTCAAACCCGTATCGTTATCCCCCGCCCGCTTGTGGTCCATAGAAGATACCATCGGCACCAGTGCCTCGCCGTCGGTAAACGCCAACACGGACACTTCCGGTCCGGTCAAAAACTCCTCAATCACCACGCGGTCGCCGCTTGCGCCAAACACCTTATCCTGCATCATCGAGCGCACCGCATCTTTGGCTTCCTCACGCGTTTGAGCAATCACCACGCCTTTGCCCAACGCCAACCCATCCGCTTTAATCACGGTGGGGATGGGGGCGGTATCCAAATACTCCAGCGCAGCATCCAACTGCTCAAACACCGCATACGCGGCGGTGGGAATCCCGTATTTTTTCATCAATTCCTTGGAGAACACCTTGCTCCCCTCAATAATGGCGGCATCGGCGTGCGGGCCAAAACAGGGAATCCCCTCCGCTTCCAGCGCATCCACCGCGCCCAACACCAGCGGGTCATCCGGTGCAACCACGGCATAATCCACCGCGTTGTCCACGGCAAACCGAACAATACCGTCAATATCCTTGGCACCAATGTCCACACAGGTGGCATCCGCCGCTATCCCGCCGTTACCCGGTAACGCAAAAATCTCGGTAACGGTGGGGTTTTCCCGCAGTTTGCGAATAATGGCGTGTTCCCGACCGCCACCGCCGACTACCATCAGTTTCACTTGCAAGGCCTCCCCGCCGTGTTATATTAGTGGTGGAACAAACGCATGCCGGTAAAGGCACAGGTCATATCGTACTTGTCACAGCAAGCAATCACCGCGTCGTCACGAATCGACCCGCCCGGCTCGGCCACGTAACGCACACCGCTGCGGCGAGCGCGTTCAATGTTATCGCTAAACGGGAAAAACGCATCCGAACCCAGTGCCACGCCGTCTATCGTATCCAAATACGCGCGAATTTCCGCGTCCGTGAGCGGTTCCGGCTGGCAGGTGAAATATTTTTGCCAGTTGCCGTCGGCGCATACGTCTTCCTCGTTGCGGTTAATGTATCCGTCAATTACGTTGTCACGTTCGGGACGACCCAAGTCCGCACGGAACGGCAACGCCAATACTTTGTCGTGCTGGCGCAAGAACCACGTGTCTGCCTTGCCGCCCGCCAAACGCGTGCAGTGAATACGAGACTGCTGCCCCGCACCCACGCCAATCGCCTGGCCGTCCACCGCGTAGCACACGGAGTTGGACTGGGTGTATTTTAAGGTGATAAGCGCGATAATCAGGTCGCGCTCGGCACTCTCAGGCAGTTCCTTGTTAACCGTTACACGGTTAGCAAGCAACTCGCTGTCAATGCGGAAGCTGTTGCGGCCCTGCTCAAAGGTGATGCCGTACACCTGCTTGTGTTCAATCTCTTGCGGCACGTAATCGGGGTCAATGCGCACCACGTTGTAGCCGCCCTTGCGCTTTTTCTTCAAAATTTCCAACGCTTCCGGCTCATAACCGGGGGCAATCACACCGTCCGACACCTCGCGCGCAATCAACCGCGCGGTGGTCACGTCGCACACATCGGAAAGTGCCACCCAATCGCCAAACGAGCACATACGGTCGGTGCCGCGCGCACGGGCATAGGCACACGCCAGCGGCGAAGCATCCAATTCCGGCACGTCATCCACAAAACACGCTTTTTTCAGTTTGTCCGAAAGCGGAATACCCACCGCCGCCGAGGTGGGGCTCACGTGCTTAAACGAGGTAACCGCCGGCATTCCCAGTGCCTCTTTCAGTTCCTTTACCAACTGCCAACTATTAAACGCATCCAAAAAGTTAATAAAGCCGGGGCGGCCGTTCAGAATTTCAATCGGCAGGTCGGCACCGTCGTTCATAAAAATCTTGGCCGGTTTTTGGTTGGGGTTGCATCCGTATTTCAGTTCAAATTCTTTCATTTTAGTCACCTCTTACACATTTTTGTTCATAATCACTTCGGTGGGCTTGCTTCCGTCCAGCGGCACGCACCGCACAAACAACGATACCTTATTGTCCTCGTTCAAGTTGCTCCACACCAGTTCCGCCAACTCTTCGGCGGTGTTAGGCAACGCCACTTCTTCCGGCTCGCCGTAAAACGAAGGGATGGGGTTACCGTCACACTTGTAGGTATGAATAAAATGACCAATACCGTCCTCCGGCGTATAGTCGTAAAAATAGCGGTTGCACGCCTCAGCGCGGCCGTTTGCCGATTTTAGAATGGACAACTTGTATGTAAACGCCGCACGGGGGAAGTCATAATAACAAATGCCGGAAATGCGGGGCGTAAAGTTGGGGGCATCCGGCTCAAACTCGCGCGTATGCAACGCATCCTCAAACCCGTGCGCCACACCGGAATCGCCGTTCACAAAATCGTAAATCGTGTTGGTCTGGTCACCGTTGGTAATAATGTCCACGTTACCGCCCTTGGTGCTCAAATACGGGTTGTAAATAATCAGGCTGGGGTCAGAGAGTTTGGATTCGTCAAACGCCTTGGTGCGCATACCGCCCTCAAACCGCTCAAACACGCGGTTGCGGCTGTTTTCGCTGCGTCCCATAATAAAATACGCTATCATGGCGTTTTTTCCGTCGGCCGATTTGCCAATCACAATCCCGCGGCCGGGATACGTGTTTTCTGCCAGCAACGTGCTCAAATCATACAATGCCATACTGTTTTTCTCACCTTTCTGTTTCACTCAGTTCGCGGCACACCGTTTGTACCGCGGCGGGCAAAATTTTCCACTCTGCCAAGCGCATCACACGCTTTTGCAACGTTTCGGGCGTATCATTTGGCAAAATAGAGACCGCTTTTTGCAAAATAATCTCCCCACCATCGGGTATCTCGTTCACAAAATGCACCGTTGCACCGGTCACTTTCACGCCATACGCCAGTGCCGCTTCGTGCACCTTTAAGCCGTAATATCCCTTACCGCAAAAGGCGGGAATCAACGAGGGGTGCACGTTAATAATGCGCCGCGGATACGCGCCGGTAAACGACTCGCTCAAAATAGACATAAACCCCGCCAACACAATAATGTCAATACGGTGTTCCGCCAGCAGCGCGTGCAACCGCGCTTCAAACGCCTCGGCCGAGCCGCAATCCTTTTTCAGTACCACCTCGGTGGCAATGCCAGCGCGGCGCGCGCGTTCCAGCGCATACGCATCGGCATGGTTGGCAATCACCACCGCAATGGTGCCGTCTGCCAATTCACCCCGCCGTTCAGCGTTAATCAAGGCTTGCAGGTTAGTGCCGCCGCCCGACACCAACACCGCGATTCGCGCCCGACTCATAAAATCACCTTATCGTCGGAACGGATAATCTCGCCAATCACATACGCATCCTCGCCGTGGTCACGCAAAATCGTCAACGCTTTGTCCGCCTCGTCTGCCGGCACCACAATACTCATACCCACGCCCATATTGAACGTGTTAAACATATCGCGCTCGCTAATACCGCCGGTTTTGGCAATCAAATCAAAAATGGGAAGAACGCGCACCGCCTCTTTGTTAATGCGAGCACCCAATCCTTCGGGAATGCTGCGCGGAATATTCTCGTAAAAACCGCCGCCGGTAATGTGCGAAACACCCCGCACCGCCACTTGTTCCAACAACGCCAGCACCGGCTTTACGTAAATGCGGGTGGGGGTGAGCAATGTTTCACCCACCGATTTACCGCCCAATGCTTTCAGCGGGGTTTTGAGGTCGGCATTTTCCACGTCCAACACCTTGCGCACCAACGAAAAACCGTTGGAATGTACACCGCTGGACGGCAAAGCAATCACCACGTCGCCCGCTTGCATCGTTTTGTTATCAATAATGCGTGCACGGTCCACCACGCCGGTGCAATACCCCGCCAAATCGTATTCGTCCACGGGATAAAAGCCGGGCATTTCCGCGGTTTCGCCGCCAATAAGTGCCGCCCCCGCCTGCACGCAACCGTCCGCCACGCCTTTCACAATATCGGCAATGCGTTCGGGAATGTTTTTGCCGCAAGCAATATAATCCAAGAAGAACAACGGTTTGGCACCGGCACAAATAATATCGTTCACACACATCGCCACACAGTCAATACCCACCGTGTCGTGCTTGTCCATTAAAAAGGCAATTTTCAGTTTGGTACCCACACCGTCGGTACCGCTTACCAGCACCGGACGGGTAATGCCTGTTAAATCCAACTCAAACAAACCGCCAAAGCCGCCCACGTCCGAGCAAACGCCGGAAGTCATAGTCTTGGCAATGTGTTGTTTCATCAATTCCACGGCTTTGTAGCCGGCGGTAATATCCACGCCCGCCGCCGCGTAACTCTCGCTGTGACTCTTCATTATTCGCCTCTCCTCTGCTTTTTGTATCACTGCGCGGCGTTCAGTGCCGCGTCCTTTTCCAACACTTTACGAGCATCCTCGGCACGTTTGGCGTCCAACTTTGCCGCCAACGCCGCATCCTCCACCGCCAAAATTTGCGCACACAGCAACGCCGCATTAGCACCGCCGTTTACCGCCACGGTGGCCACCGGAATACCCGTGGGCATTTGCACGGTGGCTAGCAGTGCGTCCATTCCGTCCAACACCGAGGATTGGCACGGAATCCCCACCACCGGCAAGGTGGTGTTTGCCGCAATGGCACCCGCCAAATGCGCCGCCATTCCCGCCGCGGCAATAATGGCACCAAACCCGTTTGCGCGCGCATTCAAAGCAAAATCCCGCGCTTCCACCGGTGTGCGGTGCGCGGAATACACGTGCGCTTCGTACGGAATACCAAGCGACGTGAGCATATCCATTGCTTTGCGCACAATGGGCAGGTCGCTGTCGCTTCCCATAACAATGCCTACTTTTTTCATACAAAAGCCTCCTTACAAACAAAAAAGGGCGCACTTACTCGTTGCAAGCAAATGCGCCCAGACGGTCGGCAATAAAGGGGGGAATTCCTGCTCCACTGTGGTGCTCCACAAATCCGTCAGTCGCAGGAAATGCGTATTAATTTACCGTCAATTATTATACCACATCGGCGTTCTACTGTCAAGGCAAACCGCCACGGATTTTGGCATTTTTTAGCGTTTTACCGCACGCGCTTCGCAGTATACGCAACGGTGGATGTTCGCCTCTTTATCGGTCAGACGAAACGCGGGTTCCAGTTCTTGCTCCACCGCAGTAATGCACCGCGGATTGCAGCAATGCAACCCACTTTCCGCCCCCACCGTTTCGGACAAAGTTTGGTTCTCCTGCTTAGTTTCGGCAAGCAATTTCAAAATAAGTGCCATACGCATATACTTCCCGTTCAGCACTTGTTCAAAGTAGCAAGCACGCGGGTCGCGGTCCACCGCCACGCTAATCTCGTTCACGCGGGGCAACGGATGCAAAACGCTCATTTCTTCGCCCGCATACGCCAGTTTATCAAGCGTCAGAATATACCGGTCTTTCAGCCGCTCATACTCCGCGGGGTCGTCAAACCGCTCGCGCTGAACCCGCGTCATATACAACACGTCCAGTTTCGGCAACGCCTCCTCCAACGTGTCAATTTCTTCCGTAACCATCTTACTGCGTTCCAGCACACCCCAGGTAACGTGCCCCGGCAAACGCAGTTCCGGCGGCGAAATCAGCACCAAACGAACCCCCTCGTACCGCGCCAACGCCGCAATCAGCGAGTGAACGGTACGGCCGTATTTCAAATCACCGCAAAACCCAATGGTTAAGTTGTCAAGGCGTCCTTTTTTGCGGTAAATGGTAAGCAAATCCGCCAGCGTTTGGGTAGGATGGCAATGCCCCCCGTCACCCGCGTTAATCACGGGGATGCCGGCGTTTTGCGCCGCCACCAACGGCGCGCCCTCGCGCGGGTGGCGCATCGCAATGATATCCGCATAGCACCCCACCGTGCGGGCGGTATCCGCCACGCTTTCGCCCTTGGCGGTAGAGGAACTGCCGGCCTCCGAAAAACCAAGCACACTCCCGCCCAGTTCCAGCATAGCGGCCTCAAAACTCAACCGCGTGCGGGTGGACGGTTCAAAAAACAGCGAGGCCAATTTTTTGCCGCGGCACCGCTCGGCATACACCTCGGGACGAGCAATAATATCGCACGCCGTATGCATCAGTTCGTCCAACTCCTGCGTGGATAAATCGCAAATATCAATCAGACTGCGCATAATGCAAGCCGCCTTTCCTTGTTAATCCTTGGCACCGTTAACCGCCAAATAATCACGAATACGCTGCACGTTTTCGGCGTTCTTTTCATCCTCTTCCAAATAGGCAATAATGTCGTACACATCCACCACCGAATATACCGGGAAACCGTACTCCGCGCCCACTTCGGCCATAGCAGAACGCTCGGTTTGTCCTTTTTCCTTGCGGTCCACCATCACAAACACCGCCGCCACTTTCACATCCGTCAAACCGGACAAAATCGCCATACTCTCACGAATGGCGGTACCGGCGGTAATCACGTCTTCCACAATCACCACTTGTTCACCCGCCTGCGGCTTGTATCCCACAAACACGCCGCCTTCGCCGTGGTCTTTTTCCTCTTTGCGGTTAAAGAAAAACGGAACGTCCAGCCCTTCTTTGGACAACGCTGCCGCCGCCGACACCGCAATGGGAATCCCTTTGTAAGCAGGGCCGTACAACACCGCTTTTTGGTTGCCCAACTTTTCCAAATACGCTTTGGCGTAAAACTCGCCCAATTTGCAAATTTGGTCGCCTGTTTTAATATCCCCCGCGTTAATAAAATACGGAATCTTGCGGCCGCTTTTTGCCGTAAAATCACCGAATTTTAACACACCGGCGCCTTCCAAGAACTGAATAAACTCTCTTTTGTAGTTTTCCATCGTCCTGTCTCCTTCTCGCTTTTGTTAGTCCACAAACTCTGCCACGCAGCGTTCATACGCCGCCACGGGGTCTTGTGCCGCCGTAATGGGGCGGCCCACCACAATGTAATCCGAACCAATTTCCTTTGCTTGTGCCGGAGTCATCACTCGTTTTTGGTCGCCCACATCGCCATCGGCAAAACGCACACCGGGCGTTACGGTTAAAAAGCCGTTGCCGCACACGCCGTGTACCGCACCCGCTTCCAACGGCGAGCACACCACGCCGTCCAACCCCGCCGTTTTGGCGTTGTGAGCGTAGTGCATAACCACCTTGTCAATCGGTTCACGGATAAGCAAGTCGTTTTCCATACGTTGCTGGTCGGTGGAGGTCAGTTGCGTCACCGCAATCAGTAACGGGCGCGTGCCGTCGGGGCGGGTCAGCCCTTCCAGCGCGGCTTCCATCATACTCACCGTACCCGCGGCGTGCAGGTTGGTCATATCCACGTCCAAACGCGATAACACCGCCATCGATTTTTTTACCGTGTTGGGAATGTCGTGCAGTTTCAAATCCAAAAAGATTTTGTGGCCGCGACGCTTAATTTCGCGCACAATCTGCGGTCCTTCTGCATAAAACAACTCCATGCCAATTTTAACAAACGGTTTTTTGCCGGTAAACTTGTCCAAAAACGCAAACACTTGCTCGGCACTCGCAAAATCGCACGCAACAATAACGTCCTTACCCATCACTGAACTCCCCCTATCATATCCTCCAAACGGTCAATGCCATACGCCCGCATCACCGTCGGTAATTCCTCAATAATGCGTTTACACGCAAACGGGTCTACCAAGTTGGCGGCACCCACCTGTACGGCGGTGGCACCCGCCAACATCATTTCAATCACGTCCTCGGCACTGCTCACGCCGCCCATTCCCACCACGGGAATGTTCACCGCACGCGCCACCTGATACACCATACGCACCGCCACCGGAAAAATGGCACTGCCCGAAAATCCGCCCATCGTGTTAGCAATCACGGGGCGGCGCGTGCGCAAATCAATGCGCATTCCCAGCAAGGTGTTAATCAAACTAATGCCGTCCGCGCCCGCCGCCTCACACGCTTTGGCAATGGCAACAATGTCTGTCACATTGGGCGAAAGTTTTATAATCACCGGTTTGGTTGTTACTTTCTTCACCGCTGCCGTCACTTGCGCCGCGGCTTCCGGCGACGTGCCAAAACTCATTCCACCGCCGTGCACGTTGGGACAACTCACGTTCACTTCCAGCCATCCCACCTGCTCACAAGCATCCAACCGCCGACACGTCTCGGTATATTCCTCCACCGAAAATCCACTCACGTTCGCCATCACCGGTTTGTGAAAACACGCCGCCAACCGCGGCAGTTCGTTGTTAATAACCGCGTCTACACCGGGGTTTTGCAACCCCACCGCGTTAATCATTCCCGCCGTACACTCCGCAATACGGGGCGTGGGGTTGCCAAACCGCGGTTGCAGCGTGGTCCCCTTAAACGAAAACGTACCCAGCACGTTAATATCATACAATTCCGCAAACTCGTAACCAAAACCAAACGTACCGCTGGCGGGAATCACGGGGTTATCCAGCGTAATACCGCACAAAGTCGTACTCAACGCTCCCACAAAATCTCCTCCTTTTGCAGTACCGGTCCTTCTTTGCAAATGCGTTTGTTGCCGGTAATGGTCTTGCAGGAGCAACCCATACATGCGCCAAACCCGCAACCCATTCGTTCCTCAAAACTAAACTGCCCACCGGTTGTGCTCGCCGCGTACACCGCTTTCAGCATCGGTTCCGGCCCGCACGTGTACACGTAGGTATACTCGCTCGGCAACGCGTCGGTCACAAACCCACGCACCCCGTGCGAGCCATCTGCCGTGGTAACGGTAACCCGAGCCCCCAGTGCGCGGAACTCCTCTTCGTAAAACACTTCGGCCTTGGTGTTAAACCCCAACACCACGGCTACTTGCCGCCCGTCGGCGATCAATTCCTTTGCCAAGCGGTACAACGGCGGAACACCCACGCCGCCGCCAAGCAGCAACGGCCGTTCGCCCGCTTTGTCCAACGTGTATCCGTTGCCCAAACCGGTCAGCACGTCCAACGTGTCCCCCACGGCCATACGGCTCATTTGCCGCGTACCTTTGCCCACCACTTTGTAAATGATGGTAACAGAATGTTCATCCCAATCACACACGGAAATGGGACGCCGCAAAAACAAACCATCCAACTGAATATTAATGAATTGCCCCGCGGCGGTAATGGCAGACACATCGCCCTCCAACCGCATACGCCACACCGTTTCGGTCAGCGGTGTGTGCTCCGCAATGGTAAACAACCCTTGTTTCATTCCTGCTTCCTCACTTTTTTAGGCATCAATGGTGGAAATGGTCTGCGTGGTTTCCTCCAACACGTCCAACAACACCCGCACCGTATCCAACGCGGTAAAAATGGTCACGTTGTTTTCGGTGGCAAAACGGCGAATTTGGTATCCGTCGCTCGCCTGACCCGCCGAGCCAATGTCGCGGGTGTTAATGACATACGCAATGTGACCCTGCCGCAGCGCGTCGGGGATTTCGTCACTGCCGTCACCGATTTTGCCCAACACGTGGGTACGAATCCCGTTTTGTTTCAAGAAATTCGCCGTACCTTCGGTTGCCTGAATGTTAAAGCCCAGGTTGTAGAACCGACGAATCAGCGGCAACGCTTCTTCCTTGTCCTTATCCGCAATGGTGGCAAACACCGTACCGTAGTTTTGCAAATGCATACCCGATGCCTGCAACGCCTTGTATAACGCGCGGTTAAACTGGTCGTCGTAACCAATTGCCTCGCCGGTAGATTTCATTTCGGGCGAAAGATACGCATCCAACCCGCGAATCTTGTTAAACGAGAACACCGGCACCTTCACATACCAGCGGTTCTTTTCATTCGGGTAAATATCAAAAATGCCCTGTTCTTTCAAGCTCTTGCCCAAGATAACCTCGGTAGCAATGTCCGCCAAACTGTACCCCGTGGCTTTGGAAAGGAACGGCACCGTGCGGGAAGAACGCGGGTTTACCTCAATGATATACACGTCGTCGTGCTCGTCCACAATAAACTGAATGTTATACAGTCCCACAATGCCAATACCCAGTCCCAACTTCTTGGCATATTGCAGTAAAACGCCCTTTACGCGGTCAGAGATGCTAAACGGCGGATACACGCTAATGGAGTCGCCGCTGTGAATACCGGTGCGCTCCACCAGTTCCATAATGCCGGGCACAAACACGTCGCGCCCGTCGCAAATGGCATCAATTTCCACTTCTTTGCCCTGAATATACTTGTCCACCAACACGGGCTTGTCCTCGTCAATCGCCACCGCGGTACGCAGATAATGGCGCAACTGCTCCTCGTTGGCAACAATCTGCATGGCGCGACCGCCCAACACAAAACTGGGACGCACCAACACCGGATACCCAATCGCGGCAGCGGCGGCAATGCCGTCTTCAATGCGGGTCACTGCCTTACCTTTCGGCTGCGGAATCCCCAGTTCCTCCAAGATTTTTTCAAACCGGTCGCGGTTCTCCGCACGGTCAATCGCTTCGCAATCGGTACCAATAATGCGTACCCCGCGTTTCATAAGCGGCTCTGCCAAGTTAATCGCGGTCTGCCCACCCAACGAGGCAATCACGCCCTCCGGTTTTTCAAACTCCACAATGTTCATCACGTCTTCCGGCGTCAGCGGTTCAAAGTAGAGCTTGTCCGCCGTGGTATAGTCGGTAGATACGGTTTCGGGGTTGTTGTTAATAATAATGGCTTCGTACCCCGCCTTTTTAATGGTGATTACCGCATGCACGGTGGAGTAGTCAAATTCCACACCTTGTCCAATACGAATAGGACCGGCACCCAACACCACAATTTTTTTGCGGTCAGTCAGGCGCGAGTCGTTTTCGCCCGTGTAGGAGGAGTAAAAATACGGAATATACGCCTGCGTGTGGCAGGTATCCACCATACGATACACCGGGAACAGGTTATGCTCGCGGCGCAGTTCGTACACCTCGGTTTCGCTCATCTTCCACAACCGCGCAATAAACTTGTCGCCAAAACCCATCTGCTTGGCGGCGCGCAACACGTCCATATCGCCGGGGTGAGCGCACACGGTTACTTCCATTTCCACAATTTTCTTAACGGATTCCAAGAAAAACGGCGTAATTTTCGTAATATTATGCAAATTTTCAACGCTCTCGCCGTGGCGCAATAATTCCGCTATGGCAAAAATGTTGTCATCACGGAACTCCGCAATATAGGCACGCAATTCGTCGTCGCTAAAACTGTCAAACTTCGGTAAGTGGAAATGGCTGGCACCAATTTCCAACGAACGCACCGATTTGAGCAAACATTCCTCCAAATTGGAACCAATACCCATCACTTCGCCGGTGGCTTTCATCTGCGTACCCAGCGTGTTGGTGGCGGTGTCAAACTTATCAAACGGAAACCGCGGCAGTTTGGCCACCACGTAATCCAGCCGCGGTTCAAACGCGGCGGTGGTGTTGGCAATGGCAATCTCCTCCAACGCCATACCCACCGCAATTTTGGCGGTTACGCGCGCAATGGGATAACCGCTGGCTTTGGAAGCCAATGCCGAGGAGCGCGACACGCGCGGGTTCACCTCAATCAAATAATACTCACTGGTGTGCGGGTTAAGCGCAAACTGCACGTTGCAACCACCCTCAATTTTCAACTCACGAATGAGTTTAATCGCGCTGTCGTTGAGCATCTTCAAATCGTGGTCATTCAGCGTCATAATAGGTGCCACCACAATGGAGTCACCGGTATGCACGCCCACGGGGTCAATGTTTTCCATACCGCAAATGGTAATGGCGTTGTCGTTGGAATCGCGCATTACCTCAAACTCAATTTCCTTGTAACCCTTTACACTCTTTTCTATAAGCACTTGATGCACCGGCGACAGTTTGAACGCATTGGCACCAATCTCGCGCAATTCTTCCACGTTTTCGGCAAATCCGCCGCCGGTACCGCCCAACGTAAACGCGGGGCGCAGCACCACGGGATACCCAATCTTTTCGGCGGCTTTCTCCGCTTCTTCAATGCTGTACGTAATTTCCGAAGGAATGGTCGGCTCGCCAATGGATTCGCACAACTCCTTAAACAGTTCGCGGTCCTCGGCACGTTCAATACTTTCACTACTCGTACCCAGCAGTTCCACGCCGCATTCTTTCAAAATGCCCTTTTTCTCCAACTGCATGGCCAAATTCAAACCGGTTTGCCCGCCAATGCCCGGCACAATCGCATCGGGACGCTCGTACCGCAAAATTTTAGCAACGTATTCCAACGTCAGCGGCTCCATATACACCTTGTCCGCAATGGTGGTATCGGTCATAATGGTAGCGGGGTTGGAGTTGCACAGCACCACCTCGTACCCTTCCTCTTTCAGTGCCAAGCACGCCTGCGTGCCGGCATAGTCAAACTCCGCCGCCTGCCCAATCACAATCGGACCGGAACCAATAATCAAAATCTTGTGAATGTCTGTACGCTTTGCCATAATCCATTTCCTCCTTATGCCGAATACACGGGTTTTCCGTTATACACCGTTAACACACATTTACCGAAAATCGACCGCCCCTCAAACGGGGTTGCTTTCCCCAGCGAGAGGAACGTTTTGGGGTCTACCACCTGTTCCTCCGCCAAATCCCACACCGTAAACGAGCCGTCGTACGGAATACCAAACCGCGCCCGCGGTTGAACCGCCATCAACTGCACCAACCGTTCCAAGGTGAGTATTCCCGGCTTTACCAGTCCGGTATACAGTGCCGAAAACGCCGTTTCCAGCCCCACAACGCCAAACGCACTGCCTGCCAACCCCCGCGCTTTTTCTTCGGCAGAGTGGGGTGCGTGGTCGGTGGCAATCATATCAATCGTACCGTCGCACACGCCCGCAATCAGTGCTTCACGGTCGGCGGCACTGCGCAACGGCGGGTTCATCTTAAACCGCCCGTCTTCCTGCAAATCGCTGTCGTCCAGCAGCAGGTAATGCGGCGCCGTTTCACAGGTCACGTTCACCCCGCGCGCTTTCGCCTCGCGTATAAGCCCCACACTCTCCGCCGTGGAAATGTGGCACACGTGGTACGCGCAACCCGTTTGCTCAGCCAGTACCAAATCCCGCGCAATGGGGCCCCATTCGCTCTCGCTGCAAATACCGCGATGCCCGTGGGCGGCGGCATAAGTGCCGTCGTGAATGTAGCCGCCGTGCAGCAAGGTGTTATCCTCACAATGTGCCGCTATCACCTTGCCCAGCGCCGCCGCGCGTACCATCGCTTCGCGCATCATCGAGGCACTTTGCACCCCGCGCCCGTCGTCCGAAAACGCCACCGCCGCCGGTGCCATTTCCTCCAACGCGGCAAGTTGTTCCCCCCGTTGCTCCACCGTAATGGCACCGTACGGCAACACCGCCATACTCGCTTGCTCGCGGATAAGTGCCGTTTGCGCCGCCAAATGCTCCGCATTGTCCGGCACGGGACTGAGGTTTGGCATCGTGCACACCGCCGTGTACCCGCCGTGCGCCGCCGCTGCACAACCCGAAGCAATGGTCTCTTTATAAGAAAAACCCGGCTCACGAAAATGCACATGCACATCGCAAAAGCCGGGAAATACGGTATAGCGCGGGTCGTTAAACATACCCAACGCGGAATGGGAAAAACACGTTGCCACCGCCTCAGTCAGTGAAGGCAACGCCGCACAGCCAACCAG
Source organism: Acutalibacteraceae bacterium (assembly GCA_045653425.1). Classification (GTDB taxonomy): domain Bacteria; phylum Bacillota; class Clostridia; order Oscillospirales; family Acutalibacteraceae; genus RGIG3009. The sequence continues at coordinate 590 of JAZOLU010000006.1, read as the reverse complement.
TTGTGCCCGAAGTTCCATTCCCATCCGTCTCCTTTCTGCAAAAAACGCCTTGCCATAAGCGGCAAAGCGGACAAAACATAACAAATCGGCACAGCCCCCGCCGTACCGCGTAAAGTATTCCGCAATCTTGCCGATATCTCTGTATCGTCCTTAAAGATTTATTTCCTGCAAATTATATCACATCAGCACCCATCTGTCAACGGCGAAACACCGCTTTTTTGCGTTTTTTGACAAGGACCGTATTTTTACTTGTGTAATCCCGCATTATCGGGTATAATCAAAAGTATATAACACGGTGCTACATACGCAAATCCCAAACACGTTGTTCGTGCTACCCCCCCCACAATATGTTGAACAAGTCCAGTAAAAACGGACAATAGAAAAAAACACCCTCCTATGGTAGAATTAAAACAACTACCATAGGAGGATTTTTTATGCCAAGAAGTTATCGACATATTAAAGAATACGAAAGAGAGATATTGGAGCTTAAAGCTCAAGGAAAAACATTAAGAGAGATTGGAGCAATGTATGGGTTTACATACGAGCAAGTACACAATTTCATCAGTAGATATAATATAAATCAACGCAAG
>JAZOLU010000005.1:0-15597 GCA_045653425.1 Acutalibacteraceae bacterium | reverse complement strand
AAATCAATTGGAAGAAGATTATGCCAGTGATCAGATGACATTCAAAGAGTATACCGACCCGTTTACGGGTCGCAAGAACAAGTAGGCAAAAAAAGACAGCCGCTTGAGCGGCTGCCTGTGATGGTAATGCGGTGCCAAGCCTTCAGTGCCCCTTTCAGGGGCTAAGCCTGTAGTTGCCCCTTCTAGGGGCTGTGCATACCACCAGTTTACTGGTGGTTATGATTGCCAAAAAATAGATAGAAATTTTTCATATTGCGTCTTGATTTTTTAATAAAAGGGCGGTATAATATAACCACGTGGTGCAAAGTGGTGCAAAGTGGTGGTTTTCCACACTTTCCACAGAGTTTTCCACAGCCCGTTATTCGGCGCAAAAAACAAGGGGGTGACAACAAGTGCTGTACGGTCGTTTTCAACACAATATTGATGCCAAAGGGCGCTTGTTTGTGCCTGCCAAACTGCGCGAGAAATTGGGCATGTCCTTTATTGCTGCGGCGGTAATGGACCATTGCGTGTGTTTGTATTCCACCGAGGAATGGAACAAACTGCAAGAAGGTTTGGCACAAATGCCGCTTACCAAAGCGCGCAAACTGCAACGGTATTTGTCCGCTAACGCGGTGGATGCACAGGTGGATTCGCAAGGGCGCATTTTGCTTCCCAAGCACTTGTTGGAGTATGCGCGGCTGGAAAAAGAGGCACTGGTTATTGGTGCGGGCAACCGCGCGGAAATTTGGAACCCCGCCGCGTATGAGGAAGATATGGGCAGTATGACTTCCGAAGAAGTGGAAGCCGAATTTATGGAACTGGGCTTCTGATATGGAAAAGCCCGACGTGTATGAGTATCACCGCCCGGTATTGCTGGAAGAAACGCTGGCGACCTTGGCGGTTAACCCACAAGGCATTTATGTGGATGGAACCGCCGGCGGCGGCGGTCATTCCTATGCGGTAGCGTCTCGCTTGCGTGGCGGTCGCCTGATTGCGCTGGACCAAGACCCGGACGCCATTCGGCAAGCCACCGCACGGCTGGCGGGGCTGCCGGCCACCGTGGTGCGCTCCAATTTTCGGTATATGGGGCGCGTGTTGAGTGATTTAGATATTCACGGAGTAGACGGCATTTTGTTGGATATTGGCGTGTCGTCCCACCAGTTGGACAAAGCCGAGCGCGGTTTTTCTTACCACGCGGAAGCGCCGCTGGATATGCGAATGAGCCAAGAAGGCGTAACAGCGGCGGATTTATTGCGGGAATTGTCGGAACAGGAACTGGCGGATATCTTTTTCCGTTTTGGGGAAGAAAAGTTTTCGCGGGCGATTGCCCGTGCAATTGTAAAGCGGCGGGAAGAGCAGCCGCTTACCACCACCACGGAGCTGGCGGAGTTAATTAAAAACGCCGTTCCCGCGGCGGTGCGGCGGGACGGGCATCCCGCACGGCGGGTGTTTCAGGCACTGCGCATTGCAGTGAACGCGGAACTGGATTGTTTGTCGGAAGCACTGGACAGTGCATTTGACCAACTAAAAGTCGGCGGCCGCTTAGCGGTAATTACCTTTCATTCGCTGGAAGACCGTATGGTAAAACAACGGTTTGCGGAATTTTGTACGGGGTGTATTTGCCCGCCGTCGTTTCCGGTATGTGTGTGCGGCAAACAACCCGCGGGACGCTTGGTGTTGCGCAAACCGGTGGAGGCCTCGCCGCAGGAAGTGGCGGAAAACCCGCGCAGCCGCAGTGCCAAACTGCGTTGCATTGAAAAGTTGAGAAACCGCCAACCGGCGGACTGAAGTATAAAGAAAGGGGAGAAAACAAATGGCAAATTACGGTTCCGAAGCGTATGATTTATCGTTATTTGAGCCAAAATCCGCTAAAATTACCCATCTCCCCGGCAAAAAGGCCACCAAGGCAGAGCGGCGTCAGGCAAAATTGCAAAAGTTCTTTAACAGTGCCGCCGCGGTGCTGGTGGCGTTCAGTGTGATGCTGATTTTAAGTTTAATGATTACCAGCCAAGTGCGGCTCACGGAAACCAATAGTGCTATCAGCCAAGTTGAAGCGCGGCTGAACGAAACAATTGGCGAAACCAAACGGCTGGAAAGTGAACTGGCTTCTCAAACGTCTGCTCAAAGCGTGGAGGCGTATGCCGAAAGCGTGGGACTTCGCCAGATGGAATCCGGACAAATTGATTACATTACGGTTACCCCCGCCACGGAAGCGGCGGCGCAACCGGCCGGATTTTGGGTGTCGTTGTGGAATACGCTGACCGGTTGGTTGAAATGATAACGGCTGGCGGAATCCGAATCGGTTAGCCTGCACACATAGGTTCTACCGGGGCGTATCTCCGGCATACATTGGAAAGGAACCTCGGACGATGAGAGTTGGGATGTTTGCGTCTTAACTCTCTTTTCTTTCCAAAAAAGCGAGGTGTAAAGGATGTTACATAAACGGAATCGAAAAGCAGAACGCCCCACGCGTCGGCTTTCGCGCGCCATGCGCGGCAGGGCCATAGGAATTGCCGGCGTTTTGCTGGCGTGCTTTGTTTTGTTAACCGTGCAGGTATTCCGTATTACCGTAATGCAACAAGAGTTTTGGCAAAAAAAGGCGGTGGCGCAACAACTCAGCGATGTTGAAATTTCTGCCAACCGCGGGCAAATTTACGATGCCAATATGTCGGTGCTGGCACTCACGCGCGAAGTGTTTACCATTGTGATGTCGCCCAAAAACATTCGTCAAGAAAAAACGCGCCAACTGATTGCCGACGAACTGTCCGTGATGTTGGACGTGGACCGTGAAACCTTGTATAAGCAAACCACCGACAGTAATTCGCAGTATAAGGTGGTAAAATCCAAGGTTAACAAAGACGTGGGCGACGCCTTTATTGAATGGGTAAACGACAAGGGCTTGGGTGGCGTGTTCCGCGTGGTGCGGGATTATAAACGCGAATATCCGGTGAACAATTTGCTCTCTACCGTGATTGGGTTTGTGGGCACCGACAACGTAGCGCGCGAGGGACTGGAACTGAAATACGACGAGACGTTGTCCGGCGTGCCGGGGCGAATGGTGATTGCGCAAAACACCTCCGGTGACCAGTTGCCCACGGCGTTGGATTACGAATACACCGTGGATGCCGAGGATGGCAACAGTTTGGTGTTGACCGTGGACCAATACATTCAACAGGTTGCGGAAAAGTATTTAGCCGAGGCCATTGCGGAATTTGGTGCCACCAATCGCGGATGTGCCATTGTTATGGACGTAAAAACCGGCGCCATTTTGGCAATGGCTACCAAAGGGGATTACAATCCTAACAAATATCTGGAAATTGACAACCCCACGGTTGCGGAACAAATTGCATTGCTTTCGGGTGAGGAACAGGCGGCGGCATTGGTACAGGCAAGGTTGGAGCAATACCGCAACAAGGCACTGGATTTTTACGAGCCCGGTTCGGTGTTTAAAACGGTTACCGCCTCCATGGGGTTAGAAGAGGGGTTGGTAACCGAGAGTAGCCCGTTTTACTGCGGCGGCTCGTTTTCCATTGCCGACCGTACTATGAATTGCTGGGTTCATCCGCGGGGGCATGGGCAGCAGAATTTCCGCCAAGCCATTGCCAACTCCTGCAACCCTGCGTTTATGACGCTCAGCACGCGCATAGGTGCCACGTTGTTTTCCAAATATTATACCGGTTTTGGGTTTACCGTGCGAACCGGTGTGGATATGCTTGGCGAACCGGCGGTGTCTCCTTCGCTGTATTATGACCCCGCGACGATGACACCGGTGAACGTGGCGGCATCTTCCATTGGTCAGACGTTTAAGGTGACGCCGCTGCAAATGGTTACGGCACTGAGTGCCATTGCCAACGGCGGATATTTAATGCAGCCGTACATAGTGCAGCAGGTGTTGGATGGTGACGGCAACGTGATTTCCAACACCGAGCCGGTGGTGAAGCGGCAGGTAATTTCCACACAAACCTCGCGGCGTGTGTGCGATATGTTGGAGGAGGCCGTGAGCGGCGGTGCCATTGCCAATGCTTACATTGCGGGTTACCGCGTGGCGGGCAAAACCGGTACGTCCGAAAAAACCGAAACCAGGGATGAAGAGAAAGAGGACGAAAAAATTGAGGTAATTGCCTCTTTTGGGGGCATTGCTCCGGCGGATAATCCCCGCGTGGCGGTATTGGTGATGGTGGACGAACCGCAAACCAGCAAATCCGGCAACCGCGTGGCGGCACCGTTGGCACGAAAAATTTTACGAGACGTGTTGCCGTATCTGGGCGTAGAGCCCAATTACACCGAGGCGGAAATTGCCGAACTGGATTGCAGTGTACCGCAGGTGACAGGCAAAGCCGTGTCGCTGGCGGCAACCACGTTAAAGAATGCGGGGCTCAACTATCACGTGGTCGGCAAAGGAAAAACCGTGGTGCGGCAAGTGCCGGAAAGCGGTACGTCCATTCCGCAGGGCGGTTCCGTGTGGTTGTACACCGACGAAAGCACAGTACAAATGGCTACCATTCCCGATTTTAAGGGACACACCGTGGCGCAGGTAAAACAAGCGGCAAAAAACGCGGGAATTAACGTGGTGTTGTCGGGGTTAAGCACTTCCAACAGCACGCCTTCTGCCTCGCAACAATCGGCAACCCCCGGTCAAAAGGTGCCCAAAGGCACGGTGATAACGGTAGAGTTTACGTATTCGGCCAATATTTATTAACCCAAGAGAGGACGCCTGTTTATGAAGCGTAAGCCAAAACAGGACGTTTCAATGAAAGCTCCCTCCCGCTTAATGTGGCGGCGCTCGTTGCTGGTTTTAGTGATGCTAGCGTTTTGTTTTGCCGCGGTGTGCGGTCAGTTGGCGGCGTTGCAACTGGCACAGCACGACGAGTGGCAAACCCTGGCCACCGAACAGCAGTTGACGGACAGCGTTATTTCCGACAAACGGGGGCAAATTGTGGACCGTAACGGCGTGGTGCTGGCGCGTAGCGTGGAAGTTGCCACGGTGATTATGATGCCATCGGAAATTCCAAGCGAGGAGGCGCGGCGGCGCATTTGTGCCGATTTGCCGGACTTGCTGGGCGTGAATGCCGAAAAGCTGGCAAAGCAGGTGGCAAAAACCGCTTCCCGTTATGAGATTGTTAAAGCAAAAATTGATGAAACCACCTGTAACCGCTTTGTCACGTGGGTAAAAGAGCAGGGGTTAACGGGTGCGTTTCGGTTAATTGAAGATTATAAGCGAGAATACCCGCTGGGCAATGTGCTTTCGTGTGTGCTGGGGTTCACCGGCACGGACAACACCGGCTTGGAGGGGTTGGAGGCAAAATATAACGCGCAATTAGCGGGCGTAGCGGGGCATGTTATTACCTCCCAAAACGGACGGGGCGACGCCCTGCCCAACGACCTGCAATACGAAACCACCGTGGCCGCCAAAGAGGGCAACACGCTGACACTGACCATTGATGTGAACATTCAACAAATGGTGGAAAATCGGTTGGAGATAGCAGTTTCGGAAACCAATGCCGCGAACCGTGCCTGCGCCATTGTTATGGATGTGCGCACCGGCGAGTTGCTGGCAATGGCGACCAAGGGTGATTACGATTTAAACAACCCGCGCGTGGTGCAAAATCCCGACGATGCGGCACGCATTGCGTTATTTTCCGGCACGGAATACAGCGAGGCTTACCTAACCGCCTTACAACGGCAGTGGAAGAATAAAGCCATCTCGGAATTTTATGAGCCGGGGTCGGTGTTTAAGATTTTTACCGCGTCCATGGCGTTGCAGGAGGGGTTAATTTCCGAAAAATCGCATTTTTCTTGCAACGGCACGTTTACCATGCCGGGCGTGCGCACCATGAAATGCCATATTTTCCCGCGCAGTCACGGCAGTCAGTCGTTGGCAGAGGCCATCTCCCATTCCTGCAATCCCGCGTTTATGCGCATTGGTTCTATGGTGGGGACTACATTGTTTCCCAAGTATCACGCGCAGTTTGGGTTTACCGAACTTACCGGTGTGGATATGTTGGGCGAAGCGCGGGTAACACCCACACTGTATCACAGTGCCGAGGCGATTACCGCGGTGGACGTGGCGACCTCCTCCATTGGGCAGACGTTTAAGGTGACGCCAATTCAAATGATAACCGGAGTCAGCGCGGTGGCGGGCGGTGGCGAGTTGTTGCAGCCGTATGTTGTCAGCCGCGTGACAGCGCCGGACGGTACCACGGTGAGCAAAACCGAGCGCACGGTGCGGCGGCGGGTGATTTCTGGGGACACGGCGAGCCGCATTTGTACGATGTTGGAAGGCGTGGTGGACGGCGGCGGTGCTAAAAACGCGTACGTTGCCGGTTACCGCGTGGCGGGAAAAACCGGGACTTCCGAAAAAACCGACCAAGCCCCCGCCGCCAACGGTAGAAAACCGGCCATTGCCTCGTTTTGCGGGTTTGCGCCTGCCAATGACCCGCGCATAGCAGTGATTGTGATGATAGACGAACCGCAAACCGCTATTCGTTACGGCGGCACACTGGCGGCGCCGGTGGCACAACGCATTTTTGCGGACGTGTTACCGTATTTGGAGGTACAACCGCAGTACACGGCAGAGGAACTGAAACAACAAAGCATCACCGTCCCGTTGGTAAGCGGGCAATCGCTGCCTCGTGCACAAAGTTTGCTTAAACAACAAGGGCTAACGGCGCGTGTGGTAGGGGACGGTGACGAGGTTACCGGCCAGATGCCCGCGGCAGATAGCACCATAGGCAAAGGCGGTACGGTGGTACTGTACACCAACGGCACCGCGCCCGCGCAGGTGACGGTTCCGGCGGTGGTTGGAAAAACCTTGTTACAGGCCAACCAAGCCCTGACCGATGCGGGGTTAAATGTAAAAATTCGGGGGTATCCCACCCAAAAAACCGATGACCTCACCGCGCGCCAAGCGGTGGTGAGCAGCCAAAGTGTGGCGGCGGAAACCGCCGCCAAGGAAGGAACCGTAGTGGAGATACACGTGGTTTATCAAGATGCCATTGAATAGTGGAGGAATTTCCGTGAAACTACACCAATTATTGAAAAACACCGGAGCGGTACATACGTTGCCCGACAGGGAGATTACGGCGCTGTGTCGCGATTCTCGCCGTGTAACGGAGGGTTGCGTGTTCGTGTGTATTCGCGGCACCGGCATAGATAGCCACGCGTTTGCCGCAGGGGCGGTGGAGCAGGGCGCCGCCGCCGTGGTGGTGGAGCGGGATATGGGGTTGCCGTGTCAGGTGCTTGTATCCAACAGCCGCGCCGCGTGGGCACAGATGAGTGCCGCTTGGTTTGGGTATCCGTCGGAGCGGCTGCATCTTATTGGCGTAACGGGAACCAACGGCAAAACCAGTACCACGTATTTGCTCAAAGCCGTTTTGGAACAAGCGGGGCATACCGTGGGGCTGGTTGGCACCATTCGCAATTTGATTGGGGAGCGCGAGATTGCGGCCGGGCATACCACACCGGATTCCTACGAGTTGCAGCAGATGTTTGCGCAGATGGCGGATGCCGGATGCGATTATGCGGTTATGGAGATTTCCTCCCACGCGCTGGACCAATGCCGCGTGGAGGGGTGTCGGTTTGAGGCGGGCATTTTTACCAACCTTACGCAGGACCATTTGGATTATCACGGTACGATGGAGAACTATGCCGCCGCCAAAAAACGGTTGTTCTCACTGTGTGACCACGCGGTGCTTAACCGTGACGATGCGTGGTACACCACTATGAGTGAGGGGGTTTCCTGCCCCGCGGTGACGTTTTCGGAAAAGGATAATACCGCCGATTATGTGGCGCGCAACATTCGCCAGCGGCCCGACGGGGTGGATTTTGAATTGGTGACCACCGGTGCTATTGGGCGGGTACGGCTGGCTACCCCCGGGTTGTTTTCGGTGTACAACGCCCTGGGCGCGGCGGCGTGCGCGCACACATTGGGTGTGGGGTTTGATGATATTGTAGCGGCACTGTCCCGTGCGGGTATTGTGAAAGGCCGTGCCGAGGTAGTGCCCACGGGACGAGATTTTACGGTGGTGATTGATTACGCGCACACACCCGATGGCTTGATGAATATTTGCAGTACGCTTAACGCCTGCAAAGCGGGGCGGTTGGTGACGGTGTTTGGGTGCGGCGGCGACCGTGACCGCACCAAACGCCCGCAGATGGGCGCGGCGGCGGCCGCGTTGTCGGATTATGTGGTGGTTACCTCCGATAACCCCCGTTCCGAACAACCGGAAGCGATTATTGAGGATATTCTCGCCGGATTGACCGAGAGCACCTCCCCGTATACGGTAATGGTTAACCGCACGGAAGCGATTGGTTGGGCCATTGCCAACGCGCAGGCAGGGGATACGATTTTGCTGGCGGGAAAAGGGCACGAAACGTATCAAATCCTAAAAGAAGGAACCATTCATTTGGACGAAAGAGAAATTGTGGCGGCGGCATTGGCGGCTTTGCCGAATGAGGAGTGACAAAAATGGACATAACAGTAGCAACGGTGTGGGTAGTCACGGCACTGGCGGCGTTTGTGTTGGCCGAGCGGTTGGGGAAATTGCTCATTCCCGCGTTGCATCGGCTCAAATTCGGGCAAACTATTCGTGAAGAGGGGCCCGCGTGGCACAAAAGCAAGCAGGGAACGCCCACCATGGGCGGGGTTATCTTTATTGCGGCCATGCTGATTACCACGTTGCTTGCCATGGCGGTGTGCCAGTGGTTGTTGCCTGCCAAAATTGTAACGGCTTCTCATTCAAACGGCTACGTTACCCGTTTGTTTGCGGGGTTGATTTTGACGGTGGGTTTTGGCATCATCGGCTTTTTGGACGATTTCATTAAAGTGGTGCGCAAGCAGAATCTGGGACTTACCAGTCGTCAAAAAATGGCGGCGCAGATTTTGGTGTCCGGTGCGTATGCCCTCACGTTGTATTTCACGGGTATGACACGGATGTACGTTCCGTTTTTCGGCTACTGGGAAGCGGGCGTGTGGTTTATTCCCATAGCGATGTTCATTATTGTGGCAATGACCAATGCCACCAATTTAACTGACGGGGTTGACGGGTTGTGCGGTTCGGTATCGGTTGTGGCACTAATGTTTTTACTGACGTTGTGCGGGTCACTTACCGGATACGGCATTATCGTTTCCGCTATGGCAGGAGCACTGGCGGGGTTTTTGGTGTGGAACTTGCACCCCGCCCGCGTGTTTATGGGGGATACTGGGTCGTTATTTATCGGCGGCGTGTTGTGCGCCGTGGCGTTTGGGCTGGAACAACCGTTTTTGTTGGTGCCACTGGGCATTGTGTATGTGGCGGAAACGGTATCGGTTGTGTTGCAGGTAGCGTATTTTAAGGCAACACACGGCAAACGCCTGTTCAAAATGAGCCCGCTGCACCATCATTTTGAAATGTGCGGCTGGAGTGAGAACAAAATTGTGGCGGTATTTTGTGCGGTTACGGCGGTTGGCGGTGTGGTGGCCTTGTTGCTGGCGCAGTAAACCGAAAACCGAGAAAGGAGGGCTTCCGTGAAAAAAGAACGATGGGCGATGTTTAAGGCACCGGAAAACTCGTTAAAAAACAAGCGTATACTGGGCTTGTTTTCGCGCGCCGGCGGAATGGATATGCCGTTTTTTGTGTTGTTAATTTTGGTGTTGGCGGTAGGCCTCGTTTGTCTGTTTTCCTCCAGTTATGCCTATTCGTATTACGAAAACAACGGCGACAGTTATTATTACATTAAGCGTCAACTGTTGTTCGCGGTGCTGGGTGTGTTGGCGATGCTGGTTGTTTCGTTTGTGGATTATCACGTGTTGCACCGATTCGCCTTGCCCGTTATGGGCATTTCGTGGCTGCTACTGGTGTTGGTGCTGTTTTTGCCGCCTATTCAGAACGTATATCGCTGGATTCGTATTGGCAGCATACAAATTCAGCCGTCTGAAATTGCCAAATTTGCCATCATTCTGTTGTTTGCGCATTTAATTTCGCATTACAAAGAGGAAATGGGGCAGTTCAAAAAAGGGTACGTCCCGTTTATTGCGGTGCTGGGCATTACCTGCTTTTTGGTGTTCCGCGAACCGCACTTGTCGGGCACGATGATTATCCTGATGGTGGGTATGGTCATTATGTTCATTGGCGGTACCAAGTGGTATTACTTGGCGGGCACGCTTGGCTTGGGCGGTGCGGCCGCGGCGGCATTGGTGTTTATTGCCGGTTATGAAAAAGACCGTATTGACGTGTGGCTGGACCCGTTGGCGGTGTATACGTCCAATCAAGTGTACGAATCGGGACTAACAGGACGCGACGTGGCGTGGCAAACGGTACAGTCATTGTATGCCATTGGTTCCGGAGGACTTATGGGCGAGGGATTGGGAAATTCCCGCCAAAAGCACTTGTTTTTACCCGAACCGCAAAACGATTTTATTTTTGCCATTGTGTGTGAGGAATTGGGATTCATCGGTGCGCTGCTGATTATTGTGTTGTTTGCGGCACTGGTATGGCGCGGATTTATTATTGGCATGAAAGCACCGGACAAATTTGGCTCAATGCTGGCGATTGGCTTAACCGCGCAAATTGGGTTGCAGGTGGCGTTTAACTTGGCGGTGGTGACAAACACCATGCCGAACACCGGTATTAGTTTACCGTTTTTCAGTTACGGCGGCTCATCGTTAATTATGTTGCTAATGCAAATGGGCGTGGTGCTGTCCGTTTCACGGCACAGCAAACTTGCCAATCGCAAAACGTAGGAGGGATACCATGCGTGTGTTACTCACCGGCGGCGGCACGGCGGGACATATTAACCCCGCACTGTCCATTGCCGCTATGTTGCGGCGGGAAGACCCGGCTACCGAAGTGCTGTTTGTAGGCGCGGCGGGGCGTATGGAAACGGTACTGGTTCCGCAGGCGGGCTATGCCTTGCGCACCATTACGGTAGAGGGGTTTCGGCGGCAAGTGTCGCTCAAAAATATAGGGCGCAACCTGCGCGCGGCATGCCACGCGGTAACGGCGGGGCGGGAAGCGGCGCGCATTATTCGTGAATTTGCGCCGGACATTGCCATTGGCACCGGCGGGTATGTGTGCGGGCCGGTGTTGCGGCAGGCGGCGCGCTTGGGTGTGCCGGTGTTGCTGCACGAATCCAACGCGTTGCCGGGCGTAACCGTAAAACTGTTGGCGGCAGATGCCGCCGCGGTTATGGTGGCAAACGAGGAGGCGGCCGCGCGGCTGCCCAAAGGTACGCGGGCGGTGGTAACCGGCAATCCGTTGCGAAAAGAACTGACAACAATGGACCGCGAAACCGCACGTCGCGAACTGGGCGTGGATGACCGCCCGCTGGTACTGTGTTTTGGCGGCAGTTTGGGCGCACGGCGGCTCAACGAGGCAGTGGCGGGCGTGTTGGCACGCAATCAAGCGGAAAAACGCTTGCAATTTTTGGTGGGTACCGGCCGCGGTGAAAACTACGAGACAATGCAACGTCTGCTTGCCCAAAAAGGCGTAAAGCCGGACGGCGTTCACGTGCGGGTGCGGGATTACATTGACGATATGCCGCGGTGTATGGCGGCAGCAGATTTGGTGATTTGCCGTTGCGGTGCTATGACACTCAGCGAGTTGCCTGCGTTGGGAAAACCGTCCATTTTGGTGCCGTCGCCCAACGTGGCGGAGAACCACCAATATTATAACGCCATGGCGTTGGCAAGCCGCGGCGCGGCGGTGTGCGTGCAGGAAAGCGAGCTAACCGAAGAGCGGCTGTGGCGCGAAGTGTGCAAAGCGGCATTGGTGCCGGATGTGTTGGCGCGTATGGGCGCGGCGGCACGGCAAGCGGCGGTGTTGGATGCCGATGAGCGCATTTTGGCGGTAATACGGCAAACGCTGGCACAACACAAGCAGTAAATAACACGTCGTCACCTTTTTTTCTGTAAGTCATAGGATGGTATATAAGACTTTTCTGTGAACGGAGAAAGAGAGGAGCGACGATGGCAACACTGGTAATTGAGGGTGGACATCGACTGGGCGGCGCATTACATATTCACGGTGCCAAAAACAGTGCGTTACCAATTTTGGCGGCGGCGTTGTTGGTGCAAGGGACGTGTGAAATTGATAATTGTCCCGCACTTTCTGACGTGCGCGCGGCGGTGGATATTTTGCGGAACTTTGGGTGCCGCGTAGGGCGGCAAGGTGCAACGGTAACGGTGGATGCCACCGCACCTACCGCCAGCGATATTCCCGACGCGCTTATGCGGGAAATGCGCTCTTCTATTGTGTTTTTGGGGGCGGTCGCCGCACGTATGGGCGAGGCAGATTTGTCGTTTCCCGGCGGGTGTGAATTAGGGCCGCGTCCCATTGACCTGCACTTGGCCGCCTTGCGGCAAATGGGATTGCGCATTACCGAGGAGAGTGGGCGGCTGCGTTGCCGTGTCAACGGGCGGCTGCGTGGGTGCCCTATTACGTTGTCGTTTCCCAGTGTGGGGGCTACCGAAAATATTATTTTGGCGGCAGTAACGGCACAGGGGACAACGACTATTCATAATGCGGCGCGCGAGCCGGAAATTGAAGATGTATGTAATTTTTTGAACGCGTGCGGCGCGCGCATTCGCGGTGCGGGCGAGGGCACGGTAGTTATTGAGGGCGTGGAGTCGTTGCACGGATGTTATCACCGTGTAATTCCCGACCGCATTGAAACGGCTACGTATATGGCGGCGGCGGCGGTCACGGGCAGTTCGTTGTTGTTGCGTGGCGTGTGTCCCTCGCAGTTGCAGACGGTAATACCCCTGTTTGAGGAAATGGGATGCCGCTTTACCGTGTGGGATGACGAATTGCTGGTGAGTGCGCCTTTGCGGCTGCGCCGCGTAAAAACGGTGCGCACGTTGCCGTATCCCGGTTTTCCTACCGATGCGCAGGCGTTGCTTATGGCAATGGCGTGCGTGGCGGATGGCACCAGTGTGTTTATTGAAACCATTTTTGAAAGCCGCTACAAGCACGCGGGAGAACTGCTGCGTATGGGTGCCCGCATAAAAGTGGAAGGGCGCGTGGCGGTGGTAGAGGGTGTTCCGCAGTTGTCCGGTGCGCCGGTGCAGTGCACGGATTTGCGCGGCGGCGCGGCGTTGGTGCTGGCGGGGCTGGCGGCAACGGGCGTTACCGAAATCTCGGAATTGCACCATTTGGAACGCGGGTACGAGGGTATGGTTGAGGGGTTGACACAAGCGGGTGCATCCCTTATACTTAAAGCATAAAATCAAGGGACGTTACGAGCATGAAACGCAAAAAAACAACCAAACGCACGAGCAGCCAGAAACGGAAGAAAAACCGTTTCCGGCTGTTTGTTGTGCTGCTGTTGTTGGATGTCGCGCTGATTGTGGGCATTTTGCTCGCGTTGCCCGGTGCGTTGAGTACAACGGACAAAGAAACCGGCGAAAGCAAAGCGTTGTTGGGCGTAACGGGCATTACCGTGGAGGGGAACACCCGCTACGACGAAGCGGCGATTATCGGCGTTAGCGACATTGATATAGGCGAGAGTGTATTTTCCATAAACGAGCGCACGGTTGCCAAAAAAATTAAAAAGGCGTTTTCTTATGCGGAATCGGTGGACGTGCAGGTGAGTTTGAAACGGCAAGTTACCATTACCATTACCGAGGCGGCGGAATTGGGAGCCGTGTACATTCCCGCCCCGCCAAGCGGGGATGAAGACGGTGCCGTGGAAGGGCACTGGATGGTGGTGAGTAACAAGGGCGTGGGATTGATGCGGTTGCCTCTGGAAAGTGAGCGACCGTTCCGCCGGTTGTATTTGAAAGGTGCGGTGGTTATCGGAGACAAACTCGGCGAGCCGGTGTTGGACCAAAAAAGTTTGAACATTGCCACCGAATTGGTGGATGCCATGCGTGCAAACGGAGTGACGGGTGTGGGCGAAATTGATATGTCCGACCGCAACAACATTTGCCTGAACTGGAAAAATCAAATTACCGTGGCACTGGGCAGCGATACCAATTTAACCTACCAAATTGCCGTTGTAAAAAGTGCCATCCCCAAGGTGCTCAGCCGCCACGGCGAAACGGCTACGGGGCTGCTGAACCTGCGGCAATATTCCGACGACAGTGTGGAATCACCCGTGATTGTGTTTACGCCCTCCTCCCTTTTGAACGCCGAGCCGGAAACCATACCGCCGGAAGATTCGGCCGGCACCACCGCGACAACGAGCGGAGCAACGGCTTCAACCACCGCGCGGCGAACGGTACGTTAAACGGATATTTTATAAAATTTGAAAAAAATTAAAAAAGACTGAAAAAATTGAAAAAATACTGTTGAAATCCCGTGACAGGTGTGGTAAAATTATAAAGGTTACTTGCAGTGTTTTGGCGGTAAGCGTCCCAAAGCACTGAGAAAATACGAATTGGGAGGAAGTTTCATGGGCTTCGAATATGAAGAGGAAACCTTGTACACGGAATCGTCCGGGGTGCAAATAAAGGTAATTGGTGTTGGCGGCGGCGGCGGAAACGCGGTTAACCGTATGATTTCGGCGGGCATTAAAGGCGTGGAATTTGTTGCCATTAACACCGACCATCAGGCGTTGTTGCGTTCGCAGGCGACCACCAAACTGCAAATTGGCGAAAAGCTGACGCGTGGTATGGGCGCCGGTGCTAATCCGGAAAAAGGTCAGCGCGCCGCGGAGGAAAGCCGCGACGAAATTACTGCTGCGCTCAAAGGCACCGATATGGTATTCATCACCGCCGGTATGGGCGGCGGCACCGGTACCGGTGCGGCACCTGTTGTGGCGGAAATTGCCCGCGATATGGGTATTCTCACGGTGGGTATTGTTACCAAGCCGTTTGCGTTTGAAGGCCGTCGCCGTATGGAGCAGGCCGAAAACGGCATTGCCGTGTTGCGTGAGCACGTGGACAGTTTGGTGGTTATCCCCAACGAGCG
This sequence comes from Acutalibacteraceae bacterium, assembly GCA_045653425.1. Taxonomy (GTDB): domain Bacteria; phylum Bacillota; class Clostridia; order Oscillospirales; family Acutalibacteraceae; genus RGIG3009. Next base: position 727 of record JAZOLU010000005.1, on the reverse strand, counting down.
TTTGCGTTTGGTGAGCGACCAGCGCATTACGTTGGCCAACGCGTTCCAGGAGGCAGACAGTGTACTGCGCCAGGGCGTGCAGTCCATTTCCGAACTCATTACGGCGGAAGCTGTCATCAACTTGGACTTTGCCGACGTTACCGCCATTATGAAAGATGCCGGCTATGCGCATATGGGCATTGGCCGTGCCGAAGGCAAGGACAAGGCAGAAGTTGCCGCCCGTGCCGCCATTGCCAGCCCCTTGCTGGAAACCACCATTAACGGTGCACACGGTTTGATTATTAACGTCACCGCTTCGCCCGACGTGTTGTTGGAAGATGTGACTATGGCGTGTAACCTCATTTCGGAGGCGGCGCATCCGGATTCCAATACCATTTGGGGTCTCACCTTTGACGACCAAATGGACGACGAGTTGTGCATCACGTTGGTGGCAACCGGCTTTTCGGCAGACGGCACCTACACCGCCCCCACGGAGGACGGCGCGGTAGCCACGTTTGACGAAAGCGACGACATTTTGAACCTCTTCCGCAAAAAGCCCTAAACCATATAATAAAATATCAGCGGAGCAGCCACACGGCTGCTCCGCTTTTTGTAAACGAAAACCACGCGATAGTCGCGTGGTTCAAAAGAGGTTTACCGATGAAAAGACCTCCGATTGTGTTAAGATAAAAGCGACCTGCCAGTCACGAGAACAAAAAACACAATTGGAGGAAAAAGCAATGAAAAA
>JAZOLU010000004.1:0-53504 GCA_045653425.1 Acutalibacteraceae bacterium | reverse complement strand
GAAAACCAGGCATTTTACCCGTTTACGGGTAGCAGTGCGTGTGATGCGATGATAATGTTCGGTGCCCCTTTTAGGGGCTATGCCGGTATCAACCCCTTCTAGGGGTTGTGCAAACCACCAGTTTACTGGTGGTTATGATTTTGTGTTGTGGTCAATTATTCGTCGCAATCGTCGCCGCAGCAGCAATCACAATCGTCGTCGTCACAGTCGCATTCTTCAATGTCGAATTCCAAATGCTTGCCGCACAACGGGCACTCCACGCCGCCATCCAGCAACGTATCCTCATCCACCGAGAAATCCTCATTGCAGTTGGGACAGGTTACGTCGTAAAACTGCTCGTCACAGCAATCGCAGTCGCAGTCGTCATAATCGTACTCGTCGTCGTCATAGTATTCGGTTTCCAGCGCATCCAAATCCTCGTCAATGGTGTCAACTTGCTCGCCCATTTCCTGAACGGTGGCTTCCAAATCTTCCACGCTGAGGGCAATGTCAGACAACACGTCCATAATCGCTTTCAGGATTTTGCCATCTTTTGCATTGGCGTCAATCTCCATTCCTTCAATAAGGCCTTTGAGATACGCTACTTTTTCCGTAATAGTCATCACTATTATCCTCCTTGTTATCACTGTTGATAGGTTATGCACCACGCTTCCGCTTATGCACGCTCCATATATTCGCCGGTGCGGGTGTCCACACGAATCATTTCGCCTTCGTCAATAAACAGCGGTACGCGAATTTCCGCACCGGTTTCCAGCGTGGCGGGTTTGGTGGCGTTGGTTGCCGTGTCGCCCTTAAAGCCGGGGTCGGTCTGGGTAACCTGCAATTCCACAAAGTTGGGGGGTTCAACGCCAAACACGTTACCTTTGTACGACAACACGCGGCAAATCATATTCTCCTTAACAAACTTAAAGTTGTCGGACAGTATGTCACTGTTAATCGGCACCAACTCATACGTTTCTTGGTCCATAAAATAGTACAAGTCGCCGTCGTTATAGGAATATTCCATTTCCTTTCGCTCGACAAACGCGGTCGGGTATTTGTCGTTGGGGTTGAACGTGCGTTCCACCACCGTGCCCGCAATAACATTGCGAATCTTGGTGCGCACAAACGCCGCGCCCTTGCCGGGTTTTACGTGCTGGAATTCCACGATTTGATAAACATTGCCTTCCATTTCAAACGTAACGCCGTTTCTAAAATCACCTGCTGATACCATTTTGCAATCCTCCGTTATACTAGGGTTGTTTTAATTTTACCGCATTTTGCCTGCTTTTGCAAGTACTAATTCACAGGATTTACAAGAAATCTCAAAACAGGCGGCAAAAAGCCGCCTGTTTGCTATACATTATTATTCTTCATTACTCTTCTTCTACCCTGTTTTCGGCAATCACCTTTTGCGCTACTGCCGCCGGCGCTTCCTCATAGCGGGCAAATTTCATAGTAAAATATCCTCTGCCCTGCGTGGTGGAGCGCAGCATACTGGAATAATCGCCCATTTCCGCCATCGGCACCTCTGCCGTTACGCAGGTAATGCTGTGGTCCTCGGCGGTGGGTTCCATACCGATAACGCGGCCGCGGCGCTTGGTCACGTCGCCCATAATGTCACCCGTATTATCATTGGGCACAAACGAGTTCAGCGTACCAATCGGCTCCAACAACGCGGGAGATGCCTGCGCAATACCCGCCTTATACGCCAAGGAAGCCGCCGTTTTGAACGCCATTTCCGAGGAATCCACCGGATGGTACGAGCCGTCCACCAGCGTGGCTTTTACGCCCACCAGCGGGTATCCCGCCAGCACACCGTGCAGGGCACTGTCGCGCAGGCCCTTTTCCACGGCGGGGAAATAGTTTTTCGGCACAGAGCCGCCAAACACGGTTTCCTCAAACACCAATTCTTCGCTGTCGCACGGTTCAAACTCAATCCACACATCACCGAACTGACCGTGACCACCGGACTGCTTTTTATGCCGCCCCTGTACCTTTACTTTGCTGCGAATTGTCTCGCGGTAAGGTACTTTGGGGGTCTGCATGGTCACTTCCACGCCAAATTTGCTCTTTAATTTGGATACTGTAACCTCCAAATGCTGCTCTCCCATACCGGAAAGCACCAATTCCTTGGTTTCGGTGCGCTGTTCCAACGCAATGGTGGGGTCTTCTTCGCGCAAACGGTTCAAACCCGAAACAATCTTCTCTTCATCGCCCTTGTTCTTGGCATACACCGCCACGGAAAGTGACGGCAATTCGTACGCCACGCCGGGCAAGACCACCGGACGTGCCGGCGCACACAAGGTGTCGCCGGTGTTCACAGATGCCAGTTTAGCAACCGCGCCGATGTCGCCCGCCCCCACGCAGGAGACCTCCTCCTGCTTTTTGCCGCGCACCATAAACAGTTTTCCCAACTTTTCGTTGGTGCCGGTGCGCATATTCATCAGCGTGCAATCGGGCGTTACCGTACCGCTCACTACTTTGAAATACACCAATTTACCCACAAACGGGTCCACCACCGTTTTGAACACGGTTGCCACCGTCTGTGCCTGCTCGTTCACTTTTAATTCCACCGGGTCACCGTTGGGGTCAACACCCGTTTCGCCCGCCACGGTTTCCGCCCACGGTGCCAACCACATCAGGCCGTTCAGCAACTGGTCAACGCCCTCCATCGTTTGCGAAGCACCGCAGTAGACCGGCAAAATCTCGCCGCGGCGCACACCGGCGGCCAAACCAAGGATGAGTTCGTCCGGCGTAAAATCCACACCGGAAAAATATTTTTCCATCAGTTCTTCGCTGGTTTCTGCCACCGCTTCGTTAATGGCGGTACGCAACCCTTCCAAACGATGCCCCATATCCGGAATGGGACATTCCGTTGCCTTACCGTCCGTGTAAGTATACGCTTTGTACTCCAACAAATTCACATAGCACTGCACTTTATGGTCCACCACATACGGCACCACAACGGGGCAAACCGTAGGCCCGAAAATGGTTTTCAACTCTTCAAACACACGGTAAAAATCGGCGTGTCCACTGTCCAGTTTGTTAACAAACAGCAATTGCGCAATGCCTTTTTTCTTGGCAGCGGTGCGGGCTTTTTGCGCGCCCACCGTTACACCGCTTTTTCCGGACAGAACAATAACCGCACTGCCTGCCGCACGAATGGCCTCACTCATTCCGCCGGTAAAGTCAAACGAACCCGGAGCATCCAACAAATTGATTTTGGTGTCCTTCCACTCCACGGGAAGAAGCGATAACGAGACAGACGCCCCGCGCTTAATTTCTTCTGCATCAAAATCACAAATGGTATTGCCGTCCGCAATTTTTCCCAATCGGTCAGAACAACCGCTTAAAAACGCGACCGCCTCCGCCAGCGAGGTTTTGCCCGACCCCGCGTGACCGACCAACGCAACGTTGCGGATATGCTTGGCATTGTACTGTTTCACAATGGATGCCCCTTTCCGGCAGCGTCAAGCGACGATACCGCTCGAAATTTGACAATAATACACAAAAATTTTCAAGTGTAGCATTGTCCTTTGACCATTATAACCTATTTTTTCAAAAATTTCAACCTATAAATTTGTGATTTTCAGTAAAAACAGCCCTCTACATACCGCAGAGAGCTGTTAGTTATAAATATAATAAAATTTACCCTTTGGCGAACAACAAAGCCACCAACGAGAGCAGCAACGATGCCGCACCCAAATACTCAATGGCATACAAGGGCGGGAATACCATACCACCCAACAACGCCGCTACCGCGACCAGTGTTAAGCCGGTTAACCCCACCAAGGCTTGCAGCACGGCAAACAACCGCACGCCGCCGCGCAAACGTCGGCACTGCGTGAGTGCCACCAAAGCACCCAGCATACCGCCGTCGGACACAATGTCTGCCGGTTCGCACGCCGAAACACCCGAAACCAACGATTCAAAGGAACGACCGGCGGGTGCGCCCAACAGTTCCACATAAAATCCGTCCAGTTCAAACACCGAGGTCATCAGTGCCTCACTGATGTTCTGGTCGCACGTACGCACCAACAACGTAATCTTTCGCTCGGTCAGCGATTTGAGTACCTGTTTTACCACCGGGTCGGCGGTGTAACTGATAACAAACATCGCGGACAACTCACCCGCAATGGACAAATACACCAACTGCCGCCCGTTCTTGGCATACCGCTCCTCGTAATCGCGGGAGGGAATATCAATGCCGTGATTATCCAGCAACTTGCGGTTGCCAATAAGGATACGCCGCCCGCTTATCCAGCCGGACAACCCCATATCCTGTTCATACACCAAGGTATCCACCTCGTGCAGCATATCCACTTTGCCCACAATCATACGGCGGAAGGCGTGGGACAACGGACCTCCCGCACGCACCGAAACCGAAGCGGCATCTAAAATTGCCTCGTCAATGCGGGTGCCGGAAAACGTTTTAATGCCGTGCAACAGCACACTGCTTTCCGGGAACAAATCCATGGCATCCAACGCCACGGCGTGCATAGCACCGTAGGTTTCCACCGCGTGGTACCCGGCTGTGACCGTGCGATGCCGCCGTGCCCGCGCGCTCGCGGCAAACAACGTGGCGCGCAACGATAACAACACCACCACGGGGGCAGAAACCAACACCATACTGCAAAACAAGGTTACCGCAAAAATCCAGGCAGTAAAGCCGTTAAGCAACAAATATACGAGCGCCGCCAGCAATGATACGCCCAGAGTTACCGGAACGTACCAACGCAAAAACCCGGCAGACGGGTCAAACCCCTGCCCGTTTTCCGCATACCCTTCCACGGTTTCCGTGTGGCGGAAATACGCTACGCGCGGCGTACCCAACGCCACGGCGGGACGGCCAATTTCCTCGGCAGTTGCCCCGTCGGTAATGCGACGCACCGCCAATTTATCCCCCGCTGCGGCAATCACCGCCAAATCCCTGCTTTGGCGAGTCAACTCCAAACGGTGGGTAATTTGCAACACCAGCAGCCCCACACCGGCTACGCCTGTAAGCAGCGGGCAAGACCCATCGGCAACACCGGAGGTATTCAGCCCCAACAAGGCGGTATGTACCACCGTTAAAAGCGATGCCGCAGCAACCACGCCCTCCGCGGTTAAGTGCCGTTTGATAAAGAGTGCTTTTAGCCCTGCGCCCCATTCTTTCCAGCCCGCAATCAGTAAAACCCCAAACAACACCAAATGGAGAACCAAATACGACATCGGTTCCATAGCAATGGCGGGCGATGCCGCGGAAAACACCGCCGTAAAGAACAAAACGACTTCCAAAAATACCGTTAACAGTAAGGTGATGCCCGAACGATGCAACTGCGCCTTTAACATGTGCTGACGTTCCGCTATCGGTACGGTTTCCAGCGTTTCCTGTACGGGAATGTCCTCAGCCGCATCCTCTTCCAACATCGGTTCCACCGTTACGGGTTCTTCGGTTGCCGCTTGCTCGGCTTGTGCCACTTCACGCTTTAACTGTTCGCGGCGCTGAGAGAAATCCTGAATCTTCTCCTGCCGAATACGGCGCAGTTCTTCCTCCGGCCCCACTTCAACCGTTGCCTCTTCCTCCGGTGCAAAACCTTCCAGCATCAGTTGCGTGGCTTTGTCGTCCTCCGCCGCCAGATGACTGCCGCCTTCTTCCGCCAGTTCAATCACTTGTGTTTTTTCCACTTCTTCGTTGCCCAACGCAATTTCACGCGTGTCATCCGACACGGTGGGCGGCACAGTTTCAAACACCGCGGTATCCTCCTCGGGTTGTTCCGTGAGCAACGGTTCCTCCGCCGCACGGCGACGACGAAACAGACCGCGCTTTTTCCGCTCGGGCTGTTTTCCCTCTATGGGGGGGATTAAATTAGCAACGGTAACCGGCTCCTCTCCACCGCCCAGCGACGGAAACTCCGTGGTTGTCGGTTGTTCACTCACCGTCGGCTCTCCCGCCGCGTGCCGTGCGTTGTATACCGGCATATCGTCTTTTCGTTTCATCTGCATCACCCTATCGTTTTTATCGTTCCACCGATTTCAAACCCAGTCGCTGGCGCGTTACCTCATACACAATAATCCCGCAAGCCACCGAGGCGTTGAGCGAATTGATATTGCCGCACATTGGCAAGGACAAAATATGGTCGCACTGTTCGCGCACCAAACGGCTGATGCCGCGCCCTTCCGAGCCCACCACCAACGCCACCGCGCCGGTCATATCCGTTTGGCACCAAGGGCTGCCGTCCATATCCAATCCGTACACCCACACACCGCGTTCTTTTAAGCGACGCAACGTTTCGGTAAGATTGGCCACCCGCACTACCGGCACATATTCCACCGCACCGGCCGAGGTTTTGGCCACCGTGGCATTCAGACCTACGGAACGCCGTTTTGGAATAATTACCCCATGGCAACCCGCCGCCTCCGCACTGCGCAGCACTGCTCCCAAATTATGCGCGTCTTCCAACCCGTCGCACACCAAGATGAACGGCGGTTGCCCCGCTTGTTCTGCGCGCGCAAAAATATCTTCCAGCGAAGCGTATTCCTTGCAGGCGGCAAACGCCACCACGCCTTGGTGATGTTCCCCACCCACCGTATTTAGTTTGCGGGGGTCCACCTCTTTTACCGGCACGCCGTTTTCTTTGCACTTGGCGCGAATCATGCCAACACTGCCGCCGCGTTCGCCCGCGGCAATCCACACACTGTCCAGCGTGCGACCGGCGCGCAACGCTTCCATTACGGCATTGCGACCAATTAAGCGGTCTTCCGGAATGGCGTCCATTGGTTGCTGCATACCGCCAAAACCTCACATTTCTCCTTATAATATTTCAGTATAACACATAAAACTAAAAAAGGGAAGCCCGTTTTTGCCTGTTTAGTAAAAAACCTTTACATAAACCAAAAATTGTGTCATACTGGAACAAAAGGAGTGAAAACAATGAACATTGCCGTAGTTACCGGTGCTTCGTCCGGTTTGGGTCAGCATTATGTCCGCGAACTCATTGCGCAGATGCCGTCATTGGATGAGATTTGGTTGATTGCCCGCCGCCGCGAACGGCTGGAAGCACTCGCCGCCGCCTACCCCACCATTTCTTTTCGTTGTTTGCCGTTGGATTTAAGCCAACCGGAAAGCCGCGATGCCTACCGCCACGCCTTGCACGAGGCGGGTGCCACCGTTAAGGTGTTAATTAACAACGCCGGTTACGGAAAACTCGGTAACTTTGCCGAGCAGCCGTTGGAGGAACAAATCGGTATGGTTGCGTTAAATTGCGAGGCACTCACGGCGGTCACCCATCTCACCTTACCGTATATGACCGCCGGGTGCGGTATTTTGAACGTGAGTTCCATTGCCTCGTTTGCCCCAACCCCGCGTATGGCGGTGTATTGCTCCACCAAGGCGTATGTATCCTCGCTCTCCCACGCTTTGCGTGCGGAACTGCGTGTGCGCGGCATTCACGTGCTGGCGGTTTGCCCCGGCCCTATGACCACGGAGTTTTTAGAGGTTGCCGATATTACCGGTCACTCCAAAACCTTCCAAACACTTCCCTATTGCCAACCTCAAGCGGTAGCACACGGTTCACTAAAACGGCTGCTGCGCGGCAAAGGGTGGTATACCAATCGCGTAGTTTACAAAGTTTACCGTGTGTTGGCAAAACTTATTCCGCACCGCTTGCTGCTGCCGCTTACCAAAGTATAACACCAAACAAAAGGGCTGTGACACTGTGTCACAGCCCTTTTGTTTGCCTCTCTTGCCGCTTCGGCTAAGCCGATTTCCGGAGGCAGGTTTACTTTTTGGTTGTGGTCGTGGTTGCCGCGGCAATGGTGGTGGCGGTTGTCGGCACCGCCGTTACCACATCGCCACGAATGAGCAACAAGGGGTTGACGTACTTGTTGTTTGCCAGCACCTCTACGTGGATATGGCTCTCTCCCACAATTTCCGCGGGAATTTCGCTCACCGTACCCATCACGGCACCGGCTTTCACAGCTTGTCCCTCTTTTATATTTTGGGCTTTCACCCCGTAACAACGCGAAACCACATTGCCGCCGTGGTCAATTTCAATCGCATCGCCCCACAAACTGTCTTTATAAATGCGTTTCACCGTACCGTCCGCCGGTACTTTCACCGACTCACCTTTTCCCGCGGCAAAATCCACCCCATTGTGAGTTGTCCACTCACCCAGCGTTTCGGAATACACCGGCGTGTCACTGTATACCTGTATCACACGATTAGAAACCGGAAACACAAACAAATCTGCCGATGCCTTGGTGGTAGCCAACGTGGTGCGTGCCGTGGTACGTATCGTAGTACGTACCGTAGCAACCACGGTTGTGCGGTTGTCCTTCACATCCGTAGCCGGAATCACTACTTGCTGCTCACTGGGTTTTGTGGTAACCGCCGAGGGTTGTGTGTCGGTTATGGGTGCCGGTGTATCGGAAAACCCACCCACAAAGGTGGCAACTGCTACCCCACACACCGCCACCAAACACACCGCCAGTGCGATATAAAACCCCTTGCCGCCTTTAGCGGCCGGTACTTCGTCCGAAAACTTACCATCGTATTTCACGTATCGTTCCTCCCCTGTTTCTTTGAAAATAGTATGCACCACGCGTCCGCAATTTATACAACAAAGAGAACACAACAAAACAGCGCACTCTCCATACAGAGAGTGCGCTGTTTTTATCTATTTTATTCGCCTTTGGCTTCTTCTGCCTCCGCCTGCGTGGTAAATAACGCGTGGTTGGAGTAAGCCGGAATCTCTTTACCTTCCATAGCAGCACGGAACTGCTCGCCGTCCATTTTCTCGTGGTCAATAAGATACTGAGCCACCAAATCCAACTTATCGCGATTATCGGTGAGTTTCTTTTTGGCGCGCTCATACGCGCCGCCGATAATGGCTTTCATTTCGGCATCAATCTTCGCCGCCACTTCCTCGGAATAGTTACGCGCGTGGCCGAAATCGCGACCGAGGAACACCTCGGTAGAATCCGCACCGAACACCACCGGACCAAGCACGTCGCTCATGCCGTATTTGGTAACCATTTTGCGCGCGGTTTCGGTGGAACGCTCCAAATCGTTGGAAGCACCGGTAGAAATATCCCCCATCACCAGTTCTTCCGCCAAACGACCGCCGAGCAACACCTCAATATCCTCCAGCATACGGTTGCGCGTTAGGTGCTGGTGGTCGTTTTCGGGCAGGTTCATAGTAAAGCCCGCCGCCATACCGCGCGGAATAACCGAAATTTGATGCACCGGGTCCTGTGTGGGGCAAAAATACGATACAATGGCGTGCCCCGCCTCGTGAAACGCGGTAATGCGCTTATCTTTTTCGGTAATCACGTGGCTGCGTTTTTCCGTACCCACCACCACTTTGAGCGTGGCTTCTTCAATTTCTTGCATAGTCACGGCGTGCAGACCGCGGCGCGCCGCCAGCAGCGCCGATTCGTTTAGTAAGTTTTCCAAATCCGCACCGGTAAAACCCACCGTGGATTTGGCAATCACCGCCAAATCCACATCCGGTGCCAACGGTTTGCCCTTGGCGTGAACGCGTAAAATCGCCTCGCGCCCCTTCATATCGGGGTAATTCACCACAATCTGACGGTCAAACCGACCGGGACGCATCAACGCGGGGTCTAAAATGTCGGGGCGGTTGGTTGCCGCCATCATAATAACGCCTTCGTTGGCACCAAACCCATCCATCTCCACCAACAACTGGTTAAGCGTTTGCTCGCGTTCATCGTGGCCGCCGCCCAAGCCGGCGCCGCGCTGACGGCCAACCGCGTCAATTTCGTCAATAAAAATAATGCAGGGGTTGTTCTTTTTGGCTTGCACAAACAAGTCGCGCACACGCGAAGCACCAACGCCCACGTACATTTCCACAAAATCTGAACCGGAAATGGAAAAGAAATGCACGCCCGCTTCCCCGGCCACCGCGCGGGCGAGCAAGGTTTTACCGGTGCCCGGAGGGCCCACCAGCAATACGCCTTTGGGCACGCGGGCACCCAGTTCCTTAAAGCGTTTAGGCGACCGCAAAAATTCTACAATCTCTTGTAGTTCTTCTTTTTCCTCGTCCGCACCTGCCACGTCATCAAACGTGGTGCGGCGGCGTTCCTCGTTTGGCTGCTTTACGTGGGCTTTGCCAAAGCCCATCATCTTGCCGCCCTCCATACCGTTCAGGGAACGGCGCATCATCATCCACATACCCACAAATAACAGCACTGTAATTAACAACGACGGTGCGATATTGGCAAACCAAGAGGAAATTGCCGATACCTGCGTTAAATCGCTCTTTTCCACGGTATCCTCATACGGTTCAATGTCCTCCAAGAACAACCCTACGTTGGGCACAGAATAGGCAATAATATCCCGCTCGTCCTTTTTACCATCCTTATTGATATCCTCACGATACGGCTCTTTAAGCAAAATTTTCAGTTGGCCGCTGCCGATATTCAAATCGTAACGCTCCACCTGACCCGCCTTAAAGTAATTGACGTAATCAGAATACACCAACTCCTTCTTTTGGCCGGAATTGGCAAAGAACATCCAAAAAATAAGAATAACCAGCAACGGGATACCGATAATCAACCCCAAATTGCGTGCGGTTTTGCCAAAATTGTTATTTTGCGACTCCATGGGTCTCAGTCCTTTCCAGTGGTGTAAATCTCCGGTTTCAGCACACCGATATACGGTACATTGCGGTATTTTTCCGCATAATCCAACCCGTAACCGACAATAAATTTATCCGGCACCGAAGCGCCGATATAGTCTGCGTGAATGTCCACCCGTCGCCGTTCGGGTTTATCCAACAATGTGCACAGGCGGATACTGGCAGGGCGGCGTGCCGATAGCGTTTTTAGTAAAAATGACAATGTAACGCCGGAATCCAAAATATCCTCCACAATCAGCAGATCTTTACCTTCCAGCGAGGAATCCAAATCTTTCAAAATCCGCACCTCGCCGCTGGTGACCGTGCCGCTTCCGTAACTGGAAACGGATAAAAAGTCCAGCGCACACGGCACGGTAATTTCGCGCATTAAATCCGCCATAAACACCAACGAACCTTTAAGCACGCCGACCAATAAAAGGTTTTTCCCCTTATAATCTTCACTAATCTGTCGGCCCATATTCCGAACAATGTCGGCAATTTCTTCTTGTGTAAATAAAACTTCACCGATATCGTCAAACATCGAACTCATTTTTACATCCTCCGTTTTTTAAGTACCAAAACTGTCTGCGTTTCCTCGGTGATGCGCACACGTTCGTCACACCCGAAACCGCCGACCAACACAATGCCTTCGTCGTCACACAACAAAGGAATCTCCGCACGCTCTCTCACCGAAAGAGCCGCTTCGTTAAACAATTTTTTTAGTGTTTTACGACAACCGCGCCCCGCGGGACGATACGCATCGCCCGCTTGCCGCGCGCGCAACCGTAAACTACCGCTTATCTTATCACAATCGCACGCATTTGCAAAGGAATTTTCCAAAATATTCAGTTTTTGTTCATATTCCTCGCGCGAAAGCGTTTCCAGCCGCCACACACAGTCCCCCACCATAAAGTCACGGTTTGGGGTAACGTCCTCATAACAAAACGGTGGTGTATCCGCCAACGGCTCACCAATACGCACCGTCTCACGCTCCACCGTAAGTTGTCGGCCGCCCGGCAACGATAACATCCCGCCGCGTTCCAACAACGCCGTTGCCTGCGCAATTTGCACCTCGCTGCCGCGTTGTTCGCCACACTCACCCAGCAACCGCCGCCATACGGCACCCAGTACCGTGGGCGACAACCCGCGCAACACGGCGCGGTCATAAATATCCGTGCCCCGCCGCACCTCACGCAGCGCCTGTTCCGCTTGCGTTGTCACCGCACTGTCCCATTCGCGCGCTCGGGCAATTAACCGCCCAATGGCCACTTCCGCCTGCGGGTTAATTTCCCGCAACTGCGGCATTACCAACTGCCGAATACGATTGCGCGCATACGCCACGTCGGTATTGGTACTGTCGATAACGTACGCCAGCCCCTCGGCAGCACAATAGTCCTCAATCTCGGCACGACTACAATCAATTAACGGACGAACCACCCGCCCACGCACCGGCGGAATGCCCGCCAGCCCGTGCAACCCGCAACCGCGGCACAAATGCAGTAACACCGTTTCCGCGTTATCCGTAGCCGTGTGCGCCGTGGCAATACGCGCGGTGGAATACGCATCCGCCGCCGTTTCCAGCGCACGGTAACGCAAATGACGCCCTGCTTCTTCCCAGCCGGTGTGCATTTCCTGCGCCAGTGCCGCCACATCGGCATTCACCACGGTAAGCGGCACCTGCCACGCGGCACACAACTGCTCGGCAAACTGCTGGTCACGCGCGGCTTCTTCGCCGCGCAACCCGTGATTCACGTGTACCGCCGTTACGGCGGCAAGCGACAATTCTTCCCGTACCGAAAGCAACCAGTGCAACAGTGCCACCGAATCGGCACCGCCGGAAAGCCCCACCACCACGGTGGTGTCAGGCGGAAACATCTGCTCCCGCCGCGCCGCGGCAAGCGCTTTTTCACGAAGCGTCATTGTCTATCAACCCTCGTTTTGGTGCAGTTCCAGCGAGGTGAACTGCGTAAATTCGCCCTGGAACGCCAGTTTCACAGTGCCCAATTCGCCGTGACGGTTTTTCGCCACAATCACTTCGGAAGTGCCCACTTCCACACTGGAGGGGTCCTGTTTTTCGTTTTTATAATATTCGTCACGGTACAGGAACAGCACTTGGTCGGCATCCTGTTCAATAGAACCGGATTCGCGCAGGTCGGACAAGGCAGGACGGTGGTTGGACTGCTTTTCCGTGGTACGCGCCAACTGCGCACACACCATTACCGGTATGTTCAGTTCCTTGGCCATAATTTTCAAGCTGCGCGTAATATCCGAAACTTCCTGCACACGGTTGTCCGTGCGTTTGGCGGAGTGCATTAACTGCAAATAGTCAATCACCACAAACCCCACGTCTTTTAAGCGGCGCAACCGCGCTTTCATTTCCGGCACGGTAATGCTGGCGGTGTCGTCCAAATAAATGGGGGCTTTGCACAACGCACCGGAAGCGTATGCCATACGGTTCCACTCATCCGGCGTAAGGGTGCCAGTACGCAATTTTTTGGAGGAAACCCGCGCTTCTGCCGACAAAAAGCGGTTTACCATCTGCTCGCGTGACATTTCCAAATTAAACACCGCAACGCGGCGATTTTGTGTCACCGCCACATTGCGCGCTATGTTTAGTGCAAAACTGGTTTTACCCATACCGGGGCGCGCACCCACAATAATCAAGTCGGAGCGGTTCAAACCGGTGGTAATCTCATCCAACGCACTAATACCACTGGGAATACCCACGTACTGGTCGCGCTCCGCCGAGTTAAGTTTGCTGTACATCTCATAATTCGACGCAATAACGTCTTGAATGGGCACCAAACCGCCTTGGTGGCGGTCCTGCCGAATGTCGTAGATTTTTTGTTCCGCGGAATCAATCAGCAACGAGGCATCGGTGCCTGGAGTCATGGCATCGCTCATAATCTCGCGCGAGATATGAATGAGTGAGCGCACGTCAAACTTTTCGCGCACCATACGGGCATAGTTGCCAATGTTGGAAATGGACGGTACAATCTGCGCCAATTTCAGCAAATACCCCTTGCCCTCGTCGCCGGCAAAATACGATTCCGTTTTCAGTGCTTCCAGCACGGTAACAAAGTCAATGGTTTTAGACTCCATCAACTTCATCAGCATAATACCGTAAATCGCCTGATGTTCCGGCAAATAAAAATGTTCGGGGCGCAGAATATCCGCCACTTGGTTGATGCTTTCCGCATCCATCAAAATGGCACCCAGCACCGCTTGCTCGGCTTCCAGACTATACGGCAGATTCAATTCGTCAAACACGGCTGATTCGTTTGCCATACTACTCACATCCTCCACTCGGTTGAGTGTTTTATCTTACTCGGTCACCATCACGGTCATTTTGGTGGTAACGCCTTGCGGAAATTTAATTTCCGCCTCATACGAGCCAAACGCCTTGGCATCTGCCATAGTAATTTTGCGTTTATCCACCGTAACACCATACTGTTTGGCCAGTTCCTCCGCCACTTCCTTGGTGGTAACCGACCCGAACAACCGACCGCCCTGACCGGCACGTGCCACAATTTTCACGGTTTTACCGGACAACATCGCCGCCGCGGCTTCCGCTTCCTGTTTTTCCACTTTTAAGTGATGTATGCGCGCCTCTTCTTTGTTTTTCAGGTCGTTCATCGCCTGCGAATCGGCTTCCACCGCCAAACCACGCGGCAGTAAAAAGTTGCGGGCATAACCATCGGACACCTGTACCAACTGCCCTTTCTTGCCCTGGCCCTTAACATCTTGTTTCAAAATCACTTTCATAATCTTCGCCTGCTTTCTTTGGAACTTATTGTTCAGATTGCTGTTGCACCTTTTGCGCACGGCGACGCTCCGCAAGATACGCATCAATCGCCTTGTGCAGCAGGGCAACCGCCGCCTGTTGATTGGTATTTTTAAGATACGCGCCGGCCATCGTCTGATGACCGCCGCCGCCCACGGCCTCCATTACCAGTTGCACGTTAATGGCACCGTAGGAACGGGCAGAAACATTAAATCCATCTCCTTCGGGGAACAACACAAATGACGCCTCCACGCCCTGTACGCATAACAACTCATCCGCCGCTTGCGCCGCCGCAATACGCAACTGTGCGCCACCGCACAACGCGGTACAGGCAATGGCAGTACTGCCGTACTGTTCCGCCGCCGCCACAATTTCAGATTTATGGCGGTAGGTATCCATAGATTCGGCAAACATCCGCTTTGCTTCTACCGTATCGGCACCCAGACGCCGCAAATACGCCGCCGCTTCAAAGGTACGCACCCCCGCTTTCATAACAAAACTGCGGGTATCCAGCATCATACCGGCAAGCAACGCTTCCGCTTCCAAACGGCTAATGCGCGCATCGGGCATATACTGCACCAGTTCCGCCACCATTTCCGAGGCGGAACTGGCGTGCGGTTCGTGATAAAACAATCCGGCATTGTCAATGTGTGCCACCATTTTTCGATGATGGTCAATCACCACCACCGCCTTGGCGTGTTGGTACAAAGCGGGGCACTCCAACCGCTCCGGCTGGTGAATATCCGCAATAATCAGCAAAGTGTTTTCGGTCATCAACGGCAGAGCATCCTGCTCTTCTACAAACCAATCGTTGTGTTGGTCAGCGTTGTACCGTTGTACCAACACGTTTGCCAGCGTGGTTTGCGGGTCGTAGACCGTGTAAGCACTTTTACCCAAACTGCGGCACACCGCGGTTAGCGCGGCACACGCACCCAAACAATCCAAATCGGAATAGCGGTGCCCCATTAACAACACGTTGTCGCTGGTAGCAATCATATCCTGCAAAGCGGAGGCCACCACGCGGGTACGCACCTTGGTGCGTTTTTCCACACTCTTAGCCAACCCGCCGTAAAAATCAAATCCGTTGGCGGTTTTTACCGCCGCTTGGTCGCCGCCGCGTCCCAGCGCCATATCCAACGATTGGCGCGACTGCGTTTCCGCTTCGCTCAACGTGCGGCCTGTCCCCACACCAATTGACAACGTCACACTGGCACCGTCGGCGGTGCGCACGGCACGCACTTTGTCCAAAATATCAAACCGACTGTCCAGCATTGCCGCCAACTGCCGTTGCTCGATAAGTGCCAAAAAGCGGTCATTCCCGCACTTGCGAAACACACCGTTGCTCATAGCAACCCAATCTTCCAGCAAAGTTTCCACGCGGGACAAAATTTGCGCCCGCTCACTGTCCCGCAGGTTTTGCATAATCTCTTCACTGTTGTCTATGTAAAGCGACAGCACCACCGGGCGGCTGTCCTCATATTCCGCGGCAACCCGCGTTAGTTCGGTATTATCCGCACAGTACAACACATAAGCCGCCTGCTCATCTGCCCGCAATTTGGCGGTATACACCGCATACGTGCGATTACCACGTACCACACGCGGTAAAAATCGGCGGCTGAGTTGCTCTGTTGTGAGTTCCTCAAACACCGCACTCAGCACTGCGCCGTACACATCGCCGCTGCCCAGCACTTCCTTGCGAAACAGGGTGTTGTACCACACCACCTCGCCCGCAGCGGAAATGAGCAGTACCGGCACCGGCGTGCTTTCCAATGCTTGGCGGTCCTGCTGGTTCAAACTGTCCGCCACGCCTTGCAGATAGCGGCGCATATCCCGCTGTAACGCCGTTTGCCGCCAAAAAACCCCCGCTATGAGCAGTACGGTTACCGTAAGTTGCCCATAAAACACCGGGCGATTTAGGAAAAACACAGGAACAAGAAACACAATGAGTGCGGCACTGAGCACCCAAAGCAACGGTGTAACGCCCCAAGTTTTACGGCTTCTCATTATGTTTCTCCCCCCTTGTTTATCAAAGTTGATTGTGTTTACACTTCCATCAAAATCGGCAAAATCATCGGACTGCGCTTGGTCTTTTGGAAAATGCGGCGCGACAGTTCGTCACGCACACGGGTTTTCATCGTATTCCAGTCGCGGGCGCGGCCGGCACAACAATCTTCCAACACATTGCGCGCCAGCGCACGAATTTCTTCCATTAAATCCTCCGCTTCGCGCACGTACACAAACCCGCGCGACACCACGTCAGGGCCGGATACCACATATCCCTCGGCGGTATCAATGGTGGCAACCACCACAATTAATCCGTCCTCACCCAAATGGCGACGGTCACGCAACACAATGCTGCCCACGTCACCAATACCCAAACCATCCACCATCACACGGCCGGCAGGCACACTGCCCACCACGGCCATTTTGTCGGCGGTAATCTCAATCACCTTGCCAATATCGGGAATGAGTATATTGCGAGCATCCATCCCCATCGCCCGCGCCAACTGTGCGTGCTTGTGCAGATGCTTTCGCTCACCGTGCACCGGAATGAAGAATTTGGGACGGGTAATGCCCTGAATCAACTTTAATTCCTCTTGACACGCGTGACCGGATACGTGTACGTCGTACATTTTTTCGTACACCACGTCGCAACCGCATTTCATCAGTTCGTTTACCACGCGCCCCACGGTTTTTTCGTTACCGGGAATGGGGGTGGCAGAAATGATAATGTAGTCATCCGGTCCTACTGCCACCTGACGATGGTCAGAAAACGCCATACGCGCCAGCGCCGACATCGGTTCGCCCTGACTGCCGGTGGTAATAATGGTCATCTTATCCTTGGGATAATGGTTAATCGCTTCAATATCCACCATAATGCCTTCGGGAATACGCAGGTATTCCAGCTCGTGCGCAATGGTAACGTAGTTAATCATACTGCGGCCGGAAATGGCAATTTTTCGCCCATCCTTGGCAGCGGCATCAATAATTTGCTGAATACGGTGCAGGTTGGACGAGAAGGTGGCGATAATCACCCGCTTGCGCTCGGCATTTTTGAACAGTTTGGAAAAACTGTCCCCCACCACGTGTTCACTGGGGGTGTAACCGGGACGCTCCGCGTTGGTGGAATCCGCCAACAGTGCCAGCACACCTTCGTTTCCCATTTCGCCCAAACGGGGCAGGTCAATCATTTTGCCCATAATGGGGGTACAGTCAATTTTGAAGTCCCCCGTGTGGATAACGTACCCCAGCGGAGTCTTAATTCCCAATGCCACCGCGTCCGGAATGGAGTGATTCACATGGATAAATTCCACCGATACCTTGCCAAACGTTACCGTTTGACCGGGTGACACCACGTGCAGCGGCACCTTGCCGGACAACCCGTGTTCTTTTAATTTGGACTCAATCAACGCAATGGTCAGTTTGGTGGCATAAATTGGGAAAATGTGTTGTTTAAGCAAATACGGCAGTGCACCAATGTGGTCTTCGTGCCCGTGGGTAATCACCACGCCGCGAATGCGGTCGGCGTTCTTTTCCACGTGCGTAAAGTCCGGCAACACAATATCCACACCGAGCAAATCCTCGTCGGGAAATGCCATACCGCAATCAATTAAAAAAGCATCGTTCCCATACTCAAACAGGGTAATATTCTTTCCAATTTCGTTCAATCCGCCAAGCATGGTAAGCCGTACCGGCAAAGCGGGTTCTTTTTTACGTTGCGGGGCACCGCGGCGATGTGTGGCTGATTGCGGACGTTTTTCTTGCTTGGATTGAGCGTTATTCCCCTGTTTATTTCCTAACAAACGTGTATCCTTTTTAGGGGCGGCATTCTCCCCCCCATTGGCCCGTGGTTTGCGGGTATACGGCTTACGTTGCGCCTGCTTTTGCGGCGCCGCGCCTGATTGTTTTGCTTGCTTTTCAGTTGTCATTATTTTCCTCCCATTCTTTCAAACAAATAAGCAAATAAGCCCCACGCGGTGTGAGGCTGTGGATATGTCTACCGTTCCGAACACATATATACAAGACATTTGCAAAACCGAACACATACTGTTATCTCTATTTTACCTTTATTTCCCCCGCTTGTCAAGAAGTATGCATCACAAGCCAACGGTTTAGTCTTGCATCTGCTGAAAATTTTGGTATAATGAAATTCAAGAGGAGTGAGCAACGTGAAGCAGGTAGAATTATTTACCGACGGCGCGTGTTCCGGTAACCCCGGCGCAGGCGGCTGGGCGGCTATTTTACGCTACGGCACGCACGAAAAGGAATTGTGCGGCGGCGAAGCGGTCACCACCAACAATCGAATGGAATTAACCGCGGTCATTCGCGGCTTGGCAGCTCTCAATGAACGGTGCGCCGTGCGCATCACCACTGACTCGCAATACGTAGTAAACGGCATTGAAAAAGGCTGGGCGGCCGGCTGGAAACGCAACGGGTGGCGCAAAGCGGATAAAAAGCCCGCGCTCAATGCCGATTTGTGGGATACGTTACTCAATCTCATTGCGTTGCACGACGTCACGTTCCACTGGGTACACGGACATCAAGGCCACCCGGAAAATGAGCGGTGCGATGCATTAGCCGTGGCGCAGTATCAACACCACAAAAATACGTAAATAACCCCCGCGCGATGAAAAAACTTCGCGCTGGGTTCGTTATTAAACATTATTCCTCCAACGGCAAGCGGATGCTCACCTCGCCGGAGGTTAGTTCCCGCACCGTGCCATCGTCAAACCGTACGCGGAGTGCCAGTGTGTCCGTAATGCCCAGCACCTCGGCAGGTCGGTTCTCCGCGCCACACAACACACGCACCGCTCGCCCCAACCGTAAACAACGCTGCCGATATTCCGTCAAAAAGGAGGCGTTGCTGTCGGCAGTGTACAACGGCCAAAACTCGTTCAAAAAAGCCGCCACCAAGCAGGAACGCATATCCTCACACGGCGGCGCTGTCAACACCGAACCCGCGCGCGCACGCAGTTCCTCCGGAAACCCCTCGGCAGGCGGCGCCACGTTAATGCCCACACCCACAATAGCATACAAAAGCCCCCCGCTCTGCGTGTCCAAACGGCTTTCTGTCAAAATACCGCAGACTTTTTTGTTCGCGCAGTAAACGTCGTTCACCCACTGAATATCTGCCTGTTTACCGCACACGGCCTCAATCGAGCGTGCCGCCGCCACCGCGGCGGCTGCCGTTAACGTTAACGCTTTATCCGCCGTTGTGCGCGGGCGCAATAATACACTGAAATATACGCCCGTATCCGCCGGCGACCAAAAACTGTGTCCCGTTCGCCCGCGACCCGCGGTTTGCGCCGCCGCCGCCAGCACGGTGCCCTCCGGCGCGTTGTCCTCCTCCGCCGCCGCACGCAACAACGTATTGGTGGAGGTTACCAGCGGCTCCACGGTAATGGCAAAGCAATCCGGTTGTTCTAAGTGGCGGCGAATTTCGTCAGCCGAAAACGGATGCCTACCCCATTGCTTCAAAATACGCTACCACTCCTTCGGTTACGGCTTGCATCAATTTATCACGGTACACCGGGGCTATCAACGCTTCTTTGTCTTTGGGGTTATCCAAAAACGCACATTCCAGCAACACCGACGGACAATCAAAAATACACCGATTCATATACAATGTGCCCCACACCGTACCGGACGACCGCGGCCGCCCGTTGGTGGATGTTCCCACTCCATAGGGTTGCCCTTTTTCGTTTTTCGCAGTGGTTTCCGTGGTGTGCATTTTGGGATAAATGTATGAGGCAAGCGTGTAAGACTGCTCATCGTAATAATGCACCGTAGCGCCGGTGGCTTCTCCGCCACCCGCGTTCATATGCACGCTGATGACCAAATGATAGTCACCGGCGTGCGCCATCGTCACGCGACTGGCCAGTGATAACTCATTGGCCCCCAAAGCCTTGGTACGGGTCATTGTCACTGTGGCACCCAACGCCTCCAATTTCTCTTTTAACACGTTGGCATACGCCAAATTAAACGGGGCTTCCCACGGCTTGTCATTATCCGACCCGTGACCGGGGTCTATGAGCACGCGCACCCCCGTTAATTTTGCAGAAACGGGATTGACGGCAATATCCACCGGATTGAGGAACGACAACGTCAAGCGGTCACCGTTCCACACCGGTTGACAACCGTAGTAATCGCCTTTGTTTTTTAACGTCAAACGCAATACCCACACGTTGTTTCCCTTGTTTATCCAACCGGCGGCAGAAAACAACGGGTTCCCCGTCATATCCGGTGCGGTGGGCGTTTGAGTAACGTAATGGAACGTCACTTCCACATACTCTGCGGTTTGCCCATACTTTTCAATGCCGTAATTGGGGGTGCCGGAATCGCGATAATACTGCTGCGGGTACGCCGCCAAATATACCGGTACATCCCACGCCGCATCAAACGTGAGCACGGTATGTATGCCACTCACCGTCGCCGTACCACCTGCAAGCGGCGCCGCCTGCGGCTGGGTCCCCTTAACCACCTTGGCATCTTTTTGATACACCCGCTTACCGGATGCCAACAAATAATACGACAAATTGCCGTTATACACTTTTTTAACCAACGCATCCTGCGTGCCGCGCGGCAAGTAGGAATTGTAAGGCCGCGACCAATCGTCAGTAGCATTGCCGCCATTAAAAGTTTCGGCATATTCGGCGGTAATAATCACAATATCCTTATCCCCCGGCAAGGGTAGCGTCGGTTTATCACTCGGCTTATCGCCGGTTGGGGTGGTACCGGTGGGGTCGGTAGTCGGCGGTGCCGTGGTGGCGGGCACGGGCAAAGCCTCCACCGTAATCTTGCCGCCGGTCATACTTTCCGTCAACCCATTATATTTTGCCGTTACCTTAACCGAACCCAACGCTTGCGCCTTGCCTACCGTGCCTTTGGGCAACGTGTAACTGCCCACAAAACTTTGAAAATCCGAGGGCAGATTGCCGCTTTCGTCCTCTTTATCCTCGGTAGCGGTCAGCGTAATGGTTTTTCCGTTAATGACTGCGGAAACCGCCGAACCCTTGCGCGCCACGGCGCGAATGAGGAATACACTGTCTCCATCCACCGTCATATCGGCTAAGGGAGACACGGATTTTACCAACGTCTGCTTGTAGGTAATGCGATACGTTTTTGTTTTCCCCTTGTGCGAAAACGTCACGGTATTTAACCCAATGGATAAATTTACTTTTTGGGTAAAAAAGCCGTGCTCGGTCAATTTCACCGTTTTGCCGTTCATTGTGAGCGGGAAATTCGTGTCACCGCCCCCCTGAAAGGTCACGGTGGACTCCGTAGTGGTATAGGTGGTTTTTGCCGGAGACGACACAGTTAACTGATTGTACAAAAATTCCTCGTTCAGCGTGCCGGCATAGGCCTTTTTCAGTGCTTCCGCCACGCCCAATTTATCCTTTTGCAGTGCGTTCAGCGAGTTATATACGCTCCCGCACCACGCCTCCGCGTCCTTGCAATATAAGTACTGTTGCGCCAACTGGTCGGGCGATTTCCACCCCGCCAAATACGAACCAATGGTTTTGGCAGAATGAGACACATACAATGGAAGTTCCAGCCGTTGCGCCGTGTTGTTCCACCAAGCAAGTACCTTTTGAAACGCCGCCGTCGGGTGGCTGGTAGAGGCACCGTTTTGCACCATCACGCCGTGGAACAGTCCCTGCTCCAACCACGATAGGGTGTCGGCACAACCGTCGGTAAATTCTTCGTAATAATCGGCGGTGTCCGAACCGCGCTCGTCCACCGAACGGTGCGCCCAAATCCCGTGGGAAAGCAACCCCACGTACAAATTGCGGGAAGTAGCTGTAAGCGTTTGCGAAACGCGCGTTGCCAACGTGTTTAACGCCGCAACCGTCGCGTCGCGCTCGTCCGCCGTAATTTGCCGCAAATCAAAGGCAAAACCGCTCACAAACACGCCGTCCAACGCGTATGCTCGCGCGCCCTCCGCAGCCATTGTCACCGTGCGGTCAATCGCCCCCGCCGTGCGCGGGTCCCACGCATCTCCGTCACTCACGTGGAGGTCTAACACGCCGTAAACGTACAGTTTGCGTGTCCGCGCTTGTGTCACAATGTAAGCAATGGGGTCAAATCGCTCCCCGCCGGTCTCCGTCAGTGTCACGCTGTCCATTACCGTGGAGAAATAAAGTGCCGTTTCCCCGCGGTGCAGTGGCAACAGCAACGTGTTAAACTGCCAAGTATCTACCGCCGCCAACGCCGTATCAATCTGCTTTTTCACGGCGGCGGCGCTTTCTTTTCCTGTTACCAAATAGTCTGTGCCGGGGGTCAGCCATACGCCTTTCATTTCCTGCGGGAGTGCATACTGCGGCTCCGGTTCCGGCTGCGGCGCCGTGGTGGTTGTGGAGGTGCTTGTCCCCTCTGTGGTTGTGGTAGTGGAGGTACTGTCGTTAAACAATCCCGCAATGGCGTGCAAAGCCCCACTGTGTGACAGCAAAAAACACGCCGCCGCCAACACCGCCACCGAAACAACGGCAACGATTGCCGCTATCCAGCCGCGCGCTGAACGCGTAGGGGGTTTCATATGCTTTGCCATACCAACACTCCTCTGTTACAAAATCGCCAACAAGTTGCGAATTTCGGCTTGTGCCACTTTAATATCGGCCGTGGAAGACAAACCCGCCTTTTCGCCCGGCTTAAAGAAACTGTAACTGTAAAATGCGATGCCCAGTACGCGCTTGGAACGCAAGTATTGCACCGAACGCTTCATAATGTCATTGTGCGTTTTCCACTCCGTTTTGCCCACACCGGCATAAGCATCGGTATAACTGCCGATTTTGTACAACGCCACCCCAAAATACAACGATACCGACGAGTGACGCTTGTACCCCTGCCAGGTATCCACCGCCTTGTTAAACGGCTGTGTGCTATGTTCAAATCCCGTATATATCTGTGGGCAGAGATAATCCACATACCCCGCCTGTGCCAACCATTTGCGGCAATCCGCATACAATGCGGTGTACGTGTTTTCGGCATTAATTGCCGGCGAAACGCCAAACACTTTCTGCTTGGCGGAGGTGAGCGTGTGGGTGCCCGCAATCAGGTTATCCACCCCCGCGCGCCGCCAATCCCCCACCGAAAGTGTGCCGCCCGCCGTTTTGTACGCCTCATAATCGGCACTTTCAAAACTATATACCGTGTTTTTCCCTAACACGCCGGAGGGGTAAAAATAATCGTCATACTGAATACCGTCCACGGCGTAGTTGTTAAGCAACTCACGCACGCCGTCCAATATCAATTTTTGCGCCGCCGCCGAGGTGGGAACGTAATAATACCGCCCCGCCGTGTCGGTAAACGTGGGAATTCCCGCCACCAAATACGCCGTCTGCTTGCCCGCGCGGTAAGGGTTCACCCACGCGTGCAACTGCATCCCACGCTTGTGTGCCGCTTCCACCGCATACTTCAGCGGGTCAAACCCCACCGCTAACAATTTTTTTGCGGACGCCGCCGCCTTAAAAATGGAAGAGGAATAATACGCATCGCTGTTGGCGCGCACGTGAAAGAACACCGCGTTTATCCCATAACTTGCCAGGTCACTCATCATCGTATCCAGCGCGGCTTTGGCTTTTGCCGGTGTGGTGCAGGTTTTGAACAACTCTTCCAATTCTATATACGACACCCACGCGCCGCGTAACTCGCCGCTTATCGCGGGGGCAGATACGCTGGGTTTGCCCGTGGTCTTGCCCGTGGTTGTCACCACAGCAGTGGTGGTAGACGTGCGCTTGGTGCTCGTGGTTGTACTACTACCGAGAGTTGAATGAGGGGCTGTGCTACTGCCCGTGGCACTGCCGGTTGTACTCGTTTCGTCGGTCGCATCTGTAAAGATGGTGCTTTCCGCCGTGGTGGTTACCGTAACGATGGTGCTTTCCGCCGTGGTGGTTACCGTAACGATGGCGGATGCACTGCCGGTGGTAGTGGTAGTGGCATCGCTTATATGAACCGCTGTTTGTTTGGCACAACCACTGCACAGCAGCAGCAGCAACACCAAAATGCCCGCACAAAACCGCATCCTTGCCAACGCCACACACCCCCATTTTGTTTTATCATACCAAAAACGCCTACCAAATTCAACCGCTTTTGACAAAATCCTCGCCGGAATATTTCACCATATATGGCATATCTATGTAACGTTGTCCCTCTTTTTTCCAAATACCGTGAAAACCATTTGCATTTTTTGCAAAGGTATGATATACTGGCTAACATACGCGGGCGTGGTGGAATGGCAGACACGTCGGTCTTAGGAGCCGATGCGCAAGCGTGCAAGTTCAAGTCTTGTCGCCCGCACCATATCGAGTGTTCATAACGGATTTGAGTTATGGACACTCAATTTTTATATAGCAACAAACCTTTCTCTTTTTTGAGAAAGGTTTGCTCTTTTCGGTGTATTATGGGTTTTGGTGTCAAAACCCGATGCTCGCTAAATTATCATCTATTTAGTAGATGTATTCTTTTTCATAACACTCCAAATTAATGCTATTACCCAACCTATAAAAGACCAACCAAGAAAGACATTTAGTACCAATATTCCTATTTTGTTAATGTGATCTTTCTTGAATGCTACAATTGTAGGTATAAAATACAAGGACAAGCCCAGCAATGCGCCAATTATTATGATTGGCAGCATACTTGCACCTCCTGCTCCGGCTGTACTGGCGGTATCCGCTGCTAATATTAACATCCATATCCTCCTAAAAATAAAAAAGTGCGCCAACCGAAGTCAACGCACCGAAAAACGCAGACTCCAATTGTCGCCAAACAATCTATTCGAAGCATAGGTGAAACTACACAATCAAACGGGAGCTGCATTTTTACCAAAATGAGTTCGATTAATTGTGTAGCAAAAAAGGCATAATATTCCCAATAAAAAGAAATACACCTATAACTACGAATATTTAGATTGTTTGGCGAACATAAGTATACCACTTCTTTCAGTAATTTGCAATACTTTTGAAAAACGTTGTTCAAGTCCGTTTACGAACACCCGCACCGAAGCAGAAAACCTCATCCACTCCCAACGGAATGAATGAGGTCTCATAAAAATAATTATTCCACTACTGTAAATCCCGCGTTTGCAATCGCGGATTTGATAACATCGTCCGCCACCTCGGCGGTGTAGCGCACGGCAAGCTCCCCTTTTTTAAGGTCTACTTTACCGCTTACACCTTGAATATCATTAACCGCTTGTTCCACACGGCCCTTGCAATGCTCGCAGTGCATACCGTCCACCTTAAAGGTTTTTTCACACAACACATCTGCAGGTTTTTGCGAAAGATGGTTCTCATTTTCGCAGCCGCAATGACCGACACACTGCTTGGCACTTGGGCAACCAATGCAGGTCTCGCCACGCTTTTTGGCACGGACAAGATACCAACCAATCCCTGCCGCAATAACAATCAAAACCAAAACAACAATCGCATTTTCCACCAATATCACTCCACCCAATCCGGTTTAGTTTTTAACACGTTTCAAAACGTACTCTGTGTTTATTTTCTTATTGTTATTCATAATAATAGCCACCACACCCGCCGCCATAACAGCCACGGCGACAAAGCCGCCGATAGCCGCGCCGACGTTGAGCGGCGCACCGGTAATCAGCGTACCAATAGTGTACACAAGGTACGCCACAGTATAGCCAACGGCAAGTTGAAGCCCAATGCCGCCCCAAAGCCATTTTGCACTCTTCATCTCCGCATTCATAGCACCGATAGCCGCAAAACACGGCGGACTGTACAGGTTAAACATTAAATACGCAAGAGCCGCCACCTTGGTAATGGCCATAATGCCCGCCACCTCGGCACCGGCACCCTCCATAAGCGTGAGTTCCTCGGTGTCGATAAGATTATCCAGACCGACAAAGCAAACGGCAAGAGTGCCAACCACATTCTCTTTGGCAATAAAGCCGGTAATCGCTGCCGCCGCCAACTGCCAGGAAAGAACGCCCACAACCGGAACAAGCAAATAAGCAAAAGGAGACGCAATCGAAGCCAAAATAGAAGCATCGGCCGTTTCAGACACTTGGAAACTCCAAGTAAAGCTCTGCATCAACTGCACCGCCATATTGCACAGCAGGATGATGGTAGCGGCCTTTACAATATAAGCCCAGCCGCGGCTACACATCGACTTGAAAGCACCCCAAAAAGAAGGGACCCTGTATTCGGGAAGCTCTATGATAAAGAAGGATTTTCTTGCTTTGTAGCCGGTAATAGCATTGATAAGCAATGCACCGAGGAAAATAAGTGCGATACCCGCAAAATACATCAACGCACTGACCCACCAAGCATTCTCGAAAAACGCACCGGCAAACAGCGAGATAACAGGAATCTTTGCGCCGCAAGGCATAAAGGGAGCCAGCATTGCGGTTGCTCTGCGCTCACGCTCGTTGCGGATGGTACGGCTCGCCATAACGCCGGGAACGGCACAACCAATGGTGATGACAAAGGGAATCACCGATTTGCCCGAAAGACCAACCCGTTTGAATATAGGGTCAAGAACAACAGCGGCGCGAGACATATACCCGCAATCTTCCAAAAGGGCAATAAGGAAGTACATTACCATAACGAGAGGCAAGAATCCAACAACGGCAACCACACCGCCGATAACGCCGTCAACCAAGATGGCGGAAAGTAAAGGATTGGCATTTTCAAGAAGGCCGCCAACCCATCCTTGAAAGGTTTCCAGAAGCGGTACAAGACCGGGGATAAACGTGCCGTTTTCAAACTCATATCCGTCAGCAACCCAAGCACCGAGCGTACTTTGAGAAATGTAAAAAACAAGGAACATCACCACAGCGAAAATTGGAATACCGAGCCACTTATTTGTGAGAACGGCGTCAATCTTATCATCCAAATTTCTGGTGTTGGTAAACACTTTACGCCGTTCAACGTCTCTTACAATTTTGTTTACCAAGGCAAAGCGTGTACGGTCTGCGGCTTCCACCTGTGCCTTGTCAGTCAAATCAACATATTTTTGCAGGTATAGTGCTCTCTGTTTTTTACCTACTTGAGCAATTACCGTTTCAACAAGCTTTTTTAATCCGTCTGCCGAAGTGGAAACGGTTTTCACAACGGGGCAACCGAGCTTTGCGGAAAGCGCCTCTGCGTCAATTTCGTTGCCTTTTTTCTTACCGATGTCACTCTTGTTGAGTGCTACAACCACGGGAATACCCAACTCCAACAATTGCGTGGTAAAAAACAGACTGCGGCTCAGATTATCCGCATCCACAATGTTGATGATAACATCGGGATTTTCGTTCTTAACGTAAGAACTGGTAATACTTTCCTCACTTGTAAATGGCGACATAGAATAGGCACCGGGAAGGTCAACGGCAGTAATCCGCTTGCTACCTGCATACACTTTCTTAATTGTATGTTCTTTCTTGTCAACCGTGACCCCTGCCCAGTTGCCGACCTTTTCGTTGCGGCCGGTCAGCGCATTGTACATTGTGGTTTTACCTGAGTTTGGGTTACCTGTTAAAGCAATTCTCATATGTGTACCTCCTCTTTCTTGACCTTATGTGGTTCCTTTCGGATAAAGTTACAAGCCTAAGTTAGCCGCCGCTAACTGTCGAACTAAAAAATAAGCCGCAGCTTATTTTTTTGTAAAATTAAATGATGATAGCTTCCGCCAACTCAGTATCAATGTTGTAGCGACCATCTTTAATGGAAACGGTGCATCCACCCTTGCGGTGTGCGATTACAGTAATTGCTTCGCCACTGTAACAGCCCAGCGAAAACAAAAAGGCGTTCAGTTCCTCATCATCTGTGTTAATCTGCCGAATAATATATTCTTTTCCTTCTTCTGCTTCTCTCAAATTCATATCCGTTACCACCGCGTTATGTTGTCGTTTGGTTAGTTGCGGCTAACCATCGCCTTCAAAAAGAAGTTAGCATCCGCTAACCGTGTATGAGTATACTTCTTTTTCCCGCATTTGTCAAGGGGGTTTTTTCGTTTTTTAAGCTTTTTTGACACTTAAATAATACTTTCCGTTGATTTTTCACGTTCTTTGTGGTATCTTAAAAATACAGAAGTACTAGAATAATTATTTTAGGAGTTTGTTATGGGATTAAAATCGTCCGGCGAAATGTATTTGGAAACCATTTACGTGCTTTGCAAGGAAAAATCGGCGGTGCGTTCCATTGACGTGGCAGAGTATATGAACTACTCCAAGCCCAGTGTCAGCCGTGCCGTCGGGCTTTTAAAAAAAGAAAATTACATTGCCGTGGACAAAGAAGGATACATCACCCTGACAACGGACGGTCTTTTATTTGCGCAAAAAATTTATGAACGCCACACGGTTTTAAGCCAAGTTCTGATGATGCTCGGCGTTGACGAAAAGACCGCGGCGGAGGATGCGTGCAAAATTGAACACGTTATCAGCGACCAATCCTTTGCATCACTAAAAAAGTTTATGGATAACCAGTCATTACGATAAGCCAAGCACAACGGCAGGGGCTCCGTTACGGAGCCCCTGCCGTTTTCTGCTTTTTGTAGGTTACCGCTTCACATAGTTCAGCGGGTCCACCAATTTTCCGTTTTTAATGACCTCAAAATGCAGGTGTGCGCCAAACGAGTAGCCGGTGTTGCCCACCTTGGCAATGTATTCGCCCTGTGCTACCTTTTGCCCCTCTTCCACGTTCAGTTTACTACAATGCGCATAGCGCGTTTGGTAGCCGTTGCCGTGGTCAATTAGCACATAATACCCGTAACTGCTGTGATACCGCGCTTCCACCACCGTACCACCGTCCGAAGCAATAATCGGCTTGCCGTTGGTACTGCCGTTGGAAATATCAATGGCCCCGTGGAACGAACCCCAACGCGAGGCAAAGGGCGAAGAAATTACCTTGGTATACGGCAACGGCCACACAAACGTACCGGTAGCCACACCGTCGCCCTGCGTAACATCCTCGGAATAGGTTTTACCGCCTACCGCCACCACTTGGGTAACCGGTGCCTTGGTAACCACGGCGGATACCACCGAACGGTACTGTTCCACGCCGTCCACGGAAATAATCTCCGCCGTTACCGTTTGTTTGCCGTTTTTGCCGCGGACACGCACCTCTTGATATCCCAACGGTTGGTTGGGCAGTTCCTGCACCACGGTGGGGTATTTTATGGTTTCGGTATACGTAACGTACCGAATCGCCTTTACCGGCACGGTGCGCAAATACGCCGTCATTTCCTCCGCCGTGCACACGGTGGAGGTGGGATACAATCCCTCCACCAATTCCATTTTAGAAAAGAAATCAATTTTGTCCGCGTCTTTTATGGAGTATTCCGACAACACCTGTTTCATCAGTGCGTTCAGTGTGCCCTGCTCCATAGCGCCGCGGAAAATGCCATCCACATATAAACCCGAAACCTCGGTTACCGACGCCCCCACCTTTTCCAAAATGAGGTCGCGCACTTCGCCCTCGTTCAACAAATCCGCACTTTTTGCCACCGTCAACGTCAATTTTGGGGCGCGTTCCACTTGGAAGGATTCGTTGGCATCAATCACCATACCCTCCACCATAGCGGCGGCGTTGGTGTACACGCTTTCGTCCGCAATGTAACCAAACGGCTGCCCTTGATACTCCAAAGCCAGTGCAAATTCCGCCTGCCGCCAATACATCGCCGTGTTCACCAGCAGCAGCAATGCCACCACAGGAGCGGCCACGTTAAACACTGTGCGAAAAATGTAAATATGCCGCCGCAGCACCAACAACGGCAACGCCAACAGCGGTACCAAGCAACGCGCCAACCGTCCGCTATTGGAGGCGTACAACCGCTCGCTCACGCGAGCCATATCCCCGCGCAACACCCGCCATTCGGCGGCCAAACGGCGGCAGTGCCGCCATAGCAACCATTCCCACGCGCGGTATAGCCCCTTGGCAAGCGGACGCCACAAGGTACGAGTAAACCGCACCAGCGATTTTAAGCAACGCGCACAACGTACGCCCACCACGTAACACACTGCGTAGGCGGATTCGCAAAACTGAGTAACATCGGCTTGTATGGCGCGCCACTTATTTTGAGACGCCGCATTGCGCCGGGGTTGTTCCGAAGAACGCCGTTTCCGTTTCATACGACGCCTCTCCTTTCTGTTTCGTTTTGCTCATTATAGCGGCTTTTGCCGAAAAAAGCAAGTTAAGTAGGAAAAGGGTGGGCAATTTTCCAACATTTTAGGTGTAAAAATGGTAAGTTTTAAAAACTGCGGATGTTATTCCGGGTACCGCAACCGTGACGGTGTCCACCCCTGCAACACGGCGCACTGCCGCGCGGCATAGGCACGCGCACCTTGCAAATCGTGCTCCGCATAGTTGCCGCATTCCCGCCGTGTCGCCCCCGGGACTGCGCCCGTATACGCAGCAATAAACGCCAGCGTTTCCTGAACCAGCGCAATCACTTGCACCTCACTCATTCCGCGGGTGAGAAAATAAAAGCCGGTGCGGCAACCCATTGGTCCAAAGTACACAATATTATCTTCAAACGCACTGTTGCGCACATACGTGGCAAACAAATGCTCCACGGTGTGCATTGCCGCCACCTCCAAAAACGGCGGCGTATTGGGATACACAAACCGCAAATCGTAGGTGGTCACGTCCCCATCAACGCGCGAGGTGTACAGTCCCGGCGTGAGCGTGTCGTGATTAATACAAAAACTTTGAATGGTTTTCACAGCAAATCCTCCAATCCGTGAGCGCGCAGGCACGTCATCATATCCTCCGGTAACGGGCTGCACACCGCAATTGTTTTGTGTGTTAACGGATGACAAAACTGTAACTGAGCACAGTGCAATCCGTGGCGCGGCAAGTGTTGGGTATCGGTACCATACATCGTATCTCCCGCCAGCGGATGTCCCAACCACGCCATATGCACCCGAATTTGGTGGGTACGTCCGGTCTCCAACCACAACCGCACCAGCGTAACCGTGCCGTCACTGCCCAGTGCTTCGTAATGCGTAACGCTCTCCTTGCCGCCGTCCCCCACTTCGCGGGTAATGCAACATCCTTCTTTTATGCGAATGGGTTGGTTTACCGTGCCGCTGCCGGTCAGTTCCCCCAACACAATCGCCACATAAGTTTTTTGTGCCTTTTGCGCCAACGCAAACGCCATGTGCGGATTTTTTGCCGCCAACAACAAGCCGCTGGTGTTCCTGTCCAGCCGATTCACCGGACGAAACGCGTGCGGTCGCCCCTGTCGGCGGTAATACCCCACCACCGCGTTGGCAAGCGTGGGTTCCGGCTTGCCGGCAGAGGGGTGCACCGCCAAATACGGCGGCTTGTCCACCACCAGTACCGAGTCATCCTCATACGCCACGTTAAGGGGCAAATCCGCCTCCTCAATGCGCACGGCATCTTCCGGAAACCGCAAACACAACTCCTCCCCGGCGTTCACGCGGTCAATACTGCGCCGCGGCTGGCCCGCCACGGTAATGCCGCCGGGTGTGTGCTTGAGCCGTACCACCATACGCCACGAAAACCCGCGCCCCTGCCGCAAAAACGTTTGTACCGAGGCACCGTCGTATTCTGTTGGAATAATAAAAGTTAACGTTTCCATACGGCCTATTATACGGTCTTTTCAGTTAAATTGCAAGTTCCGGTACAGAACCACTTGTTTTTTTGCAAAAATCTGTTAAAATAAGTAAGATAGTACAAAGGAGGGTTCCGGATATGGAAAATAACAAGTTTTACCTAACCACTGCCATTGCGTACACTTCGCGCAAGCCGCACATTGGCAACGCTTACGACGTGGTGCTGGCGGATATGATTGCGCGGTACAAGCGAATGCAAGGGTTTGATGTGTATTTTCTGACCGGCTCCGATGAACACGGTCAAAAAATCCAGCAATATGCGGAGGAACACGGTATTTCCCCCAAGGAATACGTAGACGGTATTTCCGACCAAATTAAAATGGTGTGGAACAAACTCAACACCTCGTACGACCGCTTTATCCGCACCACCGATGCGGACCACGAATCCGCCGTTGGGGCCATTTTCACCAAGTTGTATGAGCAAGGTGATATTTATAAGGGCAAGTATGAGGGCAAGTATTGCGTACCGTGCGAATCGTTTTTCACGCCCTCGCAGTTAAAGGACGGCAAATGCCCCGACTGCGGGCGCGATGTGGCAGATGCCAGCGAGGAGGCGTATTTCCTGCGCCTGTCCAAGTATCAGGACCGTCTGCTCAAACACATTGAGGAGCATCCGGAGTTTATTCAGCCGGAATCGCGCCGCAACGAAATGATTAACAACTTCCTAAAACCCGGTCTGTCCGACTTGTGCGTATCGCGCTCGTCGTTTACGTGGGGCATTCCGGTACCGTTTGACCCCAAGCACGTCACCTACGTGTGGCTGGATGCGCTGTCCAATTACATTACCGGCATTGGGTATCATCCAAACGGCAGCAGCAACTTGTTTGAGGCCAACTGGCCGGCGGATTTGCACGTAATCGGCAAGGATATTGTGCGGTTCCACACCATTTACTGGCCGATTATTTTAATGGCACTGGGTCTTCCGTTGCCCAAACAGGTGCTGGGTCACCCGTGGCTGCTTTCGGGCGAGGACAAAATGAGCAAATCCCGCGGCAACGTGTTGTATGCCGATGAACTGGCTGACCGTTTTGGGGCAGATGCGGTGCGGTATTACCTGCTTTCCCAAATTCCGTTTGCGCAAGACGGCACCATCACGCTGGAAAGCTTTTTGAACCTGTACAACGCGGACTTGGCAAACACGCTGGGCAACTTAGTCAATCGTAGCATTGCCATGACCAACAAATATTTTGGCGGCACGGTGAACCGCAGCGGCGTGGCTGCCTCGGAAGCGGATGCCGACTTGCTGGCCACCGCCGAAAAAGCGCTGGAAACTTACCGCGAAAAGATGGCACAATACCGCAACGCCGAAGCGTTGGCGGCGGTAATGACGCTTGCCAAGCGGTGCAATAAGTACATTGACGAAACCACGCCGTGGGCGCTGGCTAAGGACGAAGCCGCTCGTCCGCAGTTGGAAACGGTGCTGTACAACCTTTTGGAATGTATCCGTCTGCTCGCCGTGTGCCTAACCCCCGCCCTGCCCGAAACCGGGGAACGCATTGCCGCGCAAATGAACTTGTCCGCGGAATCTCTGTCGTTGAATACGCTGGCATTCGGCACGGTTGCCACCTACACCGTGGGCACGCCGCAACCGTTGTTTGCCCGCGTGGAAGTGGAAAAGATACTGGCGGAAGAGGCGGAAAAACTCGCCGCGGCCGAACAAGCCGTGCCTGCGGCGGAAAACGTGACCTTCCTTTCGGAAATTACCATTGACGATTTTGCCAAAATTGACCTGCGTGTCGCCCGTGTGGTGGATTGCGAGCCGGTTAAAAAGTCAAAAAAACTGCTCAAACTCACGTTGGATGACGGCAGCGGCACGGCACGCACCGTGGCTTCCGGCATTGCGCAGTGGTACACGCCGGAAGACCTGAAAGGTCGGCAAGTCATTGTGGTGGCAAACCTCAAACCCGCCACCTTGTGCGGCGTGGAAAGTTGCGGTATGATTTTGGCGGCGGGTGACGGCGATGCCGCCCGCGTACTGTTAGTCGATGGACTCACCCCCGGCAGTCGCATTCGTTAACCTCATCACTTAACAGGGGGATACCAAGCGGTATCCCCTACTTTTGTTGTCAAACGAGGAGACTACTATGCCTATTTTTGATTCCCACGCCCATTATTTGGATACCCGCTTTGACGAAGACCGCAACACCCTTCTTACCGCCTTGTTGGGCGGTGAGGTGTGCGGCATTATTGAAAACGGCACCACCGCCGACACCTCACGCCGCGCCGTGGAACTGGCTCACCGCCATCCCCGCTTGTGGGCGGCGGTAGGGATTCACCCGCAAGAGGCCGCCTCTGTCACGGCGGATGACCTTGCCGTGATTGAACAACTGACGGCGGACGAAAAAGCGGTGGCTATCGGCGAAATTGGGCTGGATTATCATTACGAAGAAATCTGCCCCCGTGCGATGCAACAACACTGGTTTGCGCAACAACTGGAACTTGCGAACCGCTTATCCCTACCGGTGGTGATTCACGACCGCGAGGCACACGAAGACACCTTGCGATTTCTTAAACAATACCGTCCCGCCGGCGTGGTTCACTGCTTTTCCGGCAGTGTGGAAATGGCGCGTGAACTGTTAGCATTGGGTTTATACATCGGCATCGGCGGTGTGGTCACCTTCAAAAACGCCCGCAAAACCGTGGAGGTAGCCGCTAACATACCATTGGACCGTTTGCTCTTAGAAACCGACGCCCCCTATTTAGCACCCGTTCCCCACCGCGGCAAACGGTGCGATTCTTCGCTTATTCGCCACACGGCAACTACCATTGCCGCTCTGCGCGGTATTTCCACCGAAGAATTATTGGACATCACCGCCCGCAACGCCGCCCGCCTTTACGGGCTTTCGTAAACAATACCCAAACTTACCTAAAATCGGCACAGAATTTACTGTGCCGATTTTTTCCATTTTCCCTATTGACAACGTAAAATGGGTATGGTATAGTCTAGGTGTACTATTCTACATAGTACACCTAGAACACCTGAAAGGAGACGTCCTATGTTTCACATCGACCCGTTGTCGCGACAACCGGTTTATGAGCAATTGATTGACCAATTGGAACGACTGGTGCTCACCGGTCTGCTCCCCCCGGAAACGCAGTTGCCTTCGGTGCGCAGTTTATCGTTGGAACTGACGATTAACCCCAACACCATTCAAAAGGCCTATTCCGAACTGGATACCCGCGGCATCATCTACTCGGTTCCGGGAATTGGGTGTTTTGTCTCCCCACAAGCGGTGCCGCTGCTGCAAGCGCACACCCGCAACAAATTGTCTGCCCTGCGCACGTTGGCGGGCGAACTCGCACTGGGCGGCATCCAAAAAAACGAACTTATTGACTGTATTAACGAAGTGTATGAAGAAAGAGGTGTCCTTAATGATTAACGCCAGCAACCTCACCAAACGATTCGGTGATTTTACCGCACTGGATTCCATTTCCTGCTCCATTCCGCAGGGGTGTATTTACGGGATGGTGGGCTCCAACGGTGCGGGAAAATCCACCTTTTTGCGTGTCATTACCGGTGTGTACCGTCCGGATGCCGGCACCGTCACCATCGACGGCGAATCGGTGTACGAAAACCCACGTAAAAAGGCGGAAATCGCCTACGTGCCGGATAGTCTGTTTTTCTTGAACGGTGCCTCCCTCACACGTATGGCAGAACTGCACGCCGCGTTGCATCCCACGTTTGACCGCGACCGATTTCGTCGGTTAGTGGCATTGTTTGACTTGGACCCCAAAAAATCCATCAACACCTTTTCAAAAGGAATGAAGCGGCAAGCCTCCACCATTTTGGCACTGGCTTCTCGCCCGCGGTACATCTTTTTTGACGAAACGTTTGACGGGCTGGACCCCATTATGCGCAATCGGGTGAAAAATCTGATTTGTGAGGACGTGTTGGAGCGGCAGTCCACTGCCATTATCACCTCCCACTCCTTGCGTGAACTGGAGGACACGTGCGACCAGTTGGCGTTACTCCACAAAGGTGGATTGGTACTGGAAAGCGATGTACAGCATCTCAAAACTTCGTTGTTTAAGGTGCAAATTGCGTTTTCTCACGATTTTGACCGCACCACGTTTGAAAACGTGGAGATACTTAACTTTTCCAAGCGCGGTTCGGTGGCAAACCTCATCATCCGCGGCGACCGCGACCGCACGGTAGCACACCTGCAAAGTTTGTGTCCGGTATTGCTGGACGTGTTGCCGCTCACGCTGGAAGAAGTATTTACCTACGAAATGGAAGCACTCGGCTACACCGCCGGCGACGTGTGGGGGGGATAACAATGAAAAAGAACTGGTTTAGCATGCGATTGTACGAAGAAGCATTAAAGCAACTGCGTATTATGGGCATTTTGTTCACGGTGGCCGCGGGTTTGGTGGCGGTATTTATTCCCGTGGGCGAGTTTTTGAGTACACTCCATCAGCAAACCACGGTGCAAAATGTTACCTATCTGGAAATGAACCCTCTCATTATACTGTCTTTTTGCATTGTTGCCCCATTTTTAACGTTAAATGTGTTTTCGTTTCTTAACAAGCGAGAATCCAGCGATTTTTACCACGCCATTCCCGCCACCCGCACTTGCCTGTTTTTCAGTTTTTTTGCGGCGGCAGTCACGTGGTTGCTCATTTATATGACAACCACCACCCTGCTCTCGGTGGTGTGCCACGCGCTGTTCCCCGCACTGTACACCATTAACTTTGCCAGTGTACTGGTCACCTTCTTCAATTGCTTTGCGGGCGGGGTGTTGGTGGCCGCCAGCGTGGCAATGGCGGTATCCATTACCGGAACTATGCTGATGAACGTGCTGGTAGCGCTGCTCATCATCTTTTTACCCCGCATTTTTATTCAGCAAACGTTGATATGCATTTCCAACGCGTTCCCGTTGGTGGAAAACTTGTTGTTTGCCCCGTTATTTAACACCCAGTACAACGTACCCGCTGGGTATATTCTGCAATACTTTATGTCCGGTGACTCAACCTCTCCCATTACCACGTGGGCAAGTGGCATATACACGCTGGCAGTGGCGGCGGCGTATACTGCGTTTGCTCTGCTGTTGTTCCGCCGCCGCCAAAGCGAAGCCGCCTCGCAATCGGCTCCCAACCGCTATTTGCAAGGGTTGTTCCGCTTTTTGGTGGGATTCTCCATCAGTGGATTGGTAACGTTCTCCGTGTTCACGGAAGTACATTACGGCACCATCAACGAAAGCCAAATTGCCGGTTGGATGTTCCTGTACCTGTTCGCCGTGTTTGCTATGCTCGCGTTTGAAGTGTTGTGCACCCGCCGCTTTAAGGGGTTACTGCGTCGCGGCGGTGTCACCTTGCTATTGATGATAGCCGCCAACGCCGCATTATTGGGCGGTGTTACGGGCGTTACTAAATCGATGCAAGCATACGCCCCCGGCGCACAGGATATTTCGTCGGTGCGTGTCATTGACTTTGAAAACGACCCGTATTATTATGGGTATAGTGATTATTTTACCGAGCAAACCGCCGACATTGCCTTAACCGACAACGGCGTGCGCCAAATGGTTTCGCAGCAACTCCGCCACACGCTGGATTTATTGGAAACATCCCCCGCCCTTTACCGTGAGGAACGGTACAACTCCTCCTCGCTGGTGGTCGCCATACGCAGCGGCGGTCGGGAACATCTGCGCCGCATTATTGTGTACAGCGAAGACGTGGACCTGTTGTCGGCGGCGTTGTCGCGCAATGCCGAATACCGTGAGGTGTATATGAACTTACCCACGAATTATCGGTATATTTCCGCCAACGTGGGCAACGGTTTTCGTATGGATGCCGGCCCGGCGGCGCAGACATTCTACAACGTGCTGCAAGACGAAGTTCGCAGCATTGGTTTTGAAAAATGGTACGCCCACTTAAACGGCAGATACGCCAAAGAAACCTACGACGATACGGATACCGAAACTGTTGTTTTCCCCTTCCCCGAGTTGCAGGTGGTACTGCCCACTGTTTCCGATTGGGTGGGATTCACTGTGGGGTTGGATGCCGACGTGTTGCCGCGTACCACCGCCGCGTTTTTGGCATTGTATAATAACGAAAACGCCGAGCAGCGCACGGAATTGCTGAACACGTTGGCGACCGACCCCACCACGCTGGATTATTTGGATTGTTACAGTGTAAATTACACCGATAATAACGGCAACTTTAACTGGTGGTGGGACACCAAACCGCTGGCACAAAACGCGGATGATTTTCGCACGTGGGCGGGGCAACTCCTCCCTGTGAGCGAAAACAACATTGACCCCCACGGTACGTATATATTCCTAAACGGCGAAAAACGGGTGCGCAAAACCGATGGTGATAACTACTTTTACGAATACAAGCACTTTTCCGGCTACTATGCCATTCCCGCCGAAATGACCATACCTCAAACAGAGGACGTTAAAGGATAAAACATCCGCGCCACACCCGCTGCAAAACGTTACTGCAACAGCGCACCCGCCGCAAAACGGCGGGTGCGCTGTTTGTTGTAATTCGTTATGCGACTCCCCTTGCAATGCACGGAAATTTTTGGTATACTTAATTTAGAACATAAAACAAGGGGGAAAACAAAGTGACCGTTTCCGAAAAATACGCCCTGTGGCTATCCCGCGCAACAGACGACCCCGACCTTGCCGTTGAACTGTGCAACATTGCGGGCAACGATACGGAAATTTATGAGTGCTTTTACCGCGAACTGGAATTCGGCACCGCCGGTCTGCGCGGCATCATCGGCGCGGGTGATAACCGTATGAACGTGTACACCGTCCGCAAAGCCACCCAAGGTTTGGCGGATTATCTCAACGCGCGCTATCCCTCCTCCCGCGTGGGAATCTGTTTTGATTCCCGCATTAAATCCGACGTTTTTGCACGGGAATCCGCCCGCGTGCTGGCAGGCAACGGCATTACCGTGCATTTGTTTGAAGAACTGCAACCCACCCCCGTGTTGTCCTTTGCCGTGCGGCAACTAAAATGCCAAGCGGGTATTATGGTCACCGCCAGTCACAACCCCGCGCAGTACAACGGCTACAAGTGCTACGGCGCGGATGGCTTTCAAATGACAGACGACGATGCCAACGCCGTTACCGCCTGTATTCGTGGGGTGGATATGTTTGACGGCATAAAATTAGCAGATTTTGATACCGCCGTGCGCGATGGGCGCATTGTTATGGAAGGCGATACACTGGTAGAGCAATTCCTCGACCGCGTGGCACAACAACAAATCAATCCCGGCATTTGCAGCAAGGGCGATTTTAAGGTGATTTACACCCCGCTTAACGGCACCGGCAACAAACCGGTTCGCGCCATTTTGGAGCGTATTGGTTTGTCCCAAGTCACCGTTGTTCCGGAGCAAGAATTGCCGGACGGCAACTTCCCCACCGCACCCTATCCCAATCCGGAGATTCGGCAATCGTTTGCCTGTGCACTGGAATTGGCAAAAACCATACAACCCGACTTGTTACTCGCCACCGACCCCGACTGTGACCGCGTGGGTATTGCCGTGCGCGAGGGCGACGATTACGTGTTGCTTTCCGGCAACGAAACCGGTTGTTTGTTACTGGAATATATTCTTTCTTGCCGCCACGCCGCCGGCACACTGCCGCAACATCCGGTAGCGGTAAAAACCATTGTTACTTCCGACCTTGCCACCCGCATTGCGGAAAAATACGGGTGCGAAATGCGCGAGGTGCTTACCGGCTTTAAGTACATTGGCGAACTCATTGGCGAACTGGAAGCCGCCGGCCACCCCGAGCGGTATCAGTTGGGATTTGAGGAGAGTTACGGTTATTTGGCCGGCACCCACGCCCGCGACAAAGATGCCGTTGTGGCTTCTATGTTAATTTGCGAAATGGC
Organism: Acutalibacteraceae bacterium; assembly: GCA_045653425.1. Lineage (GTDB taxonomy): Bacteria > Bacillota > Clostridia > Oscillospirales > Acutalibacteraceae > RGIG3009. Next base: position 13,687 of record JAZOLU010000004.1, on the reverse strand, counting down.
GGCCTATTACGCCGCACACGGCGAATCGTTGTTGGCGGTGTTGGACCGTCTGCGCAAAGAACACGGCGTGTATATCCACAAGTTGGTGAACGTGCAGTTTGAGGGAGCTCAGGGAATGGCGGCTATGAACGAATTAATGACCCGCTTACGCCGCGAAACGCCCACGGAAATTGCCGGCCTTGCCGTGCTGGGAACGGCCGACTATCTGCGCTCCGAGCGCCGCACCGCGGACGGAACCGTGCAGGAAATTCAACTGCCCAAGTCCAACGTGTTGGCGTTTGAACTGGAAAACCACGCGGGGCTGATTGTACGCCCCTCCGGTACCGAACCAAAGGTGAAGGGCTATGTCACCGCCACCGGTGCCACACCGGAGGAGGCGGAGAGCGTGGCAAATGCTCTGCGTGCCGCCACCGAAGCGTTACTTTCTGCCCAATAACCATATACAGCAACGCCGCCCGCGACCAGTGTCCCGGGCGGCTTTTGTTGCCTATTATTCTTGTTTTCTGCGCAAACCCAGCAGAAAAACCAACATCATCAGCGGAAACGCCGCCGCGGCAAGCAACCCGGCTTTTAAGCCGTACTCAGCTGCGTTCACACCTGTATAGGCATGTTGCACCACGTCGGAAACCAACCCCGTTAACCACGGCCCCAGCGAACACCCCGTGTCGCCCGCCATAGCCATACAAGCAAACAACGCCGTACCGCCATGCGCCATTTGCGACGCCGTGTGGCTGAGTGTGCCGGGCCACATTAAACTAACCGATAACCCGCATAACGCGCATCCCAACAAAGCAAGCAACGGAAACGGCGATACCACCGCCACTACATAACACGCTGCACTCAACACGGCACTCAGGATGAGTACCGGTTGCAAAGGAATATGCTCGCCGGCACGCCCGTACCAAAACCGACCAATGCCCATAAACAGAGCAAACAAAAGCGGTCCGAGCAAATCTCCAAACAATTTAGGAACTCCCAGTGCTTGTTCGGCAAATAACGAAGCCCATTGTGCCATTGCCTGCTCCGATGCACCGGCGCACATCATTGCCACCAAAGCAACCCAAAAATACCGCGAACGGAACAATCCACGCAACCCGCCGCGTTCAGTTACGGTTTCTACCGGCGGAAAATACAACCGTAACCCACGCACCAAATTGCCGAGCGGCACCACCGCCCACGCAATGATGACCGCCCACCAATATTCGCGACCGCACACCCAAAGCACCACGGTAGTAATAAAAATGCCAACCACCTGTCCCAACGGGTAAAACGCGTGCACCAGCGTGAGCGCGGTGGCCTTATTGTCACTCGGAAGAGCGTCCGCCATAGGGCTGATTAACACTTCCAGCAACCCCGAACCAACGGAATACACCAACGTTGCCAACACCATACCCGCGTACGCATCCGGCAACACCTGCGGCAACACACCAAACAACACAAAACCCGCCGCAACGGTGCCGTGCGCTATCAAAAAACAAGTGCGGTAACCCACGCGGTCCACAAAATACAACGATAAAAAGTCAACCAACAACTGGGTGGCAAAGTTAATGAGTACCAGCCGTCCCAATTCCTCAAACGACACCGCATACCGCGTTTGCAGTGTCACAAAAAACAAAGGCACAACATTGATTGCCAGTGCTTGAATTGTAGCACCCCAATAACACGCCCTCCAGGTGGCACGGTACTTAGTTTGCATACACGTTCCCCACTTCCGTTTTAACGGGAGTCAGTATAGCTTTTTTTACAAGTTTTGTCAATGTTTTCTCTTTTTCGGGAAAAACGCAAAAAAGTTTGACAAAAAGATGACAATCTTTGCGAATTCCCATTGCAAAATTATTTTTTTAATGTATAATAGTGGATAGGTATGAAAATTCACAAGGAGGAACAGGCAAATGCAAAAAAAAATCAGCAACCTTCCTTTTAAGGGCACTCCCGAACAGAAGGAAGCGCTGCAAAAGGTCATCGATGCAAATAAGCACGACCCCAGTCGTCTGATGGGCGTTATGCAAGATGCCCAAAACATTTACGGGTATCTGCCGTTGGAAGTCCAGCAAATGATTGCGGACGGTATGGGCGTCCCGCTGGAAAAGGTATACGGCGTCGCCACGTTTTATGCGCAGTTCTCCCTCTCTCCCAAAGGTGAGTACAACATCTCCGTCTGCCTCGGCACAGCGTGCTACGTAAAAGGCGCGGGCGATGTGTTTGAAAAGTTAAAAGAACTTTTGGGCATTGACGCGGAGGAATGCACGCCCGACGGACGTTTTTCGTTAACCGCTTGTCGCTGTATCGGTGCGTGCGGTTTGGCACCGGTTCTCACGGTGAATGAAGACGTTTACGGCCGTCTCACCGCGGACGATGTCCCCGGTATTCTTGAAAAATACGGCAAGTAACCTATGCGTGAATTATCGCTGAACGTTCTGGACATTGCCCAGAACTCCCTCGCCGCCGGTGCCACCTTGGTCACGTTGGAGGTGCAGGAAACCGATGGTTGGCTGACCTTGATTATTGCGGACAACGGCCGCGGTATGACCGCCGAACAGTTGGAGCGCATTCGCGACCCGTTCTACACCACCCGCACCACGCGGCGTGTCGGTATGGGCATCCCGCTGTTTCGTATGGCCGCCACTATGGCGGGCGGTTCGTTGGCGGTTGAATCCACGCTTGGCAGCGGCACCACCGTTACCGCCACCTTTCGGCTGGACCACATTGACCGTATGCCGTTGGGTGATATGGTCGGCACGGTTACCGCGCTCATTCGCTTAAACCCCTCGGTGGATTTTTGCTATCGCCACACCGTGGAGGCACAATCCTTCACGCTGGACACCCGCGTTCTGCGCGAGGTGTTGGGGGAGGTTCCGTTATCGGAACCGGACGTTATGGCGTGGATAACTGCCAACTTGGAGGAAGGCATTCGCGACTTGGGAAGCAACGCCTAATTTGATAACATAAACAGGAGGTTTTTCGTATGAAATCCATTGCGGAATTGCAGGCTATTCGAGACAAAGCTCGTGCACAAATCGCCGTGCGCGAAGGTATGCATGACGGCACCCGCGTTGTGGTAGGTATGGCCACTTGCGGCATCGCCGCCGGTGCGCGTCCGGTGCTGAACGCCTTTGTGGACGAAATTGGCAAGCGGCATTTGGGCCACGTTGCCGTGGTGCAAACCGGTTGCATCGGTATGTGCCAGTTTGAGCCGATTGTGGAAGTAATTGCCCCCGGCAAAGACAAGGTAACTTACGGCAAAGTAACGCCCGAAATGGTTGCCAAAATTGTAACCGACCATTTGGTAAACGGCAATCCGGTAGCGGAATACACCGTTGCCAATTTGATGAAATAAGACAGGAGGAAAAAGAATGTATCGTTCTCATGTGTTGGTCTGCGGCGGTACGGGATGTACTTCCTCCAACAGCCAAGCTATTATTGATGCGCTGGAAAAGGAAATTGCCGCCAACGGTTTGGTTGAAGAAGTGAAGGTCGTGCGCACCGGTTGTTTCGGTCTGTGCGCCCTCGGCCCCATTATGATTGTGTACCCCGAAGGCTGTTTCTATTCCCGTGTAGACGTAGAGGATATTCCGGAAATCGTTTCCGAGCATCTGCTCAAAGGCCGTATTGTCACCCGTTTGCTGTACGATGAGACCGTTGCCGAGGAAGGCACCGTCAAAGCGCTGGACGAAACGGATTTCTACAAAAAGCAGGTACGTGTGGCACTGCGCAACTGCGGTGTTATCAACCCCGAATCGCTGGACGAGTACATTGCCAACGACGGATATCAGGCACTGGCCAAGTGCTTAACCGAGTACACCCCCGAACAGGTCATTCAGATTGTGACGGATTCGGGTCTGCGTGGCCGCGGCGGCGGTGGCTTCCCCACCGGTCGCAAATGGGCACTCACCGCGCCTAACAAGGCCCCGCAAAAATACGTGGTATGCAACGCCGACGAAGGCGACCCGGGCGCGTTTATGGACCGTTCCGTACTGGAAGGTGACCCCCACTGCCTGATTGAAGCAATGGCCATTGCCGGTTATGCTATCGGCGCCACCATGGGTTATGTGTACGTACGTGCCGAATATCCCATTGCGGTAAACCGTTTGCAAATGGCAATTGACGATGCTCGCAAGGAAGGTTTGCTGGGCAAGGATATTTTCGGTTCCGGCTTTGACTTTGATATGGAAATCCGCTTGGGTGCCGGCGCGTTTGTGTGCGGCGAAGAAACCGCGCTGATGACCTCCATTGAAGGCAATCGCGGTGAACCGCGTCCCCGCCCGCCGTATCCGGCAGTCAAGGGCTTGTATGGCTGCCCCACGGTGGAAAACAACGTGGAAACCTTTGCGAATATTCCTCAAATTATCCTGCGCGGTGCCGAGTGGTTCGCCTCTATGGGTACGGAAAAATCCAAGGGCACCAAGGTGTTCGCTTTGGGCGGCAAAATTAAGCATACCGGTTTGGTAGAAATCCCCATGGGTACCACCTTGCGTGAAATTGTGGAAGAAATCGGCGGCGGCATTCCGAACGGCAAAACGTTCAAAGCGGCGCAAACCGGTGGCCCGTCCGGCGGTTGTATCCCTGCTTCGCTTATTGATACGCCCGTGGATTACGACAACCTCACGGCCATTGGCTGTATGATGGGTTCCGGCGGTCTGATTGTTATGGACGAAGACACCTGTATGGTGGATATGGCGAAATTCTTCTTGGAATTCACCGTGGACGAATCCTGCGGTAAATGTACCCCTTGCCGTGTCGGTACCAAACGTCTGTTGGAGAAATTGGAGAAAATCACCGCCGGCAAAGGCACACTGGAAGACATTGACGAGTTGGAAGCTTTGTGCTACTACATTAAGGAGAACTCCTTGTGCGGTCTGGGTCAAACCGCTCCCAACCCGGTACTCTCCACTCTGCGTTTCTTCCGTGACGAGTACGTTGCCCACGTGGTAGACAAGAAATGTCCCGCCGGCGTGTGTAAAGAACTGATGCATTACGAGATTATCGCTGATAAGTGCAAGGGCTGTACTGCTTGCGCCCGCAAGTGCCCGGTGAACGCCATTCAAGGCGCGGTGAAGGAAGTTCACACCATTGACACCGAAAAGTGCATTAAGTGCGGCGTGTGTATGAGCACCTGTAAGTTCGGCGCGATTGTAAAGAAATAAGGAAGGAGATGCCCAATATGGATATGGTTAATGTCAAAGTGAACGGCATCGCCGTCAGTGTTCCGAAGGGCTCCACCATTTTGGAGGCCGCCCGTCAAGCCGGCGTGGAGATTCCCACGTTGTGCTATCTGAAAGAAATTAACGAAATCGGTGCCTGCCGCATTTGTATGGTAGAAGCCACCGGTGCTCGCGGCTTGGTTACGGCTTGCGTATACCCCGTGGCCGAGGGAATGGAAATTCAAACCAACACCGCACGTGTGCAAAAAGCGCGCAAAACCACGCTGGAACTCATTCTCTCCACGCACGACAAACGCTGCTTATCTTGCGTACGCTCCAACGACTGCGAATTGCAAAAACTCTGCAAAGACTATGGTGTAGAGGACAGCGGCAAGTACGATGGTGCTTCGCCGAAGTACGAGTTGGACACCTCTGTTGCCCACCTGGTACGTGATAACAACAAGTGTATTCTGTGCCGCCGTTGCGTGGCCGCCTGCCAGCAACAGTTTGTGTCGGTTATCGGTGCAAACGACCGTGGTATTGACACGCACATTGCCTGCGCGTTTGAAAAGCCGCTGGCGGATGTTCCCTGCGTATCCTGCGGTCAGTGTGTTGTGGTTTGCCCCACCGGTGCTTTAACGGATAAGGACAGCACCGCCGACGTATGGGCGGCGTTGGCCGACCCCAACAAACACGTGGTGGTCAGCACCGCTCCCACCATTCGTGCCACGCTGGGCGAAGCATTTGGTCTGCCGGTAGGCACCAATGTGGAAGGCAAAATGGTTGCGGCTCTGCGTCGTTTGGGCTTCAGCAAGGTGTTCGACACCAACTTCGGTGCCGACCTCACCATTGTGGAGGAAGCGCACGAATTTGTTGAGCGCGTACAAAACAAGGGCGTTTTGCCGATGATTACGTCCTGCTCACCCGGTTGGGTTAAGTTTGCGGAATACTACTATCCGGACCAGCTGGCGCACTTGTCCTCCTGCAAATCGCCCCAGCAAATGACGGGTGCGGTTATTAAAACGTACTACGCGCAAAAAATGGGCATTGACGCTAAGGATATTTACCACGTTTCGGTAATGCCTTGCACCGCCAAGAAATTTGAAATCGGCCGCGACAACGAAAACGCTGCCGGTGTGGCAGATGTAGATGCCGTTATCACCACCCGCGAATTGGCGCGTATGATTGACCGTGCGGGTCTCAAGTTTGATATGTTGCCGGACGAAGAGTTTGATGCACCGTTGGGCGAAGACACCGGCGCGGCCGTGATCTTCGGTGCAACCGGCGGCGTTATGGAAGCCGCTCTGCGTACCGCTAACGACTGGTTGACCGGCAAAGACAACAAAGCGGTGGACTTTAAGGAAGTGCGCGGTATGGATGGCCTGAAAGAGGCTACCTACACCATTGCCGGCACCGAAATTAAGGTTGCCGTTGCCAGCGGCATTGCCAGTGCCAACTATGTAATGACGATGATTCAAAACGGTACGGCACCGTGGCACTTTGTGGAAATTATGTGCTGCCCCGGCGGTTGTATTAACGGCGGTGGCCAGCCCATTCAGCCGGCTTCCGTGCGCAACTTCACGGATTTGAAGGCACTCCGCGCCAAAGCTCTGTACGACCAAGATGCGGGTATGACCCTGCGTAAGTCGCACGAGTCCCCCGTTGTTAAAAAGTTGTATGAGGATTTCTTTGACGACGGTATTGGCGGTCACAAGGCACATCATTGCCTGCACACCACCTACGTTGCACGCAAGAAATTTCAGTAATCCACAATAAAACTCCGGTGTGTGCCGTGTGGTACACACCGGAGTTTTTCTTTGCACTATAAAAACGGGCGGCGCACACGCGCCGCCCGTTGGTGATTATTTTGCCGATAGTAAACGACCCATCAAATCCGATGCTTCCGCCACCATTACACCGGTAGCCGCAGCCGTGGCCTCGGTAAACCGTGCCGCGCCGCACCCGCTTGCCACTGTACTGCGATAAAGCAAATACGGCACCGGTGCGGATGAATGTGTTTTACTGCTAAGCGGCGTGGGATGGTCGGGCATTATCAGCAGCGATACCTCGTCTATACCACGCAATTCCTCTAATAGCGGTGCCAGCACCTGACGGTCAATTTCCTCAATGGCACGCACCTTGTTTTGTGTTTCGCCGCGATGCCCACATTCGTCGGGTGCTTCCAGATGGATATACACCATATCGCACCCGTCGCGCAGGGCGGCCACCGCCGCCTCACGCTTACCCACAAAGTTGGTGTCCAAATAGCCGGTGGCACCCTCCACCTCACACACACGCATCCCATTCAGTCGGGCAATGCCTTTCAGCAAATCCACGGCAGAAACCATCGCACCTTTCACGCCAAACCGTTGCTCAAAATCCGGCAACTGCGGGCGTTTGCCATGACCCCACAACCAAATGGAATTGGCGGGATTTTGTCCCGCCGCGCGTCGCGTGACGTTCACCGGATGTTGCGCCAGCAAATCGGCACTGCGGCGCATTAAATCCAGCAAGGGTGCCGCGGCAGGATGGCTCGGCAAGTGTTCGCCCACCACTTGACCCGAAATATCGTGCGGTGGTGTTAACTTGCCAATGGCGGTTTTGCCGCCGTGCCACACCAAACAGTGCCGATACGCCGTTCCGGTGTAAAAATCAAACTCGCCGCCACCCAGCACCTCCTGTACCGTGCGGATAATCTCGTCTGCTTGCTCGGTATGAATATCGCCGGCACAATAATCTACCATTCGTTTATCGCCGTACGCTTCCTCGTCGGATAACGTTACCAAATTGCAACGAATCGCCACATCGTCGTCCGCCAAGTCAATGCCGATGTTTGCCGCTTCCAGCGGTGAACGACCGGTGTAACAGTCTGCCGGACGATATCCCAGCACCGACAAATTCGCCACGTCACTGCCGGGCGACAGACCCGCCGGCACGGTAACCGCCATACCCAGTTCCGAACGTGCCGCCAGCGCGTCCATACACGGTTTGTGCGCTGCCTCCATAGGGGTTTTCCCGTTCAAAACCTCGCACGGCAAATCTGCCATACCGTCACATAATAGCACAACGTATTTCATACCCAGCACTCCTTTGTCATTTATTATAACAGATGTTGTACGCAATTTCAATTTTTTCGTCCAAAACTATGGAATTTTTTGCTTAAACGATTGAAAAGTTGCGCCCGTTGCGGTATACTATACTTGAAATATAAAATGGGTGTTTATAGGGTTTCCCCCTCATCCAATTTCAGAAACGGAGTTTTACTATGCATTCTTTGTTACTTGCCACTCAAAATCTGCTGGGCGATGCCGGTATGACGGTGCTTATCGGCCTGGTAGTGGTATTCGCCGCGTTAGCGGTGCTCACGTTTGTGTTTTGGTTGTTTGGTGTGGTTAACCGCGCCGGCGGCAAAAGTAAAGCACCCGTTCCCGCAACCGCCGTGTCTATCCCCGCCCCTCCTCCCGCGGCACCTGTGGTGGAGGCGGGAGTTCCGGATGAGGTTGTGGCCGTTATTGCCGCGGCCATTGCCGCTATGTCGGACGGCACTACCCGTTACACGGTGCGCCGTATCAGTCCCGCTCGCCAAAAGGGCGCGCGTCCTGTCTGGGCTGCTGCGGGCATTGCGGAAAATACACACCCTTTTTAAGGACTTTTAAGGAGAGTTAAGCCAATGAGCGCATTATGGGAAGCGATAGCCCAAATTTGGGCAGAATCCGGTTTTAACCGTTTGTTTAACTTTGAAGCGGGCGGCTGGAAAAACTTAATTATGATTGGCATTGCCTGTGTGCTGATTTACTTAGCAGTAAAAAAAGGGTACGAGCCGTTGCTGCTCCTCCCCATCGCCTTTGGTATGTTGTTGGTAAATCTTCCTCTTTCGGGTATTATGGACCCGCAGCAAAATTCGCTGATACCGCTCACGGCAGAGGAATTGCAGCAGTACGCACAAGGCATTATGGCGCAAAATTACCCCATTTTTGAGGATGCCAACGGCGTTTTGTACTGGCAACATTTTGAGCAAGGCGGGTTGTTTTGGTATTTGTACCAGGGCGTTAAGTTTGGTATTTACCCGCCGCTCATCTTCCTGGGCATTGGTTGTATGACCGATTTTGGCCCCTTGCTTTCCAACCCCAAAAGTTTCTTGTTGGGCGCGGCGGCACAGATGGGTATCTTTGTTACCTTTTTTGGTGCACGCGCGTTGGGCTTGTTGCCGTTTGCGGAGGAATGGAACATTCTGTTTACGCAGCAAGAGGCCGCTTCCATTGCCATCATCGGTGGCGCAGACGGACCCACCGCCATTTACCTCACCTCTAAGTTGGCACCGCACCTGTTGGGTGCTATCGCGGTTGCCGCGTATTCGTATATGGCACTGGTGCCGATTATTCAGCCGCCCATTATGAAGGCGTTAACCACCAAAAAGGAACGCGCTGTGGTGATGACGCAGTTGCGCACCGTTTCTAAAACCGAAAAAATCCTGTTCCCCATTTTTGTTACCGCCATTTGCGTGTTGTTGCTCCCCAGCGCCGCACCGCTTATTGGTATGTTAATGTTGGGCAACTTGTTCCGTGAAAGCGGCGTGGTGGAACGGCTTACCAAAACCGCACAAAATGAACTGATGAATATCATCACCATTCTGTTGGGCGTTACCGTGGGCGCTACCGCCAACGCACACACGTTCCTGCAACCCAAAACCATTCTTATCATTTGTTTGGGGTTGATTGCCTTTGCTATGGGTACTGCGGGCGGTGTGTTGCTTGGCAAACTCATGTACGTGCTCACCGGCGGCAAGGTCAATCCGCTTATTGGTTCTGCCGGTGTGTCTGCCGTGCCAATGGCCGCGCGGGTATCCCAAAAAGTGGGTCAGAGCGAGAATCCTTCCAACTTCTTGCTCATGCACGCTATGGGGCCCAATGTGGCCGGTGTTATCGGTTCTGCCGTGGCAGCCGGTGTGTTGCTTACGTTGTTCGGTTAATACCCTTGTTTTTTCGGGGCGGGGAACGGCTTTCCCCGCCCTTTTTAGGAGGTTAAATTATGGCATTGGATGTGTCGCTGTATTTATCATTGCGCCGCCGTGTGCTGGAACGTGTGTTTTCGCGTATGAACGCCCCACAAAGAGAAGCGGTGTTCCGCACCGAAGGTCCACTGTTGATTTTGGCGGGTGCCGGCAGCGGAAAAACCACCGTGCTGGTTAACCGCATTGCCAATTTGGTGCGGTTCGGCAACGCCTACCACAGCACGGAAATTCCGCCGTTTTTGCAGGATACCGTCACCGATACCTTGCAGCAATATGCCGATGGTATGTTACCGCCGGACAGTGCGTTGGATGCTCTGTGTGCGGTAGACCCTTGCCCACCGTGGCGCATTTTGGCCATTACCTTTACCAACAAGGCGGCAGGTGAACTAAAAGACCGTTTGGAAGCGATGTTGGGCGAAGATGGCCGCCAAGTGATGGCGGGCACCTTCCACTCGTTCTGTGCGCGGGTACTGCGGCAAGATGGCGGTGCTTTGGGGTATTCCTCGCACTTTACCATTTACGACACCGACGACAGTCGCCGTTTGATGAAAGAGTGTATGAAATCGCTCGGCGTGGAAGAAAAGGTGATTGGTCACAAGGCCATTTTAAGCGAAATTAGCCGTGCCAAAGACAATCTGCTCTCCCCCAAAGAATTTGCCGCTGAAGCCGGCAACGATTTTCGGCTTAAAAAAGTGGCGGATTGCTACGCACTGTATCAAAAGCGTCTGCGCGATGCCGACGCTATGGATTTTGACGATTTGCTCGCCCGCACGGTGGAGTTATTTGAAACCGAACCGACGGTACTGCAAAAATACCAAAACCGTTTTCGTTATTTGATGATTGATGAGTATCAGGACACCAACCACGCGCAGTATCGTTTTGTGAGCTTGTTGGCGCAAAAAAGCCGTAATCTGTGCGTGGTGGGCGACGATGACCAAAGTATTTACAAGTTCCGCGGTGCTACCATTGAAAATATTTTGAGTTTTGAGGAGCAGTTTGCGCCGTGTTCCGTGATTCGATTGGAGCAGAACTACCGTTCCACACAGAACATACTGGACGCCGCCAACGCGGTGATTGCTCATAATGCAAACCGCAAGCCCAAAACCCTGTGGACGGAAAACGGCAAAGGCGACTTGTTGCAACTGCACACGCTGGAAAACGAGGATGAGGAAGGGCGTTTTATTGCCCGCACCGTGCTGGATAAAGTGGCGGACGGCGCCAACTACCGCGATATGGCGGTACTGTATCGCGCCAACGCGCAATCCAACGCCATTGAACGCTCGTTAATTAAAAGCGGTATCCCCTACCGCATTTTAGGCGGGCATCGCTTTAACGATACCAAAGAAGTGCGTGATGCCATTGCCTACTTGAGGGTGATAAACAATCCGGAAGACAGTGTTAGTTTACGTCGTATTATTAACGAACCCAAACGCGGCATTGGCGATACCACGCTGGACAAAGCCGCCGTGTTGGCAGAGGAGCAAGGCGTTTCCCTGTATGCGGTGTTGTCCCGTGCAGATGAATACGCCGCACTGGGCCGCGCTTCCTCTCGCATTTTACCGTTTATAAAAACCATGGATACGTTGCGTGAAAAAGCGCAGGAACCGGATATGTCCCTACACCTGTTGTACCGCGAAATGCTGGAAGTCACCGGCTATTTGGCTATGTGGCAAATGGCGGGGCCCGCCGAGGAAGAACGGGTGAATAACTTAAACGAATTGGCATCCTCCATTCGCACGTTTGAGGAAAACAGTGAGGATGAACTGCCGCAGTTGTCCGGCTTTTTGGAAGAAAACGCATTAATGACCGACGTGGACAACTACGATGCGGGTGCCGATGCGCTGGTGCTAATGACAATGCACGCCGCCAAGGGTTTGGAATTTCCGGTGGTGTTTTTGCCCGGCTTTGAGGATAACATTTTCCCCGGTATGCAAACGATGTTCCGCCCCGAGGAGTTGGAGGAAGACCGTCGGTTATGTTACGTTGCACTGACCCGCGCCAAACGGGAATTGTACATCACCTGCGCACGCAGCCGTATGTTGTACGGCTCTACCACCCGTAACCGTCCCTCCCGCTTTTTGCAGGAGATGCCGTCCGCTTTGCTGGAATCACACGAATCGGCGCGCAGCGACGCCTTTACCACTTATCGTTCCGGCGGTTGGACCTCCAACACCGGATTTGGCCGCACTGTTACCGTTGGCGGGGAAACCACTGTACCCCGACGTGACCGCGCCGAAACCATTGGCGGCGGAATTACCACTTCGGCCGCTAAGCCCACCGCGGGTGCCGTCGGCAGTTGGCAAGCGGGCGACTGCGTGCGGCACAAAACCTTTGGCGATGGGTGTATTCAATCCGTACAGCCCATGGGCAACGACCTGTTGCTCACCATTGCCTTTGAGCAAGTGGGTGTCAAAAAAATTATGGCTACCTTTGCTAAACTCACCAAAATATGAACCAAAATCCTCCTATGGCATAGGATAACAGTGAAGGGTATCCCTTTTGAGAGGGCGCGCCCTATCATGTAACATAGGAGGATTTTTTATGGCTGAAAACAACCGATATATGGCCAACAACGGCTGTAAGGAAGCGGTATGCGTGGATGCCGGCCGAGTATATGACTCGTGCTCGGACAAAGATTGCTTGGAAGACCTGCGCGTGTTTTTCACCGAGCGCGACCAAATGGTGATTGACCACGCCGTGAGCATTCGTGCCAAAAAAGCGGAAGTGCTGAGCACCTATATTGACGTGGAAACTCTGCCGTTCAACCGCGGGTACTATTCCTGCGATTTAACGTTTTTCTTCTGCGTTTCGCTGGAAGTATACTCCGGACACGGTACCGGCAGCTGCACGGTAAAAGGCATTGCCATCTTCCAAAAGAAAGTGATTCTGTTTGGCAGCGAAGGCAACGTAAAAGTGTTTGCCAGCGAATTTTGCCCTGACCACCGCGACCGTCAGGAAATGCCCACCCGCAATATGCCGCGGTGCAACGTGCAAATTGCTGAGCCGGTGGTACTGGCCGCCCGTTTGGTGGAAAAATGCGATTGCGGATGCAAGTGTGACTGTGCCGCTTCCTGCATTCCCGCTTGCGTGTGCGAACAGTTCGGCGGCAATTTTGTGGATTCCGGCACCGATAAACTGGTGTTGGTATCGCTGGGTATCTTCACCATTGTGCAACTCATTCGCAACGTGCAAATGATGATGCCCATTTATGATTTCTGCATCCCCGCCAAGGAATGCTGCCCCAACACGGAAAACCCTTGCGATATCTTTAAAAAGATGTGCTTCCCCGTTGACGAGTTTTTCCCGCCCAAGAGCGAGGAACACGGCGGTTGCTAATTGATTTTTATGCATTCGGCGGTCGGCAAGAAATTGCCGACCGCCTCTTTTTGTGTATAATCATAACCACCAGTAAACTGGTGGTTTGCACAACCCCTAGAAGGGGTTGATACCGGCATAGCCCCTAAAAGGGGCACCGAACATTATCATCGCATCACACGCACTGCTACCCGTAAACGGGTAAAATGCCTGGTTTTCT
>JAZOLU010000003.1:0-51151 GCA_045653425.1 Acutalibacteraceae bacterium | reverse complement strand
CCGCGGAACCCGTTTACGGGTAGTAAATAATCGGTGCGTGGCTGGCAGGCCAATAAAAAGCGCACTTGTGCGCAGCCAGTATCGCATAGGGCTATGCCCGAAAATGAAATACCCCCCGCTATGCGGGGGGATTTTTATTCTTTTTGGTTTGACAAAACAAAAACCGCGGGGTACAATATCCTTAGAAAAGGGGATGAGGTTTGTGAAATGCAAGCAGTTAACCGCCTTGTTTTCCGCGCTGTTACTGATAACCACACTGATGGGTGGGTGCGGTAGCACCGAAAAGCCAAAGGATACGGCCACTACCACAACTACCACCACCGCCGCAACCGCCACGGCAAACGGCGGGGAGGAAAGTGTTAATGTGACGGCTACTACCACAACTGCGGCGGCAATCGTCAGCACGGTTGCTTCGGCAAACACCACGGCGAAAGCCACGGTAAAAACAACCAAAAGTTCCGTAACCACCGTGGTAAAAACGGCGGATGCGGCGGCCGTGCCCACCGCACCCGCTGTGTCCAAACCGTCGGAGGAAAAACCGGTGGTTGCCACGCTCACCCCGCTTTCCAAAGAACAATATTACGGTCTCTCTTATTTAAAAAGCTTGCCCAACGGCACGGCTTTGGTCACGGCGTATCACCGTATGGCGGCGGGCGTGGAGGCAATGGATGCGCAAATTTCCTTTAAGGATGAACAAAACCCCCTCACGTCGGACCAACTTATGCAGGTGATGGAATGTTATCACGCCGATTATCCCCAGCATTTTTGGTTTAACGGTGCCATTACACTGTACACAAGCGGGAAAACGGTGTTGTATATTGAACCGACGTATACACTCACTCCCGCTGACAAAGCCACGGCACAAACCAAGTTTCAAGCGGCCGTGAGCCGCTTGGTAAGTGAGGCGGCAAAAGGGCGTACCCCCTATGAGCGGGAACTCATTTTGCACGATACATTGGCGGCTGGCACGGTATACACGTCAAGCAGTGCCAACGCGCACAATGCCTACGGCGCGTTGGTAGAGGGAAAAGCCGTGTGCGAGGGTTATGCCCGCGCATTTCAGTATTTACTGTACCAAGCGGGAATCCCTTGCCTGTTTGTGGAGGGGAGCAGTGTGCGCCCCGGCAACACCGCCAGTGAATCCCACGCGTGGAATGTGGTACAAATTGATGGGGCGTATTACCACGTCGATGTCACGTGGGACGACCCTGTCGGCAGTGAAGCAACCGTAATGCACGCTTTTTTCAATGTGAATGATACCCATATTGCCGAAGACCACGCGGTCTCCAAAACGGGCGCGTACCCGTTGCCGCCCTGTAACGCGACGACCGCCAATTATCACGTAAAAAACGGCACGGTGCTTAACACCTTTGAGGTAGACCGCGTTGCCTCTTTGCTGAAAGCGAACGGCCAAGGCGTGGCGTTGTATATTGAGAACGGCACACCGGAATCGTTTTACCAATGGTTTAGCAATAATCTCACAGCCATTGCTCAAAAAGCAGGATTCGTGGGTAACAAGGGTTATGACTTCCGTTGGTGCGGAAGAGAAGTAGTGATTACGGTCAAATAAGCGCGAAACCTCTTGAATTGTGTGAGAGTTTGTGGTATACTATAAACGCTGTTTTGAAAGAACGGAGGGTGATTTTTTGAGCAAGAAGGTAATTTTATGCGCCGACAGCACGTGCGATTTGGGGCCCGAACTGTGTGAGCGGTATCAGGTACACATATTACCGCTCCACGTCACACTGGGTGAGAACACGTACACCGACGGTGTGGATTTGGTTCCGGACGACATTTATCGCATTTATCGCGAACAAAACATTCTCCCCAAAACGTCGGCTATTAACACGGCCGAGTATATGGATTTTTGCAAACCGTTTTTGGACGAGGGACACGAAGTTGTGTACCTCAATTTAGGTTCGGCACTGTCCGTATCGCACAGCAACTGCCGTATGGCGGCGGAAGAACTGCCCGGTCTGTATGTGGTAGACAGTTGCAATTTGTCCACCGGTATGGGCTTGTTGGTGCTGGAAGCGGCGGACCGCATTGCCGCCGGTATGCCGGCTGCGCAGGTGGCACAGGAGGTTCAGGCGCTGGCGAGCAAAGTACAAGCCAGTTTTGTGCTGGACACGCTGGAATTTTTGCACAAAGGCGGCCGTTGTTCGGCACTGGCTATGATGGGTGCCAACCTGTTGCAGCTCAAACCCTGCATTGAGGTAGATAACACTTGCGGCAAAATGGGTGTGGGCAAAAAATACCGCGGTTCGCTGGACAAAGCGTTGGAGCAGTACGTGTACGACCAGTTAAAAGACCGTACCGACATTCGCCAAAACCGCCTGTTTATCACGCATTCGGGTATTTCGGAAGAACGCATTGCGCTGGTTAAATCGGCGGTGGAACGTTGCGGTAAATTTGATGAAATTTTTATCACCCGCGCGGGGTGCACCATCTCGTCCCACTGCGGCCCCAACACGCTTGGCGTGTTGTTTATGACCGAGTAAATTAATTATACAAAACACAACAAGTGCCACCGACCATAGCCGGTGGCGCTTGTGTTTGTTACACACAGTACGTTGTTTTATAATATGACCGTGACCAATGCCTGCAATGCCACACCCAATCCGCCGCCCAGAAGCAGTAACCCAATCTGTCCCCACATATGCCGCCGCCGCGCGCGCCGCAATCCGGAATATCCGTTTTGCGCGTGCATAACGCGTCCGGCCTCGCGTTGCAGGACACTTTCCGGTTGCTCCGCGGCGTTTGACCGCACAATAAAAAACGCACGCTCAAAGTACGGACTTTCCACGGTGGTAACCTCCACCATTTGACGGCTGATGCCTCGAATCACACACGCCACCCCTTGTTCATTTTTACTCCCCAACAGTATGGGTTTGGGGCGAGCGTTTATGCAAAAAAACAGTCCGAAAATGCGACAAAAAACGGGGCGCGGACAAGGGGATATAACTCTTTGTAATAATTTAAATTCCACCGCTATTGTGGAAAACTCTGTGGAAAATGTGAACAAATCGCGGTTTTAAAGGGGTTTTCACGGTCATTTACGGTCGAAAAAAAGCAAATTTTCCACAAATTTACATTCTTTTGGATACAGTTAGTTGAATATTGGCAACTTACGGTAAACGAGAAGTGAGGTATTGCACGGCACGTTCCACCGCATCGCGCGAATTGCCCCAATCGGCGGCTTCGCCGCTGTTGCGGTAGTCAAACATTTTGCAAAAATGCGATACGTCACCGTGCAGTTCCGACAACGTGCGCCGCGACAGCGCGCCGGCGGTTTTGGCGAACTCGCCCACGCGTTTTTTGCTCATTCCCGTGGCGGCGGCGTTTACCAACTGCGTAAAATGGGGGAGACAGAGTGACGGTTGTTCGGCAAACAAGCGGCGAAAATCCTCCTCGGTTTCCCACAAACGGCACACGGTGGCGAGCATACGCTCCATAGCCCAATCCACCTGCTGGCACAAAAAGCAGGTAGCCGTGCGCTCGTCGGCGCTTTTGGCTTGCTTGCGCCCGCTTTTGCCCAGCAACGGCAATCCCTCAAACACGTGTTGTTCCAGTTCCGCCAAATGGCTTTCCAACATCAGTGCCACACCTAACCGATTGCGTTGTTTCAGAATAAGGCGATAATGGTCGAAGCAAAAGCCCAGTCGATTGGTTTCAATCCGCACATCCGGCTCCATCATAGCGGCACCGGTAATATACTCCGCCACCCGCTGTTCCAACAAGTCACGCATACGGCAAATGGGGCAGCCGTCCCGTGGCTCAAATACGTCACTTACCGGAATGGTGGTAATATCCTGTCGCACCTTGCAACACATCCTTTCGTTATCATTATACCGATATCCGCGCCCCGACACAAGTTTTTTTCAAAAAATCGAGGATTTTTTGTTTTTTTCTCTTTCAAAATGCGGAGACTTGGTGTATAATAAAACCATAATTAGATGAGGAGGTCAAAACTATGCCCCTGGTAAACACCAAAGAAATGTTCCAAAAAGCGTACAAAGGCGGTTACGCTATCGGTGCGTTCAACATCAACAATATGGAGATTATGCAAGGCATTGTGGATGCGTGCAAGCAACTCAACTCCCCTGTTATTTTGCAGGTATCGGGTTCGGCGCGCAAATACGCTCACCACGGTTACCTGTATCATATGGTACAGGCAGCGGTGGAAGAAACGGGCTTGCCCATTGCCCTGCATTTGGACCACGGTTCCAGTTTTGAACTGTGCAAAGACTGCATTGACGGCGGGTTCACTTCCGTGATGATTGACGGTTCGCATTTGCCGTATGAGGAAAACGTGGAAGTTACCCGTAAAGTTGTGGAATATGCGCACGCCCGCGGTGTCACGGTGGAAGGCGAACTGGGTCAGCTCGCCGGCGTGGAAGACGAAGTGAGTGTGGAGGCGGACAAAGCCAACTACACCGACCCCGAGCAAGTGCAGGATTTTGTTACCCGCACCGGCGTGGATTCGTTGGCAATTGCCATTGGCACCAGCCACGGCGCGTTCAAATTCAAGCCCGGCCAAAAGCCGCAACTCCGTTTTGATATTCTTAAAGAGGTTATGGACCGCCTGCCCGGGTTCCCCATTGTGTTGCACGGCGCCTCGTCGGTTATGCCGGAATACGTGAGCATGGTCAACCAATATGGCGGCCAAATGGCAGACGCCATTGGCATTCCGGAAGATATGCTGCGCGAAGCCGCATCGCTTGCCGTGTGCAAAATTAATGTGGACTCCGACCTGCGCTTGGCACTGACCGCCGGCATTCGCCGCCATCTGGCAGAGAATCCCACGCACTTTGACCCCCGCCAGTATTTGGGTGACGGGCGCGCCTGCATCACCGACGTGGTGAAACACAAAATCCAAAACGTGTTGGGCAGTGCCGACCGCGCATAAATTCCGTGTTGTTCGGGCCCCGCTAATTTCGGTTGGCGGGGTCTTGTTGTAGCAATGGCGCACGTACTCCAAAAGGAAAGGACGGGAACGCTATGTCCCTGCTGGTTATTGACGGCAACAGCATTCTTAACCGCGCGTTTTACGGCATTAAAGTGCTTACCACGCACGACGGAACGCCCACCAACGCGTTGGTGGGGTTTCTCAACATATATCACCGTCTGTTGGAGCAAACGGGGGCGGACGCGGTAGCGGTTGCGTTTGACCGCAAAGCCCCCACCTTTCGCCACGCGATGTACCGTGAATACAAGGCGGGTCGCAAAGGCATGCCGGAAGAACTGGCGGTGCAGTTGCCCATTATTAAAGAACTGTTGGTGTTAATGGGATGCACCGTGTTGGAGCAAGACGGCTACGAGGCGGACGATATTTTGGGTACGCTTTCGGCCGCCGCCGCGCGGGAAGGGGTGCCGTGCTACCTTGCCACCGGCGACCGCGATTCGTTGCAACTGGTGGGGGACAACGTTACGGTGTTGCTGGCCTCCACCCGTATGGGTCAACCGGAAACGCTGGTTTATGACCGCGCCGCCATTCAGGAAAAATACGGGCTTGCGCCCGAACAACTCATAGACTTAAAAGCCCTAATGGGTGATTCCAGCGACAACATTCCCGGCGTGCCCGGCGTGGGCGAAAAAACGGCGTTGGATTTATTGCACCGTTTTGGCACGCTGGACGGCGTGTACCAAGGGCTGGACGACCCTGCTCTGCGGGACAGTTTGCGCCGCAAGTTACAAGACGGGCGCGAAAGCGCGTATTTGAGCCGTCGTTTGGGCGAAATTTGCCGTACCATGCCGCTGGATAACCCCTCGCCGTGCGCCTATGCGCTGCGCGAACCGCAGCGGGAGGCACTTGCCGCGCGTATGACGCAGTTGGAATTGTTTAAACTAATGGAGCGTATGGGGTTAACGGCGGTAGTGGTTCCCACTACCTCAAAAACCGACGCTGCGACACCCGAGACGCTTGTTACTGCCGCGCCGGAAACGGTGCTAAACCACCCCATTGTAGCTGTGTGGGTAACGGAAGATACCGCGTGGGTGGCGGCAAACGGCATGGCGGCATCGTTACCGATTGAGGACGAACTGTTTTGGCAATGGCTGGCGGATGGCTCACACGCCAAACAGGTGGCCGATACCAAGGCGTTGGCGGCGCGCGCACTGTGTTACGGTGTAACTCCCGCCAATGTGGTGATGGACACCCGCTTGGCCGCGTATTTGTTGGACCCGCTGGCATCCGATTATGACCTGAAACGGTTGGCATTGCAATACGGCGTGTGCCCGCCTGCGGGCGAACAACCGGAGGAATTGCGGTTGTTATATGTGCTGGCAGACGTGCTGGAAACGCTGGTGGCGGAAACGGGCCAGCAAAACTTATTGCGTGATATGGAAATTCCGCTGGCATTGGTGTTGGCGGATATGGAGCGCGTGGGCTTTGCGGTGGACCGCGAAGGGTTGCACCGGTTTGGTGAGCAACTGGCACAACGCATTGCCGCGCTTACGGATAGCATTGCCCAAGCGGTGGGGTATGCGTTTAACCTTAACTCCCCCAAACAACTGGCCAAAGCCCTGTTTGAGGATTTGGGTTTACCCGCCAAGAAAAAGACAAAATCGGGCTATTCCACCAACGCCGAAGTGTTGGAAAGTTTGAAAAATGCCCACCCCGTGGTGGGAATGATTTTGGATTACCGCACGTTGTCCAAATTAAAATCCACCTATTGTGATGGGTTGGAAAAAGAAATTGGGGACGACGGGCGTATTCACACCAATTTTAACCAAACCGAAACGCGAACCGGCCGTATTTCCTCCACCGAACCCAACCTGCAAAACATTCCGGTGCGGCAGGAACTGGGGCGCGAGTTGCGCCGCTTTTTCCACGCGCGTGAGGGTGCGGTGTTGTGTGATGCCGACTATTCACAAATCGAATTGCGCGTGCTGGCGGCACTTTCCGGTGACGAAACAATGGTGCGCGCGTTTAACGAAGAAGAGGACATCCACCGCATTACCGCCGCGCAGGTGTTTGGCGTGCCGGAAAGTATGGTCACGCCGCTAATGCGCTCGCAAGCCAAGGCGGTGAATTTCGGCATTGTGTACGGCATCGGCGCGCATTCACTGTCGGAGGATATTCACGTCACCTACGGCGAGGCCAAGCGGTACATTGAGCAATATTTGGCTCATTACGGCGCGGTGGCGGGGTATATGGACGGGCTAATTGAAAAGGCAAAACAAGTTGGTTATGCGGAGACGTTGTTCGGCCGCCGTCGTCCGTTGCCGGAACTCAAAGTGAGCAACCGCGTTACCGCGTCGTTTGGCGAGCGGGTGGCGCGCAATATGCCCATTCAGGGCACGGCGGCGGATATTATTAAATTGGCAATGATTCGTGTGCACGAGCGTTTGCGCCGTGAGGGCGTGGCCGCACAACTCATTTTACAGGTGCACGACGAATTGATTGTAGAGGCGGAACAACACGATGCCGCCCGTGCCGCGCGTATTTTGCGCGAGGAAATGGAGGCCGCGGTACAGTTGTCGGTTTGTTTGCGTGTGGACGTGCATACCGGCACCACGTGGTACGATGCGAAACAATAATCTGTTTTTTACAAAACCCTTTGCACAGGTCGAAAATTGTGGTAAAATAAAAACAAAAACGGAGAGGGGGGCTACCGTGACACGCATACTTACCCACAGTGTTGCCGAAACTGAGGCACTGGGGCACCGTTTGGCGGCGCAGTGTACCGCTGGCACGGTAGTGGCCTTTTTTGGTGGTTTGGGTATGGGTAAAACTGCCTTTGTGCGGGGTATGGCGCAGGTGTTGTCACCCGCGGCGGAAGTATCCAGCCCTACCTTTGCCCTGGTGAACGACTACGGCGGCAACCCGCCGCTGGTGCATTTTGATATGTACCGCGTTAACGGTTGGGAGGATTTGGATACCACCGGTTTTTTTGAATATTTGGATGCCGGCGCGGTGCTCGCCGTGGAATGGAGCGAAAATGTGGAAGCGGCGTTGCCGCCCACCGCCGTACGGGTTACTTTTAAGCGTTTGGGCGAAACCGAGCGCGCCGTTACCATTGAGGGGGTGGCGTTGTGAAACCGCTGGGGGAATCTTACACGTTGTTGGCGGTGGAATCGTCCGCCGGACCTGCCTCTTGTGCCGTATTGCGGGTGGAGGGTGAACGCCAAACCCTGTTGTGCGAGTCCTCGGTTAACACGCGATTGACCCATAGCCAAACGCTAATGCCTATGGTGGAAAATATGCTGCGCAATGCGGGGCTTTCCTTGCCGCAGGTGGATGCTTTGGCGGTGTCGGTGGGTCCCGGTTCGTTCACAGGTGTGCGCATTGGCGTGGCGGCGGTAAAAGGGCTGGCGTTTGCAAATGATTTACCCTGTATACCGGTCTCCACGTTGGAGGGTATGGCACACCGCTTGGCGGGTATGCCGGCAGACTGTGATATTGTGGCGGTAATGGACGCTCGTTGCCGCCAAGTATATACCGCGTTGTTTGCATTGCGCGGCGGCGTACTCACGCGGGAAACGCCGGACGAAGCCGTGTCGTTGGACGAACTGGCGGCACGTTTGCGCACACGCACCCATCCGTTGTTAGCGGTGGGGGACGGCTCCGCTCTGTGTTGTGCGGAGTTGGGTGCCACGCACCCGTTGTTGCGGCAAGCACCCGTTGGCTTGTGTGACCAACACGCCGTGGGCGTGGCGCGGGCGGCGGTGCCGCTTTTGGCAAACGGCGGTGCCGTGTCGGGCGACGCGTTGTTGCCCGTGTACCTGCGCTTACCGCAGGCGGAGCGCGAACTGCGCCGTCGGCAGGCGGAATCTCATAGTTAGGAACCCTTCGGTGGCCGCTTTTGGCCACGGATATTCATAATATAGGAGGTCTTATGTTATGCTTACACCGTTTATTGCCAGTCACCCGTTAATTCAGCACAAGGTATCCATCCTGCGGGATATCCGCACCAGTTCCAAGCAATTTCGCGAGTTAATTCGCGAAATCACTCAATTGATGGTATACGAGGCAACGCGCGACCTGCCGCTGTGCGATGCGGAGGTAGAGACACCAATGGCGAAAATGACCGGCAAAAAAATTGCCGGCCGTAAACTGGCGTTTGTCCCGATTTTGCGCGCCGGCTTGGGAATGGTAGACGGCGCGGTGGAACTGGTTCCCTCGGCGCGCGTGGGTCACATTGGCTTGTACCGCGACGAAACCACGCTCACACCGGTGGAATATTACTGCAAACTGCCGGGCGATATTGAGCAGCGCGAAGTGATTGTGCTTGACCCGATGTTGGCCACCGGCGGTTCGGCGGTGGATGCTATTGGTCAAATCAAGCAACGCGGGCCCAAGAACATTAAGTTTATGTGCATTATTGCGGCACCGGAGGGGTTAAAAGCGTTGTCCGAAGCGCATCCTGACGTGCAGATTTACTGCGCGGCGCTGGATGACCATCTTAACGAAAAGGGGTACATTGTCCCCGGTTTGGGCGATGCGGCCGACCGTATTTTCGGCACCAAATAAAGAAACACACCAAAAAGACCGTCGTTTCCCACCGGAAAACGCCGGTCTTTTTGGTGCCGGTTTGACTTTTTTGTACCAATACAGTATAATAAACCTATCTATGGAATTACAAAAAAGAGGGGATACGTATGCGCATTTCGCCGTCAATTCTCACCTGCGATTTCGCCCGTATGGGTGAAGAACTGGCTTTTGTGGAATCTGCCGGTGCCGATATGGTACATTTGGATGTTATGGACGGGGTGTTTGTGCCGAATTTAAGTTTCGGTCCTCCGGTGATTGAACGCCTGCGCCCGCATACGGCCTTGTGCTTTGACGTGCATTTAATGATGCAGTATCCCCACCGTTTAGTGGATGCCTTTGCCGCGGCGGGAGCGGATATTATCAACTTTCACATTGAAAGTGACGCTCCGGTGGCACAAACGTTGACGCGCATTCACGCGCTTGGCAAGCAAGCGGCGCTCACCCTTAAACCCAACACTTCGGCCGAAGCGGTGTTTCCGTACTTAGACCAGGTGGAAATGGTACTGGTAATGACCGTAGAACCCGGCTTTGGCGGTCAAAAGTTTATGGAAAATCAATTACCCAAAATTCGCGCTTTGCGTGAAGAAATTACGCGGCGCGGGTTGTCGGTATCCATTCAGGTGGATGGCGGGGTTTCCGCCGCCACCGCGCCGCTGGCGGCGGCGGCAGGTGCCGACATTGCCGTGGTAGGTAGTGCGTTGTTTAATGCGACTCAACCGGCGGCACTGGTGCGTGAGATTCACGCACTGTAAGGCGTTGCAGTGCTTGTGTTGCAATCAGCGGTGTGCCGTGCTCCTCGGTATACGCGGCGGCGGCATATCCCGTCGCTACCGGCTGGGCGTATTCATTCAGTAATCGATGCAACGCGGGCGCGGGTGCGGGGTCGGCATACACAATCAGGCGGTAACTCGGTCCCCAACCGTACAAAGCGGCGGCAGGCAAAATGCGGGAATCCCAGCGGCACAATCGGTCACCCAATTCCAGCAGGTCATCGCCGCTGTACAGGGCGTAGATTATCGGTTTGGGTGAACGGAGCGGCACAAACAACCGTTGCGGGGTAAACAGCAGTAAGCACCCCTCATCTGTGGGCAATGCTTCCACAGTTAACCCCTCTTCGGCACGCAGTGCTTCGCGTTGCCGCGCAATGTGAATCAGTCGGTGTATCGCTCGCCGTGTGGCAGTATCCTCGGCACTCATACTCTCAAAACGCAAGCCCCAGTGGTGCATATCCGTGCCGCTCAACCATATTTTCAGGCAACCGCCTTTAAGCGGCTCCATTTTCATAGCCATTCCTCCCCGTTGTGGGTGTGTATAATACCATCATATTAAAGAGACAGGCCTTTGGCAAGGAACAATTTTTGGTAGTGAACAAAAAGGGGGTCCCTATGCATAAGTTTATGGGTGGCGTACGGTTGCCGTTTCAAAAATCACCGGCAATCCAACGCCCTACCGCGGAATGGACGGATATTGCCCAAGTGGTATTGCCGTACACGTATTTTACCGATATGACCGTGCAACCGGCGGTGTCATTGTACGATACCGTGCGGCGGGGCACGCCGCTGTCCTCTTGTGAGGACGAAGGGCAAGCCGCGGTATTGTCCAGCGTGACCGGTGTGGTCAGCGGTGAACGGGAAGTGGACCACCCCTTGTACGGAACATTGCCCTGCGTAGTCATTGACCGTATGGTTACCGACCCGGAACCGGAAGTCCCCGCGCCGGATACCGATGCTTTCACAACCGAGCAGGTGTTGGCAGCGGCAGCGGAGGCGCATATCATTGATGAGGTTGACGGCATTCCGTTGGTGTTAAAACTGCGTGACTGGTGCGAAAACGGGTGTGATTACTTGGTGGCGGATGCCGTGCAGGTTCAACCGTACGAGTCCAGTGCTTGGGCAGTATTGCGTGACTATGCGGAGCAGGTGGTGCGCGGGTTGCGCCGTGCCGCACGGGCGGTTAGTGCGGGCGGCTATCACATTGCCGTGTGTTTGTCGGGTCAGCGGCGTCGCTCGTTGGCGTTGCGTGTGGGCAAGAAGCACTTGTATCAAACCGATTCGTATTATCCCGCAACGTGTTTGGTTCGCCGTGCCAAAGAGGCGGGGGACCGTACCGTTACCCCCAATGCCCGCGTGGGGCGTGTGGGGGTGCAGGCTTGTTTGGCTCTGTACCGTGCCCTGTATTTGCACGAACCGCACGACCGTTGCACGCTCACCGTAGCAGGCAACGCTGTGCGTGAGCCGCAAAATGTTACGGTTCCGTTTGGCACATCGGTGCAGGAAATATTAACGCGATGCGGTGTAGTGGAAGACCCTGCTCACTTACTTTTGGGTGATATGATGACCGGTGTGGCGGCTACCACGCAGGATATTCCGGTGTTACCGGGTATGACGTGTTTGCTTGCCTTTACCGCGGGGACAATCCGCTCCGTGCAATCACGCGCGTGTATTGGTTGCGGTCGGTGCACGCAGGCGTGTCATAAAGGGTTGCTCCCGTTTGAAATTGTGCGCCGTTTTCGCAATATGCATTACGAGCGATTGGCGGCATTGCACGCCGATGCGTGCGATGGTTGCGGTACGTGTTCGTACGTATGCCCCAGCGGCATTGAATTGGCAGCAATCATTGACGAGGCTCGCCGCACCGACAGCACCTTGCTGCTGGAATTGGAGGAGGATGCCGATGCTTAAACCGTCTGTTGCCCCGCATTTGCGGGAAACCCACCATCCTTTTTATCAAGCGGGTGGCGTGTTGTTGTGCTTGCTTCCCGTTACCGCGTTTTCCTGCTTGTATTATGGGCTGAGACCCCTCATTTTGGTGTTGGCGGGAATGCTCAGCGCAATGTTAGTGGAAGTGTTGTGTTGTGCGGTATCGCACCGTCGTGTCACTTTGGCGGACGGCACTGCCGCTATGACAGGTGCGCTCATCGGTGCTATGATGTCGCCGCTGGCACCGTTTTGGGTGCCGGTTATGGGTGCGGCTTTTGCCATTGGCGTTGCCAAAATGCCGTTTGGCGGAAACGGTCATTGCATTTTTAACCCTGCCGCGGCGGGTATGGCGTTTTGTGCCATTTGTTTCCCTACGCGTTTGTTTGTGTACCCTGACCCCGGCCAGAGTGCGCCGCTTCCGTTGTGGGACACCTCCTCGGTTATTACCGCCGTGTCGCCTACCGAACAACTCAGCAGCGGCGGCAGTACCTCGGTGGGGTGGATGGCACTGTTCAGCGGTGATTTTCCCGGCCCCATTGGTTCGGCGGGGGTGTTGGTGTTGCTTGCCTCGGCGTTGTATTTGTATACGCGCCGCTCGGCTTCACCCATCATTTTTGTATCGTATTTGGCAACCTGTGCGCTGGGCGCGGCGTTGTTCCCGCGCGCGGCGGTGCCGGCATCTGTTAGTATCCCGCTGGAACTGTGCGCCGGTTTGCTGTTGTTTTGCGGTGTGTTTTTGCTGGGCGACTTAACGGTGGCACCTCGGTTTTGGTTGGCGCGTATTGCCTATGGTGTGTTGGCGGGCGCGCTGGTGATTTTATTGCGCTGGTACGGTCGGTTTGAATGTTGTGAATTTTTTGCCGTACTGTTGGTGAATTCGTTTGCCCCGTTGCTGGACCGTTTTTGTTGGTGGTTTGCGCGACGGTGGCAAAAGGAGGCGCGCGTATGAAAACAAAACCGGAATGGCGTTCACTATTTTCAGCATTTTGGGATACCTTTTTACCCGAAAACGTGGTGTTGGTACAAGCCATGGGTCTGTGCCCCATTTTGGCAATCGGTTTTAATTTAAAAAACGCCGTGGCACTGGCAGTGTGCACCGCCGTGGTGTTGTTACCGATGAATTTGTTGCTATCGTTGTTCGGTGAGCGATTCCCGCAATGGTTGCGTCCCGCCGTGTATGCCGTGCTTACCACCGCTATGTTGTTGGGAACCGCCGCGGTATTGCGGCAGTGGATTTCTGCCGATATTTATGCGTCACTGTATTTGTTTTTGCCGCTTATGGCGGTAAACACGTTGTTTACGCTACGTCCCGCAAGTGCCCACGCGGCAAGCGCACATCCTTTGGTGTTGTTGGCGGATTCGTTGGGCACGGTGTTGGGTTTTGGGTTGGTGTTGTGCATTGCCTCGGCACTGCGCGAAGCGGCAGTGACCGGCCATATTTGGGGTATTCCGCTGGGCTTTGAGGCCCGCTTTCCGGAGGCAGAGCATCCGTTCATTGGGTATGTGTTGCTTGGCTTTATGGCGGCGGCACTGCAATGGGCAAAGCAGTTGTTGCGGCGTGCCGTATCCAACAAAGGGGAGGAGGAACTGCTATGAAAACCATAGGTGATATGGTGATATATCTGCTTGTCACCGCGGCTATGCAGAACGTGGTACTCACCACCGGTCTTGGTTCTTCCTCTTTGGCGCGGTTAATGCGGCGTCCGCGCCAGCGGCGCACATTTGGGAAGCTGCTCATGGCGTTTTCGGTGGTTACCACCGCGTTGTTCTTCCCCTTAGACCGCCTGCTCCCCACAGAATGGCAGTTCCGCCTGCTGCGGCCGTTGTTGGTTGTGGTTATAACGGCGGTGGTGTATGTGGCAACCGTGCTGGCGGCGCGTCGCTGGTTTGCGGACTGGTATCGCCGTGTCAATCGGTTTTTGCCGTTGGCGGCATTTAACACCATTGTTATCGGTGCCGCGCTGGTCATCAATTATCAGTTCTCCACCTCGTTTTTCCCGGCACTGGGTATTGCACTGGGTTCGGCACTTGGTTTTATGTTTTTGTCCTCTATGGTGGCCGAGGCGCTGGAACGTATGGACAATCCCGATACCCCCACCGCATTCCGCGGGTTACCCGGTACGCTGGTGTATTTGGGGTTGCTGGCATTGGCGTTAATGGGCTTCCGTCCGGTGCTGAATTTGATATAAAACGCGTGCCGTTGCGAGACTTCTCATAAGGAAGTCTCGCAGTTTTATTCGCCTTGCGGCGAGTTCTATTGCTTCGCAGTGATATTCGGCTGACGCCGAGTGATATTGCCTTCGGCAGTTTATGGCGAATAAAATAACACTGAAGCCAAAGGCTTCAATAACACTATTGCCATAAGGCAATAATATCACTCCGACAAAGTCGGAATAAAACTTGAAAGACTATAATTTATTATGTATAATAAATTTAGAGGTGATAACTTTGGCTAATAGCATTTTAAGAGATAAGGCAAAGGAATTTGCAAAAACTGTTGTTTTTCTCTGTCGTGATATGAAAGCAAATCATAATGAGTCCGTTTTAATAAATCAACTTCTTCGTTCCGCTACTTCTATCGGTGCAAATTTACACGAAGCACAATACGCCCAAGGAACAAAGGATTTTATTTCTAAACTTGAGATTGCACAAAAAGAGTGTTATGAAACTGAATATTGGCTTGAGCTTTTATTTGAAACAAATTGTATGAACGAAGAAGATTATAAAACATTACAAAACGATTGCGGTGCAATTCGCAGAATGTTAATTTCTTCGCTTAAAACTATAAAATCAAAATAAGGGCTTAGGCTGCGCCCAATAATTATTGAATTTGGCGTACAGCCAAAGGCGATGCTGGTTCTCGCATACTTTTAATAAAAAATGACCACCGAGAGTGACGGTAATTCATTACTCTCGGTGGTAATTTAATAACTCGAATATTTTACTTTTCGAAAACTATAATATGTCCCAGTTTTTCATCATCTTTTTGATCTATCAACGATAAACCGCTGCTTTTTAACAGTTCTTTTACCTGATCAACATCAGAAAACAATCTAACTTTACAAAGCCATGTCTTTGTTTCTGCTTTGGTAAATCCGTATTTTTCAAAATATGAATACCAATTTGCTTTTTCTTGCCTTAAACAATGGATTGTAATTCTTCCTTTTGGCGTAAGAACCCTTGCCGCTTCAGACAATATTGTTGGAATTTCACGACTTTCTTCTAAACCGGCATTGGAACAAACCGAGGTAAACATTTCGTCATCAAAAGGAAGATTCCAAAGCGACGTAGAAATTCCAAGCCCGTTTACTTGATAATATTTCGCTAATGCATCGGCATTTTTAGCACAAACGAAATCAATATCTACACCCATATAATAGTCATTTTCACGCATGTTCATCATAACAGCATTAGTTCCGCCACCTGCTCCAATGGTCAATTCAAGAATATGATTGCTGTAATTATATAGTACATTGCTTGAATAAAAGTGCCAGAAATTCGGGTTTGTTTTTTGCCATTTTGATGCTTGGAGTGCTTTCTTCCGTCCATTTTCAATATGAGAATTCGTCTTTATCGCTTTGATCATTGAATCCTTATCAATGTCATCACTAAGCTCGTTTCTGCCCGATACCCAAGTTGCAGTACCATTTTGGGAATAATGAATAAGCTTAGATATAAAGGTTTCTTTATCTGGAATATACTGTTTCAAAAATTTGGTTTTTTCTGCATAGAATTTTTGGGGGTCATGTGGATAATACTTAAACATATTTTGACATATAAATCTTTTAAGAGCAGGTATGTTATCCCAGAATAATATTTCGTCTAAAGCATTGAGAACCATAGAACCTCCAACATTAAGTGCAATAATCTATTATAATTATACGTTTGTTTTTGCAAATAACAAGTCTTGTATTTTGGCTGATTTTATGGTATAATATATATGTAAAATGATACCGCCAAGAAAAACTATGGGGTTTTTCTTGGCGGTTATTCGTATTATATTTTTGTGCGTCATAAAACATCCTTATAAGAACCACCCTTTACGGCGGCCACACAGTAAATAAAAACAAAGTGGGCAGGACACGTTACAAGTGTCCTGCCCACTGCTTTTATGGTTGTTTTTGTAAATCAATCGTCGCGGCGGCGGTCGTCACGGCGGCGGAAGCCACCCTGACGGGGCGCGGGACGGGACGATATTTCACGCTCCACAGTCGGTTCGGGAGTTAACCCTTCCACCTGAATGAGCGCATCGCGGCGGGAGAGGTTGATACGACCCTGTTCGTCAATTTCGGTCACCTTAACCAGCACCTCATCGCCCACAGTGACAATATCTTCCACTTTTTCCACACGCTTAACGTCCAACTTACTGATGTGCACCAAGCCCTCTTTGCCGGGAGCAATCTCCACAAACGCACCAAACGCCATTAAGCGCGTAACGCGTCCTTTGTAAATGGCACCCACTTCGGGGTCTTTGGCAATGGTTTCAATCACTTCCAGCGCACGCTTGGCGTTTTCGGAGTTAACAGCCGCAATAAACACGGTGCCGTCTTCCTCAATTGTTACGTCGCAGCAGTAGTCGGCTTGAATCTTTTGAATGACCGAGCCACCCTTACCAATCACTTCGCGAATCTTGTCCACATCAATTTTGGTAGTAATCATCTTGGGTGCGTAGGGGGACAACTCCGCACGCACTTCGGGAATGGCTTTGAGCATAATCTCATCCAAGATGTACAGCCGTGCTTTGCGGGTCTTTTCCAGTGCTTCCTTAATGATAGCGGGGGTGAGACCGTGCACTTTCAAGTCCATCTGAATGGCGGTGATACCTTTATGCGTACCGCCTACCTTAAAGTCCATATCGCCAAAGAAATCTTCCAAGCCCTGAATGTCCACCATTGTCATAAAACGGTCACCCTCGGTTACCAAACCGCAGGAGATGCCCGCCACCGGTGCTTTAATCGGCACACCCGCGGCCATCAATGCCAAAGTAGAACCGCAAATGGAGGCCTGCGAAGTGGAACCGTTGGAGGACAACACTTCCGACACCAAACGCATGGTGTAGGGGAACTCCTCCTGCGAGGGGAGCACCGGTACCAACGCGCGTTCTGCCAACGCACCGTGACCGATTTCGCGACGACCGGGGCCACGCGACGGCTTGGTTTCGCCCACCGAATAGGAGGGGAAGTTGTAGTGGTGCATATAGCGTTTATTGGTTTCTTCATCCAAACCGTCCAGCAACTGGGCATCGTCCGGATTGCCCAGCGTTACGGTGGTTAATACCTGTGTTTGACCGCGGGTGAACATACCGGAACCGTGCACGCGGGGCAACAGGTCAACTTCCGCCGCCAACGGGCGAATATCGTTAATACCGCGGCCGTCCACGCGTTTGCCGTCATCCAGCAACCAGCGGCGCACCACGTATTTTTGCAATTTGTACAGGCACTCTTCCAACTTGTCGGTAGCATCGGGATATTCGGCGTCAAACCGAGCGTGCACTGCCTCGTACACCGGGCGCAAGCGTTCGTCGCGCACCAGTTTGTCGTCGGTGTCCAGCGCGGCGCGAATGTCCTCAATGGCAAATTCCTTTACGGCTTCGTACATAGCCGGGTCGGGGTCGTTAGACTGGAACGCAAACTTCGGTTTGCCAATTTCTGCCTGAATGCCCTTAATGAATTCCACAATCTGCTGGTTGGCAGCGTGACCGGCCATAATGCCGTTAAACATCGTTTCGTCGTCAATTTCGTTGGCGCCGGCTTCAATCATAGCCACCAAATCAGCGGTGGAAGCCACCGTTACGTGCATTTCCGAGCGTTTTTCCTGCTCGGCGGTGGGGTTAATGACGTATTCGCCGTCCACCAAACCAACAACCACGCCGGAAATGGGGCCGTCC
The DNA here is from genome assembly GCA_045653425.1 of Acutalibacteraceae bacterium. Lineage (GTDB taxonomy): Bacteria > Bacillota > Clostridia > Oscillospirales > Acutalibacteraceae > RGIG3009. The sequence continues at coordinate 33,069 of JAZOLU010000003.1, read as the reverse complement.
CACGGAATATCCGAAATGGAGATGGCAATGGAAGCACCAATCATAGCGGTGGTTTCGGGCGGGCAGTCGTGGTCAACCGACATCACCGTGCACACAATGGAAACATCGTTGCGCATATCCTTGGGGAACAAGGGGCGGATGGGACGGTCAATCACGCGGGAAGTTAAAATGGCCTTTTCGCTGGGGCGGCCTTCGCGGCGCTGGAACGAGCCGGGAATGCGGCCAACCGCATACAATTTTTCCTCATAATCCACAGAAAGCGGGAAAAAGTCCACGCCGTCACGCGGTTTGGCGGATGCCGTGACATTGCACAACACCGAGGTATCGCCGTAGCGGACCATACAGGAACCGCTGGACAACTGCGCCATTTTACCGACTTCCACTTTTAAGGGACGGCCGGCAAGAGTGGTTTCGTACACGCGATAATTTTCGAACATAACAAAATCCTCCGTTCAATGTATTTCCACACGGCGCGGGGCAGGATTTTTAGCAATAAAACCAACGTTTTTCCAAAAAACGCTCGTTTCACTGCTAAAAAATTGCTTGTCCGCGCCGTTAGCGGCAAAAGAATGGGTGGCGTAAATTACGCCACAAGGCAGGCGGGAAAACCCGCCTGCCTCGGTGTGCAGACTTATTTACGGATGCCAAGCTTTTCGATGATGGAACGATACCGCATGATATCCTTCTTCATCAAATAGTTCAGCAGATTGCGGCGATGGCCAACCATTTTGAGCAGACCGCGACGGGAGTGGTGGTCCTTCTTGTGCACTTTCAAGTGCTCGGTCAAATCGTTAATGCGCTTGGTGAGCACCGCGATTTGAACTTCCGGAGAACCGGTGTCGCCCTCGTGCGTGGCGTACTGCTGCATAATTTCGGTTTTTTCTTGTGCTAACATAACAAACACCTCTTTTTATATTTTCCGCAAACCCAGAAAGGGAACCGGTGTGTCCCCGTTGGGGCATACTCCGCAATCCGGATAAGGGATATGCACATTACGTGCTTTGGTATTATAACACATCTTTTTGCAATTGTAAAGTCCCAATTTTTCTAATTTTTATCTCATTACAGAGCCGTTGCCACACACCACGCCGTTCCCGCAACTGCCAGTGCGGCGGGTGTTTCCGCGAACCGCCGCGGCAAAGGGGAAAGGCGGCATCGACGGTGTAACGAGGCGACCGCCGCCAACCCTACAATGGTTGCCGCACCCAGCAACAACGGTGTTATCCATTGCCATATCCCCACACTGTCTCGCGTGAGCAGGGCAGCGGCAGGGGCCAGCGTGAACCACGCACCCGCATCCCATTGGGCGGGCAAAAGACCGGCAATAACCCCCAGCACCAGCGTGGTTGCCCACACGGCATATAGCGGCGGCAGAGGGGCGGTAAGCACCCCCAACCCTGCTCCCGCTACAACCAAACCGGCACAAGTCAGCGCGGGCAACGCAGAATCGGTTTCGCGCACGGTGGGCGGGTGCACACCAAACACCCACAGTAGCAACGCCGCCAACAGTAAACCGCCCGCGCCGTTGCCCAGTGCGGGTGCTAATCCGGCAGGCAAAAGACGAATACCCCACAGTGTACCGTCGGCAAGCAGTTCCCGCAGTACGCCGAGTAGCAACAGTGCCGGCAAGGTGCGCGCGGCGGGTATACTGCGGTTATCTGCCGCCGCGCCGCAAGCAAGCCATAGTAACACGGTGTACGGTTGCTCGGCGGCTAAAAACGCGGTATCCGAAAACCCACTGCGTAACAACAAATACAACGCGCCGCCCGCGCCCGCGGCAAATAACACGCGCACGCCTGTGGGCGCGGGTAAGGATAATTTGTGCAATCCACCCACAAACAAATGACACAGCAACAACAGTACCGATGTGAATAACACCCACAGCAAACTGTGTCGCGGCGATGTGCAAGCCGCCGTAAGCCACAACAGTAACCATCCGCCGGCATTTACGGACACTCCCATACGGCGCCCCCTTATTCTGCGGTTAGCCGCGCCAACAGTGTGGCCGCCGCGTTTACCGCTGTGACCACGGCGCGGGAAGAGGTGGTTGCACCGCTAATACCGTCTATCACACTGCCCTCGGTATCCTGCGCTTGACCCAGTGCTTCTGCTGATAAGCGGACAAACGGTGTGATGGTAATGGTTGCGCCGGTGTAAGCATCGGTTTTTCCGGTGTCGGCCTGATACACAATGCGAGCGGGGTCTTGCACTTCCAGCAAAACCCGTTCCAGTATTTCCGCTTGTTCGTGCCACGGTAATCCGGTTTCGCTCATAACATATTCACCATCGCGCGAGCGTTGCTTTTTGGTTTTTCCGCCATCGCGGTGAACCGCATCCCAATTCACCACCGTAATCTCACCGCCCGCCACCGTTAACTCCACCGTGTCGCAAAATCCGGACGAGTCATATCCCGTTGCCTGTGCGCGATACTGCCCATCACGCGGGCGGGTATCCGCGCCCTCATTTAACGCAAACGGCGGACGGCGTGAGGCAAACTGGTCGGTAAAGGTCGCATTGGCAATGCGCGCACCGTAACCGGCGGTTTCCTGGTGAGAGCCGATACGCACCCCTTTTACCGTGGTGCCGTCGGCAGAAAAAGCGGTATGCACCTCCACGTCGCCGCCGTATCCCGCCACCACGGCGGTAACGGCATATCCCACCACTTGGTTGTCGGCGGCGTATGCACGCCACGCCTCGGTAACGGCACCGGCATCGGTCAGTGTCAGTACTTCAAATCGGTCGGCGGTCAGCAATGTGGAAAAGGTGTTGCGCACCGTTTCGTCCCGTTGCTTTTGCAGCCAAGTGGCGGTTAAGCGGTCGCCGCCCCACAACAAACCGGCCGAGACGGCGGCAGATAAACTCAGCGAAATCAGCAGTTTCCATACGCCTTTCATACCCAACGCTCCTTTCGTTTTGTGCCGTATACCCGCGGCAGGGTAAGGTGTTCCAGCAACGGGGACAGCCCGTTTATTATGAGTATGGCAAAGCATACGCCTTCGGGGTATCGTCCAAAGGCGCGCAGCAGTGCCACCGCGGCACCAAATCCCGCGGCACACACGGCCTCGCCCAACGGGGTAATCGGTCGTCCGGTGTAGTCGGTGACAATGTACACCGCACCGAATAAGATACTGCCGGAGAGCAGTTGTCGTATAACGTCCCCGCCGCACGCTACCGTGACCAGCGCAAAAGCGGCTAACGCAAACACCGGCACCTGCCAGCGCACAATGCGTCGATATATCAGGTAACCGCCGCCCAACAAAATCATAGCGGCGGAGGTTTCGCCCATAGAGCCGCCGACACGTCCCAGCCACAACAACCATAGCGGCACGGCGGGGTCGGCCAGTGGGGTGGCGGTGGATACGGCATCCGGCAGAGCATAGCCGGACAAAAATGCCGGAAACACCACCAGCAATACGGCGCGTGCCGCCATAGCGGGATTGAACAAGTTAGCCCCAATGCCGCCAAACGCCTCGCGGAACAGGCCAATGGCCACAACGCACATCAGTGCCAGCAACCACAACGGCGTACCCGCAGGGCAGGATAACGCAAGGATAAGCCCTGTTACTGCCGCGGCACCGTCAAACGGGTGGGTCGTCCGCCGCAACCGCGCTGTTATGCGGTCGGTGGCAACGGATGTCACTGTCGCCGTTAGCAGCAGCCATAACGCTTGCCAACCAAAAAACCACACGGCGGCGGTGCAAGGGGGAAACAGAGAAATGCACACTTCGCCCATCACCCCGGTTGTGCGGCGATGTGTCAACACGTACGGGGGTGGGTGCTTGGTTATTGTTCTCATCGGGTGTCTCCTTTCCGCCGCACCGCCGTTATGCGCGCCGCCAGTTTTCGCCGCGACGGACACACGCGGGAACAACACCCGCAAGAAATGCAGGCGGATGGTTTGAGCGAGGTGCACAGAGTATCGTCTTCGTTTAGCCACGCTTGCTCAATCAGCCGCGGTGCCAAGCCGGAGGGACACACCCGCACACAAGCGCCGCAACGGATACACGGTGTTTCCTCGTTGCCATCGGTGGGCAACACCAACACACCATTGCACTGTTTAGGCAGTCCCGCATCCACGCATTTTATGCGCCGTCCCGTCATAGCCCCTCCCGCAATCAGTTGCGAACGCCGTCCGGTAAGGCGCGGTTGCGCCTGTGCCGCTAACGTGCGGAACGGTGTGCCAATGGGTACCAGCAGATTGCAAGGGCGAGATACCTCGCCCGATACCGTTACCGCGCGGTGGGTGAGCGGCAACCCACGGGCGGCATCGGCCATAGCCACCGCGGTGGCAAGATTGGATACCAAAATTCCTTGTTCGTTGGGAAAACTGCCTGCGGGAATCTCTTTTCCCAATACGGCGCGAATGAGTTGTTTTTCACAGCCTTGTGGGTAACATTCCGGCAAGCAAACCACCCGCCAGCCGGTGTTTGCCGCGGCACGCCGCAACGCGGCTACTACCGTCTCGGATTCCGCGCACAACCGTACACCGCCGGCGGGCACACCACCCGCGCGCGCCAGCCAGGCCACACCATCCCGCACACTGTCGCTTTGCTCCATCGCCAATCGTCCGTCCGCCGCCAAATACGGTTCACATTCGCACGCATTAATGAGCAGATGCGCGGCAGATATATCGCGGTATTTGCGAAAGGTAGGAAATCCCGCGCCGCCCAGTCCCACCAAACCGGCATCAAACATTCGCTGTACAATGGTTGCCGCCTCGGCGTCCGGCGGCAGTGCGGGCAACAGATGTCCCGCGGTTTGTTTGCCGTCAGCGGTTACCGTGAGTAGCCGTGCGGGTGCGCCGTCCACTGTTAGCCGACTGTTCTCCGTTAATGTTACGGTACCCGACAAGCCGCTGTGCAGCGGCGGGTGTTCGCCGTTTTCGTCTATGGCCAGCAGGTCACCCACACCCACGGTGTCGCCGTCGGTCACTTGGGGTGTCAGTTGCACACCGCGTTCACACAGCGGCAAGCGAATTAGTTCCGGCAACAACACCGTAAGTGGACTGTTCAATGCGTTGTGCTTGGCAGTGCGCAGTGCCGCCGAAAACCGAATACCGCCGCGAAACGCCGGATACATAGGCAACCCTCCCTTGTTTGACATAGTTTGGGAGGTTTTGGGTATAAATATACCAAACCCACACGAAAGAGAGGGAGCACCGTGGAATTGAGAGCCGGCACAGGAGCCGCATGGGTGTTGCGCGTCATAATAACCACTGCCACGCTAGCAACTGCGGTGTTGTTGTGGGTTCCCTCGTTATTTTGGCACTGGTGGCCACGGTGGTGCGGATGGGTAGCGGCACTGCCGCTGTTTTTGTTCGGTATGTGGTATGCGCCGCGGTTAACGCGCTCGTTGCGCGGCGCGCTCGCACCGCAGGCCATACACGCGGTATACGGGGTGGTGTGGACACGGGAATGGTACGTCCCGTTCGAGGCACTGCGCACCTTTGAGTTGTGGACACCACCGTTGCATCGGTTATTTCGTTGCCGCACGGTGGTGTTACGGTTTGCCGGCGGTTGTGCGTGGTTGCCGTTGCTGGCGCGGCAAGATGCCGACCGATTGGCGGAATGGCTGGCGCATCGGGAGGAGAGGGAATAATGGAACAACGCCCGCATTTTTCTTATGCAGTATACGATTTACGGCGTTGGCGATGGTTGTTACTGCTGCCGGTGGCGCGACTTGCCGTGGCGGCGGTTGGCGGGTTACCGCCCACGTTGCGATGGTACGAAGCGGCACTCAGCGGCGCGCTGGTGGCTTATGCGTTTCTTAAATGGTGGTGTTGCCGCTATCGTATGGAAGCCACCTTGCACAACCGCTTTCACACCATTGGTGTGCGGCAAGGTGTGGTGTGCCGCCGTGCACTGCACATTGCCGCAGAAGATGCCGCTTCGGTGGAGGTGGAACGCACGCCGCTGCTGTGGTTGTTGGGAGGGCGGCGTGTGCGGGTGAATACGGCGGGATTGCGCCGTCGTTCCGATGCGCAGTTGTACTTGTCTGCCAGCTGCACCCGCACCTTGTTTTCGCCGGAAGAGCCGGGGCAACGCTACCGCGCCCAAGTTTTGCCGGTACTGGTGTTATCGCTTACCGGTTCCAACGCTGCGTTCGGCTTGCTCACGGTGGCACCCGTACTGCGCCACAGCGGTCGGTTGCTCGGTCAACCGCTTGCCCCCGATGTTATTGGTTGGGCAGAACAGCTCATAACATTGGGTGTGCCAATGGCGTTGCGTGTGGTTGCCAACGCGTTGTTAATTGGTTGGGGCGTGGCGGTGGTACGCAATTTTACACGATACATTGGATTCCGTGCGCACCGCGAGGGGGGACATCTGCATTTGGTTTCCGGTTGGCTAACCCGGCGAGACGTGATGATTGATTGCCATAAAATTACCGCGTTGGAACTGCGCCAAACGTTGGCAATGCGAATATTCTCGCTGCACACCGCGGTGATTACCGCCGCCGGCTACGGACGGGATAGGGGAACGCGGCCTGTGCTGGTACCCGCCGCCCGCGCACGGGAATTGTCATCGGTACTGGATGGTTTACTCCCCGATTACCCCCTGCATAGCGGGTATTTACGCCCCACGTCCCGTACCTGGCGGCGATACGTGGCAGCACCCGTGGCGGTATTGGTTGGCGGGGGCGTACTGTGGACATTGGGTGCGTGGTGGCACGCAGTGGCCTTGTTGTGTTTGGTAGGTGGCGCGTGGTGGCTTGCCGTGCGGCTTTATGGTTTTTTCGGTGCCGGTGTGGGATGTGGACGAGAAGCGGTATCGTTGTGCTATTCCCGCGGGTTGGCGTTGTACCGTGTGTACCTCCCGCGTGAAGTGGTGGATTGCGTTACCATCACACGCTCGCCGTGGCAAAGGCGCAGGGGCGAGTGCACGGTGCGGTTTCGCTGCTTTGGCGAAAAACGGCGTACTCATCGGGTGTGGGGATTGCCTTACGAGGCGTTGTGTCGGGAAATTGCCCGTTTATAAAATAAAAACAACGGCGCGATGCTCAACTTCAAGCATCGCGCCGTGCATTTCACATTAATCAATGGGTTCGCCGTTCAAGAACTTCCGATACATAGCCATTGTTTTTTCCACATCCTTGGCATCCACCAAATAGGTTTCCCCGGTATCGTGCTGCACGGTATACTTACCGGCAGAATACCGATACAGGCGGATGTCACTGCCACGGGCGGTGTCGGTATTGGTGCGAACAACAATGGACATTATCGGTTGCCCCGTGGGGGCTTTGTCCGCTGCGTCTCTACGCATAATATTCATCAATTCCCCGTACATCGTGCGGAAATCGGCGGTGTCGTACTTTTTACCGTTGGCAATGGCGGTTAATTGGTCGTCACGCTCCTCCGCTTTGGGTGTATGCGTCAGTGCAAACGAAGTAGTTACGCCGTCCAGCGTAATGGACAGGTTTTCCACCGTGTCAATATACGTGAAGAATAACAACTGGTCAGCCACGTCGTCGTACTGCGTGCTTATCCACGTCAAATTGGCGGTGGGAACGGTGTATAACAGCGGCACCAATTCACCATCGGTATATACTACGGCATAACGCTCGCTGTTGCCGGCATCGTTACCCACTTTAACGGTATACTCCAACGCACTGTGGAACGATAAGGTAGTGGTTTTTTCGTCGCCCACCCCTTCCGTTGTTGCTTTTTGAATGGCTAACGTTGCGGTGCAAGCGGAATACGGATTATTCAATCCGTAACGCTTCAAATCAGCCGCGGTGGGGCGCACCTTTACCACGCGTGTTGCCGTAAAGCCGGAGTACACTGAGGTATCCACCAAACCGGTTCCACTTTTTAGGTTGCGGTAATACGGTTTGGTCAGGAAATAGCCGACTGGCGATTGGGCGTTGTCGGACGATGCTTCGCCGGATATCTGAAATACAATGGGCTCTTTTCTAACCGTGCCAAACAACGTCACGTCACGCACAACCACCTTTTCGTTTTCCTTGTCAGTGATGGGTGCCGTAATGGGGGCGGTAAGCAGATATTCGGTGGAGGACTGTGCCACTGTTTCGCCAAACGAGACATCCACCAAATAAATAGCAGAGGAACCGTTGCGGCGCAGGTAATAACCCTCGCCGGAAGGGGACAAATCGCCCAGTTCAAAGCTAAACGAGGTTGCGTCGGAATAGATGACTTCCACTGCCGCGGTACACGCTTCGGTTTTATCAAAACCGAAATCCTGCGGATGTTCCGGCGTATCCGCAATTAAGCGAGAGGCGGTTACCGACAACAATGTCTCCGCCAATATGTCGTATGCATAGGGGTGTTGCGGCAAATCCGCGTAATCACTTATGGTGAACTCGCCGTTTTTATCACTCTCAACGCGAAACGACTCACTCGGCGTGGTAATGTTCACTTGCGTCACCGTAACGGTATCCGCTTTGGCAATTAACGAAACCGAGGTGTCGGGCGCAACGTCGTCCCCGTCCTCCGCAGGGGCGGGTAACAACAATAACACGGTAAGCAGAGCAGCCAACACCACCAACGCAATAGCAGAAATCAGCAAAGTGCGTGCGCGTTTACTCATAAGTGCCTCCTTTTCAGGAACACCACAACCGCAACCACCACCAGCACCAACGACAAACCATAAACCGTCCAGCGAATGGCAGTGGCTTCCGATACCGAGAACGACAAGGTGGGTGTGGTTAGCGACATACCGGAAATCACCGCCGTGTCACCCAAGGGGCACGCGGTGCGCAAGGGTTCCAGTGTGAGCAGGTCGTTATCTTGCATTAACGAGGAGTAACCGGGATACAAATAACTGCCGCTAACAATGACATAGGTATTGACCGCTTGGTCGTCGCCGTACATAGTGGCTTCTTTGGCGTATGCCACGCCCGTAATCGGGTAACTGTCGGCTTTGGCGGGGGTACCGTCTTTGCCCGCGGCAATGTCGGCATACTCCACCAACTGTGCACTTTCGTTAAACGAGACAATGGTGTGGTTGGTTAGGGTCTCACTCTCTTCATCAGAACCGTGTTCCAGTTCCAGTTGCAGTGTGTACGGCAAAATAACCTCTTTTCCCGCACTGTCGGCGGTGAGTTCGGTGGAGTTCACGGATGTCAGCGGAGCATACGCACCGTCGCTAAACGCCAAGTAGTTATCGGCACTGGTTTCCAAAACCACGTTGTCGGTTACCGTAATACCGTAATCACTGGAAAGGAACGAATACAAGTTGGGGCAAGTACCATCAAGATTACACAACACAAACAGATGACGGTCCAGCGCCCCGTTGTTGTTCAGCCAGGTACGCAATCGGGAAATTTCCTCCAAGGAAAAATCTTTGGAGGCGCCGGCAATCACCAGTGCACCGGTGTTGGCGTTAATTTCTTGCGCAGTGGCCAGGTTTAACGTGTCGGTTGTGTAACCGTTGTTTTCATACACCTGTTGCATAGCGGCAATCAGGCTTTCGTTTTCGCCGTGACCGGTTACAAAGGTGAAGTTTACCACCTTGCCGCCGCACACGGCGTTAGCCGTAGTGGCGAGCTTTTGTTCCACCAGCGAAGAGATAGTGCTATAACCGGAAGTGTAGTCTTCGGAATACAAATCCGTTACATCCAATACGCGGTACTGCTCGCCGCTGCGGAACAAAATACTGCCGCTGTCCACCTCGTATTGCTTGTAAGCAGATGCCAGCGTGGGGTTGCTTTCCAAATCAATGTACTGCGTTTTCACCTTGCCGTCACTCAGTGCGTTGTATTCCTGCGTAAACAGGTAAAACTGCCGCAACACGGTGTTCAGTTCCTCCGAACCTGTAGCGGGCGCGGAAAAAACCGTTTCCTCCAAGAACACCAAAATTTCCAGTTCGTTTTTAATATTTTTGGCCACTTCGCGGCTGTTATCCGACATCGTAAATGTTCGGTCGGCGGTAAGGTCCAGCGTTAGCGGGAAACGGTCGTATACAATGCCCACCACAATGTTAAGAATTACCACAGCCGCCGCTACCACTGCCGTAAACGCAGTGGCGGTAGCGCCCAAGCGCAGTTTGCGGTTGTTTTTTAACGAAAAACGACATCCTTTACGCGGCTTTTCCTCGCTTGCCACCGGTTGTTCTTCGGCGGCAACGTCTTCGTTATTCACGACAGCGGCGGTGACTTCCTCGGTTACTTCCACAGTCTCTTTTTGGGGGTCAAACAAATTCATTTCGGGCACCTCCTTTTAATTCCAACGTTTGCGGTCCAGCAACCGTACGGTTACAAACAAACATAACGCTTGCATAGTCACAAAAAAGATAATATCATCGTATTTCAGGGTACCGGCGGTAAATCCGGCATACCGCTGATTCACGGAAAGAAAATCCACCGCGGCGGCAATCCATTCGTTGCCGGAAAACATGTACTTAATGTTATCCATCATCAGCAGTAACAGCGATGCCAAAAACGTGCCCAGCGCGGCAATAAATTGGCTTTCTGTTAAGCAGGAAATTAACAACCCAAGCGTAATAATCATTCCGCCCAACAGTAACAGTGCCACGTAGTTGCCAATAATCACCATCCAGTCGGGTGTGGTTTGCATGGCAACAATTACGGCGCACACCAAGGTCATGGAGCAACCAATGGCAAACAGCAGCAGTGCCGCAAAATATTTACCCAGCACAATCCCCGTAAGACTCACTGGTGCGGTAAACAACGCCTGGTCGGTTTTTTGACGCTTATCGTCGCTCATTAACCGCATCGTCAAAATAGGCAGAACCAGTATCATTAAGTACACTTGCAAACTTTGAAATAAGGGAGACAAATCCGGCGACAAATAGGTGATGTTGTACGAGTCAAACGAAAAAGCCGTTAACCCAAACATAATCGCCAACACACAGTAGCCAATGGGGGAGGTAAAATAGGTTTTGAATTCGCGCTTAAAAATCGCACTCATTTTCGGTTGCCTCCTTTACGGTTGGATTGCGGTAATTGCTCCCGCGTGAGCGAGATAAACACGTCCTCCAACGTCATTTCCATCGATTTCATTCCCAACAGAGGATATCCCTCTTTGGCCAGTGCGGTGAACAATGCGCGCCGAAAATCGGCACCGTCCTCCGGTTCCAGTGCATATTCAAACACATCCGGTTCGTGTTCACCGCAGGTGGTAACGGAGGCCACCCCCGCCACGTGTGACAAGGTGGCGTAAACGCGTTGTTCATCACCCGCTACCCGTACCAACGTGCGGCGGTCGGCAGAGAACTGAGCCGACAAATTATCGGCCGTGGCATCCGCCACAATGGTGCCGTTGTTAATAATAACAATGCGGTCACACACGGCTTCAATTTCCGACAAAATGTGCGAGGACAAAATCACCGTGTGGTGTTTACCCAAATTTTTAATTAATGTACGAATTTCAATAATCTGTTTGGGGTCCAAACCCACGGTGGGTTCGTCCAGAATAAGCACCGGCGGGTTGCCGATGAGTGCTTGCGCAAACCCCACGCGCTGGCGATAGCCCTTGGACAGGTTCTTAATAAGCCGCCCGTACACGTTTTCAATGTGCATTAAGCGGCAAATTTCCGCAATGTGTTTTTTACGGTTGTATTTGCACTTTTTTAGGTCAAAAATAAAATCCAGGTATTCCCGCACGGTCATATCCAAATACAGCGGCGGGTGTTCCGGCAAATACCCAATGCTGGACTTGGCTTCGTTGGGCTCCTCCAACACGTCGTGACCGTTAATCAATACTTGCCCCTCCGTGGCGGAGAGGTAACCGGTCAAAATGTTCATTGTTGTGGATTTACCGGCACCGTTTGGCCCTAAAAAGCCAAGAATTTCGCCTTCTTCTACCCGAAAACTGATATCGTTTACCGCACAGTGGGAACCGTATCGTTTGGTTAGATTCCGGACTTCAATCATAGTTAACACACCCTTTCTTACGTTACCTATTATAAAAAAGTTTTGTGTTTTTTTTGTGTCTTTTCGCAAAACACTTTTGTTTTTTTGCTGATTATGATATACTAACCAAAAAGCAAGGGGGGAGAGAGATGGACTATCGCACTTGGACACCGGGCGAAGCGTTGCCCGCCGTGCCGCGTTCTGTGGCACTGGGTGTGTTCGACGGAATGCATCTGGGCCATCGGGCAGTCATTGCCGCCGCGCGCAATGTTATCTCTCCCCGCGTCGGCATACCATTTCCTACGGTTACGGTGCTTTCGCTGGCGGGCGTACCCAAATCCGGCGGGCGGTTGCTTACTCCCGCGCAGGAGCAAGCGGTGGCGCAAACGCTGGGCGTGGACGAATGGTTACAGGTGCCGTTTAACACGGTGCAACACCTTTCGGCAGAAGCGTTTGTGAGGGAAGTTTTGCACGGTGCTTTGCATGCCACGGTGGTGTGCTGCGGGTACAATTTTCACTTTGGCAAAGGCGGTACGCACGGTGCGGAGGATTTGCGCTGTTTGTGCGCGCCGCTCGGCATAGAAGTGCGCATTGTACCCGCCGTGGAACGGGACGGCGAAGCCGTGAGTTCCACTGCCGTACGTTGTGCATTGGAAGCGGGGCAACCGAAGATAGCGGCGGGTCTGTTAGGGCGGCCGTATGCGGTGGCGTTTCCTGTGCAAGCGGGTGCACACCGCGGCACGGATTGGGGCTTCCCCACGGTAAACCAGCCGTTTCCGGCGGGTTACATTGTACCCCGCCACGGCGTATACGCCTCGCTGGTGGTGGTGGATGGTGTGCAGTACCGCGCCGTGACGAACGTGGGGTGTCATCCCACGGTGGGCGGCAGTGCCACCCCGCAGGCAGAAACTTATATTGAGGGGTACACCGGCGATTTGTACGGGCGCACCTTATCGGTGGAGTTAATTCGCTTTTTGCGGGAAGAACAGCAGTTTACAGACGTTACGGCCTTGCGCGAGTGCATTGCTGCCGACCGTAACAAAAGTGTAGCGTTGTTGTCCGGTGCGGCGGGCGACAAGGCGGTGTTGTTTGATTTTGACGACACGTTGCAAAACCGCGTACAAGCGTTTGGCGGTATGGCGCAGGAACTGGCGGCGCGGTATTTCCCCACGCTTTCTGCCGTCGAGCAACGCGAGCGGGCGCGCATTATGGTAAAAGAAAATGCCAACGGGCGGGGTTACGTGGATTACCACGCCTACGCCCGTGGTTTGCGTGAACGCTGGGGTTGGGAAACGTCGGACGAGCAATGGCTGGAAGAACTGTGGCGTCGTTTCCCGTTTCATACGGTGTTGTTGCCGCAAGCGGCGGCGGTATTGCGGGAACTAAAACACCGCGGTTACCGTGTCGGCATCATTACCAACGGGCATATGTTGGTACAAAATCTCAAATTGGATGCTTCCGGTTTACGCCCATTGGTGGATACGGTAGCCGTCGGCGGGGAGGAGGGCGTTCAAAAACCTAACCCCGAACTGTTTTACCGCGCGGCGGCACGGCTTTGCGTGGCACCGAAAAATTGCGTGTACGTGGGGGATTATGTACCCAACGATATTGTTGGCGCACAGGCGGCGGGGATGCGGCCGTTGTACATTGACGTTCACGGGGAGCAGCAATGTCCCGCGGGGGTGGAGAGCATTACCTCACTGCCCCAATTGCTGGAAATATTATAATAACAAAAACAAAAGGGCGGCACCGCTTGGTGCCGCCTCTTTGCGTGGTGCTTTACTCATTTGCTTGTTCAAGAAACGTTGCAATCGCCTTTGTTTCATCGGGTGTTTTCCCGTTAATCACCAGTACCTCGTTTCCCGCTTTCACAATCGTACACGCTTTACAACCGGTGTAGGTGTAGCGGGTGTAGGTGCCAAACTCTTCGTTGTAAAACTGCCCCAGCGATAACCGCGCCGACCCAAACCCGTAGGTTCGTCTGCCGTCTACGCCTTGTTCGCGGTACTCCACGGCATCCACCACGCCGTAATCCACCGTGAGCGGTTGCCAATAAGTGGCATCCACCGTGAACGAGGCATCGTCGTACTGCACCGTAACGTTTCCTGTTACCATTAAAATCGCCGCCGCCGCCAGTATCAACGGCACCACCACCGCGGATACTTTTACCATTACGGCTTCCGTCTTGCTGCGTGGGGCGGCGAGGTAGGCAACCCCCTCTTTTTTATGGCGGCGGTACAGTGCGTAGGAATACACGGTGGGAATAACAATCAGCAGTATCGTCACCGTTAACACGGTATATATCATTACCGTTTCCGGCAACAACACGCAAAACAGTAACAACAAACCGCCAATTACCCACAGTTTCCCGCTCAAACGGTGCGTTTTGTTCCAATTTTCCTCGTTGCGCAGTGTCCACGGCAATTTAATGCCCAATGTGCGGTTTTGCGATGTTTTGGGCATATAATTCCCAATAATTATAAACAAAAGCCCAAACAATACCGGCATTAGCAATGTAAACCGCCATTCTTTTCCCAGCGCAATGCTGTACATTACTCCGTTCACAAACAGCGACAGTATGGGAAGAATCCAAAACACCACCCGCATCGCTTTGCGGTTTTGGTTGGGATGTTGGCTTGCGGACGAAAGCAACAGCAATAACCAATGCACAACCAATAACAATAGCGGCAGCAACAGTATGGAAACCAGTTTGCTACTCGTCCCATCAGCCACGCCGTCGGCACCCCAGTGAGTGGTCATATAATCAGGTAACTGTTCCCATAACACAAACCCCACCCCTATGGGTATCAAAAAAAGCAGAGAAGAGATAATTGCCTGTACTTTGTTTTGTTTAATCATCGCTACCGGCTCCTTTCAAATCGCAAACAAACAACAACACGTCTTCCAGCACCGAGGTGTTAATCTCATAAAAAATGAATTTCCCCTCGCGGGTATCGCGAATTAAATCCGCCTCTTTTAACACCGACAAATGACGGCTTATCGATGCGGCAGTCACGGGAAAACGGTCGCTGATTTCGCCCGCCGACAACCGCCCGCCTTTCAGCATATTCACAATCTCACGGCGAATGGGGTCGGCCAACGCTTTCAGCGTTTCCTGCAAAGCCACAGTGCTCCCTCCTTTAACATTTAACCTAATTGTTAAATATAGTATACACCATCACCGCCGTGTTGTCAACCCCGCGCGCACATTTTTTGTGCGGTGGCATACAGTGGTATTAGCGCAGGTGCGTCAGGTTAACGGACAGTTCGCCGCCCACAACGTCTATTATGGCATAGGACCCGCTATAACCCAGCGAACCGGGGTTTACCAAATACAAACCGTTCTCATAGCGGGCGATTGGTTGGTGGGTATGCCCAAACAGAGCCACCCGCACACCGCGCCGCTGTGCTTCCGCTTCCAATCGGCCTGTTCCCGCTTTTACACCGTAGCGATGCCCGTGTGTGTAAAACACCGGTATGCCGTGTATGCGCACCTCGTCCTCCGTGGGGAGAGGCGATGAAAAATCGCAGTTGCCCGCCACCGCATACAAGGGGCAGGGGCAATGCGCGCGCAACTGCTCGGCTTCGGCGGCACCGTCTCCCAAATGAAATACGGCACACGCGGTGGGTTGTTCATCCAATGCGCGGTACAATGCACGGGTGTCCCCGTGTGAATCGGATACCACTAACCAACGAATCATCAGGTTTATCCTTTCTTAATGGATATCATAAAGCCATTACGCATAATTTGAAATAGAAGGGGGTGATGGTATGAGCCAAATCACACCGGAACAGTTGCAGGCGTTGTTGGGATATGCCTCGCGGCAGTTGGGAATGACACCGGAGCAACTGGCCCAGACCGTAAAAGAGGGCGGCCTTAGTGCGGTGAGCAATCGTGTTGGTCCCGATAATGCCCGCCAAATTGACGCGCTGGTCGGTGACCGGCAAAAAGCCGAGCAATTTTTGAATTCGCCGCAGGTGCAGGCGTTGCTCGGAAAATTGTTGGGAGGCAAGTAACGGTATGGAAGACGAGTTGAGCCAAAAAATTGACCGCTTGCTGAACTCGCCGGAGGGGATGCAACAAATTCAAAACGTTATGGCGGCGTTGGGGGTTGGTTTGGATGGCGGTGACGGTGACGCTCCCGTTGCCGCACCCAGTGCCGCGCCGACTGCCGCGCCGGAACCACCCGCATCGCCGGAACCGTCCGGCAGCGACGGCGGGTTATCTTCATTGCTTCACTTGGCACCGTTGTTGGGTTCGCTGGGCAAGGATGACCAAAACACCACCTTGCTCAAAGCCCTGCGCCCTTACCTGCACGACGGGCGCGAAAAGCGGTTGGATGAGTCGTTAAAATTTATGCAACTGCTTAAATTGTTGCCGTTATTGCAAGAGAAAGGGGGCTTATTCCGATGAGTGATACCGGTGCGGTAATGCAACTGCAACGCGAGGCCGCCGAGCGGGTGCGGCGTATGCAGGAGCAATCTCGCCGTTTGGTGCGCGAGCATCCGGTAAACGTATATCGCGGGGTGTCGTTTGCGCAACCCGCGCCGCCGCCCCCGCCGAACACGGCTTGTGAGGCAGCACCGCCGTCAGCGATATGCGAAACGCCCTGCGCGGCGGAAAAACCCGCACCCTGTCCCACAGGGATAGAGGGATTAACCGCCTTGGCACAGGGCGATGAAGAACGGTTGTTGGTACTGTTGCTGGTGGTAGTTCTTGCCAAAAACGGCGCACCGCTGGAACTGTTGCTGGCACTGTTGTATGTGGCTATGTAACCAAGTGTCAATCGTCTGTAAATTCGCCCGTGTTTTCCCGAATATACGTAACGCACAGTGCAAGCGGTTGCTCCTCGTTTACCGCCTCGCGGAACACGGCGGTAACGGCTTCCCACAACGGCGCGCGCGTGTCGCCCTCGGCGGCACGCAAAGCCGCGCGCAAGGCGGTGGCCGAGTTGGAGGCCCCCAAGCGTTCCAGCCCGTCAGCTGCCGGTTCCGCCAAACGGCGGGAGGGTGAACGGAACAACGCCTCAAAATCTTGGGTTTCCAATTCGTGACACAACAGCCACACACTGTACACCGCGGCCCGCCCGCGTGAGAGTAACGGCAATAATGTTGTCGGGTCGGGATGGCGGCGGTCTTGTTTGGCCATTACATTGGCAACCACTGCACGCACCAGTTCTTCATCCGGCAGCGCGTTCAGTGTTTCCGGCGTGAGGTGCGCGTAGCGTTTACAAAGAGCGGCTGCCGTGTCGCTCTTTTTCTTTTTGTCCGTAACGCACAAATACACGCCAAGGATAATGGCCAGTACAATCCACAACGGCGTACTGCCGCTGAACAAGCGTTCAAACATCGTTAGCCCCCCTTTGTCAGCAATCGGTAAATATCACTTTTTTTCAAGCCGGTTTCCGCCGCGGTGCGGCGGGCGGCTTCGGAAGGGGACAAGCCCTCACGTTCCACCAAATCCCTCGCCTGCTGCACGGCCTCTTCCGGCGAGGCGGGCGGTTCCGCTGCGGGGGCGCACCCCTCTAAAATGAGTACAAATTCGCCGCGTGCCGCTTGGTTGCGGTAATACACCGCCGCTTCCGCCAACGTGGTGCGGCGCACTTCTTCGTGCAGTTTGGTAAGTTCCCGCACCAAACACAAGCGGCGGTCACCCAATGCCTCCAACATATCTTCCAGCGTGGAAGCCAGTTTGTGCGGTGCTTCGTAAAACACCATCGTGCGTACTTCGTTTTTCAGTGCCGCCAAATGCTCTCGCCGACTGCGGCGGTTCACACTCAAAAAACCCTCAAACGTAAATCGGCCGGAGGGCATGCCGGATACCGCCAGCGCGGTAATCACCGCACTGGGACCGGGCACCACGGTTACGGGAATACCGCGTTCGTGGCACTGCGCCACCAGTTCTTCGCCGGGGTCGGAAATGGCGGGCATTCCCGCATCGGTTACCAACACCGCGTTCTCACCGGCTTCCAGTTTGCGACAAATCTGTTCGCCGCGCTCGCGCTTGTTATGCTCGTAATAACTTATCAGCGGTTTGCGAATACCAAAATGGTTCAGCAATGTCAGCGACACGCGCGTATCTTCCGCGGCAATAAAGTCACAAGCGTTCAGTGCCTCTACCGCCCGCGGCGAAAAATCCGATAAATTTCCAATGGGCGTGCCCACCAGCGTCAGCGTTCCGGACATAGATTCACCTGTCTTTCCAAAATAAGTGGGGGTAACACCGTAAGTGACGGCTTCCCGTCGCGCACGGCATCACATAACAATAAAAACGGAGACAAATCCCCCCGCGCGTGCACCAGTTGTAACCGTTTGGGTTCCAAACGGTGTGCGCGAAGAGTAGTCAGCACGTCCACCAGCCGTTCCGGGCGGTGGCACAACACAAAATGCCCGCCGCCCCGCAACAAACGCGCCGCAGCAGCACATACCGCCGCCAACGTGTCTCCCTGTTCTTGTCGCGCCAAACGGCGAGCAGGGGATACCGCGGCGGCACCGCTGTGTTCGGCAAAATACGGGGGATTACACACCACGCGGTCATACGCACCGGGTAGCAGGGTAAGCGCGCGCCAATCCTGCTCATACACGGTAATGTATTCGCCCAATCCGTTATCCGCCACGTTTTTTCGCGCAAGAGCCGCGGCTTGCGGTTCGCACTCCACCGCGTCAACAAACGGCGCGGGCGAGCCACGGTGAAACAAAAGCGGCAAAATACCGCAACCGGTGCCAAGGTCGCACACACGCTCTCTGGCACGCACCGCGGCAAAATCCGCCAGCAGTAAGGCGTCGGTTCCAAAGGTGTGCTCCTCCGTAACTGTAATACGAACACCGCCGCCCAAATCCTCCACGTGAGGCATAGGGTTACCTCCGTTACTTGTAAAATTATAGCAAAAGGGCTGCCGTAAGCGCTGCGGTAAATCCGCCCCATTACGACAGCCCCTTAGAGCACAACCAATTAGTCCGCCTGAGCAGCGCCCACCGGGCATACCTCGGCGCACGCGCCGCAATCAATGCAGGTGTCCGCGTCAACGACGTATTTGCCGTCACCTTCGGTAATCGCACCAACCGGGCAACCCTCGGCGCACGCGCCGCAGGCAATGCACTCATCCGTGATTTTGAAAGCCATACTTACAGCACCTCCTTTTCCTAACCATTACTACGATAGCACATTTTTTTATAAAAAGCAACTAATTTTTATCAGAAATACGCTAAAACAGAAAAAGGACTTGCGTTTCTCGTCGAACCTTGTGTATAATGGAGAGGTAGATTAGGGTGGAAAGTGTCGCCAAAAAAAGGGAGGGATATACCGTGGCCGAATATTACTGGAATGCGCCGTTGTTGCGCCATGTGTTTATCCTGCCACAGGAAATTGCCGATAAGCACTTGCGCTTGGCGGGTGTCATTCAACTGCGAGTGTTGTTGTGGTTGGCGCGCAACGGTGGCAAGTATGATGAGGAAGAGTGCGCGCGTGTAGCCGGCACTTCGGCGGCGGAATGTCGCGACGCGGTGCGTTATTGGGTGGATGCCGGCGTGCTCACTTTGGGGGAGGAATCGGCGGTTACTTCCGCACCGGCAATTCCCGCCGCCCCGCCCACACCGGAACGGTCGGTACCTGCCGCGCGGCCGCAAGCGGTAAAACCGCAACTGCCGGAAGTTATTGCTCGCCGCGCGGGTAATGCCGAATATGCGGGTTTGGAGGACGAAGTCAGTTCCCGTATGGGTCGCCCCTTATCGCCCGGCGACCGCGAAACGTTATTGTATTTGTACGATACGGCGGGATTGCCTGCCGGTGTTATTTTGATGGTGGTAGGGTATGCGGCGGCGGCCGGGCGGTTGTCTATGCGGTATATTGAAAAGGTGGCACTGGACTGGGCAGACCGCGGCATTGTTACGATGGCGGCGGCGGAGGAGCATTTGTGTCACTTGGAACGCGCTCAACAAGCACTGGAACGGGTACAGGCCGTGTGTGAACTGGAAAAGTTGCCCACCGGTGTGGCGGTGCTGAATGCGGCGGAAAAATGGGTATACGAATGGCAGTTTAGCGATGAGGTGTTGCGCCTGGCGTTTGACGTTTGCCTCCAAAAAGTTGGAAAATTCCAAACGGGGTATATGAACCGCGTGTTGGAAAACTGGCACACGCATGGGGCGGATACGCCGGAAAAAGTGGCCGACTTGTGCGGCGAAAAACCCGCCAAGAAAGGCAAACCAGCCCCCAGCGAATATGAAACGATGGTGGAGCAGTACATTCCGGTATATAAAAAGAAAAAGAAAGGGTGAGCGCCGTGGCATACAGTCGTGAGATTTATGAACAAGCGCAAGCCGTGTTGGAACAACGGCGCGGCTCGGCGCAAGCGCGCGCGGCGGCACTGCGCCAACAAATGATTCAAAAGCATCCCCGTCTGCGTGAAATTGAGCAACAAATGGCACTGTCATCCGGTAAAGTAGTTACCGCGGTGTTGAACGGCCTTAACGTAGAGCAGGAAGTGGAGCGCATTAAAACCGAAAACTTGGCATTGCAAGTGGAAATGTCGATGTTGCTGCGGGAAAACGGTACCGGCGTGAGCAATTTTGAACCGCAATACACGTGTCCCAAGTGCGAGGACACCGGTTTTGCAGGCGGCAAGCGGTGCGATTGCTTTAAGGCGTTGCTGCGGGAACTTTCTTGCCAAGCGTTGTCGGAACTGTCGGGTATGCGCCCGCTGTCGTTTGACGATTTGGATTTGGACTATTATTCCTCCCGTGCAGACGGGCGCACCGGCATTTCGCCCCGCGCCCGTATGCGGGAAGTGATTGCGTATTGCCGCGCGTATGCGGATGGCTTTGACGGAAGCGATGTCAGTCTGTTGTTGCGCGGGCCCACGGGAGTGGGCAAAACGCATTTGTCACTTGCCATTGCGGGCGAGGTGTTGGCGCGTGGCTATTCGGTGGTATACGGGCCGGTGCAAAAACTGTTGCACCGTGTGGAAAAGGAACATTTCGGTCGCGCCCCCGGCAACAGTGAGGATGTACTGACTGGTTGTGACCTGCTGATTTTAGATGACGTGGGCACGGAATTTTCCAGTTCTTTTTATACTTCTGCGCTATACAATATCATTAACGAGCGGATGTTGGCGGGCAAACCCACCATTATCAGCACCAATTTAAATCAAAAAGAGTTAACCGAACGCTACGGCGAGCAAATTGCTTCCCGTGTGACCGGTACGTTCCAGCCGCTGGTGTGTGCAGGGCGCGATATTCGTCAACTCAAACTGCGGCAGTCATTGGAGTAAGGAGGAAAATCCATGAGTTCCGAAAAACGTTGTATGGGTTGTATGAACCCGTTAACGGAAGGCGATGCCGCTTGTCGGCAGTGTGGATATCCCATAGCGGGAGTTAATCCGCCGGAATATTTGCCGGTGCGCACGTTGCTGAACGGTCGTTATTTAATAGGTCGTGTACTGGAAATCGGCGGTGACAGTGCGGTGTACATCGGGCTGGACCGACAGGACAATAGCCGCGTTACCGTTCGCGAGTTTTTTCCGCCGTTGTTGGCACAGCGCGCACACACCGAGGTTACTCCCGTGGGCGGCAACGAGAATGTGTTTTCGGTTTGCCGCACCAAGTTTTTGAATTTGGCGCGAGCGGTAGCCCACCTGCGCGACGTGTTGGCGGTGGTACCGTCGTATGATATTTTTGAAGAAAACGGCACGGCATACAGTGTCAGCACGTATTGCGAAGGCGTTAGTTTGGAAAAATACGTGGAGAAACGCGGCGGCAAGCTGCCGGTGGAGGAAGTACGCCGTATGTTTCTTCCGCTTATTCAGGCACTGGTCACCATTCATGCCACCGGTATGTTGCATTTGGCAATATCGCCCAAAAACGTGTTGGTGGATAATGAAGGGCATTTGTGTCTGAAAAACTTTGCCATTACGGAAGTACGCACCGAAAGCGGCGTGGGCAAACCCAGCCGTGTGGCGGGTTTTGCCGCGCCGGAGCAGTACGAAAACGGGGCAACCTGCACTGCCGCTACGGATGTGTACGGTGTGGCGGCAACGATGTATTTTGCGCTTACCGGTCGCGCACCGGCCGAAGCAGCACAACGTGCCAAACGCGGTGACGAGTTAATGATGCCCGCCGAGGTGGCGGACACGTTACCGCCGTATATTAAGGAAAGTTTGCAACGCGCCCTGCGCTTGTCCGTCGGTTACCGTACCCGTACAGCGGAACAGTTGTTGGATGAGTTATCGGCAACACAGGCAGTGGCTTCGTTGCGTGAAACGGAGGAAGAACCTATGAAACAGGAAAAACGTTTCCCGTACTTGTGGTTAATTTTCGGCGTGGTAGCCGTGGCGTTGGCAATTGTGGCGGTATTTGCGCTCAGTGGTTTGGGGTATATCAATTTCGGCGGCAGTGCGCCGACCACCACGGTGACCCAACCCAGCTTAACTATGAAACCTACCACCTCTACCGACACAGTGGGTACCATTGGCACCGGCAAGGCGTTGTTTGAGGTGGCAGAACTGCGTGGAACGGATTTGGAAGTGGCGCAGGGAATGGTTTTGTCGGGACAAATGAAAGTGGTACTAAAGGGCTACGAATACAGTGATACGTTCCCGAAAGGGCAAATTGTTTCGCAAACGCCCGCCCCCGGTGACAAAGTGGAGCGTGGCACGCCCATTAACGTGGTTATCAGTGCCGGTCCGCTGGAGGGTACTATGCCGGATGTGACCGGTTGGTCAGAAACACACGCGCGCCTGTATTTGAAAGCACTGGGTTACCAAGTGGGCGAAAGTTTATTATTACAAGTATCGGACTTGGAAAAAGGCGCGGTAGAAAAGAGCCAGCCCGCCGCCGGTGCGCCCATTAAAGTGGGGGACACCGTGGTGTTGTGGGTGAGCAACGTCGAGCAATCCAAGGATACGCTCGTCGGGAATGAGTAAGTAGCGGCGCATAATAAAAGGAGACGGGGTATGTTATTAAAAAACGCGATTATTTATAATGACCAATTTGAAAAAGAACAGTTAAATATTACGGTAACAGGCGACCGCATTGCGGCGGTGGATACGCGCACCACCGGCGACGATGTGCTGGATTTGACAGGATATACCGTGCTCCCCGGCTTGGTAGATATACATATTCACGGTTGTGGTGGGCACGATACCAGTGAGGCAACGCCGGAAGCATTGGAGGCGATGTCCCGTTGTTTGGTACAGCGCGGCGTCACTTCGTTCTGCCCCACCTCAATGACACTGTCGTTTGAGGAATTGCAGACCATTTTTCGCAACGTCGCCTCCGCGCGGGACACGGTTTCCGGCGCGTATATTCACGGTGTGAATATGGAAGGGCCGTATATTGCGATGTCCAAAAAAGGCGCGCAAAACCCCGCCTATGTCCGCGTTCCCAATATAGAGGAATTCACAAAACTCAACGAAAGTTGCGGCGGACTGATTAAGGTAGTGGATATTGCGCCTGAATTGGACGGTGCGCAAGCGTTTGTGGAACAAATTCAGCCCGTATGTCCGGTGTCAATCGCTCACACGGCGGCAGATTACGACGAGGCGTGTGCTGCCTTTGGTTGGGGCGTGCGCCACGTTACGCATTTGTACAACGCGCAGAGTGGTTTGACACACCGCAGTCCCGGTGTGGTCGGGGCGGTGTTCGACAACGCTCGTCGGTACGGTGTGCGTGCCGAATTAATTTGCGACGGTTTCCACATTCATCCCGCCGCACTGCGCATTGCATTTGCGCAGTTGGGCGAGGACAATTCCGTGATTGTCAGCGACTCGATGAGTGCTGCCGGCCACGTAGACGGCGAGTACGACTTGGGTGGTTTGACGGTGTATGTGCGTGACGGCAAAGCCCTGTTGGCGGACGGTACCATTGCCGCATCCACTTCCAATCTGTATGACGAACTCAAAAACGTCATTCGGTTTGGCGTTCCGGTTAAGCAGGCGGTGAAGTCGGCTACCATCAATCCGGCTCGTGCCATTCGTGTAGATAACGAGACCGGTTCCATTCAAGCCGGAAAATTGGCGGACTTGTTGGTAGTGGATGATGAGTTCAATATCGTACTGGTAATGGTACGTGGTGAGATTAAGGTAGATAATCGCTGACACATCCTTTCAGTCACATTTCGGAAGCCGCGGTTTGTTACAACAAACCGTGGCTTCTTCACTTTTTCTTGACAATGGTGAAAAAATTCCGTATACTGTGGGTGAGAATATGAATTTGTCGACCACAGAGAACGGTGTAGCGAAAAAGTAGGAACGCCTGCCTTTTCGCGCTTTTGTTTTTTTGTTGTCGGGAAAGGGGCAACCCATGGAAGAAATTATCGCTATTTTGAACGGGTTTAACATTTGGTCGGTACTTGCTCGTGTTGTGCTGGCGGCAGCTCTCGGCGGCCTTATCGGCAGCGAACGCGGTCGGCACGGTCGTGCCGCCGGTATGCGTACCCACATTTTGGTATGCTTGGGTGCGGCACTCACCTCGCTTACCGGGTTGTACGCGGTGCAAGTGTTGGGCTATACCGGTGATGTGTTTCGTATTTCCGCACAGGTAGTTTCCGGCATCGGTTTTTTGGGCGCAGGCACCATCTTGGTGCGTAACCACGCCATTGTCACGGGATTAACCACGGCCGCCGGTATGTGGGCCACGGCATCCATTGGTATTGCGGTGGGCTATGGGTTTTATGTCGGTGCCATTGCGGCGTCGGCGCTTTGTTTGTTGTTGGTACCGTTGTTGGGTCGTGTGGAATACAAACGCAAGTTGCTCAGCAGTTTGTATGTGGAAGTATCGGAAATCGGCAACACCGGCATCTTGGTGGAGGAAATTCGCGCTTTGTTGGGGGAAACGCTCACGGTACAAATTGTGGCACCCAAAAGCAGTTGCAACGGTCACGTTGGGTTGCAGTTGTTGGTGCGCAGTTCTGTTCTTAATCCTGCGTTAATTCGGTCTCTTAGCGAAATGGATGGCGTATGCTTTATTGTGGAAGAAGATACTTAACCAACTTGCGCAGTTTTTCGCATAACAATAGCCCCCGAAAAGCGTTTGGCTTTTCGGGGGCTTCTCTACTTTTTTCGGACAGAGGATATTACAGTTTGCCGCCTTTGGCACCCTTGGCACCGCCCAGCGACACCGTGGATAGCAAATTGGTATTGTAATCAAATTGCAATGCCTCGCGGTTGCGTTGCCGTTTGAAAGCCAGCGCAATCATCTCATCCAGCAGTTGGTTGAACGGCAAACCGGTGGCTTCCCACAAATAAAACGACAGCGAACCGGGAATGGTGTTAATTTCGTTTACCCACAATTCGCCCGTTTCGGGGTTGTTCAAAAAGTCCACGCGTGCCACGCCGCCGCAACCCAAGGCGCGGAACGTTTTTACCGCCAGGGTGCGTACTTGCTCTGCCAATTCTTCCGGAATATCGGCGGGACAACGCCGCTTCAAATCCGCCATACCGCCGGATTTTGAAGATTTGCCGCCGCTTAAATACTTATCTTTGTAACTCAGAATTTCGTCACAACTTACCGGTTCTTCGCACACCGAGGCGCGGGCGGCATCCGTATCGCCCAGTACGGAGCAGTTAATCTCCCGCAGTGGGGTAATGGCTTGCTCCACCAACACACGCGGCGCGTAACCAAAGGCGTTGTCCAGTGCAGACACCAATGCCTCGCGGTTGTCCGCGCGGGCAATCCCCACGGAAGAACCCAGGTTTACCGGTTTCACAATGGCGGGATAGCCAATGGATTCCTCCAACCGATTCAGCACTTTGTCGCTGTCTTGCGCATACACTTTGCCGGAAAACGAAAGCGCATCCAGCACCGGTAGTCCCGCATCGCGCAACACGGATTTCATTAAAAATTTGTCCATTCCCAATGCTGAGGAAGCCAAATCGCATCCCGTGTAGGGAACGTTCAGCATTTCCAGCAGTCCCATTAGCGTACCGTCCTCCACGTTGGTGCCGTGCACCGCGGGAATCGCCACTTCAAAGGTGGCTACCGTGTTGTTGCCCCACCGTTTGGCGGGGTAACGCACCAACTCCACGCCGTTAGCACCCGCTACCGGCACCACGCGCGTGGCGGTGGCAAGCGCGGCGGGCAAGTCGCGGTAACTTTCAATATGTTCCAGCACTTCGCCTGTGTAAAATTGATTGTCTTTGGTAATGTACAGCACCAGCGGTTCATATTTGGTGCGGTCCAGCGCACTGAACGCCTGAATACCGGTAATAATCGAGACTTCGTGTTCTACACTGCGTCCACCAAACAGGATGGCAACTTTCGTTTTCATAGTCATATCACCTTTCAAAAGTTATCGGGTAGGTCGTTTTCCAACAACACAATGCGGCGCACGGCGGGGGGGAGTGTCGACAGTACCGCCAAACCATCCTGCAACGTATTTACCACAAACAACCGCTCCGGCGGAAAACCGGCGGAGAGTAACCCTTCTTTAAGCGGCGGTGCTTGTTTTTTGCCCACCAGCACGGCATAATCGCACCGCATGGCGGCGTAAGCGCCCAACTCGCGGTTGAGCGATTCTTGCCGCTCGCCCAGTTCCACCATTCCCGGTGTCACCAACACACGCTGGGCATCAAATGCGCTTAACACGTCCAACGCACTGCGAAACCCACTGGGGTTGGCGTTGTAGGCATCGTCAATAAACCCGTTGGGCAACAGTTGTAAGCGGTGCTCCACCGGGCGAAGCATCCGCACCGCATACACCAATTCACTCAGCGGAATGCCCAGCCGCACCGCCACGGCAATACACCCCGCCAAATTCTGAATGGTGTGTGCACCCAGTAATTTGGTGGTAAATTGTTGCGTTTGTCCGTCTACCGTTACGGTAAAGGTACAACCGGTGGTATCTACCCGCTGAATGGTGGCGGTGCAATCGCCGCCGTCCAGCCCGTAAGTCATTACCGGTACCGCGGCGGTGCGTTGCGCCAGCCGTTCGCAGATATGCGGGTTGTCGCCGTTCGCAAATAAATACCCGTCTTTCGGCAAAGCGTCTGCCAGTTCAAATTTGGTGTTAATAATGGTCTCTAACGTCTTAAAGGTTTCCAAATGTTGCTCGCCAATGGAGGTGAGCACGCCGTACTTCGGGCGCACCAAATCACAAATTTCCCGAATATCGCCCGCATTTTTGGCACCCATCTCGGCAATAAAAATTTCGTGCGAGGGTTTCAACCGCTCACGAATGGTGCGCACCACACCCATCGTGGTGTTGTAACTTTCCGGCGTCATTAGCACGTTGTACTTCACTGAAAGCAACGCGTGCAAAAAATTCTTGGTGCTGGTTTTACCGTAACTGCCCGTAATGCCCACCACGGTAAGGTGCGGCAACGATGCCAGCCGCCGCCGTGCATCGCGCACATAGCCGTTGGCAATGGCGGTTTCCAACGGTTTTATCAGCCGGTTTACCACCCCTACCCATAACCAAGGCAATAGGGATAATACAGCAGTAAACCCAATACAACGTAAAGGGGAGAGGAGTCCCAACCCCACCAGTGCCGCGGCGAACAACCCGTACAACAACGCCATCAGCCGTTTAACGCGTGCGGTGATAACCAGCGGCTTTTTCGCTTTTTTTGGCAGGTTGAGCACCAATGTGAGTGCCAATATTACCGCCGATACGGCATAAGCGTATACCGCGGGCAGATACATAGCCGGCAATAACAGTGCGGGCAGTAACGCGCGTACGTTTACCAAGCGACTGTCGTTTTCGCGACACCAGCGGCGGTACCGTTCCCCGCGATAGGAGTTCAGTTGCAACATATGAATAAAATACAGCGACCGCACCGCAAACGCGGCGGCGGCGCACACAAGCATCGCCAATTTCCAAGCGGTTTCCATACTCATTCTCCTTTAAGAAAGGAATCCAAAACACGGCGGCATTGGCCAATGTTTTGTGCAAAGGCGTAATGCCCGCCTTCCAGCACCACCAACCCCGCATCGGGGATGTGCCGTTCCATCAGTTGCCCGTCACGCAGCGGTGTGGCGGTGTCGTCTCGTCCCCAAATCAGCAGGGTGGAGGCGCGGATACGCGAAAGCAACGGCGTACAGTCGGTTTTTAACGCCAACACCATACTTTGGCGCATAATGGGGCTGGCTTGCCGGTAATCCGCCGAACCAAACCGCCTCCGTGCCTTTTCCGCCGCGTTGGGGAACAGGTGACGGATACCGGGCAGAGCGCACACGCGTTTAACGGCTTTAAACGTGTATACCCGCAAGTAGTATTTCAGCGAGTGGCGCGCGGGGATGCCGGCAGAATCCAGCAGTATCGCTTTGCGTACGGTAAGAGGGCATTCCTCCCGCGAGAGTAGGTCAATTAAAATGCGGCCGCCGTTGGAGTGCCCCATTACCACCGCTTCCGAAACCCCCAATGCCGCGCAAAACGCGAGCACAAAATCTCCGTATTCGGTGGGAGTCCACGGGCGAGGCGGCTCCTCGGAACCGCCAAAACCGGGTAGGTCGGGCACCAGTACACGGCAATAGCCGGCCAGGTGGTTGGTAATTTGATGATATATGCTGCCGTCAACACCCCAGCCGTGGAGCAACAGCACGGTATGTGTTCCGTTGCCTTGGTCCAGGTAATGCACGCGCAAACCATTCACCGTAATTTCCAAGCCCGACCCCTCCTTTTAATTGTAGTATATACGAGCATACCACAATTTTTCCAAAAAATCAATGCCGCAACGGTAATATATGCGTGCAAAAATTCTGCAAACACCTGTTTTCGGTTAATAAATAACCGCCGGCGAAAAAATTTTTCAAAAAACAGTTGACCTTGCGCAAAAACTGTGGTATAGTATAAGCACCTCAAAAGGGGTTTATTTTTTTGCGCCGTTTTTTTGGCGTGGTTGTCACCCCTGAGGGAGGCTCAAAAAACCCGCTTGGGAATTATGGAGGTGCCGTTATGAGAGTCAAAATCACCCTGGCTTGTAACGAATGCAAGCAACGCAACTACAACACGATGAAAAACAAGAAGAACGACCCGGACAGACTGGAAATGAACAAGTACTGCCGCTTCTGCCGCAAGCACACTGTGCATCGCGAAACGAAGTAAGTAGCGGAAGGGAGCAATACGCAATGTTTTTTTGGGGTATCATCCTAACGATTGCCGGAGCTCTCACAGTTCTGGTATCCTTTCTCAGCAGTCTCAACATTTTTGCAGATATGTCTGCGTTGGGGTTTGGTGACTGGCTAAACCGTTTCTTCGCGGCAGAAAATCTCACCGGCAAGAAGATTGCGTTCTTTATTGCCGTGGTGTTGCTGGTGGTGGGTATCGTTCTGTTCTTTGTGGGCAAGGCGCGCAATGCCAAAGCTGGCGAGAGCGATGCCGCTACACAAAAAAGCACCAAGTTTTTCCGTGATGTCAAGGGCGAGTTCAAAAAAATCACTTGGCCCACCGTTGCCGCAACAACTCGCAACACGGGTGTTACGTTGGTGGTGTGCGTTCTGTTGGGCGCGTTCATCTGCTTGATAGACCTTGGCTTGGGCCAACTTATCAAGTTGATGCTGGGTTAATGTAGGAGGTGGGTCCATGGCAGAAGAAGCGAAATGGTATGTAGTCCACACCTATTCCGGCTATGAAAACAAAGTGGCCACCAACTTGGAGAAGATTGTGGAAAACCGCAAACTTCAAGATTGGATTCACGAAATCTCGATTCCCACGGAAACGGTAACCGAGATTAAAGACGGCCAAAAGCGCGAAGTGGAACGGAAAATTTTTCCGGGCTATGTGCTGGTAAAAATGGTAATGACAGACGAATCGTGGTATGTCGTGCGCAACACGCGCGGCTGCACCGGTTTTGTCGGTCCCAACGGCAAACCAACGCCGCTTACGGATGAGGAAGTGGCAGCGCTTGGTGTCGAAAAGCATCCGGTCGAAATCAACTACGTGCTGGGCGATATGGTTCGCATCATCGACGGCCCGCTGGAAAATTTCAGCGGTCGCGTAGACGAGCTCGACGTGGAGAAGAACCGCGTACGTGTCACGGTTTCTATGTTCGGTCGGGAAACTCCGGTGGAACTGGAACTGGACCAGGCGGAACTTATGGAATAAGCGCGGCTTATTCCACAGACAATGAGGTAACGGGCAACCGCCCTTTTCCTGTGCGTCGGACACTTTTCCGACTGTGGGAGGTGCCGAAACGCGGCATAGCGTTATCGCGTACCGCCTTACCACAATTTTTGGAGGTGCAAGAAATATGGCTCAAAAGATTTCCGGGTACATCAAACTGCAAATTCCGGCGGGTAAAGCCCCGCCGGCGCCCCCTGTTGGTCCGGCCCTCGGTCAGCACGGCGTAAACATTATGGCGTTCACAAAGGAGTTCAACGAGCGTACAAAGAACGATGCGGGTCTTATCATTCCCGTTATCATCACCGTGTATGCCGACCGTTCGTTCACCTTTATCACCAAGACCCCTCCGGCAGCCGTTCTTATTAAGAAGGCCTGCGGCATTGAAACCGCATCCGGCGTTCCGAACAAAACAAAGGTTGCCAAGATTACCAAGGAACAAATTCGCAAAATCGCCGAGACAAAAATGCCCGACTTGAACGCCGCGAACATTGAAGCCGCTATGAGTATGGTGGCCGGTACCGCGCGTAGCATGGGCGTCGAAGTTGTCGACTGATTCTGTGTTCCGGGTGGGAGGAACAACTAAGCATTCCGATTTTACCACTCATGCCAACCGCGGCAATGCGCCGTGTGGATGGTAACTAACAGGCAGGAAATAACCTTATGAAACATGGTAAGAAATATGTTGACAGTGCCAAATTGATTGACCGCGCCGTTCAATACGACGTGGCGGAAGCACTGGACATTGCCGTAAAAACCGGCAAAGCAAAGTTCGACGAAACAGTCGAAGTTCACGTAAAATTGGGCGTTGACAGCCGTCACGCCGACCAGCAGGTTCGCGGCGCCGTTGTGCTGCCGCACGGAACCGGCAAAAAACTGCGCGTATTGGTGTTTGCCAAAGAAGACAAGCATCAAGCGGCGCTGGATGCGGGTGCCGATTATGTCGGTGCCGACGATTTGGTCGCCAAAATCAACGGCGGCTGGATGGATTTTGACGTGGTTATCGCCAGCCCCGATATGATGGGTCTGGTTGGTCGTTTGGGTAAGGTGCTCGGCCCCCGCGGCTTGATGCCCAACCCCAAAGCCGGTACCGTCACCCCCGATGTCGCAAAAGCAGTTGCCGATGCGAAAGCGGGTAAAATTGAGTACCGTTTGGACAAAACCAACATCATTCACTGCCCCATTGGCAAGGTGTCTTTTGGCGTGGAAAAGTTGCAAGAAAACTTTGATGCACTGTTGGGTGCTATTGTTCGCGCAAAACCCGCGGCTGCCAAAGGCCAGTACATCCGTTCCTGCGTGGTGGCGTCCACAATGGGCCCCGGTGTAAAAATCAACCCCTCCAAGGTTGGTTAATGCAAAAAAAGACTTGCTTTTTTTGAAAAAGTCTGTTATACTCAATGTTGCTGTTCTTCCACAGACAGCGGGTACACCGTTTTTCGGTGTCTAACGGCTTGCCGCCCGCCGAGGTCGAATGCACAATGTTGTTCTTTTGGGAACATCCGTGTGTATCCAACGCCTTTTCTGTGTAAGCGGAAAAGGCGTTTCTTTTTGGAAAACGGCATAACATTTACCGTTTCAGGAGGTGAAATAAGAATATGCCGAGTGAAAAAGTATTGCAAGAAAAGCAACAGTTTGTGGCAACCCTCACGGAAAAGCTGAACGCAGCAAAATCCGGTGTCGTTGTCAGTTACGAAGGCATCACGGTTGCAGATGACACCGTGTTGCGTCGCAAGCTGCGCGAGGCGGGCGTTGAGTACGCGGTTGTAAAGAACACGCTGCTCGGTCGTGCCGCTGAAGCTGCCGGTTATGGTGAATTGAAGAGTGTGTTGGAAGGTTCCACGGCTCTCGCCACGTCCGCGGAGGACGAACTGGCTGCCGCAAAACTGCTCTGCGAGTACGCCGAGAAGAATGAAAACTTCAAGGTAAAGGCCGGTTTCTTCGAGGGTAAGGTTATCGACACCGCTACCGTCAAAGCGTTGGCCAAAGTCCCGCCGAGAGAAGTATTGCTGGCTATGTTCCTGGGTGGCTTGAACGCCACCGTGGCAGGTCTGGCTCGTGCTCTGAACGCTGTTGCGGAGCAAAAGGGCGAGGCTGCTCCCGCCGAAGCGTAAAAGCGCGTTGGCATCTTATTAAAAATGATTATTAAAAATGGAGGTATTACTTATGTCTGAAAAAGTGACCAATCTCGTAGAAGAGATTAAAGCCCTGACTGTTCTGGAATTGAACGAACTCGTAAAAGCGATTGAAGAGGAATTTGGCGTTTCCGCTGCTGCTCCCGTGGCCGTTATGGCCGGTGGCGCTGCTCCGGCTGCTGCCGCTGAGGAGAAGAGCGACTTTGATGTTATTCTGGCTGAAGTCGGCCCGAACAAGATTAACGTTATCAAAGTGGTTCGCGAAATCACCGGTCTCGGCCTGAAAGAGGCGAAGGACTTGGTTGACGGTGCACCCAAAGCCATCAAAGAGGGTGCCGGCAAAGACGAAGCCGAAGAAATCCAGAAGAAACTGGAAGAAGCCGGTGCGAAAGTCGAACTCAAATAAGTTTTCCTACTCAAACAGACCGTTGCTTGCAAGCAACGGTCTGTTTCTTTGCAGGGAAAAACCACCAGCTGTGCTGGTGGTACCATAAAGCTTTAGCTATGGGTAGAAAAAATATCCTCCTTCGTCTAAAATAGGAGTGGGTTTGCCAACCACAACCAAAAGACGAAGGAGGAACCAAGTCGTGAAACTTGATACAGAAAGTTTAGCACATACAAAATGGAATTGCAAATACCACATAGTTTTTGCACCAAAATACCGCCGCCAAATAATCTACAGAAAAATTAAAGCCGATATAGGGATAATGTTGCGAAAGTTATGTGAGTACAAGCAAATTGAAATCATCGAAGCCGAAGCGTGCAAAGATCACATACATATGCTCGTGTCGATTCCGCCCAAGTATAGCGTATCGCAAATTATGGGATATCTCAAAGGAAAAAGTAGTTTGATGATATTTGAAAAGTATGCGAATATGAAATACAAGTACGGAAATCGTCATTTTTGGTGTCGAGGATATTACGTAGACACGGTGGGACGCAATAAAAAGCAGATACAAGAATATATCCGAAATCAATTGCAAGAAGATATATCGAGCGATCAGATGACAATGAAAGAATATATTGACCCGTTCACGGGTCAGCAGGTAAAAGAAGGCA
>JAZOLU010000002.1:0-18033 GCA_045653425.1 Acutalibacteraceae bacterium | reverse complement strand
TCTCGCATTCGCTCGCCAGCTCCCTCTTCAGAGGGAGCCGAGAAAACCAGGCATTTTACCCGTTTACGGGTAGCAGTGCGTGTGATGCGATGATAATGTTCGGTGCCCCTTTTAGGGGCTATGCCGGTATCAACCCCTTCTTGGGGTTGTGCAAACCACCAGTTTACTGGTGGTTATGATTCCAAGATGGCTTTATGAAACACCTTTTTACCCTTACGAATCTTGACACCCGTTTTCAGCGTTTCGGCAGTGATGGTTTCATTCGGGTCCGCAACCTTGCGCTCATCCACGCAAACGCCACCCTGCTGAATTAAGCGGCGCGCCTCGCTCTTAGAGGGAGTCAGCCCGCACAGCAACATCAGGTCCATAATACCAATGGCGCCGTCGTTCAGTTGGTCGACCGCCACCGTCGTCGTGGGCATATTGGAGTCGTCCGCACCGCCGGCAAACAGTGCTGCGGTGGCCTCTTTTGCTTTTCTTGCTTCCTCCGCACCGTGTACCAACGTGGTCAGTTCTTCCGCCAAAATTTCCTTAGCACGGTTAAGTTGCGCGCCCTCCCACGAATCCATAGCGTCAATCTGCTCCAACGGCAAGAACGTGAGCATCCGAATGCATTTCAGAACATCCGCATCCCCCACGTTGCGCCAATACTGATAAAACTCATACGGCGTGGTTTTGTTGGGGTCCAGCCATACCGCACCGGAAGCGGTTTTCCCCATCTTTTTACCCTCGGAATTGAGCAGCAGCGTAATGGTCATTGCGTGGGCGTCTTTGCCCAATTTACGGCGAATGAGCTCGGTGCCGCCCAACATATTCGACCACTGGTCGTCGCCGCCAAATTGCATATTGCAACCGTATTCTTTGAAAAGATGATAGAAGTCGTACGACTGCATAATCATATAGTTGAATTCCAAAAAGGACAACCCTTTTTCCATACGTTGTTTGTAACATTCTGCCGCCAACATACGGTTCACCGAGAAGCAAGCACCCACTTCACGCAGCAATTCCACGTAATTCAGGTCCAGCAACCAGTCGGCATTGTTCACCATAATGGCTTTACCCTCACCAAAGTCAATAAACCGCTCCATCTGCTTGCGGAAACAGTCACAGTTGTGGGCAATGGTTTCGGTTGTCATCATTTGGCGCATATCACTTCTCCCCGAAGGGTCACC
This sequence comes from Acutalibacteraceae bacterium, assembly GCA_045653425.1. Classification (GTDB taxonomy): domain Bacteria; phylum Bacillota; class Clostridia; order Oscillospirales; family Acutalibacteraceae; genus RGIG3009. The sequence goes on along the minus strand of JAZOLU010000002.1, from coordinate 16,861 downwards.
TACCATACCCGTGCCGCCGCCAATGAGTACCACCGGTTTGTTACCGGCCATTTGCAAGCGTTTCATCAAACAAAGTGCCATAAAATGACCAACGTGCAAAGAATCCGCCGTGGGGTCAAAGCCAATATAAAACGTGGCTTTTCCCGCGTTAATCATCGATTTAATTTCTTCCTCATTAGTGACTTGCGCAATCAGACCACGCGCAACCAATTCCTCGTAGATTTTCATATCCTAACTCCTTACATAACCGTTGTTTCACATTGTACCACCTTTTTGCGCAATCGTAAAGGGGCAATCTGTTATTTTTTCACTTTTACCATTTTGTCCACCGGAATTCTCAAAACTTTTTCCAAAAATGTATTGACATTCGTTGCTCCTAAGGGTATAATAACAAGCGTTGCTGAGTCAACTATATATGCGGGTATGGCGGAATTGGCAGACGCGTTAGATTCAGGTTCTAATGGTCGCAAGGCTGTGCAGGTTCAAGTCCTGTTACCCGCACCATCATCTCTCAAACCCAGTGTTTATGCGGGTTTGAGAGATTTTCTTTGTAGAGAAACACACAAAAATGGATACTCGACTACACCCACAAAGGGTGCGTTCGAGTATCCAGAAACTCTTTTCCGGGCTTAAAAAGCGTTCACCAGACGCCTTTATTCGACGGCCTTGCTGTCGCCCCCTGTAAAACCGCTTAATCGACGCCGCCGAAAATCAGTTCCCCAAAGCACTCAATCCGATGAAACGAAGGTGCGCCGGGGGCAATAGGATTCCACACAAGATAATGAGGTTCTACCGTATCTTTACCGCATTTGTAGACGTTTCCGTGCATTTTGAGCCCTTCCTTGGGTGAAAATTCGGGGAAAAACATCTGTATAAAATTCATAGGAATTTGGTAAGTGAGCACCCAACCGTTGGAGGTAAACTCCACCTGAGTTTGAAACCGTTTGTTCACATCGCGGTTAATCATCCGGAATCTATCTTTAATTCCCATACCGTAACCTAACCACACACTGCAAACGGGATTGTATTCAATATTAATGTATTCTTCGCGCTCGGTAGGACGGAAAAAGAACTCCAAACAACTAGCACTGCAAACTGTGGACAGCGGGTGAAAAGTCCCCATTTTAATATGGGGTTCAACTGCTTCCTGCCGCACATAAATGTAGTTTTCATCCCAACAAATTTGCGATTGGGCAGTGATATCCACAGGGTCAGTCCACATAAACGTATCCATCGCTATAACGGGAATGGTGTTCCAATCCGGTGTGCCGTTTACCTTTTTCATCGTATAACTTTTCATAGTTAACCCTCTTTCCGATTTATTGTTAACATAGCTTCATAAAGCTTGCCGAATTTTCGATATTTTTCTTCTATCTGCGTGGTTTTGTTGGGCATATAACGGCGAACAAATTTTACACATTGAGCAGCATCGTTTAAGGAACGATATTGCCCGTTGCTGCAAGCAGCAATCATCGCCGCGCCCAAACACGCTGCTTCGGTCACCGCCGGAACGCTTACCGGCAAGCCGGTAATATCCGCCTGCAACTGGCACCATACCGGACTTTTGGCACCACCGCCGGTGGCGACAATTTCGGAAATTCGTGTTCCTTTGGAAAGAATATCCTCGCAGTTTTTACGAAGGACAAAACACACGCCTTCCATTATCGCTTTGGCCATTTGCACCGCGGTGTGCTCTTGGCGTAAAGCAAAAAACACGCCGGTTGTTTCCCTATCAAATTCCGGCGCGTTAGTACCCACCAAATACGGTAAAAACAACACTGACGAATCCTCAACCACAAGCAACTCTTTATCCAAGATATGATAGTTCATGTCATTCATACAGGTGCGCCTAAACCAATCCAAACACGCGCCCCCGCTTTCCATTACCGGCAACACGTTATAAGCGTATCACATCAGCAACGAGAATTCAACACAATCCTTATTTCTTTCATTCACAGAAAACGGAACATTTCTTTAAAACCTTAGAGTTTAGGATATAAAACACCGTCTTTTTCCGCCCAGCATTTTCGACACGGTCTGCGGTCTGAAACCGCACGCCAAGAACCAGGGTCTCGCGGTCCCCGGTAGCGATATGCCGAACGTATTGTTGGACAACATAACGAGGAATGGTAACAATCACCATAGGGAGAAAAATAAACCTCCGCATCCTCTATCGGTTTAATATCCGCTTTTTCTTTGCTTATATAAAACCCCTCAGTTGGTTCTGCCATTAAACAGAAAAAAGAGGATTTGATTTTTCTTCCTAAAAACCTACAATAAACAGGTCTTCTCGCGGGATAATGCGTTTGATAATATGTTTCGCTTTTACAATACTTACAGTCTTTGCATCGAATTCTGGTTAAATCCGGATGCGCTTCATCCCATTGCTTTCTTTTCTCTTTATACTTGCGATTATTGATAATAGGCAAAACAATTATTTCACTTACAAAAGCAGACACCCAAACACCGTTAAAAATAACGCAAAGCAGAATCTGCCACCATTCCATAATAATCAACTCCTATTGAAGTATTGTAGCATAAAAGCAGCAAAGCCGCAAGATAAAGGTTGCAAGTTCTTAAACTTGCAACCTTTCATTCGTTATTTAGAAAGCATAACCTTGTCGCTGGTGAATTGGCTGCCGCTGGATTTTTCAAACATCTGCAACAATTGTTCAATGGTGACATAAAAACAAATGGATATCAAAAAGTTTGAAAGCATTTATAGACTATGTAAAAGAAGTGGAATTTTCAAATTAACCTAAAAGCGAGAGAATCTCAAATTTTAGAGATTCTCTCGCTTTATTGGTACACCAAGTAAAAATCCCGCCCACTTGCGTGAACGGGATTTTTGGGTGTTTTGAACTTAATGGCACGAATGAAATGTGCCTAAAAACCGTTATTTTCAATTATTAGAATCAATTAAATGATGAATCATCATCTCCGGCTGTTCAATAAAAAGCTTTGTTGTTTTATAATGCTCAGTTTCGTAATATTTTACTTTCTCTATTCCCGAATGAGAAAAGTGCAATATTTCAGCATTAGGAAATGCCATTAAAATCGGTGAATGGGTTGCAATTATAAATTGAGAATTGTTTTTCAACAGACTATCCATTTCAACAATTAAAGTCATTAAACGCATAGGAGAAAGTGCCGCTTCGGGCTCGTCTAAAAGATATAAACCGTTTCCGCTAAAGCGATTTTGTACAACAGATAGAAAACATTCCCCGTGCGATTGATTGTGCAAAGAAACATTCCCATAGTTGTGAGTTGCTTTGACCTCGTCAATATACGTGGCTGCATTATATAAACTTTCTGCCCTTAAAAAGAAACCGTCTTTTGCATAATCCCTTTTAATTAGAGTTAAATGCTCGGAAAGTTCCGAATGTGTGTCCTTAGTCGAAAACGAAAAGTTTTTTGTGCCACCTTCAGCATTAAAACCATACGCAACCGCGATTGCTTCCAACAAGGTAGATTTACCCGTACCGTTCTCTCCTACGAAAAAAGTAATATTGGAAGAAAATTTCAGTTCTTTATTATCTGCAAGATATTTAATGACAGGTAAATCATTCAGATAAGAGTTCTCGCTCAAGGAACTGCTAAATAAAATACTGCTTATATATTTTGCCTTGTTCATTTCGAATTCTCCTTCAAAGTTTTACAACTTGAAATTAAAATTCGTCTTATACGCCCACAAAGGTTGCGATACTTTTTATATGTATCTTTATCAATAGCATTTGTATTGGATAAAAGTTGCAACCAACCTTCTGTTTCGCTACACTCTTTTAGAGCAATTTCAAATTTAGAAAGCATATCTGCCCTGCTTTGTCCATAATTTGCTTCACGAATATTTGCATAAACACTACTTGAGCTTTTACGGATTTGGAACAATGTGTTTGATGGTGCTTTAATATTTTGGCATAGCAATTCAATATCCGTTGCAAGTTGCTCGGAATATACAAGCAAATAATTCTTGGGCATAATCTCACTTCCTTTGAAATGATTATACTATAAACTACTAATAAAATCAACGGCTTGCCGTTGTATATCATCAATTCCGCAGGAATTGCATATCATCAAAACGAAGTTTTGTATATCATCAAGCCGACGTTTTTTGATACACACCTACGGTGTGATGAGATGCGCCGCACTCGTGCGGCAATGATATACACGCTAAAGCGTGATGATATACCAAGCCTGTCGGCTTGGATAAAAAAACTCCCGTTCCGAAGAACGAGAGTTTTTTGGAGCTGCTAACCAGATTTGAACTGGTGACCTCATCCTTACCAAGGATGCGCTCTACCGACTGAGCTATAGCAGCAAATGGCGACCCGGAACGGGCTCGAACCGTCGACCTCTAGCGTGACAGGCTAGCGTTCTAACCAGCTGAACTACCGGGCCACATCGCGCCGTACCGACGATGTGCCGGACATTAACGACGCTACCTATTATATCGTCTGTTCCTGCGTTTGTCAACAGATTTTTTGCAAAAACCGCGCTTTCTCATTACTTTTTCGCCGGACCCGCTTCCTCCTTGGATGGAGCATCGGTATACGGCGCGCCGTCCAGAACGGCACACCGCCGCACCGAGCCATCCCCAAAGCGACCACGAAGCGTATCTACTACTGTTTCCAGCGTCTCTTGCCGCCGACGGTCTGCGGCATCCTCCGCGTCAAACAAACACAACTGCTCACTTTCGTTCTCTTTTTCCAACCGGCACGCGGTTACGGTTAAACTGCGCACCGGCACCCCCGGTTGCCGACACTCGTTTAACAGTTCGCACGCCGCGGCATACAATTCCGATACCAGAGCCGTGGGCTGCGCCAGTGTGCGCTGGCGCGATACGGTTTTAAGTGACGGGTATTTAACCGTTAACTGCAACGTGGTGCACCGTTGCCCCGCACCACGTAAACGCGCCGCCACGGGCTCGGTTAAATACAGCAATCCGCGGCGCAGTTCCTCCTCGGTAACTAAGTCGTTGCGAAACGTCATTCCGTTACCTACGGATTTTGCATCGGGGCGGTCGGTGAACAGCCGAACCGGCGTAGTATCTAATCCGTTAGCATAGTCGTGCAGTTGACCGCCGAGTTTTCCCAGTGCCGCCAAAACACATGCGCGGTCGGCCGTTGCCAAATCACCAATGGTGCGAATACCCATACCCTGCAATGTGTTCGCCGAGGATGTGCCAACAAACAAAAAACGCGAAACAGGCAACGGATACAGCAACTCCCGATACGTCTCACGCGAGAGCACGGTGGTGGCATCCGGCTTGCGATAATCACTGCCCAGTTTTGCAAAGGTTTTGTTAAACGACACCCCCACCGAAATGGTGATGCCCAGTTCTTCCCTCACACGGTGGCGCAGGGTATCGGCAATGGTTTTACCGTCACCAAACAACAATCGGCTGCCGGTAACATCCAGCCACGATTCGTCTATGCTAAACGGCTCCACACGGTCGGTATACTCGCAATACAACGCGTTAATGCGCCGATAAAAATCATCGTACCGGTCAAAGTGTGGAGCAACCAGCACCAATTCCGGACACTTGCGCCGCGCTTGCCACACCGTTTCCGCCGTGACAATGCCGTATTTTTTGGCGAGTTCGTTTTTGGCTAGCACAATACCGTGGCGGTTAACCGGGTCCCCACACACGGCCATAGGTACCTTCCACAATTCCGGACGGTACACACATTCCACCGATGCATAAAAACTATTACAATCACAATGTAAAATACACCGGTCCATCTGCTCACCACCAAAGAACATTTGTTCTTATTATATCCCCTATTTCTCTTTTTGTCAACTTTTATGGCAATTGTTGCATAAATTTTCCTCTACTTACCCACACTATCCGCAAGGAGGCGATTTTATGTCAGTTGATTTTAAGCAAAGCACAACCAAGGACAACCTAATGCGGGCATTTGCGGGTGAAAGTCAAGCGCGTAACCGATACACGTTTGCCGCCGAGGAAGCACGCAAGCAAAACCTGTATGTGGTGGAAGCCGTATTCCGCTTTACTGCCGACCAAGAAAAGGAGCACGCGGGTATTTTTTATAAACACCTCACAGAAATGACCGGCGAAACCATTACGGTTGACGGAGGGTATCCGGTGGATATCAGTCCTTCTGTTGCGGAACTGTTGCGGCGGGCACATCACAACGAATACGAGGAATATCACACGGCATACAAATCATTTGCTGATATGGCCGCGCAAGAGGGGTTCCCGAAAATTGCGGCCTCGTTTAACCAGATTGCCGCCATTGAAAAAACGCACGGCGACCGCTTTTTGGCATTGGCAGAGTTGCTGGAGAAAAACGAGTTGTTTGTAGCCGAGGCGGAATGTCAGTGGATGTGCCTAAACTGCGGACACATATTTACGGGCAAGGCGGCGCCGGAGAAGTGTCCTGTTTGCGACCACGACCGCGGGTATTTTATACGTCTTACCATGGCACCGTATACCGAAGAATCTATGTCAAAATGATGAATTGTCAAACTAAGTGACACGTTTTAATTAGATTGTTAAATACTAAAATGTTTTTGGGTCTGGCGTTGATCAACGTCAGGCCCTCTTTACGGTATCTTGGCAACTATACAGGCACTTAAAATCGACATTTTCCTTTGCTAAAAATGTACGGAAAATGTTGACATTATGCCTTTACTTATGCTATACTCAGCATAGTGTAAACGGCAATTTATAATGATAGAAACGAGGTACTATAAGTATGGATCCCAAAACGCACTATACGCCTACCAAAGACGGTTCTGCAATCAGCGGAAGTTTGGATTTGTTTAACCGTTTGCTTTACGGTTCTCACCAAAACGACGTTAACGAATCTAAATACGCTACTTATGTAGGCGATGCGCCCCAAATTATGGGCGCCACAACCGACTGGACCGCGTTTGACTGGTGTTCTTTTGCCAAACGCGGTGTGCTTTCCAGTGGCCTTGCTCTAACCCCCGGCCACAGTAGAGCGGCGGTCACAAGCGGGCTGGATGACAGTTCTTGTTGGTTCCACAAGTCCGGAGATGTGGTTGCCGAATTCAAAAGCGGCTGGGTGGAATATGAACTGTCCCAAATGTCCAATTATTTTCCCGATGTGCGGGTAAAAATGGAGGTCTATCCGCTTCTTCCCGATGACGGATTTTTGGTCCATTACCGAATCGCCACCGACCAACGGGTGGTTTTTGCCGCGGGCTTTGGCGGCGTTACCGACTACATCGGCCGTTTTGAAGAACCGACTCACCCTCGTCGTCTCTTCTCCGCACTGGACAGCGAAAAAAATACGGTGGAAATCGGTAACAACCGTGCCCTTGTTCGCCACCAAGACGGCGGCTCTATGTGGATTGGTACCACTTTCCCCGCCAAGTTTGAGGTTGGCTCTGCCAAGGCAATGGAAACGCTTCAGCCCGGCCTGTTTTTGGGTAGCAAACCGGAAAACGAGGACGATGCCGTTGTAAAAATCTCGTCTGTGATTGAGCAAGGCACCGTACTTGACGGGTATTTTGTAGCTATCCACAACACCGATGAAAAAACATTGGACAAGTGGTTGGCCATGGAAGACCCCGCGTCCTATGTAAAGCAACAGATTTGCGCAAAACATACGTGTATTAACCTGAACACCCCCGAAAATCCTCTGGACCTAACCATTGCCCCCACGGTGATTGCGCTGGATGCATCGTACCACAGAAATTCCTTCCACCACGGCACCTTTGCCTACCACTCCCCTTTCTTAGGTTGGAGAGCTTGGTACGCTCCCACCGCGCTGGGTTGGAGTGACCGCGTGGAGGCGGCTATGTCTGCTCACTTAAACCAACTGGTGGAAAAGCCGGCCGAGGGCGAAGAACGCGTTTGGTTTGACGGCACTATGCCGCGAGAAGGCGATGGGCCTTCTCCGTATCACTGCATTGAAAACACCTATGGGTATTTGCCTTATTTCTTGGGTTTGACCTTGCCTTACTACAATATGCAGGAATGCGGATTCGATATGATGCTGTATTATATTGAATGGTCCGGCAATTTGGACATTGCGCGGGAGTACTTTGACAAATTCTGCGCTATGTTGGATTGGGAAGAACGGATTTTTGACCCCGATAACGATGGATTGTATCAAAACTTCCTCAACACGTGGATTTCCGACGGCCACTCCTACAACGGTGCGGGTTGTGCTCAATCAAGTGCCTATAACTACCGCGCCAACGTAGCGATGGCAAAAATTGCACAAAAGTTGGGTCTGCCCAGTGATGTGTTTATCAAACGTGCCGAGAAAATTAAGACGGCAATCAACAAAAAATTGTGGCTGGCAGACAGTGGTGTCATTGCAGAATCCATTGATACAATGGGCAACTGTATGGTTCACCCCTCTCCCGAGCTGAATACCACCTATTTGGCTATTGATTGCGATGTGGTGGATGATTTCCAGGCATACACGATGCTGAAATACACGGAAAACTACATTAAGAGCATTACCACTCCCGGTCAGGGTGGACGGCTTGCCTACTCCTCCAACTGGTATCCCAGAAAGTATTCCACTTGTGGCATCTTCTCCTCCGAAAATGCCTGCTTGGCATTGGCCTACTATCAACTGGGGCTCAAGGAAAAGGGTAAGGAAATTTTGGACGGCCTTGTGGACTGCTATTTCACCGGCAGAAATCCCGGTACGGCCACCCACGTACAGTCTGCCATGGGCGGGGATGCCGGCGACTGGGATTTCACCGACACCACCAGCGTGTATTTGCGTCTTGTTGTTGAGGGTCTGTTTGGTATCCGTTTTAACGCCCTGGACGAAACGGTAACCATTGCTCCCAACATTCCCGAAAGTTGGAATCATGCCAGTTTGACTTTGAAAGATATCTCTTTGGTTTACAACAGACAAGGCACACAGGAGATTTTTGATATTTACTGTGAAAGTCCCCACAAAAAGTGCATTAAGCTCCCCCTGCTCTCCACAAGCATTGTGGGTGTTATGTTGGATGGCGAGCCGGTTGAGTATACCGTTAAACCGGGACAGAACAACTGCTTCTTGATGATTGAAGTGGAAAAAGTCGGTCGGTTCCAGCTTCGTGTATTGCACGGCATCGGCACTCTGCCCACCCTCACCTACTCTGATAAGGTGTTGGCAGGTAACGAGATTGTGTTCCAACTGAATGACGGTGAGTTTGTAGAGTATAAAGACATAAACAACGCGCTGGAAGATATCACCGTTGTGGGCAACAAGATATATGCCAAAGTCAAAGATATGGCGGGATATCATACGTTGTTCATCCGCACAAGGACGGGCGAGTATGATGCGTGGCTGGCTGCCGATTATGAAGTTCTTGTAAAAGAAGTAAAACAAGAGCCGCTGGAAGATAAGCCCTTTACCCCCATTGATATTTCCGAATTCTTTAACTGCAAAATGACGGAGGTGCACAATCAAGAGTACTTAAGCCCCAGACCTGAAGGATACTCTATTGGTGTGTTCCCCAACGGTCGGTATGCTTGGGAATGGAACCATTACGGTCACAATGGTCTGTATGTGGACGATAGCGCGTTACGTTCTGCTAACGGTGTCATCCACACCAATTCCGGTATTCCCTTTGCCACTCCGGCGGAAAATGAAAATTTGGCGTGTGTGTCGTTATGGGATAACTTCCCCACGGAAATGACCATTCCGCTGGACGGCGCGGCACAAGAACTGGCGATTTTGTTTACCTCCACCACCAACGAAATGCAAACGGCGGTGGAAAATGTGCGCATTACCGTGGAGTATGCCGACGGCGAAACGGCAACCACCAAACTTATCTTCCCCATTAACATTGACGATTGGCTGGTTCCCGCCTTGCAAAAGGAAAATGAAACTTACTATTTCAGTGAGTTCAACCACGCAACGGTACAACGTATTCGCCTTGACCCCACCAAGACCCTCGCCAACGTGAAAATTGAAGCCATTGCCAACGAGGTCATTATGGGTGTTATGGGCGTAAGTATCAGCCGATAACCTTATCACCGGTTTGCTAAATAAACAATTTTACGCGTGCAATAGAAAAAACAACCCCCTATGGTAGAATGAAAACAACTACCATAGGGGTTTTCGTATACAAAAAACTCAACACACCAAAGGGAGACTCTTCGTGAAGAACTGCTTTTTGTTTTTAAATTGTTATCACCACTCGAAAGAACGGTTACCTTCGTAAGTGCAAAGATTGATTCCTCTGCTAAAAATAGGCTCAACGATCACTTTGCCGGTATAATCAATAATTCCATACAGGTTTTCGTAATCTTTTTCTACATATATTTGAAAATATCCATTTGGCAGCTGGCAATGCGGGCCGTACGGTTCCCACCGAACGTAAAAGTTATAATCAAGATTTTCTGCTGTTTTATTGTAATCTTTATCGTATATATCAAAAGTTTGTGGATGTCCGTTTGTTCCTTTATATTTTATCGCGACAAAGTATTCACCATAAGGATCAATTCTGTCATATTCAAATGGAACCACCGTTTTTTCGCTCTTGACTATTCCGTAACCCATTCCGCTTTGGGTGGTTGCAACACGTTTTGATAAGATTTCATAATCCTTTTTGTCTTCAATGAATTTTTTGCCGTCAAAGCGCATGCTTTTTACCTTTTTATAGGTATCGCCTTCCGCTTTTTTATATGTGATTTTGTATACACAATCTTTGTCAGAGACATATGTATCATATTGTGCGTCATTTAGATTAGATGTTATTTCATCCAACTGATTATTAGCATAATCGAATATAGCTGCACCGTTTTCTGTTATGCAAATAAAATAGTCCGAGTAAACATATTCGAGTTGCCGTTTTTCTGTCTGCACGTCGATTTCAATAATCACATTTCCTTTTGTGTCAATAACGCAGTGTTTCCAGTCTTCCATTAAGTAATTTTCCGGATCATTCGATTGCTTTTCTATACTGACCATTGCATAACCACAGTTAAAAAAGCTAGTAGCGGTATCATATTTACATGGTACGATCTCCTCGCCCTTAGAATTTATATACCCACATTTAGTTTCATAATAACTATCGCCCATTTGTTTCTTAACAAGTGCAATGCCATATTTAGAAAACGGCGCCGCGTCATCATATACAGGCTCAATTTGAAAAACGCCATCTTTATCAACGAAGCCCACTTTTCCAGTGGATTGATCAGCAGCTGGTGCCAACCCGTTTTCGGCATAGTAACCGATGTGGGCTGAGAAATTGGACGCATTCAACAGATCACCTTTATAATTATAGGCATATACTTCGTTCCGATCACCTTCAATATCGTAGCGGTCTTGTGTCATGAATAAAACTTGGTCTTCGCTATACTGTGTTTTTTGACTTGTTGCGGGAGGGTGTTGGAAGTCATCGTTATGGCTGTCATTGCATCCAACCGGAACCATCAACATAAGCAGTACCCCGATAATTGCTGTAATTTTTTTCATTTATCTCCACTCCTTAAAATTCTTGCGCGGCAAACATCGACAAAAACATTTTATCTGAATTACAGATATTGCATAATAATTTTTGAGGTGATTATTATGCAATATAAGAACTTGCGCGGTATCCGAGAAGATAACGATATAAAGCAAAAAGATATTGCCGAATACTTAAATGTTTCTCAAAATACCTATTCGCAATATGAAACAGGCGTAATATCCTTGACGGCAGAAATTCTTATTAAACTGGCAGATTACTATAAGGTAAGTATAGATTACTTGCTCGACCGTACCAACAACCCCAAATTACAAAAATAAAAAGCCGCGAAACGGGAGACACTTCGTAAAGAAGTTGTCTTCCGATTTTTATAAAGAAAAAGACACTTTCACGAATTGAAAGTGTCATAATGGGTTACATACTTTGAGAAAGGTAATATTACTACGCTCAAAACAATGTTTATCGCTTGTTTGGAATGTGAAGTTTTTGCTGTCGTAAAAGTGAAGTTGCTCATTTTATTCGCAGCGAAGTTTGGTCTGTAAGACCAAGTGAAGTTAAGTTTGCCCATCTTCACCAAAGGCGAAACTTCACTATCGAAGATAACCTCTCTTGCCCGTAAGCGCAAACTTAGTTGAGGCACCTTCCTTACGGAGGGTGCCCCATTCGGTGTGTTGAGTTTTTTAATTAACACTTATTTGCGGGCAACGCCGGTTTCTCTGGCAACTTTGATTACCGCCTCGGCAACCACTTGCGCCACGCGCTTGTCCAGCGCGGGAGCAATGATGTTGTCCTCGGTAATCTCATCGTCCGGAATTAAGGATGCCAGCGCGTAAGACGTGGCGACCTTCATTTCTTCGCTGATGCAAGAGGCGCGACAATCCAGCGCACCGCGGAAAATGCCGGGGAAAGCCAGCACGTTGTTAATTTGGTTGGGGAAATCGGAACGACCCGTGCCAACAACCCGCGCGCCTGCCGTCTTGGCTTTGTCCGGCATAATTTCGGGCGTGGGGTTCGCCATCGGGAACAAAACGGCATCCGACGCCATGCTCTTAACCATTTCTTCGGTAACCAGATTGGGCGCCGAAACGCCAATGAACACGTCCGCACCGCAAAGAGCATCCGCCAACGTACCGTGCTTGTGTTCGCGGTTTGTCACCTTGGCAATTTCCTCTTGCGCGGGGTTGTTGTTCTCGTCACCCTCACAGATAATGCCAAAACGGTCACAGAAAGTAAGGTTCTTTACCCCCATATTCATTAAATGCTTGCCAATAGCAATGCCCGCCGAACCGGCACCGTTAATCACCACACGGATGGTGCCAATCTGCTTCTTCACCAGTTTGAGGGCGTTAATCAGCGCCGCGGCAACCACAATGGCGGTACCGTGTTGGTCGTCGTGGAATACGGGAATATCGCAAATTTCCTTTAACTTTTTCTCAATTTCAAAGCAGCGCGGAGCAGAAATATCCTCCAAGTTAATGCCACCGAACGAACCGGACAACAAATACACGGTGCGCACAATTTCGTCCACGTCCTTGCTCTTAATGCAAAGCGGGAACGCATCCACATCGGCAAATTCCTTGAACAGGGCGCATTTGCCCTCCATCACCGGCATACCGGCTTCCGGCCCAATGTCGCCCAAGCCGAGCACCGCCGTACCGTCCGTTATCACCGCAACCAGGTTGGAACGGCGGGTCAATTCATACGATTTGCTGATGTCCTTGTTAATCTCCAAACAGGGTTGCGCAACGCCGGGAGTATAAGCCAGCGACAAATCCTCCCGCGAATTGATGGGTGCACGGGAAATCACTTCAATTTTCCCTTGCCACTCGTAATGCTTTTTCAGTGCTTCTTCGCGAATATCCATTGTTAATCCTCCCACGGGAATTTGTATTGTGTAAGACCGAGTTCGTCGCGAACAGCGGTGATTTCCTTTTGCACCGACTCGTTTATCGGAACGCCAGATTCGCGCGCCAAACGGATTTCATATTCTTTTTCACCGGCGGTGTAAATGCGCTCCGCACCCGGCGCTTTTTTGGAAGCGCGCATACTACGGCAAATGTCCCCCGCCTTTTTGCGAGCAATCTCCTCGCCCAAGAAGTGGTCGGTATCAATCGCAATAAACCAATGACCAAGCTGGTACGGGCGAATATTACCGTTTTCGTCTTTGCCGTCCAGGTCTTTGCCGTAGGCACCGTCTTGCAGAATGGAGGAGAAGAATTCCCCCGCCAAAGCAAACCCGTACCCCTTGTAGCCGCCAAGAGCCTCGCCAATGCCGCCCAGCGTAGTAAGTGCCGCCGTGCCGCCGCGAATCTTTTTAAGAGCCACACCGGCATCGCCCTCAACGGCCTCACCGTCGATGCTGATGATGGTGCCGGGGTGCACGTCCTCCCCAATGCGCTCGTAATATTCCACCTTGCCGTTTTGGGTAATGGAGGTAGCACAGTCAAAATTAAAATCAAACGCCTCGTCGGTAGGTACACCAATGGTGAACGGGTTGGTACCGAACATACCCTCTACACCGTGGGTGGGTGCCACCGAAGGACGGGCGTTAGTACCCGTCATACCAATGCAGCCCGCCTTGGTCGCCATCGAGGAGTAGTAACCCGCAATACCGTAGTGGCAGGAATTGCGGACGACAACCATACCCATACCATATTCCTTGGCCTTGGCAATGGCCATGCTCATTGCCTTATGACCAATCACTTGACCCATACCGTGATGCCCGTCCACCACAGCGGTGGTGGAGGTTTCCTTGATAATCTCAAAGTTGGTTACCGCCTGCTGGATACCCGCCTTGATACGGTCCAGATAAATCGGCTTAAAGCGGTTAACACCGTGCGACTCAATACCGCGTTTGTCGCTCTCCAAAAGAACATCGGCACAGATTTCCGCATCTTCACGCGGGATTCCGTAACCAACGAAAGCGTCAATTACAAAACTCGTAATTGTTTTCCAGTCCACAATGTTTGTCTTTGCCATGTGTATTTCCTCCCCAACTATCCTATCGTTTTATCGCAGAATATAAAAAAGAAAATACTGCTAAATTAGTCAATATTTTCTTTTACTCCACAGGATAGTATACCGCGCCGCATGCCGTTTGTCAATAAAAGGATACTTAGTTTTATGCACAATTTACAACCTCTCCGAGCAGAACAAAGCACACCACCGCAAGGGTGGTGTGCTTTGTTTTTGGCCCGCCCGGAGGGATTCGAACCCCCGGCCTTTGGAATCGGAATCCACTGCGATATCCAGCTTCGCCACGGGCGGGTATCTGCTCACTGCGAGCATAGTTATTTTACACTCTTTTTATCAATTTTGCAATACCCAAAATGAAAAATTTGCGGCACGCTCCTCTGCTCGGTTGTTTTCTGCCGAAAAGTATGGTACAATACCCAAAAGAAAAGCAAAGGAGGGCGCACAATGCCGTTTTTACCCATTACTCAAAAAGAAATGCTGGACCGCGGCTGGGACCGCCCGGATTTTGTGATTGTTACGGGCGATGCGTATGTGGACCATCCCTCGTTCGGCACCGCCATTATCTCCCGCGTGCTGGAACACGCGGGTTACCGTGTGTGCATTTTGCCGCAACCGCAATCGGACGCAGACTATACCCGCTTTGGTGCGCCGCACTATGCGTTTTTGGTGAACGGCGGCAATATTGACTCGATGGTGGCGCACTACACCGCCGCTAAAAAACGCCGCAGTGACGATGCATACACCCCCGGCGGCCGCGCCGGTGCGCGCCCCGACCGTGCCGTTATTGTGTATTCCCGCGCCTTGCGCCGCCTGTTCCCCGAAACGCCCCTTGCCATTGGCGGAATTGAGGCCTCGCTGCGCCGCTTTGCCCATTACGATTACTGGGACAATGCCGTGCGCCCCTCCATTTTGCTGGACGCCGATGCCGACCTGCTTATGTACGGTATGGGCGAAAAGCACGTGGTGGAAATTGCCGACCGTCTGCGTGACGGTGCGGACATTCGCTCACTTACCGATATTCGCGGCACGTGCCACGCGGTGCGAACGGTGGATTACAAACCCGGCCCCGTTAAGGAATGTCCTACATTTGAAGCGGTCAGCGCGCCCACCGAGCAAGGCAAGCGGTTGTATGCGGACTCTTGCCGTATTCAGCAACAGGAACACGACGCGGTGCGCGGCAAGGTGGTTATTCAACGCCACGGCGACCGCATTGTGGTGCAAAATCCGCCCCACGCGCCGCTCACCACGGAAGAAATGGACGCGGTGTATTCTCTGCCGTTTATGCGGGACTACCACCCCTCGTACAAATCCGCCGGCGGCGTTCCCGGCATTGAGGAAGTTAAGTTTTCCATCATTCACAACCGCGGGTGTTTCGGGGCGTGCAATTTCTGCTCGCTGGCATACCACCAAGGGCGGCAAGTCACCAGCCGCAGTCACGATTCGGTGATTGCCGAAGCGCGCGCCATCACGGGACAACCGGATTTTAAGGGGTACATTCACGACGTGGGCGGCCCCACCGCCAACTTCCGCGCCCCCGCGTGCGAAAAGCAGCTGCTCCACGGCGCTTGTGCCGCCAAAAAATGTTTGGCACCCGAAAAGTGCCCTGCCGTGCAGGTGGACCACCGCGATTATTTGGCACTGCTCCGCAAACTGCGCGCGTTACCCAAGGTAAAAAAGGTGTTTATCCGCTCCGGTATTCGGTTTGACTATTTGGTGTACGACAAAGACGAAACCTTTTTCCGCGAATTGGTGCAACACCACGTCAGCGGGCAGTTAAAGGTGGCTCCAGAGCACTGTTCCCGCGCCGTACTGCAACGTATGGGTAAACCACCCATTGAGGTGTACAACCGCTTCAAAAAGCGGTTTTACGAGTTAACCAAAGCCGTCGGCAAACAACAGTATTTGGTACCGTATTTAATGTCCTCTCACCCCGGCAGCACGCCGGCAGACGCCATTGAACTGGCCTTGTTCTTAAAGCGGGAAAATTTGCGTCCGGAACAAGTGCAAGACTTCTACCCCACCCCCGGCACTGTTTCCACGTGTATGTTTTACACCGGGCTGGACCCGTTCACTATGGAATCGGTTTATGTGCCGCGTACGCCGCAGGAAAAGGCCGAACAACGCGCGCTGCTGCAATATTTTCGTCCGGAAAACCGCTCATTGGTGCTAAACGCACTTCGCAAAGCAGGACGAACCGACCTTATCGGCACCGGCAAAGATTGCTTGGTACCACCGCCGAAAAGAGCGAACTCCCCTACCAAGCCCACCGCCAAACGGCGCAGAAAATAGCAACAAAGGAGCATCCGCACGGATGCTCCTTTTGCTTGTAAATCATAACCACCGGCCGTGCCGGTGGTATGCACTGCCCCCTTAGGGCATAATGCCGGCCGGGCCTATAGGCCCGCCGAAAGATTTGCCAACCGCAACACTTTCACCGGCTGCCCCTAAAGGGGCTTTTTATCTGCCT
>JAZOLU010000001.1:0-17969 GCA_045653425.1 Acutalibacteraceae bacterium | reverse complement strand
CCGCGGAACCCGTTTACGGGTAGTAAATAATCGGTGCGTGGCTGGCAGGCCAATAAAAAGCGCACTTGTGCGCAGCCAGTATCGCATAGGGCTATGCCCGAAAATGAAATACCCCCCGCTATGCGGGGGGATTTTTATTTTCTATTCACAAAAAATTCACGGGTTTTGGGGTGTTCCCGCCTTGATTTACCGCCCAAATTGTGGTAAACTATAAAGGTTAATTAAAGGACAAGCAATGTTTAAGAAAAGAGGCAAACGTATGCAAAACATCAAACGGCTGTTTCGCTGTGTGCGGGAATACCGTGTGCCTTCCGTGCTCACGATGGTATTTATCGTGCTGGAAGCGGGAATTGAATGTTTCATTCCGTTCATCACCGCCAACCTGGTCAACCGCATTGAAGCGGGCGCCGCGGTAGGGGAGATTGTGCGTATCGGTGGCGTACTCGCCGTTATGGCGTTGTTGTCGCTTTGTTGCGGCGGCGCGGCGGGCTTCACCAGTGCCAAGGCGTCGGCGGGTTTTGCCAAAAACGTGCGGCACGACGTATTTCACCAAATCCAGCGGTTCTCGTTCGGCAATATCGATAAATTCTCCACCTCGTCGCTGGTCACCCGCCTGACAACGGACGTCAACAACGTCCAAATGGCGTATTTAATGGCCATTCGCATTGCCATTCGCGCGCCCTTGCTTTTGGTGTTTTCGGTAATTATGGCGTACATTATGGGCGGCGCGCTTGCCACCTCGTTTGTGGTTATCATTCCCGTGTTGGCGGGCGGTTTGCTGCTGGTGGCGCGCAAGGCCATGCCGGCGTTCCGCCGCGTGTTCAAAAAGTACGACCGTCTTAACGAATCCATTGAAGAAAACGTGCGCGGTATGCGGGTGGTTAAGGGCTTCTCGCGTGAAGAGTACGAAAAGGAAAAATTCCGCACCGCGGCGGACGATATCTGCCGCGACTTTACCCGTGCCGAGCGGGTGGTCGCGCTCAACAGCCCGCTTATGCAGGTGTGCGTGTACTTTAATATGGTGTTCGTGCTGCTGGTGGGTTCGCGGCTCATTGTGGGCAGCGGCGGCACGCTCATTAATGTGGGCGAAATCACCGCTATGCTCACCTACGGTATGCAAATTTTAATGCAACTAATGATGTTGTCTATGATTTACGTAATGCTCACTATGTCGGCGGAATCGCTAAAACGCATTGGCGAAGTGTTAAGCGAAACGCCGGAACTGGACAACCCCACTGCACCCGTTACCACGGTGGCGGACGGCTCCATTGATTTTACGGGCGTTAGTTTCAAATACGCCGCCACCGCCGAGCGGTACGCGCTGGAAACGGTGAACCTGCACATTCGTTCGGGTATGACAGTGGGTATTTTCGGCGGTACCGGTTCGGGCAAAACCACGCTGGTGCAACTCATTCCGCGGTTGTACGACGTTACGGAGGGCACCGTTTTGGTGGGCGGCGTGGACGTGCGCCGCTACGATTTGGACACCCTGCGCGGCGCGGTGGCAATGGTACTGCAAAAAAATCTGTTGTTTTCCGGCACCATTAAGGAAAACTTGCGTTGGGGCAACGAAACCGCCACCGACGAAGAACTGGAAGCCGCTTGCCGCTTGGCACAGGCGGACGAATTTGTGCGCGCGTTCCCCGACGGGTACGACACGTTTATTGAGCAAGGCGGCACTAACGTATCCGGCGGTCAAAAGCAGCGGTTGTGCATTGCGCGCGCGTTGCTCAAACGCCCAAAAATCCTCATTTTGGACGACTCCACCAGCGCGGTGGACACCCGCACGGATGCGCTCATTCGGCAGGGCTTTAAGCAGTACATTCCCGAAACCACCAAAATCATCATTGCCCAACGCGTGGCGTCGGTGCAGGATGCGGATTTAATTTTGGTAATGAACAATGGCGGCATTGCCGCCGCCGGCACGCACGAGGAATTGTTGCGCACCAGCGACATTTACCGCGAAGTGTATGAGCAACAAGTGACCGGAGGTGAGGACAATGAGTAAGCCGATGAACGGGCCGATGCGCGGTCCTCAACCTCGCGGTGTACGCAAACTGAATGTGCGTGCGCTGGCTCGCGTGGTTAAACTGTTGTTCCGCGCGTATCCGGCGTTGTTGCCGCTGGCGGTGTTTTGCACGGTGTTTTCGTCGCTGGTATCCGCCATTCCCGCCATTTTCACGCAAAACGTGTTGGCGG
This sequence comes from Acutalibacteraceae bacterium, assembly GCA_045653425.1. Lineage (GTDB taxonomy): Bacteria > Bacillota > Clostridia > Oscillospirales > Acutalibacteraceae > RGIG3009. The sequence continues at coordinate 15,770 of JAZOLU010000001.1, read as the reverse complement.
TCATCACCAAGTATCTGGATGCCGGCAGTACCGACTGGCGCGCCGCCACGGCAGAAATTTTACCCCTCATTGCGGTGCTCATCACGTTGTACGTGTTGTCGGTGACATTGCTCACCGTACAGGGGCAGTTAATGGCGTATATCACGCAGGGCTTTTTAAGCAAACTGCGTTGTCAAATGTTCAACGGTATGCAAAATTTACCGCTCAAATATTTTGACACGCACAAACACGGCGATATTATGAGCCACTACACCAACGATATTGACACCCTGCGTCAGTTGGTTTCGCAATCGTTGCCCAGTTTGTTGCAATCGTCCGTCATTGTGGTAACGGTGCTGGGCATTATGTTGTATTACAGTGTGTGGCTCACGTTGCTGGTGTTGTGCGGCGTGGTGCTTATGTTTGCCGTATCCGGCAAAATCGGCGGCGGCTCCGCCAAGTATTTTGTGCGCCAGCAACAGGCGGTGGGCAAAACCGAGGGCTACGTACAGGAAATGATGAACGGCCAAAAGGTGGTTAAGGTGTTCAGCCGCGAAGCGCAGGTGGGCACGGATTTTGACCGCATTAACGAAGAACTGTTCCAGGACAGTTACCGTGCCCACGCCTTTGCCAACGCGCTGGGCCCCATCATTATGAACATCGGCAACGTGTTGTACGTGTTGTGCGCGCTGGCGGGCGGTATTTTCATTGCCACGGGTGCCACAAACCTCAGCATTTCGGGGTTGCCGTTTTCGGTGGCACTCACCGTGCCGTTTTTGAATATGACCAAGCAGTTCACCGGTAATATTAACCAATTTTCTCAGCAAATCAACGCCGTGGCTATGGCACTGGCGGGTGCGGAGCGTATGTTTGCACTGATGGACGAACCCCCTGAGACGGACGAGGGCTACGTCACCTTGGTACACGCCACCACTGACGAACACGGCAACGTGTGCGAATGTGACCGCCGCACCGGCCGCTGGGCGTGGAAACACCCCCACGAAGACGGCAGTGTTACCTACACGCCGTTGCGCGGTAACGTTACCTTAACGGACGTGGATTTTGGCTACGAGCCGAACAAACCCGTACTGCACGGGGTCTCGGTGTATGCCGAACCGGAACAAAAAGTGGCGTTTGTGGGCGCAACCGGCGCGGGCAAAACCACCATTACCAACCTCATCAATCGGTTTTACGATATTGCGGACGGCAAAATTCGGTACGACGGCATTAACGTCAACAAAATCCGCAAGGCGGATTTACGGCGTTCCCTGGGCATTGTGTTGCAGGAAACCAACCTGTTCACCGGCACGGTAATGGACAACATCCGTTACGGGCGGCTGGACGCCACCGACGAGGAATGTCGCGCCGCGGCGGAACTGGTTGGTGCGGCGGATTTCATTACCCGCTTGCCGCAAGGTTACGCCACCCTGCTTGCCAATAATGGTGCCAATTTATCGCAAGGGCAGCGGCAACTCATTGCCATTGCCCGCGCCGCGGTGGCGGACCCGCCGGTTATGATACTGGACGAAGCCACCTCGTCGGTAGATACCCGCACCGAGGCGATTGTCTCCCGCGGGATGGATAAGTTAATGGAGGGCCGCACCGTGTTTGTCATTGCGCACCGCTTGTCCACCGTGCGCAACGCGGATGTCATTATGGTGTTGGACCACGGCCGCATTATTGAGCGCGGCAACCACGAAAAACTGCTGGCGGAACGCGGCACGTATTACCGCTTGTACACCGGCGCGTTTGAACTGGAATAAACAAAACACCGCCGTGACAACGGCGGGCAAATGGGGTACACTATCCCCATCTTGTAAAAAGGGAGGCACGTTTATGCAAACTTGGGCATCCATTTCTCGCGTGTGTATGTGGGTGTTACTGGCAATCACCCTGTTTTTCCAAATTGGCACCATTGTGGCCATTGGGTCTATGAACGCGTCAGGCACATACAACACTGCACCGCTGGCGGCCGCCACAGCGGGTATAACGGTGTGCGTTATCCTGTTTGCGGTGTTGCGCCGTGGTAAAGTTGTTCCCCTGGCGGTGGCGGCGGTACTGGGCGTGTGCTTTATTGTCATTGCGCTTAATTTGCAGGACTTTTTTGGTGCGGCAGACGGCACCGTGGCAATGGAAACGGATTTAACCGTATGGGAAGCCATCTATCGCCATATGTCACCCGCCCTGTTGCCGGTATGTATGTTGCCGCAATGGTTGCATCTTCGCCGTATGCGGCAAGAAGAGGAAACCGCCGCCGAACTGGCGCAAACCCCCTCACTGCTTGGGGAGTTGGGCGACTACCGTATGGCTTCGTTGGACGAGCCCTCGCCCGTGCGTGAAAAACGCTCGGTGCGCACCCGCCGCCGCAAAGAATCGGAACAGTAACACACCAAAGCCGCAGGCAACTGCGGCTTTTTTGGAGGAGACCAAAATGACACTACCCCCGTTGTTTGAGCAGCGTATGACGCGCCTGTTAGGTGCGCGCGCCGCCGCGTTTTATGAGTGGGTATCCACCCCGCTTACCACCCGCGGTGTGCGCGCCAACACGCTCAAATGCCCGCCCGCCCGTTTGGCGGAACTGTTGGAGTTATCACTCACACCCACGCCGTTTTCGGCGGAGGGGTTTGTTACCGCGGCGGCGTTCCGCGCGGGGAGCGACCCGTTGCACCACGCCGGTGCGTATTATATGCAAGAACCATCCGCTATGTCGGCGGTCACCGTACTCCGCCCGCAACCGGGCGAGCGCGTGTTGGACTTGTGCGCCGCCCCCGGCGGCAAAACCACCCAAATTGCCGCCGCACTGCAAGGCGGGGGGCTGCTGTGGGCAAACGAATACGTCCCTGCCCGCGCCCGCATACTCACGGCTAACGTGGAGCGTTGCGGCGTGCGCAACGCCGTGGTCTCGTGTGGGGATACCGCCCGCGTAGCCGCCGCGCTGCCCGCGTGGTTCCACGCGGTGCTGGCGGATGTCCCCTGTTCGGGGGAGGGTATGTTCCGCAAAGAACCCGAAGCCGCCGCGCAGTGGAGTGAAGACAACGTTCGGTTATGCGCCGCGCGCTCGGCGGAAATTTTACATAACGCCGCGCAATGTGTGCGCCCCGGCGGGCGGCTGGTACTGTCCACCTGCACCTTTGCACCGGAGGAAAACGAATGGGCGGTGGTGCGCTTTTTGCACACCCACCCCGATTTTACATTAGAGCCCGCCGCCGTGCCGTTTGGCGAACCCGCACTGGACGCGGAGGTCATTGCCCCGTTTGGCGAAGCAGCGTTGTTGCCATTTGCCCGCACCGTCCCGTTGCACCACGCCCGCCGCGTGTGGCCGTGGAACGGCGGGGAGGGTCACTTTTTAGCGTTGTTTCGCCGCGCGGGGGAGGTACCCACACCAAGCAACATACCCGCCCCGCCCACCAATGCGCCCGCGCCCGTGCGCGCCGTGTTGGAAGATTGTTTTGTCACCCCGCCCGCGGGCACGCTGGCGGTGGTGGGGGACACGGCGCGGCTGCTCCCGCCTGAATATCCCGTTACCACGGGGGTACATATCCTCGCCGCGGGCGTTTTGGCAGCGCAACGCGCGGCGGGCCGCACGGAACGGTGGGAACCCGCGCACGCCCTGTTCCAATCGGCGCACCCACAGGATTGCCGCCGTTTGCTGGATTGGCAGCACCAAGACCCCCGCTTGCTCGCCTTTTTGCGCGGGGAGGAGGTGGCGGTGGATGCCCCCGACGGCTGGACGGGCGTGGCGGTGGACGGCATACTCACCGGCTTTGGCAAAGTGGCGGGCGGCCGCCTGAAAAACCGCTACCCCAAAGGCTTGCGGTTGTTACGCTAATCCCCTTGCGAAACGGCAAAGGGTTTGGTATACTAAACCCAAGGAGTTCTTGCTACACAAACTCATAAAAATAAACGAAGGGGATTTATATGAAATCATTTAAGACGATGCTACTTGGCATAGCGATGATATGTTTTGGCAATTCGTTGCATCTGACAAATATGTTTGGGACTAACGGTGGTCTTGCTGTTGCAGGCATGGTAGTAAGTGGCGTTGGGATGGTTGTCTTTTTGGTTTCTTTTTTCCACAAGGAAGAGTAAACATTAAAACGGTGGAATTATTTATAAATGTATGGTATACTGCCAACAGAGCATAGTATATACCGCCTTTGGCTTTTGTGTTGCCACTTGGTACAAGCAGTCCTTACCCGAAAGGAGAAGAATAATGAGTTACACCTATTATCTCGCCGTGGACATTGGCGCGTCCAGCGGCCGTCACATTTTGGCACACGTGGAAAACGGCACCGTGGTGCTGGAAGAAGTGCACCGTTTTAAAAACGGTTTGGTGGAGAAAAACGGCCACCTGTGTTGGGACACCGAGTGCTTGTTTACCGGCATTGTGGAGGGTATGAAACAGTGCGCCGCGCTGGGCAAGATTCCGCAGTCCATGGGTATTGACACGTGGGGCGTGGACTTTGTGTTGCTGGATGCCGCGGGGCAGGTGCTGGGCGACACAGTGGCGTACCGCGACAGCCGCACGCAAGGTATGGACGAATTGGTGTATGCCCGCGTACCGGAACAGGAATTGTACGCCGCCACCGGTATTCAAAAGGCGATGTACAACACCGTGTACCAGTTAATGAGCATAAAGCGGGAGCAACCGGAACTGCTGGAACAAGCGGCGCAGTTGTTAATGATTCCCGCCTACTTCCACTATCGGCTTACCGGCGTGGCACTCAATGAATATACGCTTGCCACCACCACCAACTTGGTAAATGCCGCCGCTAAGGACTGGGACGGCGCCTTGCTGGACAAACTGGGTTTCCCGCGCCGTTTATTCGGCACGCTGGGTATGCCGGGGGATACGGTGGGCGCGCTCACGCCGGAGATAGCGGCAGAGGTGGGCTTTACCTGCAACGTGGTGTTGCCCGCCACGCACGACACCGCCTCCGCGGTGGCGGCAGTCCCCGCCAACGACGACGATTTCCTGTACATCAGTTCCGGCACGTGGTCGCTGCTGGGCGTGGAGCGAATGAGCCCCGATTGCAGCGAGGAGAGCCGTGCGCTTAATTTTACCAACGAAGGCGGCGTGGACTACCGTTTCCGTTACCTCAAAAACATTATGGGCTTGTGGATGTTGCAGTCCGTCAAGCGGGAACTGAACGACGAATACGGCTTTGGCGAACTGTCCGATATGGCGCGCGCCGCTGACATCGGCTCGGTGGTGGATGTCAACGATATGCGGTTTTTAGCCCCCGCCAGTATGATAGAGGCGGTCAAAGCATTGTGCGGCGAAACGGGGCAAGCCGTGCCGCAAACGGTGGGCGAGGTATGCAAAGTCATTTACCTCAGTTTGGCGAGGTGTTACGGTAAAGCCGTGCGCGAAATGGAGCAGGTAACCGGCAGAACGTACAGCCGCTTGCACATTGTGGGCGGCGGTTGCCAAGACGGGTATTTAAACGAACTCACCGCTGCCGCCACCGGCAAAGCGGTGTACGCCGGCCCCATTGAGGCAACGGCGCTGGGCAACCTGCTGGTACAAATGTTGGCGGGCGGGGAATTCACCTCGCTTTTTGAAGGGCGCGAGGCGATAGCCCGTTCCTTTGCGGTAAAACCCGTGCAGTAACGCACCTCCCAAAAAAATGCTTGCATTTTTTGGAAAGATGTGTTATACTAACAAACGATGATAGTATGGTAGTAAAGGAGTGGGGCAACCCGCTCCTTTCCATTTGTTGTCACACAAAGGAGAAATGGTATGGCACAACACAAAAAAACCGCCGGCGCAGCCGGCATTGCCGCCGTGTGTCGGGAACTGGCCGCCCCGCTGGCAGAGCCGTTGGGTCTCACGCTGTGGGACGTCCGCTTTGTCAAAGAGGGAGCGGATTGGTTCTTGCGCGTGGTTATCGACAAAGACGGTGGTGTGAGCATTGACGACTGCGTGGCACTCACCCACGCACTCAACCCGGTGCTGGACGAGGCAGACCCCATTGCCCAATCGTATTGTTTGGAGGTTATGTCCCCCGGCATTGAACGCGAACTCACCCGACCGGAGCATTTCACCGCGTTTGCGGGTTGTGCGGTCACGGTCAAATGTTACCGCCCGTTGGAAAACGGCGTGCGGGAATGGGTGGGCACCCTAATTGCGTGTGACGACAGCACCCTCACGCTGGAAACGGCAAATGGCGAACAACGGCAGTTTTCCCGCAAGGACATTGCAACGGTGCGTGCAGTGGATGAGTGGGATAAAGATAGTATAACGGAGGAATGACACGACATGACTGGAAACGCGGAATTTTTTGAGGCACTGCGCCTGCTGGAAAAGGAAAAGGGCATTGACGGTGCCTACTTGCTGGAAAAAATCCAAGCGGCCATTGTGCTGGCTGTAAAAAAAGATTACGGCGGGGAAGAGAACATTCTGGTAAAAATGGACCCGACCACCGGCGAATTTGCGGTATCGCTGTTCAAGCGCGTGGTGGAGGAAGTGGAAAATCCGGACGAAGAATTTTTACCGGAGGAAGCGGTGCGCTACCAACCCAACGCCAAGGTGGGTGACACGGTAGAAATCAAACTGGAAACCCGCCAGTTTGGGCGCATTGCGGCACAAACGGCAAAACACGTTATCCGCCAAGGCATTCGCGAAGCAGAGCGTGGCCAACGCTACTTGGAATTGCAGCGCCACAACCAGGAACTGGTAACGGCGCTGGTCACGCGGGTAGACCCGCGCACCGGCTCCGCCACGGTGGAAATTGGCAAGGTGGAAGCCATTTTACCCAAAACCGAGCAGGTGGGGGACGAACAACTGCGCGAGGGTATGCACGTTAAAGTATACGTTGTGGACGTAAAAGACGGGGAAAAAGGCCCGCGTATGCTCATTTCCCGCACCCATCCGGGCTTGGTCAAGCGTTTGTTTGAAATGCAAGTACCCGAAATTTTTGACGGCACGGTAGAAATCAAAGCCGTCTCGCGTGAGGCGGGCTCCCGCACAAAGATGGCGGTACTCGCGCACGACGAAAACGTGGATGCCGTGGGCGCGTGTATCGGTGCCAAAGGCACCCGCGTGGCCGAGATTGTGGAAGAACTCGGCGGCGAAAAGATTGATATTATTGAATACAGCGAACAGCCGGAAGCGTTTATTGCCGCCGCCTTGGCTCCCGCCAAAGTGGTAAGCGTGGAAGTGGACCCGGACGGTGCCAAAGCGTGCCACGTTAAGGTGCCGGATGCGCAGTTGTCGCTTGCCATTGGCAACAAGGGTCAAAACGCGCGTTTGGCGGCACGGCTCACGGGCTGGAAAATTGATATACGTCCCGAAAGCGGCTTTTTCGGGGAAGAAAGTGACACGGCCGAAGAGGGCTGATTTTAACAACACTGGTCTGGGGAGGGTTGCCGTATGGCACCTGTAAAACGCACGCCGCTCCGCAAATGTACGGGTTGCGGCCAAATGAAACCGAAAAAAGAAATGGTGCGGGTGGTAAAAACCCCCACCGGCGACTTGTTGGTAGACCATACCGGCAAACAGGCGGGACGCGGTGCTTACGTGTGCATAAACGACGTGGCTTGTTTGGCGGCGGCACGCAAGGCGCGCCGGCTGGAAAAGGCGTTTGCCTGCCGCATTCCGGACGAAGTGTATGCCGAATTGGAGGCGTTGCAAACGAATGGCAACGGATAAACTTACCGGTCTGTTGGGTATGTGCCGCCGTTGCGGGCGTCTCACCACGGGGTTTGATGCTACAACGGCACTGTGCGGCGCACCGCAAGTGTTGCTTATGCTCGCGGCGGATGCATCACCGCGCACCGCACGGCAGTTGCGGTTTGCCGCGGCCAGGCACCCCATTTACCGTGTCCCGCTGGGGAAGGATGCCATTGCCCACGCGGTGGGCTCATCCCGTCCGGTGGCGGTGCTCGCCACCACCGATATCGGCTTTATTCGGGCGTTGCGCCCCTTACTAACGCAAGAGGAGGAATCCCGCTATGATGATTAAATACCGTGTCAGCGAAGTCGCTAAGGATTTCGGCGTACAGGCCAAGGAGATTATTGCCCTGCTTGGTCGGTTCTCGGAAACGCCCAAAAAGAGTGCGACGGCGCTGCAAGAGGAAGAACTGGACATTGTCTTTGACTACCTCACTCAAAAATACAATCGCGAGAATTTGGACGACTATTTTGCCGAGGCAGACAGCCGCCGCGAAGCGGCCGCGGCCGAAAAAAAGGCAGCCGAACTCGCCGCACCGGCACAACCGGAGCAACCCGCACCGGCGGCGCAAAAGGCAGAAACGCCCGCTACACCCGCCGCAGGCAATTTGGTTCCCAACCAAGTGCCCAAGAAAAAGAAGAACCCGCCGCAAACCCGCGGCCCCATTGAGCGCCGCACGGTGGATACCCGCACGGTGCAAACCAACGTGGGCAATAAATACGACGAACGGTTTGACGTAATGGCGCAAACCTCCAACCGCGTATGGGGGGACGGCGGTGCCGTTAAAAAGCAAAAAATTAACCAAAAATCCCAGCAATACAAAAAGCCCCAGCGCCGCCGCGAAACCGAGGCGGAACGCTTAAAGCGTATTCAAATGGAGCGTCAAAAGAAGCAAATGACCATCACGGTGGGCGAGACCATCACCGTCACGGAACTGGCACTGCGCTTAAAAGCCACGGTGGCGGAAGTCATTAAAAAGTTGATGGGACTGGGTATGATGGTTACCGCCAACGAGGAAATTGACTTTGATACCGCCTTTTTGGTGGCGGAGGAATTCCACGCCAAGGTAGAGCGTGAAGTGGTGGTCACCATTGAGGAACGCATTATTGACGACCACGAAGACGAGGACGACGAACTGGAACAACGCGACCCGGTTGTGGTGGTAATGGGTCACGTAGACCACGGCAAAACCTCCATTTTGGACGCCATTCGCAAAACCAACGTTACCACGGGCGAAGCGGGCGGCATCACCCAGCACATCGGCGCGTACCGCACGCAGGTGAACGGGCAATCCATCACGTTTTTGGACACCCCCGGTCACGCGGCGTTCACCGCTATGCGTGCCCGCGGCGCGCAGGCCACGGACATTGCCATTTTGGTGGTGGCAGCGGACGACGGCATTATGCCCCAAACCATTGAAGCCATCAACCACGCCAAAGCCGCCAACGTGTCCATCATTGTTGCCATTAACAAAATGGATAAACCCACCGCCAATCCGGATAAAATTCTCCAACAACTCACGGAATACGAACTGGTACCGGAAGAATGGGGCGGCGATGTCATTTGCGTACCGGTCTCGGCACTCACCGGCCAAGGTATGGACCAATTGCTGGAATCGGTGTTGCTGGTAGCGGAAATGCGCGAACTCAAAGCCAACCCCGCCCGTGCCGCCAAGGGTGTGGTTATTGAAGCGCGGCTGGATAAGGGCCGCGGCCCCATTGCCACCCTGCTGGTGCAAAACGGCACGCTCAACGCGGGCGATATTGTGGTAGCGGGTTCGGCCGTTGGTCGTGTCCGCGCTATGACGGACGACTGCGGCCGCAAGGTCAACAAAGCCGGCCCGTCGGTTCCGGTAGAAATTATGGGTCTTTCGGAAGTACCCACTGCGGGCGACGAATTTAACGCCGTGAGCGATGAACGCTTGGCACGCGAATTGGTGGAGCAGCGCAAGCAGTCCGCCAAAGAGGAAGTATTTAAGCAATACCAAAAGGTTACGCTGGATAACCTGTTTGCCCAAATGCAAGAAAACGACCGCAAGGAACTGCCTGTTATTGTCAAGGGCGACGTGCAAGGTTCGGTGGAAGCGTTGCGGCAATCGCTGGAAAAACTCAGCAACGAGGAAGTGCGCGTGCGCGTTATTCACGGTGCCGTGGGCGCGGTAAGCGAAAGCGACGTTATGCTGGCGCAAGCGTCGGGTGCCATTATTGTGGGCTTTAACGTCCGTCCCGACCCGCTGGCGCAGGTTGCCGCCGAGCAAGCGGGTGTGGATATGCGTATGTACCGCATTATTTACGACTGCCTGGACGAAATTGAATCCGCTATGAAAGGTATGCTCGCTCCCAAAACACGCGAGGTACTGCACGGCCGTGCGGAAGTGCGTCAGGTATACCGCATCACCAACGTCGGCTTGGTGGCGGGTTGCTACGTGCTGGACGGCAAGGTCTACCGTAACGACTTGTTGCGCATCGTGCGTGACGGCATCATCATTGGGGACGACAAAATGATATCGCTCAAACGCTTTAAGGACGACCAGCGCGAAGTGGCGCAGGGGTACGAATGTGGTATCGGTTTGGAAAAATTCACCGATATTCAAGAGGGCGACATTTACGAGACGTATATCATTGAGGAATACCGCGATTAACAGGAGGTTGTTATGCCGAGTTATCGAATGGACCGCACCGGCGAGGACATTATGCGGGAACTAACCGCCATTTTGCGCACGGTAAAAGACCCGCGTGTATCGGGGCTTATCACCATTGTGCGGGTGGACGTCACGCGGGATATGTCGTACGCCACGGTGCACGTCAGCGCGATGGACGGGCTGGATGCCGCCAAAACCGCGGTAAAGGGCTTGGTTTCCGCCGCGGGCTATATGCGTCGCGAACTGGGCCGCGCGCTACAACTGCGCCACGTGCCGGAACTGCGTTTTGTGGCGGACGATTCCATTGCGTACAGTTCTCACATTGCCCACACGCTGGAACAGTTGGGCACAAAGGACGTGGAAGACCATGAGTAACCGTGTTGCCGCCCGCGAGGCGGCGGCACTGCTCAGTACCGCCGACCACGTGCTCATTTTAACCCACCATTTTCCGGATGGGGACACCCTCGGTTCCGGCTTTGCGCTGTGCCGCGCCTTGCGGGTGCTGGGCAAGCGCGCCCGCGTGGTGTGTCACGATGCAATTCCCCAAAAATACAACTATTTAATGGAAGGCTTGGCGGACGACGACTTTGAGCCGGCATTCGTGTGCGCCGTGGACGTGGCGGACAGTCAGTTGCTGGGTGAGCGTTTGCAACCCTATGCCGCGCGCACGGACTTGTGCATTGACCATCACGCCTCCCACCGCGAATTTGAGCAACACCTGTTGCTGGACGCAAAAATGGGTGCCACCGCTATGCTGATATTCCAAGTCATTGAGGAACTGGGCGTGACGGTGGATGCGGCTATGGCAAACTGTTTGTTCACCGGCATTGCCACGGATACGGGCTGTTTTAAATATAGCAACACCACGCCGCTCACCCACCGTATGGCGGCATCGCTTATGGAGTGCGGTGCCAACGCGGAAATGATTAACCGCACGATGTTTGACATTAAATCCCGCGCCCGCGTGGCACTGGAACAACAAGCGTTGCAATCTATGCGCTTTTTTGACGGCGACCGCGTGGCGGTAATGTGCATTACGGAACAAATGATGAAGGCAAGCGGTGCCTGCGAAAACGATATGGAGGGGTTATCTCCGCTGCCGCGCCAAATTGAGGGCGTGTGGGTGGGGCTCACCCTGCGCCAAAAGGCCGACGGCAGTTACAAAGTCAGCGTGCGCACCGGTGCGCATGCCGATGCTTCCGCCATTTGCGCTTTACTTGGCGGCGGCGGTCACGCCCGCGCCGCGGGTTGCACGCTTTCCGGCAGTGAGGACGAGGTGATTGCCGCCTTGCGCGGTGCCATTGCCACGGCGGTGCCGCGTTTGGCGGCGGAGCGCGTATGACGGGCATTTTGTGTGTGGACAAGCCCGCGGGGATGACCTCGTTTGCCTGTTGCGCGGCGTTGCGCCGTATCACGGGGGAACGCAAAATCGGTCACGCCGGCACGCTGGACCCTATGGCCACCGGCGTGTTGCCGCTTATGTTGGGTCGCGCCACGCGCGCCATTCCGTTGTTACCCACGCATAACAAAACGTACCGCGCCACGCTGCGGTTTGGCTTTCGCAGTAACACGCTGGACGTGTGGGGGCAGGTAACCCCCACCGATGCCCCGCTTCCTGCTTACGCAGCGGTGCTGGCGGCATTGCCCGCGTTTCGTGGCAAAATTTTGCAAATCCCGCCTATGGTATCCGCGCTCAAAAAAGACGGTGTCCGTTTGTACGAACTGGCGCGGCAAGGGGTGGATATCCCGCGCGAGCCACGTCCCGTCACCATTTATCGGTTGGAGCCGGAGGGGTACGACCCCGTGGCGGGAGAACTCACCTTTACCTGCACGTGTTCTGCCGGCACCTACATTCGCACGTTGTGTGACGATTTGGGGAACGTTCTGGGTTGCGGTGCCATACTCACCGCCCTGCGGCGGTGCGAGGCGGCGGGCTACACGCTGGACGACTGCCACACGTTGGAACAGTGGGAGGCATTGGCGCGTACGGGGGAACTCACCGCCCACCTGCGCCCCACCGACTCGGCGTTTGCCCACTGCGCGGCAGTCACCGTCACGGCGGCACAAGCCACGCGGTTTGGCAACGGCGGCGCGTTGGCGTTGGAGCGTTTGGGTGGTCAACAGGTCACCGATACGGTGCGCGTATACGGCCCCGACCGCCGCTTTTTAGGACTGGGAACCCCCGCCGAGGGCAGTTTGTCTGTCCTGCGGCTGTTTATAGAGTAATGGATAGGAGGCATCCCTATGGACGAATCCCGCCAATTTGAGGAAGTTACCGAAACGGCACCCGCTATTGCACAGCAGCCATCCAAACCAACGCGCCGCACGGCAAAAAAACGGCGCGGTCGGTTGCGCTATGCCGCCCCGCTGGGGTTTTTGGTGTTGTTGTTTGCTTGCATTGGCGTTATCAGCACGCTGGTGGGCGGTATCAATCTGGTACGCCGCTGGAACGACGATACCCCGCTTAAACGAGAACTGTCCCTGTTTTTGGACCCTGTAATGCAAATGTGCCCGCCGCCGTTTGACAACGCCGGCGAAACGCAGGACCAAGACACGCTGGTTATGGCGGCAATTTACGACATTGCCGAAACCGAGCGTATTCGCCAACTGCGCGAAAAAGACGACACCTGCCGTTACCCGTTGGAAGAAACCCTGTGGCGTATGGTGGTGCCGCAAGCGGACGTAGAAAAATCCTTTACCGCCCTGTTCGGCAACCATACCATTCGCGAACACCACACGGTGGGCGAGGTGGAATACGTAGCCGACAAACAGGTGTATTACGTACCGCTCACGCTCAGCACCTCCGGTTACGTGCCGGTGGTGGATACCGTACGCCGCAAAGGGGACACCTACACGGTGCGGGTGGCGTACGTGTCGGAGGCGGATATTGAGGTGGACGAGCGCGGAAACGCCATTACCCCCTCGGCAAACAAGGGTAAGTACGTGCAGCGGTACACCGTGCAGCAAAATGAGGATAAGAGTTACACCCTCCTTGCCGTCGCGGCAGAGGAGCAAACCGCCCCCAAAGCCCCGCTTGGGTAACGTGTGGCGAATACTTATAAAACAAAACACCGTGCCCCCGACACAGTCGGGGGCACGGTGTTTTTATGGAGTTTATTTTAAAAATCCGTTCACAATCTGTTCTTCGGCTTCCTGTTCGGTCAGTCCCAAGGTCATCAACTTAATGAGTTGTTCGCCCGCAATCTTGCCAATGGCGGCTTCGTGAATCAAACTGGCGTCCAAATGGTTGGCGGTAATTTCCGGTACCGCGCACACGCTGGCGTTGTCCATCAAAATGGCGTCGCACTCGGTATGCCCCGAGCACCGCGCGTTACCAAAAATGTGCGAAACAAACCGTTGCTTGGAATTGTCCCGCGCCACCGAGCGGGAAATCACGTTGGCGGAGCAATCCTCGCCGTTCAAATACACGGTAAAATCCGTGTCGGCAAACTGGTCGCCGTGGGTCATCAGTTTCTCGCAAATCAGCAACGTCGCGCCGTCGCCCACCGTGGCGGTGGTTACCCGCGCGGTGGAATCCACGCCCTTAATTTGCGTGGTTTCCAGTTCCATCGTCGCCCCCGCCTCCAAATGAATTACGGTGGTGGGGTTCATCACCCGCTTGCCGTTGCCGTCCCCGTCGCCGTAATGCCGCTCCACGTACTTCACGCGGGCGTTTTCGCCCACGTAAAAGGTGTGAATCCCATCGTGACGAGATTCGTCCTCGCCCGCGTTGTGAATACCGCAACCCGCCACAATGGTAACGTCGCAGTCCTCGCCAATAAAAAAGTCGTTATACACCATTTCCTGTAAGCCGCTTTCGCTCAGCACCACCGGAATGTGCACGCTTTCGTTTTTGGTGCCGGGGCGAATACGAATGTCAATGCCCGCCTTATCCATTTTGGTGACAATATCAATGTTCGCCGTGGTGTTACGCCCCGCCGTTTGCCCGTTTGCGCGAATGTTATACGCACCCGTCGGCACGTCGTGCAACTCAGCCACGGCTTGAAGTAACGTTTGTTGAATTTTGTCCATACCGCAGCCCCCTTACTTCAACTTGTCGGTCAACGCCGAGCAAGCCGTGTTTTGCCCCAACAAATGCGGCATCACCTCGGCGGGTGTGCCGGTACGGGTAATTTCGCCGCCCGCAATCACCACCAGCTTGTCCGCAATGTTCAAAATGCGTTCTTGGTGCGAGATAATCAAAATGGAGCCGCCCTCTTTTTCGTGCATCTTTTCAAACACCTGAATGAGGTTGTTAAAACTCCACAAATCAATGCCCGCTTCCGGCTCATCAAACACCGAAAGTTTGGTCCCGCGAATCATCACGGTGGCAATCTCAATGCGTTTCAGTTCGCCGCCGGACAAACTGGCGTTCACTTCGCGGTGAATGTAATCCTTGGCGCACAGCCCCACTTCCGACAAATAGGTGCACGCGCGGGTAACGGACATTGCCTCGCCCGCCGCCAGCGAGAGCAGGTCGTGCACGGTAATGCCCTTAAACCGCACCGGTTGCTGAAAGGCAAAACTAATCCCGCGGCGGGCGCGCTCGGTAATATCCAGCGCGGTAATATCCTCGCCGTCCAGCACAATGCGCCCCGCCGTGGGGGTCAAAATGCCCGCAATCACCTTTGCCAGTGTGGATTTACCGCCGCCGTTGGGGCCGGTAAACGCCACAAACCGCTCGTCCACCGTTAAGTTGATATCGTGCAGAATCTCTTTTTCGCCGCCGTTTTCGTCCGTCACGGCGTAGGAGATGTGTTGTAGTTCCAGCATTGTTTTTCTCCTTCCGGGGGTTGGGTGGTACTTGCCACACGACCCCGCTAAAAAGTATAGCACATTTCGCCAAAAAATAAAAGGGGGAACACATCAAAAAGATAAAAAGAAAGTCCCCCAAGAGGCGCACTTCGTAAGCAAGTGCGCCTCAGTTATATTCGCCAAAGGCGAGTTATATTGCTACGCAGTTATATTTGGGCTTCGCCCAAGTTATATTGGCTTTGCCAAGTTTAAGGGCGAATATAATATCACTGAAACTGCACGTTTCAATATCACTTGACCGAAGGTCAAATATCACTCGACCGAAGGTCGAATATCACTGCAAAGCGGAGCTTTGCTTATCTTTCCACCTCGACCATTACGAACGCCTCGAGAATGTCGCCGGGCTTCATGTCGTTGAAGCGATCGTGTCCGATACCGCTCTCGTAGCCGCTTGCGACCTCACGAACGTCGTCCTTGAATCTGCGGAGGGACGAGATCTTATCCTCGAATACCACGATGCCGTCTCTGACAACGCGGATCTGGTTGTTTCTTCCGATCTTACCGTCAAGCACGTAAGAGCCTGCGATAAATCCAACGTTCGGAACGTGGATAACCTGACGAACCTCGGCGTGACCGTTGAGCTGCTCGGTGACCTTGGGCGCGAGCATTCCCTTCATAGCCGCCTTGATCTCCTCGATGCAACCGTAGATTACACGGTA